>CAVJKX010000001.1:0-221077 GCA_963650165.1 bacterium
TCGCCTATTCGCTATCCTTTTTTCTTATCTGTCTCTCATCATTGTAACTCCTACAGTATGAATCCACTGTGCGTTATATGCCTTGTTGAATTATCGCGTGTTTTGTATTATAATGATAACTCAATATATTAACGGAGCATGATCAATGAATAAATCGGATTTTGACTTTTACCTGCCTGAGCGGCTCATAGCTCAGACACCGCTGGAAAAGCGCGATGCCTCGCGCCTTCTGCATCTTGACAAGAACACCGGCGAAATCGAACACGCTCATTTTCATGATATAACAAAGTACCTCAAGAAAGGCGATTGCCTTGTAATGAACGATTCGCGTGTGCTTCCGGCAAGGCTTATAGGCTCGCGCCTGAGCGGCGGCCTTGTCGAGCTTGTACTGCTGCGTGACCTGGGCGACGGCTGCTGGGAGTGCCTGAGCCGACCCGGAAGAAAAACAAAGCCCGGAACTGAGCTCACATTCGGCGACGGTGAGCTCACCGCCACGGTAATGAGCGTTGCCGAAGGCGGAAACCGGATCGTCAAATTTCACTTTGAGGGCGTTTTCCTCGAAAAGCTTGAAAGGCTCGGAAAAATGCCGCTGCCGCCTTATATAAAGGAGGAGCTTCAGGACTCGGAGCGCTATCAGACGGTCTACTCGCGCGAGCTCGGCAGCGCCGCCGCACCGACTGCGGGACTGCATTTCACCAAGGAGCTTCTTAAAGAGATAGAAGCCATGGGCGTTAAAACCTGCTTTGTTACGCTGCATGTCGGCCTCGGAACATTCAGACCGGTAAAGGCGGAAAAGATAGAAGAGCATGAAATGCACTCCGAATTCTGCATGATCCCGCAGGAAACGGCGGATATAATAAACGAAACGCGAAAAAACGGAGGCAGAATTATTGCGGTCGGCACGACCTCATGCCGCACGCTCGAAAGCTTTGCACAGGATGACGGGCTTATGAAAGCGTCGTCGGGCTGGACCAATATATTTATCTATCCCGGCTATAAATTTAAATGCATCGATGCGCTGATAACGAACTTCCACCTGCCGGAGAGCACGCTCATAATGCTTGTCTCGGCTCTTGCAGGACGCGAGCATGTTCTCAATGCGTATTCCGTTGCCGTAGAACAGGAGTACAGATTCTTCTCCTTCGGCGACGCAATGTTTATCGAATAGGGGAGGGGACTATGTACAATCTTATAAAGCAGGAGGGGCATGCCCGGCGCGGTGAGCTCGAAACTCCTCACGGAACGGTGCAGACGCCGGTGTTCATGAACGTCGGCACGGCTGCGGCAATAAAAGGCGCGCTCTCGGCTGCCGATCTGAAAACCATCGGCTGTCAGGTTGAGCTGTCGAATACTTATCATCTGCACCTTCGACCCGGCGATGAGCTCGTAAGAGACATGGGCGGTCTGCACAAATTCATGACATGGGACGGCCCCATACTTACGGACAGCGGCGGCTTTCAGATATTCTCGCTTGCAAGCCTGCGCAAGATAAGCGAGGAAGGCGTGAAATTCAACTCCCACATCGATGGGCGGCATATATTCATGGGACCCGAGGAGAGCATGCGCATTCAGGCTAACCTCGGCTCGGATATCGCCATGGCCTTTGACGAGTGCATAAAGATCCCGTCGCCGCGCGATTATGTTGAAAGATCCTGCGAACGCACCTACCGCTGGCTCAAACGCTGCAAGGCTGCGCTCAATGAATATAACGGCAGAGACGATGCGGTCAACCCCGGACAAATGCTGTTCGGCATAAATCAGGGCGCCACCTTTGCCGATGTTCGCATAGAGCATATGAAAAAGATAGCCGAGCTCGACCTTCCCGGCTATGCCATCGGCGGCCTTGCAGTCGGTGAAACGCATCAGGAAATGTACGATACCATTCAGGCGGTCGAGGAATACATGCCCAGGGACAAGCCCCGCTACCTTATGGGAGTCGGTACGCCGGGGAACATCATAGAGGGCGTTGCACGCGGCGTTGACTTTTTCGACTGTGTCATGCCGGCGCGAAACGGCAGGCACGGGCATCTGTTTACATGGAGCGGAATTATCAACATCAAAAACGAAAAATACATGCGCGATGAGCTGCCGATCGACCCGGACTGCGACTGCCCGGTATGCCGCCGGTACAGCAGGGCTTATGTGCGGCATCTGTTCAAGGCAAACGAAATGCTTGCCATGCGCTTTGCCGTCATGCACAATCTGTATTTCTACAATAAGCTTATGGAAAAGATACGCCTCAGCCTCGACGAGGGCAATTTTGAGCGGTTCAGAGGGCAATATTCAAAATTATTGGACACGAGGATATAAAATACTTGAAATAAAGCACATTAATATGTATAATTAACTAAATGCTTAAAGCGAAATTTAAATGTAAATAAGGAGCACACTATGTTTTTAGCTACGACTACCGGAGCCGGAAGCTCCAGTTCCATGATCATTATCCTTCTCCTGTTCTTCGTCCTGATGTGGTTCTTCATGATCCGCCCCGAGAAGAAAAAGCAGAAGAAGATCGAAGAAATGCGCAGCGCACTGACGGTCGGCGATCAGATCGTCACCATCGGTGGCATAATGGGAACCGTCGTCCACGTCACCGAGGACGATATCACCATCGAGACCGGCGAGGACAGAGTCCGCGTTCAGTTCAAGAAGTGGGCGGTCAGCAGCAATGTGAGAGCAGAGGCTGCCGAAGCAAAGGAAAAAGAAAAGAAGTAATATAAGCTCATAAAAATACCTTCGGACAAATATGATGTACAAACATCATTTGCCGGAGGTATTTTTTATGTCTGCAAGCAAAAGTAAGGGAAGGGCCGGAGTGGTGACGGGGACGGTGCTGGCGACAGCATTCACCGCGCTGCTGTGCGGTGTTTATGCTCTGCTCGTGAAAAACGGAAAATGCACGCAGGAGCATTCGGACCTTGTCATAAGTGCCGCTATAGCGCTCAGCGTGCTGACGGCGACGGTCATCGCCAACATAGGGCAGGGGAGACGCTGCCTGCACGGCATGACTATAGGCCTTATATATGCCGCCGTTTTGTCGTCCGTGCCGCTTCTTGCGTATCCTGATGAGGTCGATTGGCTTAAAATTATCAGGATCATTGCCGTTGCGGCGGTGAGCGGCCTGGCAGGCGGAAGCATCAATTTGGGCAAAAGTAACAAAAGCTTTCATAAAAATCGCAAAAAGAGAGCCTGATATAACTCTGCGTATACAGCAGCATGAGTTAACATAATGCAGAGCGATAACCTATATATAGTGAAAATTATCAAATACGTCGTCTAAATCTTGTGATTATTACTTGCGGTAGTCGGCCTGACGGGCTCAGAGGGTGACTGGGTTTACATAATGCAGTTAACATAACATATCGACATAATTAACAAAATTGATATTATTTTGAGAAAACGCTTGATTACATCGAAAAGTTGTATTATATTGTGTGTACACAGTAATTATGTAAATCCATGAGTTATTCTCCGCCGGTTTCGTAAATGTGAGGAGAACTGATGGATAGTATTGATTTGCGCAAAAAAACCGGCTTTACGCCGAGCTTTGACCTGAGCCGGATGCTTCCAGCAGCGGCTTTTATTCTCGGCTGCGTCTGCACGGCGCTGCTACGAACAATGCTGACGGCGGATATTATGTCTATCGTCCGGACGGTAAAGGCGGCCGGATGGATAACGCTGGCAGCTTTGCTTGCGGCTGATTGTGCATGCATCGTGATGCCCGGGGCGAGAGCACTGTGCGTCCTGCTGTCGGCAGTCTGCGGTGCTGCCGCTGCCGGCTTGTCTTACCTGTATTCCGATATAAAGCCTTTCTCGGCTGAATTTTATGTGTTTGCGGCTGCGGTTTTCACGTTTACTGCGGCGGCTGCATATGTTTCCGAGCGAGTTTTTGCTTTATCGCCCAAGCTGAGGCGTCTTATCCGCGGCGACCGCAGGCTCAGGTATGAGCTTAACGTGTTCTGCGCCGTGTCATCTGCGCTTATGCTTGCCGCGATCGTCCTTGCGGCGGTGTTTATTCTGTTATAGAAAAAGAAAGGGGGTTGCCGGATGCTTAATTCTGAGTGCCTCGAAGTGTTCAATAAGTATCTTACAGAGGTGAAGAAGTGCTCCCAAAATACCCTCAGTTCTTATATGCGCGATGTGCGCCAGTTCGGCGATTACATTGAATCGCACACCTCGGAGAATATCGCAGGCGCAACGGAGGACGAGCTGTCCGAATACATAGAGTGGCTCAAGGGAAACGGCAAAAGCGTTGCTACGGTGTCGAGAGCCATAGCGTCGCTCAAGTGCATGTACGGCGTTCTGCATGACGAGGGCTATGTAAGCGAAAATCCGACGGGAAAGCTCGCACCGGAAAAGAGCCAGCATAAGCTCCCGCAGATACTTACAAGCAAGGAGGTCGATCTCCTGCTCGAGCAGCCCTCCTGCACCGATGCCAAGGGCTACCGCGACAGGGCGATGCTTGAGTTGCTGTATGCTACAGGCATAAGAGTCAGCGAGCTGATTGCGCTGAATATAAGCGATGTAAACACCTCGGCCGGTGTCGTCAGATGTGCGCCGAACACGGATAAGGAACGCCTGATACCCCTGTATGCAACGGCCGTCAAGGCGCTCAACGAGTATATCGAGTTTGTCCGGCCGCAGATGATCGCTCTGCCGACTGAGCAGGCGCTGTTTGTAAACGTCAGCGGCGAGCGTATGTCGCGTCAGGGCTTCTGGAAGATCATAAAGTCGTATCAGCAGAAGGCGCATATAGAAAAAACGATAACGCCGCATACGCTGCGTCATTCGTTTGCGGCGCATCTGCTTGAAAACGGCGCCGATCTGCACTCGATACAGGAAATGCTCGGACATTCCGATATATCGTCTACGCAGATATATTCCCAGCTCGTGAAAAAGCAGCTGAAGGATGTGTACAACAAGGCACACCCGAGAGCTCATAACGGATAATGCAGACTGCCGTACTCAAAATGAGCGCGGCAGTTTTTTCTTGTGATCGTATTCAACTGCGGTATTTTCTGTTGTTTTCTGCCGCGCAGCGTGTTAAAATCAATAATCAGGATGTGATATAAATGCGTATCTTGGGTATTGACCCCGGACTTGCCACGGTCGGCTTTTCGGTAGTGGATACGGACAAATCGAAGATGAGGCTCGTGACCTGCGGCGTTATAAGCACGCCGGCGCATACCTCGCTTTCGAGCAGACTTGACAGGATATTCAGTGATATGAACGAGCTTATCGGCACGTTTTCTCCGGATGTGATGTCTGTCGAGGAGCTTTTTTTCAACACTAATATTACGACGGGCATATCGGTCGCGCACGCGCGCGGCGTTATCCTTCTGTCGGCCTACCGTGCGGGCGTCAAGGTGTTTGAATACACGCCCCTTCAGGTCAAGCAGGCCGTCGTCGGCTACGGCAGAGCCGAAAAAAACCAGGTCATCGAGATGGTCAAGCGCATACTCGGCCTGCCTGCGGCTCCGAAGCCCGATGACGCTGCCGACGCTGTTGCGCTGGCAATATGCCATGCGCGCAGCAGCACCTCACTACTCAGTCGAAAGGAAGATGAAGGACTGTGTTCTACCATTTAAGCGGCACGGTTTCGGATATTGATCTTAATCTCGCCGTTATTGACTGCGGCGGCGTCGGATATGCCGTAAATACGACGGCATATACGCTCTCGAGGCTGAAGCTCGGCGAAAAAGCAAAGCTTTATATCTCCGAATGCATAAAGGAGGACAGTTTTGAGCTTTACGGCTTTGCCTCGCTGAGCGAAAAACGCTGTTTTGAAATGCTCCTGTCGGTCTCCGGCATCGGCCCCAAGGCCGCACAGTCGATATTATGCGCCGTAACGCCGGAGGGTCTCGCACTTGCTGTGATGAACGGCGACGAAAAGGCAATAAGCGCAGCGCAGGGCATCGGCAAAAAGATAGCACAGCGCGTTATACTTGAGCTCAAGGACAAGGTGGCTAAGCAGATGGGCGGCACGGCAGAATATGAAGTGCCCGCCGTCATGACGCAGACCGCCGCAGGCAGCAAGAGCAAAAGCGATGCCATTGCCGCGCTCACGGTGCTCGGCTACGGTACTGCGGAGATAAATGCCGCGCTCAGGGGCGTGGACATAAACGGCATGGAAACGGAACAGATAGTAAGAACCGCCCTGAAAAACCTTATGTAGAGGTAAAATAAATGAGTATAAACTTTTCGGAAGGCCTTGAGGAAACTCCCGTTGTGACAAGCTCTTCGGTGCTGCCGGAGGATGCGGGCGAGGGGAGCCTCAGACCGAGAACGATAAACGAATATATAGGGCAGGAGAAGGCTAAGGACAATCTCAGCGTTTTCATTGACGCTGCGCGCCTGCGCAACGAGCCGCTCGACCACGTTCTGCTGCACGGCCCTCCGGGTCTGGGCAAGACAACGCTCGCGGCGGTCATCGCAAACGAGATGGGCGTAAACATGCGCATAACCTCCGGCCCTGCCATAGAAAAGCCCGGCGATCTTGTCGCAATGCTCACCAATCTCAATGAAGGCGACATTCTTTTTGTCGACGAGATACATCGCCTGAACCGCGCCTACGAGGAGATACTGTATCCCGCGATGGAAGATTACGCGATAGATATAATCCTCGGCAAGGGCCCGTCGGCAAACTCGCTGCATCTTGAGCTGCCCAAGTTTACGCTTATCGGCGCTACCACGCGCTCGGGCCAGCTCACGGCGCCCCTGCGCGACCGTTTCGGCGTCACGCTCAGGCTTGAGCTGTACAGCGTTGATGAGCTGCGGCGCATTGTCGAGCGCTCTGCCGATATACTTGGCATCGAGATAGAACGTGACGGCGCGGTAGAGATCGCCTCGCGCTCACGCGGAACGCCGCGTATAGCGAACAGAATGCTGCGCCGAGTGCGTGACTTTGCACAGGTCAGGGCCGACGGCGTTATAACAAAGGCCGTTGCCGATATGGCACTGTCACGGCTCGAGGTGGATAAAAGCGGCCTTGATTCGCTCGACAGGAGGATGCTGCGCAGTATAATCGAGTTCTATAACGGAGGTCCCGTCGGGCTCGAAACGCTGGCTGCCACCATAAACGAGGACTCCGTAACGCTCGAGGACGTGTATGAGCCGTACCTTCTGCAGCAGGGCTTTCTCACGCGTACCCCGCGCGGCCGCTGCGTAACGCGCAAAACCTACGAGCATCTCGGCATTCAGCAGCTCGGGCAGCAGGAAATTGACATTTAGCACCCGCTTTTTTATGAAATTTCTGCATTTTTTCGCTCCCCTTATATTGACTTTCAACAAAAATGAGATATACTATAATAGTATTGTTGGAAGTAATAGTGGTTTCATATGAACATATACGCTGACTTAGAAGATAATGCCCTGCAGGAGCTTGCCGCCAAAGGCGACAGCTTGGCTGAAGAAGAGCTTGTTTCCCGATATATGCGCCTTGTGCGTATCTGTGCGCGCCCTCTGTTTCTTGCGGGCGGCGAGAGCGAGGATCTCATCCAGGAGGGAATGTTCGGGCTTCTCTCGGCGGTGAGGCAGTACAAGCCGGAGCACAAGGCATCGTTTAAGACCTTTGCCGAATGGTGCATAAGAAACAGGCTGCGTTCGGCTGTGAAATCGGCTTCCAGCTTAAAACATGATCCGCTTAACAATCGCGTACCTTTAGAGTCGATACTCTCGGATGAATCCCAGACCCAGGCAGTTATATGCTCTGAATTTTTTCAGAAATCTCCTGAAGAGCAGGTTCTGGCAAGAGAGAATAAAAAGTACACAGAACAGTTATATTTATCCTTGGTCAATATGCTTTCCAAATATGAAAAAGCCGTTTTGACCTATTATCTCGAAGGCCTAAGCTATAAGGAAATAGCACGGCTGACAGGTAAGGGCGACAAAGCTGTTGACAATGCGATACAAAGGATAAGGCGCAAGACGGCGCAGATGCTTAAATCAGGCGATATCAGCAATAGCTGACGCATATAAAAGCCGACAGGCGAGATTTTCAAAGAGAGGATTTACAATGTACGAAGACAAGACCTTAATTTGCAAAGAATGTGGTCAGGAGTTCGTGTTCTCCGCAGGCGAGCAGGAATTCTATGCAGAGCGCGGCTTCCAGAACGAGCCCCAGCGCTGCAAGGCATGCCGTGACGCTCGCAAGAACGCAGCACGCGGTCCCCGTGAGTTCTTCACCGCAGTTTGCGCAGCTTGCGGCGGCGAGGCGAAGGTTCCCTTTGAGCCCAAGTCCGATCGTCCCGTATACTGCAGCGAATGCTTTGCAAAGATGAAGGAACAGGCCTGAGATTTAAAGGCTCGGGTATAGAGTGGGACGTCCTCACGGCGTCCCGTTCTTTATTTTGCAAAATCTTATGATTGGAGATACGAACAATGGAAATGCTCAAAATTATGGACATCAACAGAGATACCGTTATTTCGGAGATACTGACCAACTTCCCCGAAGCCATGCCCAAGTTCCAGGAGCTCGGAATGCATTGCCTCGGCTGCGCACTGGCTACCTCCGAAAGCCTTGAGCAGGCATGCGCGGCGCACGGCGTTGATCCCGACGAGTTCATCGTTGAGCTCAAGGCATATCTGTTGGCTCTGTAAGTAAGAGTAATACGAAAAGCCGGGTACACCGGCTTTTCGCTATATATGGAGATAAATTTTATGGGCAGCAGACTTGAACTTATAGCTTCACTGTCGTCGGGCGGGCGCGGTGTCGCCGATATCGGGACAGATCATGCGATACTGCCGATCATGCTTCGCCGCAGCGGGTATGACGGCTATATTGCCGCGAGCGATATAAACGAAGGACCGCTGAAAAAGGCGCAGCGCGGATTGGCCGACGCCGGAATAGACGATGTTGAGCTGATCCTCTGCAACGGGCTTGCCGGTATCGACTCCAGCCGGGTGGATACCGTGATTGTTGCCGGAATGGGCGGCGATACGATAACGGGCATCCTCGACCGCGGCCTGTACGACATGCCGCAGTGGGCCTGCCGCAGCGATTATAAACTCGTTCTTCACCCCGTGACAAAGCCGGAGATATTGCGATACTGGCTGTCAAACAACGGCTTTAGCATAACAGGCGAGACTTACGTCGAGGATAACGACGTTCTGTGCCAGATCATATGTGCGCAGCCGGGCGAGAGCGTAAAATATACGGATGCAGAGCTATTTGTGGGAAAATATGAGCTTATAAAGAGCTCACCGTACTTTGAAACAGTACTCAATAAGCATCTGAAGCGCTTCAGATCGGCCGTAAAGGGGCTTGAGAACGCAAGCGACGCGTCATTGAGCGCATGGAAAATGCTCATAGTGAATATGATATCTGAGCTTGAACGGATGAAGGGAGCGGCAAATGCCTAAGGTCGGAGAAATTTTTGAATATTTAAATGAGCTTGCACCGGTTTCACTGAAAATGGACTTTGATAATGTCGGCCTGCTGGTCGGCGATGCGCGTGAGGATGCAGTCAAATGCCTTGCTGCGCTCGATATTACCGACGAGGTCATTGACGAGGCGTCTCAGCTCGGCGCGGATCTCATAGTGTCGCATCATCCTATAATTTTCGGAGCTGTAAAGAGCGTTACGGCCGACGATCTTGTCGGGAGAAAGATAATAGCTCTTGTGCGCAACAGCATATCGGCAATATGCATGCATACGAACCTTGACATAGCCGAGGGCGGCGTGAACGACGCGCTTATGGCCGCACTGTCAGTAAAGCCTCAGCGCTGGCTCGAAGCCTGCGGCTGCGGTCCAGACGGCAATACGGTCGGCTGCGGCAGGATAGGGGAGCTGCCGGAGCCCATGCCCTTTGACGGCTTCTTAAAGCTCTGCAAGAGCGCGCTCAACGCAAACGGCCTGAGGTATGTATATGCCGGGCATCCGGTCAAAAAGCTCGCCGTGATGGGCGGCGCCGGAGGCTCAAGCCTTACGGATGCCGTAAATGCAGGCTGCGATACCTATGTGACGAGCGATATCAAATACAACAGTTTCCTTGACGCAAAGGAACTCGGCATAAACCTTATAGACGCCGATCATTTCTGCACCGAAAATGTTGTTGTGCCGGTGCTTGCCGAAAAGCTTCGGGAAAGGTTCCCGGATCTCGAGGTGTATATCTCCAAGGTGCACAGGCAGACGGCCCAATTTTTCTGACAGGTAATATTTGTCCTCCGCGGCTCATAAACTCGTACAAACGAGAAAGCTGCGGAGGTTTTTATATGACAAATTCCGATATTTACAAGGATATTGCCGCAAGATGCGGCGGCGCTGTTATGATCGGCGTGGTCGGACCTGTCAGGACGGGCAAATCAACGTTCATAAAGCGCTTTATGGATACGCTGGTCATACCGAATATAGAGGATGAGTACGTCAGAGAGCGTGCCCGCGATGAGCTGCCGCAGAGCGGCTCGGGCAGGACTATCATGACTGCCGAGCCGAAATTTGTTCCCGAGGAAGCCGTGCGGATACGCCTCGGAGACGATGTGTCCTGCATGGTACGGCTGGTCGACTGCGTCGGCTACATGGTGCAGGGGGCGTCCGGGCGCTTTGAGGACGGCAGCGAAAGGCTCGTAACGACTCCGTGGTTCGATCACGAAGTGACGATGACCGAGGCCGCCGAGTCCGGAACGCGAAAGGTCATATGCGATCATTCAACGATCGGCCTTGTCATAACGACCGACGGCAGCATATGCGATATCGAGCGCGAGGCATACATCGAGCCAGAAAGGCGGGTTATCGGGGAGCTTAAAAGCATCGGCAAGCCCTTTGTGATACTCATAAACAGTGCGCAGCCGGACTCCGAGCGCGCAGTTGAGCTCGAAGCACAGCTCAGCGAGGCTTATGACGCCCCGTGCATAAGAGTTAACTGTCAGACGCTCGGCGAAGGCGATATATGCGAGATTATGCGCAAGGTGCTGGGGCAGTTTCCGCTGTGCGAACTTTCCGTTCGCCTGCCGGAGTGGTTTGCCGCGCTCGACTGCGAAAACGAGTTGAAAGGTGAGCTTTTCGGGAGCCTTATCTGCGCGTCAGCCGATCTCTGCTGCATCAGAGATATAAGCCGTATGCTGACACAGATATCCGCTCGGGATATCGTTGATGCCGCATATATCGAAAACAGCGATATGGGCAGCGGTACTATAAATATTGTCATAGATATGCCGCGCTGCCTTTACTACAGGCTTATAAGCGAAGAGTCGGGCATAGAGATACTCGATGACGGAGGCCTTGTGAAGACCCTGCGCGAGCTGGGGCAGATAAAGCGGGAGTATGATAATATAAAGGACGCACTCGAATCGGTCGGCAGGACCGGCTACGGAGTTATCATGCCGCAGGCGGAGGATATACGCATCGAGGAGCCGCAGCTCGTTAAGCAGGGAGGGAAGTACTCCGTTAAGCTTAAGGCTCACGCTCCGGCCGTGCACCTGCTGAAAACCGGCGTTGAAGCGGTCGTAACACCGTCTATAGGCGGAGACGGAGCGTCAGAGGAGATAATAAGCTTCCTGCTGCAGGGCTTTGACGGCGATATGAGCAGGCTCTGGGAGTCAAACATATTCGGGCGCCCCTTATACGAGATAGCGCAGGAGGCTGTTTCCGAGCGCCTTACAAGCCTGCCCATGAATGCAAGAGCAAAGCTTCAGGAGACGCTGCAAAGGATCATAAACGAGGGCAGGGGAACGCTCATCTGCATTCTTCTGTGACTTGAAAACGAGGCGTGAACGTCGGTACGCCTCGTTTTTTGCTGTTCATTTGCTCATATTAAGATCAAAAGCATGATAATATTTATTAAAATTAATCATTGAAAAAGCATTTGTCAGAAGTTATAATATTTTTATTACTACGGAGGTGACTGTTAATGAAACCAGTATCTAAAATTGCGGAAGCAGTTCGTGCTTCGACTACTCTTGCGGTAGACAGCCTTGCAAAGCAGATGAAGGCCGACGGTCTCGACGTTGTCGGCTTCGGCACGGGCGAGCCCGATTTCAATACTCCCGACAATATCAACATGGCCGGTATCAGGGCCATTTGCGACGGTAAGACCAAGTATACTCCGGCGGCCGGCATTATCCCTCTGAGAAAAGCCATTGCGCAGAAACTCAAGGATGACTGCGGCGTTGACTATGATTATACTCAGATAGTCGTTGCAAGCGGCGCAAAGCACAGCGTTTATATTGCTCTTGCGGCTATCACCAACCCCGGCGACGAGATTATAATTCCGGCTCCGTTCTGGGTCAGCTATTACGAAATGGTCCGCATGGTCGGCGGTACGCCAGTTATCGTCGAGGCCGGCGAGGAGCAGAACTTCAAGATAACGGCCGAACAGCTCGAGGCTGCCATTACCGATAAGACCAAATGCCTCATGCTCAATAACCCCTCGAATCCCACCGGCATGATATATTCAAAAGATGAGCTTCAGGCGCTTGCCGATGTCTGTGTAAAGCATGACCTGTATATACTTGCCGACGAGATCTACTACCAGCTCATTTACGACGGAATGGAGTTTACGAGCGTCGCAAGCCTCGGCGAGGAGGTCAAGGAGCGCACGCTGCTCATTAACGGCGTGTCCAAGTCCTATGCCATGACCGGCTGGCGTGTCGGCTACTGTGCCGCGAACAAGACCCTCGCAAAGATAATGTCCAACTTCCTGAGCCACTCGACCGGTGCTCCGTCTACCATAAGCCAGTGGGCATCGGTTGAAGCACTCACCGGCCCGCAGGAGAGCATCGAGGCAATGCGCCTTGCCTTCCTTGAGCGCCGCGACTACATTGTAAAGCGCATAAACGAGATTCTCGGTGTAAGCTGCATAAGGCCCAACGGCGCTTTCTATGTCATGATGAACATGGAAAAGCTCGTCGGCAGGACGCTCGGCGGAAAGCTCATTGAAAATGATGACGATTTTGCCGTGGCGCTGCTTGAAAAGGCGCTTGTCGCTGTCGTCCCGTGCTCCGGCTTCGGTATGAAGAATTTCGTCCGCTGGTCGTATGCCGCCTCAATGGAAAACATAGAGAAGGGCCTTGACCGCCTTGAAAAATTCATCAGTGAATGATATAATTGCCCTAAGAGGGTATTATATCAAAAATTGATACGGTTCTGATATAAAAATCACCCCATCGACATAGCTTGTTAGTGGGGTGATTTTGTGTTTATTACCGTAAAATTAAAGAGCATTGCAAAACCGGCGGCAGCGCTCTGTGCCGCGGCCTTATTTGTCACGGCCGTGCTTTTTGCCTTTCCGAACAATGCAAAAAGCGTCATCGGCCCGTACAGCGGACACACGCTGCTTATAGATGCCGGTCACGGCGGAGTTGACGGCGGCGCGGTATCCTCAAACGGCTTGAAGGAAAGCGATGTAAACCTTTCCGTAGCTCTCAAAATGTCCGATCTGTGCGAGCTTATGGGCATAGAGCATAAAATGACGAGGAATACCGACGCAGGCTGCCTCGAAGCCGAAAGCTACAGTGAGCATAACGATCTCGCTGCCCGTGCGGATATGGCAAACGCTATAGATAACTGCGTGCTTATAAGCGTGCATCAGAACAAATATCCCAGCGAGCTTGTCAGGGGTGCGGAGGTTATGTACGCCTCGACGCAGGGCAGCAGGGAGCTTGGACTTTTGATGCAGGACAACATGGTTCGGGTGCTCGACCCGGAAAACAGACGCGTCGCGCACGGTGCCCCGGAGGAGCTGCTGCTCACGTCGAGCGTAAGCTGTCCGGCTGTATTGGCCGAGTGCGGCTTTCTGTCAAATCCGCAGGAGGCGGCACTGCTTGCCGACGCTGATTATCAGACGAAGATAGCCGTGACGCTCGTTGCGTCATACATACAGTTTATCTGCCAAAGGCTTTAAGCATAAGGGGAGTAAATTATGAAACAAAAGACAGTGTTCTGCTGCTCGGAATGCGGCAACGAGACCTTGAAATGGAGCGGAAAATGCCTTGCCTGCGGCGCGTGGGACAGTCTTGTCGAGGTGAAAGCCGACATAAAAG
This sequence comes from bacterium, assembly GCA_963650165.1. Lineage (GTDB taxonomy): Bacteria > Bacillota > Clostridia > Oscillospirales > Oscillospiraceae > F23-B02. The sequence goes on from CAVJKX010000001.1 coordinate 13,978, forward strand.
GGAAGGGCGGCTCCAAAAACGCGGTGCGCTCTGCGGTCACCAAAAAGCCGAAGCTCATATCGGAGCTCGATACCGAGGCGGAGATGCGTTTTTCGACCGGCATCGGCGAATTTGACAGGGTGCTCGGCGGCGGCGCCGTGCGAGGCTCGCTCGTTCTGGTCGGCGGCGCTCCCGGCATAGGCAAGTCTACGCTGCTGCTTCAGCTTTGCGGTCTGACCGAGGAAGGGCAGAAGATACTTTATGTTACCGGCGAGGAAAGCGAGCGTCAGCTTAAAATGCGTGCGCAGCGTCTCGGTGTCGATAAGGGCGAGATATATGTACTTGCCGAGACCGGCCTTGCTGAGGTTATGGAAAACGTCGAAGCACTGTCGCCGGATATAGTCATAATAGACTCTATACAGACCATGTTTGATGCGGACATAAGCTCGGCGCCGGGCAGCATAAGTCAGGTGCGCGAATGCACGATGTCCATAATGCGCCTTACAAAGGAAAAAGGCTTTACTACCTTCGTCATAGGCCATATAAACAAAGAGGGCAGCATAGCAGGCCCCAAGGTCCTTGAGCATATGGTCGACTGCGTTCTGTACTTTGAGGGTGAGCGCAGCACTTCGTTCAGGATACTCAGAGCCGGAAAAAACCGCTTTGGCTCGACCAACGAGATCGGCGTTTTTGAAATGAACGACAAGGGGCTCAAGGAGCTCAAAAACCCCTCGGAGATACTGCTGTCCGGCCGCCCGGAGAATGCTCCCGGTACATGTGTTACCTGTGTCATCGAGGGATCAAGGCCGATACTGGCCGAAATCCAGGCGCTAATAGCACCGGCGGCGTATAATTCCGGGCGGCGCAGCTCAAACGGCATTGACTATAACCGCGCAACGCTCCTGCTTGCGGTGCTTGAAAAGCGCGGCGGTATGTCGGTGTCGGCATGCGATGCGTATATAAACGTAATAGGCGGCCTTGAGCTCGAGGAACCGGCTGCGGATCTTGCAACGCTTCTTGCCATTGCAAGCAGCTTTAGGGATCTGCCGCTCGGACGCGATCTTGCGGCTGTGGGCGAGGTCGGACTTTCGGGCGAGATCAGAAGCGTAAGCAACCTGAATTCGCGCCTTTCGGAGATCGCACGCCTCGGCTTTAAGCGCTGCGTTATACCGGCGCACGTTAAGGACGATATCCGCAGGCCGGACGGGCTTGAGCTGATAAGCGTCAAGGATATCCGCGAGGCCGTAAAGGCGACGCTCGGCTGATATGATACGCTTTGTCGATAAGCCCCATCTGCCGCAGGGCAAGGTACGGCAGCTCATACTCGGAGAAAAATATAAAAAAGTTCTGAAATCTGCTCTTTTGAAGCGAAACATAGCTCTAATATGGCTTAAAAATAACGAATTCGCGGACGCGCGCCTTTCAGGACACTGCGACCTTATGGCAGCGCATCTGGGTAAAGATGTACTTGCCGTTCAGAAAGGAACGGTAATAGATTGCGAATTAATTAACAAAATTAAGCTTATAGAAACACCGGTGCCGCCGCGACCGGAGTATCCGTATGACGCTGCGCTTAATATATGTATAGTCGCTGACAAGCTGATATACAATCCCAAAAGTGCCGATTCGCGGATTGTATCTGCGTTTGACGGAATAAAGCTTGCCTGCAAGCAGGGCTACACAAAATGCTCGGTGTGCGTCGTTGACGGGAACTCAATTATCACGGCAGACAAAAAAATTGCGGCCATAGCATCGGCCGCAGGAATGAACGTATTGACAGTCGGCGAAAAGCTCGCGGCTCTGGATGGATTTGAGCACGGCTTTATAGGCGGAGCATCATTTAAAATAAGCGCAGATGAAATGGCGTTTACCGGTGTTATAAATGATGATGCCGAAAGATCACGCATTGAACACTTTCTGAATGAGCGCGGTGTTGCAGCCGTATATCTGACGGAAATGCCGCTGCTTGATATCGGCAGCGCGATACCAATAGTTGAGGAAGTCTAATGAAAACGGGTATTGAGCATAAAACAACTGCTTATATACCTGTTTTCACTTTTTCGCCTCCCCTAAATTAAACAAAATCTTTATTTTGCTTAATTATTAGTCAATTTGCCAATAGACATATATGCTGCTGCCCTGCTATAATTATTTCAGCAAATATGATTGGAGCATTTATAATGGACTACAGGACCGAAGCGCCGGAGATAATAAAAAGCTTTTTGATCTATCACGAAACCATTAAAGGACATTCGCCGAAGACTGTCGAGGAATATTATCTGGATCTGAGAACGTTTTTCCGATATATGAAGATAAGCCGCGGACTCGTTCCGAGAGATACCGAGCTTGAGGATATCGGCATAAGCGATATTGACCTCCAATTTGTCAAATCGATCACCGTTTCGGATGCGTATGAATATCTCGCCTATCTCTCGCGCGACAGGGTCAAAAATCAGCGCAGCCGTGAAGCCGAATACGGTACCATGGCATCGACCCGTGCGCGGAAGGTCTCGACGCTGCGCAGCTTCTATAAATATCTTACCGTAAAGGCTAAGCTTCTGGACGTTAACCCCCTGCAGGATCTCGACGTGCCAAAGATACCGAATAAGCTGCCGAGATACCTCACTCTGCCGGAGGCGCAGACTCTCCTCTCCTCTGTCGACGGTAAAAATAAAGAGCGCGATTACTGTATTCTGTGTATATTTTTAAACTGCGGCCTGCGTATTTCCGAGATCGTCGGACTTAACCTGTCGGATATTCGCGAAGATCACATAAGAGTGTTCGGCAAGGGCAGTAAGGAACGCGTTATCTATATAAACGACGCCTGCGCGGAGGCTATAAACAACTACCTTGCCGTTAGAAAAGGCATTGCGGCCATTGACAAAAACGCGCTGTTTCTCTCCAACAGGCGCACGAGAGTGAGCCGTGAGGCTGTGCACAGTATGGTAAAGAACTCGCTGCGCCGTGCGGGCCTGGATGCCGAAAAATACTCATCGCATAAGCTCAGGCACACCGCAGCTACGCTGATGCTGCAAAACGGCGTTGACGTGCGCACGCTTCAGGAGCTTTTGGGGCACGATAATTTAAATACGACGCAGATATATACCCATGTTGGCAATACGGAGCTCAGAATAGCGGCCGAGGCCAATCCCCTCGCCCACTTTGAGCCGAAAAAAGACTAATGGCCGTTTGACCATTAGTCTTTTAATTTTTATTCCTCCGCTTCGTCTTCCTGCTGAGTTTCGGATGACGGCAGGCGCACAACATTTAGTACGCCGAGTATCGACGCGGAAAAATCAAGCAGCATGACAAACCAGAGCGTAACGCTGCCCGTCAGTGCAAGCACGACCAGCACAAGCTTTACGAAGACCGTAAACACAAGGCTTTCGACAGAAAGACGCTTTACCATGTGAGCCGCCGTATATGCAACCGGCAGGCCGAAAATGCCGACATTGCTCATCAGCATATCCGAACTGTCAAACGACGAGCCGACCTTGGCGTCGATATCGGCCGCGCTGTGATATTCAAGAGCTTCAGCACTTATGTACATGAGCTTTTCGTCGGGAGCAAGCTGTTCCCTGCATTTTTGGATTATATCGGATTTTTCGCTGAAATTGCACTCGTAGTGCAGCTCATCGACCTTCAGCGTCTTGGCAAGCTTTTCGCTTATGTCGCGGCCGTCCTCGGTTACAAGAATGCTTCTTATACCGCCAAGAGCAGCAAAATCGGAGATCACGCTCTCTGCGTACGGATTGAGCTTTTCCTTGAGCGTAAGGCTTCCCGCGTATCTGCCATTTATCGCAAGATAAAGCACATAGCCGCCTTTACGGTCGCCGCTAGGGATCGTTATCCCCTTTGCATCAAACAGCTCGAGCGTGCCGAGAAGAACGTGCCTTCCGCGAAGGCTTATCTCCATTCCGCAGCCGGGAATGTCGCGAAAATCGGATATATATGACGTGACAATATCTCCGCCGTAAGCGCTGACGATGGGGGCCGCAAAGCGCTGCTCGGACAAATATGCGGTATATGCGGCGAGCATCAGAAAGGCGGAGTTATCCAGCACGGGCGAATTGAGCGACGTAAGCTTCGGAGTTCCGTCCGTAAAAACATCGGCCTTATCATATATAACGGCGGAAAGCTTTTCCATGTTCTCAAGAGAGGCTGCGTTTTTAACATAAACTCTGTACTCGGCCGAGCGGCTGATGCCGGCAAGCGAGTAAACCGGAAGTGCCGCCAGAGCGGACACCGGAACCGCTGCCGCAATGAGCATACAGCCGCGGCGGATGCTCATAAGATAGGTCATATCAGTAACAAACGGTACGGCGACGGCGTATATAATGCCGACAATAAACGCCGCTTTGGAAAACAGCTCGAAATACGGCATATACTTTGCCTCGGCCGAGTTTTCCGCACCTGCCGGACTGTTGAGTATGCTCCTTAGCCGAAGGCTCCCTTCCCTGTCGTCGGCGGAAACGGCATCGTAAAATCCGCGCCTTGTTTTCTTTATGACAAGCCTCAGGCAGCTGCGGCCGACCTGATATATGCAGAGCATGACGATCGTCTCGGTATAGCAGCCGATGCAGAAGCATACGAGGGCGCACAGAAACAGCAGCAGCTGATCGTTGAGATAATCCTTCTTTTTAAGTATCTTCTCAACGGCCGTCAGCGCAATGTCTGCTCCGCTTATAAGCGCGGCGGCAATGAGCATCAGCATTGCAGCGAAGGCGGATGCATTGATCGAATACGCCAGTATCAGAAGCAGAACAGACAAAAGCGCACGGATAACGGCCAGCGTCTCCTGCATATAACCTTTGCCTGCACTGCGCTTTTTTGATGAACGCGGTTTAACCATTGCAGCACCTCCCTGCTGAATTTTACGCCGATTTAAAATCAAGCCTTGCCGTCGCAGCCGAGAACGTCGGTGATCTTATGGGCGACCATATCCTTGATTGCCGCTCTTGCAGGCTTGAGATACTGGCGGGGATCGAAGTGATCGGGATGATCATTAAAATACTTGCGGATGGTTGCGGTCATTGCAAGGCGCAGATCGGAGTCAATGTTTATCTTGCACACCGCCATGGATGCAGCCTTGCGGAGCTGATCCTCGGGAACGCCGACGGCGCCGGGCATGTTGCCGCCGTTTTCGTTTATGAGTTTGACAAACTCCTGCGGTACGGACGACGAGCCGTGCAGAACTATCGGGAAGCCGGGCAGGCGGCGCTCAACATCCTCAAGGATATCAAATCTGAGCTGGGGTTTGGTGCCCGGCTTGAACTTATATGCGCCGTGCGAGGTGCCGATGGCGATAGCCAGCGAGTCGCAGCCCGTGCGCTCGACAAATTCCTGAACGTCCTCGGGGCGGGTGTATGACGAATCCTCCGCCTTCACCTTTACCTCGTCCTCTATGCCGGCAAGGGTTCCGAGCTCGGCTTCGACGACGACACCGTGGTCGTGAGCGTATTCAACTACCTGACGCGTGAGCGCGATGTTATCTTCAAAGGCTTTGGAGGATGCGTCTATCATGACGGAGGTAAAGCCGCCGTCGATGCAGGACTTGCAGAGCTCGAAACTGTCGCCGTGGTCGAGATGAAGCGCTATGGGCAGCCCCGTCTCCTCCACCGCAGCCTCGACGAGCTTAATAAGGTAGGTGTGATTTGCATACGCGCGCGCACCCTTGGATACCTGAAGGATGAGCGGAGCATTGAGATCGGCAGCGGCTTCCGTGATGCCCTGAACGATCTCCATATTGTTCACGTTGAATGCACCGATGGCATATCCGCCCTTATAGGCTTTTTCAAACATTTCACTTGTGGTTACGAGTGGCATAATAGATCCTCCTGTTATAAAAATAGTGAAATTGCACAATTATTTTTAAAATCGTCTTTATTATAAACCTAAAACATGTTATAATCAATAATCATTACATAAATGGAGGCGTAGTTTTGGAGAATTTTTTTGACTCACCTTTGATCGGTGCCTGTATTTTCGGCCAATCGGGAGGGCCGACGGCTGTTATCAATGCGAGCGCATACGGTGTGATCAGGGCAGCGCTGGACAGCGACGTCATAACAAATGTCTACGGCGCGGCCTACGGCATACAGGGCGTTCTTAAAGACGAGCTCTACGACATGGGCGAGGAGGAAGAATATGAGCTCAAGCTCCTGCTCAACACCCCGTCATCCGAGCTCGGCTCATGCCGCTACAAGATGGCAGACCCGGATGTGGATGACAGCGACTATAAAAGAATACTCGAGATATTCAGGAAGTACGACGTCAGGTATTTCTTCTATAACGGCGGCAACGATTCCATGGATACCTGCAACAAGATAAGCAGATATATGGAGAAGGTCGGCTACGACTGCCGCGTTATGGGCGTTCCCAAGACCATCGACAACGACCTGTTCGGCACGGACCACTGCCCCGGCTTCGGCAGTGCGGCAAAATTCATTGCCACCACCTGCATGGAGATCGGCAAGGATACCGACGTTTATAATACCGACATGGTGACGGTCGTTGAGATCATGGGCCGCCATGCCGGCTGGCTCACCGCCTCCGCGGCGCTTGCCACCGAATACGGCAGCGGCTGCGGCCCTGACCTTATATATCTGCCGGAGCGCAATTTTGACCTTGACCGCTTCACCGAGGACGTTCTGAAGATAATGAAGCAGAAGCGCAATGTTCTCGTTGCGGTGTCAGAGGGACTTCATTATGCCGACGGCTCCTTCGTATCCGAGGCAAAGGTATCCGGAACCGACGGCTTTGGCCATGCGCAGCTCGGCGGACTTGCCGTGAAGCTTGCAAACTATCTCAAGGAGCGACTGAACCTTAAAAAGGTGCGCGGCATCGAGCTGAGCCTTCTCCAGCGCAGCGCGGCGCATATCGCCTCCGCAATAGATGTCGAAGAGGCATACATGGTCGGCAAATTTGCCGTTGAAGCCGCTGTCGGCGGCGCGACCGGCCAGATGGTGGCTCTTGAACGTGACGACAGCGAGGGCCTGTATTCCTGCAAGCCTGTCCTGCTCTCGCTCAACAGTGTTGCAAACTTCGAAAAAAAGGTTCCCCTCGAATGGATAACCGAGGACGGAAACTATGTGACCAACGACTTTATAAACTACGTTCTCCCGCTTATCCAGGGCGAACCCAAGATCCCCAGAAGCAATTCCCTTCCCCGCTACGCACGTCTCAAAAAGGTCAGAGCAAAGGTGAAAGAAGAAGCTATGGCCGAGTAAAAATATCTGTTTCACCCGACATATAGCCGCTGTTTGTGCATTATCGCCAAAACGGCGGCTGTTTTTTTCAAAATTTTAGTCTGTGCTTGTGCAAAGTGGCGTAAAGTATTCGTTAAGATTGTATGTAGACTATAGTCAAGCGTCATATTATGTGATAATATCTTTGTATTATTTTTTTGGAGGAATAGCAATGAAGAAAAAAAGTAAAATCAACTTAGCCGGTTGGATAATCATCGCAATGTTCGCCGGCATTGCTCTCGGCTTCGTATTTCTTCTGGCAGCTCCCGAGAGCACATTTACGACCGAGTATCTCAAGCCCTTCGGAACGATATACATAAACCTGCTCAAGTTCATGGTCGTTCCCGTTGTTCTTTTCTCGATCTGTGACGGCGTCGTTTCGCTCAACGACCTCAAGCGTGTCGGCAGCATCGGTGCAAGAACCTTCATCTACTACATGTGCACGACCGCTATAGCAGTCGTTATCGGCCTCGTAGTAGTCAACATCTTCAAGGGTTACTTCCCTGTTCTCGATTCGAGCGTCACCGACTCACTTGAGTACACTGCCAATGAGACTCCCAAGGTCATGGACGTTATCGTCGGCATCTTCCCGGATAACCTGCTCAAGCCCATGGTAGAGATGAACATGCTCCCCGTTATCGTAATTTCGATATTCTTCGGCGCAGGCATACTTGCTGCCGGCGAAAAGGGCAAGAAGATCGGCGACCTCGTAAACTGCATGAACGAAGTCACCATGAAGATCCTCATGATGATCATCAACCTCACCCCGATCGGCGTATTCTGCCTCATGGCCGACGTTGTCGCAGTAAACGGTGCAAAGGTCGTCGGCTCGCTGGCTCTTGTCATCGGCGTTGCCTACATCGGCTACATCCTGCATGTGCTCATTGTATATGGCATCAGCATCAAGTTCCTGTCCCGTATGAGCCCCATCGCCTTCTTCAAGGGCCTGGCTCCCGCAATGCTCACAGCATTCACCACCACCTCTTCGAATGCAACTCTCCCCGTTAACATCGAGTGCTGCAACAACATGGGTGCGGAGCCCGAGATCAGCTCCTTCGTTCTGCCTCTGGGCGCAACCATCAATATGGACGGCACCGCTATCTATCAGGCAGTCTGTGCCGTGTTCATCGCCTGCTGCTACGGCGTTGACCTCACCCTCGGCCAGATGGCAATGATCGTTCTCACTGCAACTCTCGCCTCCGTAGGTACCGCGGGCATTTCCGGCGCAGGCATGATAATGCTCTCCATGGTCCTTCTGTCCGTCGGACTGCCTGTTGAAGGCATTGCGATCGTCGCGGGCGTCGACAAGCTGTTTGATATGGGCCGTACAACGCTCAATATCACCGGCGACGCTACCGCAGCAATGTGGATCTCCAGAGTTGAGCGCGAGAAGAAGACTGCAAAGGCAGCAAAATAAAAAACAGTAATACAAGCTTTATTCCCCCATCTCACGATGGGGGAATTTTTTCAGTCAAAAGCGGGATTTACGGCATAAAAATTCTTGGAGTCGAGCTTTTCAACGGCATTTCTCAGTCCTTCGCCGAAACGCTGATAGTGAACTACCTCGCGCTCACGCAGGAATTTTATAACGTCGTTAACGTCGGGATCATCGGAAAGCCGCAGAATATTGTCGTAGGTAGTGCGGGCCTTCTGCTCTGCCGCCATATCCTCGCTCAGATCGCTTATAACATCGCCAGTGACCTGCATCGTGGCCGCCGTCCACGGCGTTCCGGATGCAAATTGAGGGTAAACTCCGGCCGTGTGATCAACGAAATAAGCCTCAAAGCCGCCTTTTTTGATCTCCTCGGGCGTCATTTTCCGCGTGAGCTGATGAACAATGGTAGCAATCATCTCAAGATGTCCGAGCTCCTCGGTTCCTATATCGGTGAGCAGGCCCTTGAGCTCAGGGTACGGCATACTGTAGCGCTGGCTCAGGTACCTCAGCGATGCTCCGAGCTCACCGTCCGGGCCACCGTACTGCGTTATAATGAATTTCGCAAGCGCTGGATTTGGATTTGCTATCTTTACGGGATATTGCAGCTTTTTCTGATATATAAACATGCTCAGCCCTCCCTTTTCCCGCAGTAATCCCACGGCCACGGATTTTTGAGCCATGTATAGCTCTGCGCATTAATGAGATCGGCGTGGGTCAGCGGGCCGTAGAGCCTGACATACTTTTCTCTTGCGGTTTCGGCAAGCTCGAGAATGCTTTTATACAGCGTAAACGCCTCCTCGTCGCTGCCGTGAGTGTCAAGATACAGGGAAAGCTCGTGAGCGACGAAATCAAGCGCCATTACTTCGCCCAGGGGCGTACCGCTGAGGTCACTGGTGTTGACCATATTCATAAACGGCAGGTCAAGTCCAGGGAAAAGCGTTCCGCGGCTGAGCGCCTCGGCGTTGCCGTACATGGGCTTTGCCGACTGCTGCATCGGCACATAGGCCATGGCAAGCGGCGCGCACGACGGAAGCGTGCCCTCCTTCATGCCGCAGGTCTTAGTATCATCCATTGGTGCAGTCCTCCTTTGCAAGCTCATTATATTGCCGGATGCACCCTGATGTGCAAAGTAAAAGAGCCGATCGACCGGTCGGCTCTTACGATTACTTTATCATTTCGTTGAACTGGGCTTCATTAATTATATTAATTCCGAGATCCGTGGCTTTTTTCAGCTTGCTGCCGGCATTTTCTCCGGCGAGGACATAGGTGGTTTTCTTTGAGACCGATGATGAGGCCTTGCCGCCGTAGCTTTCGATTATGGCGGCCGCTTCATCGCGCCTGTATCCGCTCAGCTCACCGGTCAGCACGAAGGTCATACCGGCAAAACGAGTATCCTTCACGGCGTCCGTGCTTTCAAACGACACTCCGGCCTCACGCAGCAGCTTGATCTGATGCTGCGACTGCGGGAGCGAGAACCATTCGATTATAAAGTCCGCGGTTATCGCGCCTATGTCCGGAACGTTCCTGAGCTCCTCCTGATTTGCCTGCATGAGCTTATCAAGCGTACCGAAATGCGCAGCCAGCGTTTTGGCCGCCTTCTGCCCCACCTGCCTTATGCCAAAGGCACACAGCAGACGTGCAAGACCGGCGCCTTTGCTTTTTGCAATGGCGGCAATGAGATTTTCGGCGGACTTTGTTCCCATGCGCTCAAGCGCCGCAACGGACTGCGCATCGAGAGAATACAGCTCCGCCGGACTTCCGACAAGACCGCTGCTTATGAGCGACTGGCACACGGAAATGCCGAGCCCTTCGATATCCATCGCCTCACGCGAGGCAAAGTGTGCAAGATTGCGGAGCCTCTGCGCCGGACACTCGGGGCTTGTGCATCTGAGTGCCGCACCGTCGGGATCACGCACGACCGGTGCGCCGCACTCCGGGCACAGCTCCGGCATTTTAAACGGGACGGTACCCTCCGGGCGCTTATCCTTGTTTACCGACAGCACCTCCGGGATTATCTCCCCCGCCTTTTGAACGAGCACGGTATCGCCTATGCGTATATCGAGCCTGTCTATATTGTCCTGATTGTGAAGCGTTGCGTTGCTGACCGTCGTTCCTGCAAGGCGAACGGGCTCTATGACCGCCTTCGGCGTGAGAACGCCGGTCCTTCCGACCTGAACGACGATATCCACTACCCTGCTTTCCTTCTTTTCGGGAGGATATTTATACGCAACGGCCCAGCGCGGGAATTTTGCCGTGCTGCCGAGCATTTTACGCTGCGAAAGAGAGTTGATTTTAATGACCGCACCGTCGATATCATAGGCAAACTCGCCGCGTGAAAGGCCTATCCGCTCTATGTGCTCACAGCACTCGTCTATCGAGCCGCACAGCCTGTACGGCACGACGGGAAAGCCCATATGCTTCATGGCATCAAGGGTGTCCGAGTGGGTGTTATACGGCTCACCGTCGCTGTACTGCATATTAAAGCACACGATATCGAGCTTGCGCGAGGCTGCGACCTTCGGGTCTAATTGGCGTATCGAGCCTGCGGCGGCGTTGCGCGGATTTGCAAGCAGTGCTTCGCCGTTAATTTCTCTTTCGGCGTTCAATTCATTGAACACCGCCTTGGACATATATACCTCGCCGCGGACGATAAGATGCGCAGGTGCGTCAACGATGTGCATCGGCAGGCTTCTGACGGTGCGCAGGTTTTCTGTGACGTCCTCGCCGGTAACACCGTCGCCGCGCGTCGCGCCGCGCACGAAATATCCGTTTTCGTATTCCAGGGACATTGACAGCCCGTCGATCTTGGGCTCAACGCAAAACTGCCTGTCATTGCCGAGCGCCTGATCCATGCGCTCACCGAAGGCGGCGAGCTCGTCAAAGGAAAACACGTCGCTGAGGCTCTCAAGCGGCACCTGATGCTGCACGGGCGTAAACTGCGACAGAGCCTTTCCGCCCACCCTCTGTGTCGGTGACGTGGGCGTTATGAGCTCGGGATGCTCCTGCTCGAGCTTAATAAGCTTTACCATGAGCATGTCATAGTCATAGTCCGATATTACCGGCGCATCCTCAACGTAATACAGCCTGTTGTGATATTCTATCTCTTCTCTGAGTTTTTCTATCTCTTTTTTCGCGTCCATGCTCAGCTCTCCATGTTCAAGTATGTGTCCGGCACCTTGCCGACGATGACGGTATCTGCGACGATGACCTCTGTTACGGTTTTTGCACTCTCTGTTCCCCACGGGACAAGAATGTCTATATCAATCGTTACCTCGAGCACCAGCTGATATTTCGCCTGATTTATGCCGCAGGAAACGATCTCGTTTCGAAAATCGACCCTTGATGAGGTCAGCATTATTATCTGGACATTGACATCGGGGCCTTTGTTCAGCAGAAGATTGATGCCGGTAAGATTGCCCAGCGGTATCCCGACGCTTATCACTCCGTTATCGGTGGATTTGATGACGCAGTTAAGTATATCCGAAGACAGTGCGTTTATGTGCGCCATGTCGCTCGTTATGGCGCTTACGTTACCGTCGGCGTCCTTTTCGAGCTTTACGAAATAATCAAAGCCGTACACTCCGGACCCGATAACGCTGTTTACAGAGTCGTTCACTGCCTCAGTAACGATATCCGCTGCATCCGATACGGCGATCTGCGCCGATAAATTTCCCAAAAACCAGCTTATCACCGCGCACAGCGCAAGAACGAGCGGGATAAAAAATCCGAATCCCGCCGGTCTGCGCCGATGACTTCCTCCGTCACGCTGTCTGTCGTATCTCGGCTTCCGGTGCCGGAGAAAACACATGAGATCACCCCATGCATTATATGCGTTTTATCAGCTCAGCATCTCATTGACGGCCATCATTATGCCGAGCTTGCCGGATTCATATGTTATACCGCCCTGAACGTACAGAGTGTACGGCTCACGCATCGGGCCGTCAGCGGAGAGCTCAATGGAGGAGCCCTGAACAAATGCTCCCGCCGCCATTATGACGGGCACATTGTAGCCCGGCATCTGCCACGGCTCGGGCGTTACATACGAGTCGACGGGAGCTCCGGCCTGAACTCCGCGGCAGAATTTTTTCATATTTTCCTCGTTTTTGAGCGTTACCATCTGAATAATATCGTTTCGCACTTCTTCCTGCGACGGAGACGACTCAAAGCCTATTTTTTTCATCATAGCCGAGCAGAAGGTCATTGTCTTAACGGCCTGCGCGACAACATGGGGAGCCATGAAAAAGCCCTGGAACAGCAGGCGGTTGTTGCCGAGTGTAGCGCCGCATTCTCCGCCGATGCCGGGCGTAGTCAGCCGCATGGCCGCATTTTCGACAAGCTCCTTTTTGCCGACGATGTAGCCGCCGGTAGGAGCAAGACCGCCGCCGGGGTTTTTGATGAGTGAGCCGGCCATCAGGTCAACGCCGTATTCCGTAGGCTCGTGCTCACCGGTAAACTCGCCGTAGCAGTTGTCGACCATGACTTTAACGCCCGGAGCGCTGCTTTTTACGGCTGCGCATATCTCACCTATCTCCTCGGCCGAGAGCGCTCTGCGGTTATCGTAGCCCCTTGAGCGCTGGATGAGGACGGCGGCAACGCTTTTGTCCGCAAGCGCGGCCTTTATGCCCTCGATATCCGGCTCGCCGTCTTTGAGATCGACCTGCTTATAATTTATGCCGTAGAATTTGAGCGAGCCGTGGCAGTCACCCTCTATGCCGATGGCATTTCTCAGCGTATCGTAAGGAAGTCCGGTGACGGAAAGCAGCGTGTCGCCGGGCTTGAGCATCGCAAAAAGCGCGGCCGACAGTGCATGCGTCCCGTTTACAAAGCCGATGCGCACAAGCGCGGCCTCGGTGCAGAACACCTGCGCATACACCTTGTCGAGCACTTCCCTGCCAAGATCGTCATAGCCGTAGCCGCTCGTTCCTGCAAAGCAGGAGTCTGACACTTTGTTATCCTGAAATGCGGTCATGACCTTGCGCATGTTGAGCATCGCAATGCGGTCGATGCGCTCAAACTGCGGCCGTATCTCCTCCTCTGCCTGACGGGCAAGCTCATATACCTCGGGTTTTATATCATTTACGTTCATATTAAAGCTCCATAACTATCTGTTTAAAGTATCTGCCGCGCTCCATGAAGTTTTTAAACTTGTCAAAGGCGGCGCAGGCCGGGGAAAGCAGGACCGTATCGCCCGGCTGTGCGGAATTTGCGGCTGCAAGCACCGCATCCTTGAAGTCATCTGTCTTTTCTATCGGCAGGGAACCGTCATAATACTTTGAATTTACGACGGCCTCATATATTTTTTCCGTAGTCGCGCCGGTGAGATACAGCCTTTTTACATGCAGGCATATCTCGTCGCCCAGCTCGTCAAAGGGAATGTGCTTATCATAGCCGCCGGCAATGAGGATGGGCTTTGTTTTAAGCGCGTGCAGGCCCGCTGCTGTGCGCGTTGGGCTCGTGCCGATGGAGTCGTTTATAAACGTAACTCCGTCTTTTATCCTCACCTGCTCGAGCCTATGCTCGACGCCCGCAAAGCTCTTGGCAACCGCTATGCAGTTGTCGTCGTCAACATATCCGTCGGTGGCCGCAAATGCAGCCATGTAATTTTCAAGGTTATGCGTTCCGGGCAGCTTGATTTCGTCCGCCGCCATAACGGCGCGTGCATTTCCGCCGTGAACGCGGTAAATGATGCCGTCTGCGCAGTAGACGCCGTTTTCCGGCTTTACGGCGCGGCTGAAATACGATATGTCGGACTTGGCCTTTCCGGCGTAGTATTCGGAAAATTCGTTTTCGTGATTGAGAACGAGCCGGTCTCCGGCATCCTGGCCCGCAAATATCGCGCTTTTGGCGTCGATATAGTCCTGATAGTCCTTGTGCTTATCAAGATGGTTCGGCGAGATATTGGTTATGACGGCAACATTCGGCTTGCAGACCATGCTGTGGAGCTGAAACGAGCTCAGCTCGAGAACGGCAAAGTCATCCCTGCTCATACCGTCAACATCACACAGGAGCGGCCGCCCTATATTGCCGCCGAGGTGCACCGTGTATCCCTGAGCCTTTAAAAGCTCGGATATAATGGTCGTCGTGGTCGTTTTGCCGTCGCTGCCGGTCACGGCAAATATTCTGCACGGGCAGAGCTTCATAAAAAGCTCCATCTCGCTTGTGAGCTCGGCACCGCAGTCCACGGCGGCCCGCAGATGCCCGTCAAAGGGCATAAGGCCGGGCGTGCGGAAAATAAGATCAAAATCAAGATGCTCAAGATAGTCCTCGCCGAGGCGGAATTTTGCACCGAGCTTTGACAGCGCTTCAAATTCCTCACCAAGCTGCCCGGCGCTGCGCTTATCGCAGGCGGTTACGTCGCAGCCGGCGGTCAGCAGCTTTTTTATAAGCGGCGTATTGCTCACACCGATGCCGATAACGCCTATGCGCTTATGCCTGATTTTTTCTATATATTCATTCAAGGTCATGTTCTAAGCCTCCAGTCAACTTTATATTATACGGCCTTGAACGGTCAATGACAAGAAATTTCTATTGACTTAGACGCATATAATGGTTAAAATATTTAGCTGAGTGAGCCGAACGGCCGCGGGCGCATTCCGAAAGGAAGCGCGTGAGGAAAGTCCGGGCTCCATAGGGCAAGGATAGCGGGTAACGCCCGCCAGGGGTGACCCTCGGACAAGTGCAACAGAAATATACCGCCGAGAGATCGGTAAGGGTGGAAAAGTGAGGTAAGAGCTCACTCGTCGCATGGAGACATGTTGACGCTGTAAACTCTATCCGGAGCAACGCCGTGGGAGGACATGTGATCGGCCCGATCGTCCTCGGGAGGCGGCTTGAGCCTGCCGGCAACGGCAGGATTAGATAGATGGCCGTTTAAGACAGAACCCGGCTTACAGACTCGCTCATTTATATAAGAAAAACCGCCGTGTCAGGCGGTTTTTCTTTATTCCCATTTTGCCCAGACGTCGGGAGCGCAGCCGACAGTGGCCTGCTTTCCGTTGCGGACAACAGGCGTTTTTATGAGCCATGGGCATTCAAAGAGCTTTTCGAGCTTTGCATCGTCGGATGCAAGATACTGCACAAGCGGATAGTCAGCGTCGTCCTTGTTTATCATGGCCTCAAGACCGACGGCATTTTTGACGGAGTTGAGCTCTCCCCTGCTCATGCCGAATTTCATTATATCAACAAACTGATATTTGATCCTGCGCTCTTTAAAATAGCGCTCGGCCTTTTTGGTATCAAAGCATTTACTCTTGCCGAAAATTTGAATATTCACAGTGCTTTCTCCATGATCCTAAGAATATTGTTGCGGAAAATATCCCGTGCGAGCTGCTCGGGGTAATTGTGCCGGAGCAGTGTTTCGTATATCCTGCCGAGATCCTGCACTCCGCGTATTCCCCTGGGCGGCTGCTCTATGCCGTCAAGATCGCAGCCGAGAAACACAGCGGCTTCGCCGCCGAGCGACAGAAAGTGCTCGATGTGGGCAAAAACGGCGTCTATGTCGCAGCCGAGGCCGAGAAATTCGGGATAGAGATTGATCCCCGCGCCGCCGCCCTGCTTTACGAGCGCCGTAAACTGCTCGTCGCTGAGATTGCGCGGAACGCTGCGCAGAGCCTTCGAGTTTGAGTGCCCGGCTATCACCGGACGTCTGCTGATCTCGAGCGTATCCCAGAAGCCGCGCTCGGATATATGCGACATGTCGAGCATTATACCGAGCTCCTGCGCACGCATTACAAAGCGCCTGCCCTGATCGGTAAGCCCCGTTCCGCCGTCCATGGCGGCGCCGCACAGGCTGTTATCATGGTTCCACGTCATATGTACAATGCGCACGCCCTGAGCGAAGGCGGCGTCTATATCCGCTATCTGCTCGGCCCCTTCAATGGAGAGAAGCGCGGCTGTCTTACCCTCGGCCTCGGCGTCAGTTATATCCCGAAAATTCAGACACAGCTTGACTATGTCTGAATTTTCTTTTATCTGCTCGTGAAAGAATGTGATCGCGGCATCGGCAAATTTAACAGGCTCCGGATCGTTAACGGCGCAGATCGCAAACACCTGACCGGCCGGGGAATACATCGACAGACGCTCAAGATCGAGATGCATGGAATTTTTCCTGAGCAGCTCGCCGCGCTCCCGCGCATGCGTTGCGGTGTCGCAATGGCAGTCAAAAAGAGGTATACTCATCATACTTCGGAGATGAGCGGCAGTATCATGGGACTGCGCTTTGTCGTCTTATACAGATAGCCCGAAACGTTGCTCTTTATGCGGCTTTTTATTGCCGACCAGTCCTTAACTCCGCTTTCCTCGCAGGCTGCAAGCGTTTCCTTCGTTACGCGCTTGAGCTCCTCGAGCATATCCTCGGCTTCCTTTACATAGACAAAGCCGCGTGTGAGTATCTCGGGATCGGACAGAAGCGCATTGTCCCAGGACGAGAGCGTAACAACGATGACGACCATGCCGTCCTCTGCGAGCCTGTGTCTGTCGCGCATGACGACGCTGCCGACATCGCCTACGCCCATACCGTCAACCATGACGGCACCGGACTGGACGGCGCCGTTGAGCTTGATGCTCTTTTTTGAAATTTCGATGACCTTGCCGTTTTCGGCGATAACAACGTTTTTGGGGTCTACGCCCATGAGCTTTCCGAGCTCTGCGTGCTTTACGAGCATGCGGTATTCGCCGTGGACGGGTATGAAATACTTGGGACGCACGAGGGCGAGCATCATCTTCTGCTCCTCCTGCGATGCGTGTCCGGAGACGTGAAGCGCGGTGTTGCGGTCATAGATGACCTCCGCACCCTTGTGGAACAGCTCGTCAATGACCTTGCTTATCATATTCTCGTTGCCGGGAATGGCCGAGGCGGATATTATGACTCTGTCGCCGGGGCGGATATTTATCTGCCGGTGCTCGGAAAATGCCATGCGGTAGAGGGCGGACATGGTCTCGCCCTGGGAGCCTGTGGATATGATAACGACCTTTTCCTTGGGCAGCTTATTTATCTGCGCAAGATCAACAAGCACGTTTTCAGGGGCATTAAGATAGCCCAGAACGGTTGCGACGCGCAGTATATTCTCCATGCTGCGGCCGGTTATGGCAACCTTGCGCTTATATTTGGCCGCAACGTCGATTATTTGCTGCAATCTGTGGACATTCGAGGCAAAGGTCGTGATGATTATGCGCTGATCGCAGTTTTTAAACAGCATGTCAAATGTCTCGCCGACCTTGCGCTCGGAGGCTGACAGGCCGGGCTTTTCGACGTTTGTCGAGTCGCTCATCAGAGCGAGCACGCCCTCGTTTCCGAGCTGGCCGAAGCGCGGAAGGTCGATGACCTTGCCCTGCACGGGCGTGAGGTCTATCTTGAAGTCGCCGGTGTGGATGATCGTTCCGATAGGCGTTTTCACCGCAAGCGCAACGGCGTCGGCTATGCTGTGGTTAACGGCTATAAACTCGACGCTGAAGCAGCCGAGCCGGAAGATATCGCCGGCTTTCTTAGTGAATATCTGCGTATTGTACAGCAGATCGTGCTCCTCGAGCTTGAGCTCTATGAGCGCCGCCGTGAGCGGCGTTGCGTATATGGGGACGTTCAGCTCGCGTATAACATAGGGTACGGCGCCGATATGATCCTCGTGGCCGTGGGTGATGATAATGCCCCTGACCCTGTCGGCATTGGCCTTGAGATAAGAAATGTCGGGTATGACGATGTCAATACCGTACATGTCCTCGTCCGGGAAGCCGAGGCCGCAGTCGATAACGATTATATCAGTTCCGAATTCAATGGCTGTCATGTTCTTGCCGATCTCACCGAGACCGCCGAGAGGTATGATCTTCAGTTTATGTGTCATATATTAACCTCCAATATGAGTGATTATTTCCGAAAACGCAAAGTAAAGGGACTCTTGCGGCAGCTGCCCCGATACGCAGTATGCCGTAAAGCTTTCCCCCTCCGATATTCGGTATGTAATATTTTATGCTTTACAGGAATTATAACCCGTTTATTACATTTCAATTCGTCCCTCAAGGGCGCGAAGAAGCGTGGCATCATCGGCAAACTCAAGATTTGAGCCGACGGGGATGCCGTATGCAAGACGTGTTACCTTAACTTCAAAGGGCTTTAAAAGCCTCGAAATGTACATGGCCGTGGCCTCACCCTCCGTGTCAGGATTCGTGGCCATGATGATCTCCTTTATTTCGCTGTCGTCGGCTGCGACGCGGCGGATAAGCTCGCTTATGCGTATATCGTCCGGCCCCACATGGCTTATCGGCGAAAGAACGCCGTGCAGGACATGGTACACGCCGTTATACTCACGGCTGCGCTCGATCGACAGCACGTCGCGCGGCTCGGACACTACGCAGACGATGCTCTTGTCGCGCTTGGTGCTCGCGCATACCGGGCAGACCTCGCCCTCTGTGAGGTTCTGGCATATTTTGCAGCAGCAGACATTCTTCCTTGCTTCAAGGATGGCGTTTGCAAAGCTTTCTCCCTCGCCGTCGGGCAGCGCAAGGACGTGGAACGCAAGGCGCTGGGCGCTTTTGCGGCCGATGCCGGGGAGAGATGCAAATTTATCTATAAGATTTTCGAGCGAAGCAGGGAAAAATGGCATTTAAGGTATCTCCTATGCGTTTCTGATAGCGTTTATTTGGGTCTTTCTGTCGGGCTTTCCGAAAACGGCGCTTCCCGCGACGAGCACCGTGGCTCCCGCGTCCTTAACGAGCTTTGCCGTAACCGGGTCAACTCCACCGTCGACCTCAAGCTCGCAGTCAAGCCCGCGCCTGTCGATCTCGCGCCTGAGCTCGGCAATCTTCGGAAGCTGATCGTGCATGAAGCTCTGGCCGCCGAAGCCAGGCTCAACGGTCATGACAAGCACCATATCGAGCCGCTCAATGAAGGGATACAGAACGCTTGCCGGCGTTCTCGGTTTTACGGACAGGCCGACCTTTTTGCCGTTTTCACGGACGATATCGATCGCGTCGGATATATTCTGATAGGAATCGGCCTCGACATGGAACATGACAAGATCCGCTCCCGCATCGCAGAAGGCCTTTGCGTATCTGACGGGCTTATCTATCATCAGATGCACGTCGAGGAACATGTCCGTCATTTTGCGGACAGACTTCAAAACGGGAATACCGATTGAAATATTGGGCACAAAAAATCCGTCCATAACGTCAAAATGAACATATTCCGCACCGGCGGAGCGTATATCCTCTATCTCCTCTCCGAGCTTTGTAAAATCGGCGGAGAGGATCGACGGAGCTATCTTTATCATATCCATAACCTCGGAAGCCTTTTCGGCATAAAATATTGCAGCGGTAAAGTGCGCACGGCCGCTTTTATATAGGGGGCGCTGCATCTGCGCGCCCCCACCCTGCGCACAATCTAATATATTATACAACATCTTTATGGGAATTACAAACACAAAATGCGGAAAAGCAGAAGGAAAACGTTCATTTCCTTCTGCTTTTGACTCTTATTTATGCTTCGGGCAGCTTACATACGTCGATCCACTCAAGAGCGTTCGAGTATTTGTAAAGCTCATCGAGATCAAGCTCGATCGCACTGCTTGCACTGCCTACCGCCGGGAACACCGTCTCAAAGCGCTTGAGGCTTTCGTCGAGATACACGTCTATCCCGTCGTTTATGCCGAAGGGGCACACGCCTCCCACGGGATGTCCGACCAGGGTGAGCACCTCATCGGGAGACAGCATCTTGGCCTTCATATGAAATTTTTCTTTGAACTTATGGTTATCTATCCTTGCGTCGCCCGCCGCGAGGATCAGAATGCAGCTGTCATCCTTCTTGAACGACAGTGTTTTTGCTATTCTTGCGCCCTCAACGCCGAGAGCGAGCGCCGCAAGCTCGACGGTTGCGCTGGAAACGTCAAATTCGCGGACGCGATCCTCCATACCGAACTGCCTGAAATATGCTCTGCCTTTTTCTATGGACATGTTTGTTTCACCTTATTTGAGTATGATTTTGTTGAAGTTTTTCTTGCCGCGCCTGAGGATAACGCCTGCCTTGAGCTCCTCGGCGGTAAAGAACTTTGCAATGTCGCTTATCTTCTCTTCGCCGGCCGAGACACCGCCCTGCTGAATGTTGCGGCGTGCCTCTGACTTGGAAGCGCACAGGCCGCTGAGTACAAGCGCCGTCATGATATCGATAGAACCGTCCGTAAGCTCGGCTTCGCTTATCTCGGTCGTCGGCATCTCGCCGGAAGCCGCGCCGCCGAACAGGGATTTTGCCGAAGCCTCGGCCTTTTTTGCCTCTTCCTCGCCGTGAACGAGAGCCGTGAGCTCGTATGCGAGGATCTCCTTGGCCTTATTGAGCTGCGAGCCCTCCCAGCCGTCCATCTCGTCGATCTGTTCGAGCGGCAGGAAGGTCAGCATGCGCAGGCATTTGAGGACGTCGGCGTCATCGACATTGCGCCAGTACTGGTAGAAATCATAGGGCGAGGTCTTGTTCGGGTCGAGCCATACGGCGCCCGCTGCGGTCTTGCCCATCTTCTTGCCCTCGGAGTTGAGAAGCAGAGTTATGGTCATTGCGTGCGCGTCCTTGCCGAGCTTGCGGCGGATAAGCTCGGTGCCGCCGAGCATGTTCGACCACTGGTCGTTGCCGCCGAACTGCATATTGCAGCCGTAGTGCTGGAACATGTAGTAGAAGTCGTAGCTCTGCATGATCATGTAGTTGAACTCAAGAAAGCTCAGGCCCTTTTCCATGCGCTGCTTGTAGCACTCGGCGCGCAGCATGTTATTAACCGAGAAGCAGGCGCCGACCTCGCGCAGAAGCTCGATGTAGTTGAGCGGCTTGAGCCATTCGGAGTTGCGGAGCATGATGGCCTTGCCCTCGGAGAAGTCAATGAATTTTTCCATCTGCTTTTTGAAGCACTCGGCATTGTGCGCGATAGTCTCCTCGGTGAGCATCTGGCGCATATCCGTTCTGCCTGAGGGGTCGCCGATAAGGGTGGTCCCGTCGCCGATGAGTGCAATGGGTCGGTTGCCGGCCATCTGAAGACGCTTCATAAGGCACAGAGCCATGAAGTGGCCGACATGCAGAGAGTCTGCGGTGCAGTCAAAGCCGATATAGAACGTGGCCTTGCCGTTATTTATCATTTCCTTTATCTGATCCTCGTTGGTGACCTGAGCGATAAGGCCTCTCGCTACCAGTTCTTCGTAAATGCCCATCAAATTTCCTCCTTTTTCATTATATCTTCGGCCGCTTCGGCCATGAATGCTATTATTTCGCTGCAATCTATATTGCCCTTGAGCTCGGCGCAGCGCACATGACCGTACTTTTCCCGCGCAATGCCGACGCACTGCTTTGCGATAGCCGCGATCTTATCCTTTGCCTCGGTGTCCTGCCCGTCGTTAAACGGGAAAACAAGCCCCTCAGCCATGACTGCTCCTGTGATCGCTCCGCACAGCTCGCCGCTTCTTGCGCCGCCGCCGAAGCCTGCCGACAGTGCCAGTGCCGTCTTTTCGTCCATGCCGGTATACTCGCAGCATGCGGCGAATACCGACTGGGCACAGTTAAAGCCGTTTTTGTGATAACTCAAGGCTTTTTGTCCTATATTCATAGCTTTCCTCCTGTAAAAAAGCCCCCTGTCCTAAGACAGAGGGCGTTAAAAACGCGGTACCACCTCTATGTGCTCCGCCCTCGCGGGCAAAGCCTCGGTGAGTTCGTGACTCATGCGCTGTATCGGGCGCTCCCGTCATCGCCTACTGAAATTTTCGGCGAGCCGCTCCGAGCCGTATTCATTCATTCCCGCTCTCCCCTTTTCAGCAAACAGGGTCTCTCTGTGCAGCCGAAAATGAACTACTTGTGCTCTTCATTGCGTTATCGAAGCAGATTATACTAAACTATTTGCATCTTGTCAACTTATATCTGTCCGCCGCGGCAAGCTGCTCCTCGGCTCCGGCGAGCGTCGTTTCCGTGACAACGTCGCCGCCGTACAGCCGCGCAAGCTCCATCCGCCTGCCCTGACGGTCAAGCTCTTTTACCACTGTAAATGTTTTTCCGCCGCGCTCGGCCTTTTCTATCTTATCGTGACTGTCGGCCAGCGCCGCGATCTGCGGCAGATGCGTTATGCACAAAACCTGCTTGCCGCGCGACAGATCGCTCATCTTTTCGCCGACTCGCTGGGCCGCTATGCCGGATACGCCTGCGTCTATCTCGTCGAACACCATGGTCTCGATAGGGTCGTTATCGGAAAAGGCGGTTTTCATTGCAAGCATTATACGGCTCAGCTCACCGCCGGAGGCAATCTTCGATATGCGACCGAGCTCCATACCCGCGTTTGCCGATATGAGAAAGCGCACATTGTCAGCCCCGCTGCGGTCAAAGCCGAGCTCACTTTCGGCAGGCTCGACGGCGACCTTAAAGCGCACCGAGGGCATGCTCAGGTCCTTAAGCTCCTTGCAGATGCGCTCTTCGAGCCTTTTTGCGGCATCCGTGCGGCACTTCGTAAGCTCGGCTGCCTTCCCGATGCAGTTTGCCTTGTGCTCTGACAGCTGCTTTTCAAGCTTTTTGAGCATGTCGTCGGAATATTCAAGCATTGACAGCTCTTTTCTGCTGTCATCGAGGAGCCTGAGCATCCCCTCCTCGTCGCTGTTATATTTTCTGCTCAGGCGCTTTAAAAACACCGTGCGTGTTTCGATGCGGTCGTATTCGTCGGGTGAAAATTCAAGCCCGTCTCGGAAATCACGAATGCGCTCGGCGGCGTCATATATGAGCGCCGAGGCGCTGCCGATGATATCTGCCGTTTCGCGCAGCTCGTCGGAGACTGATGCGGCGCGGCTCATGAGTGAGGACGCCTCGTCTATAAGAGAAGCTGCGTTTTCGTCGCAGGCGTAAAGTGCACCGTAGGCTCCGTCGAGCGCCTCGGTGAGCTTTTCCGAG
The DNA here is from genome assembly GCA_963650165.1 of bacterium. Lineage (GTDB taxonomy): Bacteria > Bacillota > Clostridia > Oscillospirales > Oscillospiraceae > F23-B02. Next base: position 37,526 of record CAVJKX010000001.1, read on the forward strand.
TTTCGCAGCAGCTCGCGGCGTGCCGTGAGCTCCTCCTCCTCGCCTATGCGAAGCTGCGCGTTTTCAAGCTCCTCAATTCTGTATCTCAGACTGTCGGCAAGGCGTTCCTTTTCCGCCTCGTCCATCGAGAGCCTGTCCATTTCGCGTTTGCACGCAGTATATCCGCCGTAAGCCTTTTTAAATGCCGACAGCTCCGCGTCGGTTTTCCCGAATCCGTCGAGATACGCAAGGTGCGAGGCCTCGTCCATGAGCTGGCGGCCGTCGTTCTGGCCGTGGATATCGAGCAGCAGCGAACCGAGCTGCCGCAGCTGCGATACCGTTACAGGGTTTCCGCATACGCGGCAGCTGTTTTTGCCGTCTGCGGAGATCTTGCGGCGGATGATCACCTCATCCTCAGACTCAAAATCATTTTCCTCAAACCATTTGGCCGCGGCATTGGTTTCAAAAACTGCCGATACGACGCCGTATTCCGCGCCGCTGCGTACAAGCTCACGGCTGGTGCGCGCACCGAGAACTGCGGAAAGCGAGTCGACTATGATAGACTTGCCCGCGCCCGTTTCGCCCGTCAGCACCGTAAGGCCGCTGCCGAACTCTATATCGGCTTTTTCGATTACGGCAATATTCTCAATATGCAGCTGTGTAAGCATGGGCAACCTCTTTATCAGAACATTTCATCTATCTCGTGGCAGAGCTCCTCGGCCGCCTTGTTATCCTTCATTGCCAAAAACGCGGTATCATCGCCGGCGAGGGTCCCGATGAGCGTATCGATATGCATCGAGTCGAGCGTTGAGCAGGCAGCCGATGCAAGACCGGGCAGCGTTTTAATGACGATTATATTCTGCGCGACGGCATATGACGTCACGCCCTCGCGGAATATCTTGCGCAGGCGCATCACACGGTCGTTATTGCGCGATTTTCCGCTGACGACATAGTGATACTTGCCGCTGCTGCCGAGCTCCTTAACGAGATGCAGCTGCTTTATATCTCTTGAAAGCGTCGCCTGAGTGCTGGAGATACCGTGCTCGGCGAGCGCCTGAATAAGCTGGGCCTGTGTCTCTATCTCCTGCTCGGAGATTATCTTGAGAATAACGCTTTGTCTTGAATCTTTCAACTGAGTGTCCCCCTTTCAGTCAACTCTGTACTGCAGCTTGTCAAAGGTCGAATCGTAAAAGCTGCGCTCGCCGAGGTAGATGAGGTTCGCGGTCTTTTTTGAGCGCCTCACGATAACGATATCCTCGTTTGCAAGCTCAAAGCCGTCGGTCCCGTCAACGGACACATAGGCCCGCCTGTCGTGCAGCTTTTCGGCCTTCAGGCTTATTGTGTGCTCTGACGACAGAACGAAGCTTCTTGCGCCGATATAGTGTGCGCATATGGGCGACACTATAAGGTTTGCGGCCTCCGGCTCGACTATCGGGCCTCCGGCGGACATTGAATAGCCCGTCGAGCCAGTAGGCGTTGCAATTATTATGCCGTCGCCGGAAAAGCTCATGATGCGCTCGCTGTCGCACCACGCGGTGAGCTTTATGCAGTCGCCCATACCGTGGATCACGGCATCGTTAAGGCCGACGTCGGCGTAGATGACCTCGCCGTCGCGTATCAGCTCAACGTCTATCATCATTCTGAAGCTCGACGAGTATCTGCCCGCCGCAGCGTCGAGTATAAGCTCCATATCCTCGGGCTCAAGGGAGGCCATAAAGCCCTTTGTGCCGAGGTTTATGCCGAGCATGGGCACCTCGGTGTGGTTAAGATATCTGGCGGTGTGCAGAATGGTGCCGTCGCCTCCGATAACTATGAAAAGATCGGCCTTACCGGCGACCGCGCTCCACGCCGTGAGCTCCACATCATCCGGAATAACGGATCGGTCATGAGAGCCGAACACCGGGCACACGGCAGTCCTGTATCCGTGTTCTTGCAGTATATCTCTTGCTTTTTTGGTAAGCTCAAGTCCGCAGTCCCTGTATGGATTCGGACATAATACGATAAGTTTAGCCATTTTGACCTCACAGCTTTTCGTGCGAGGCATCAACTACTGCCTGCGCATCTATTATGGGTGCATCAAATTTGCCTTTTTTCATGAAGCACAGATATTCTCTGTTGCCCTCAGGCCCCTTTATGGGAGAAAAATCAAGTCCCATGACCGTCATGCCGACGCTCGGCGCAAATTCCAGAATGGCGTTAATGACGGCGAGGTGTACGTTTTTATCGCGGACGACGCCCTTTTTGCCGACATCTTCCCTGCCGGCTTCAAACTGCGGCTTTATAAGGCAGATAAGCTCCCCTTCGTCCTTCAGAAGAGAGCACACGGCGGGAAGAACGAGCTTAACGGATATAAACGAAAGATCCATTACCGCCATGTCGATCGGCTCCGGTATCTGCTCGGTGCTTATGTATCTTATATTCGTGCGCTCCATATTGACGACGCGCTCATCCTGCCGCAGGCTCCACGCAAGCTGCCCGTAGCCGACATCGACGGAATATACCTTTTTTGCGCCGTTTTTCAGCAGGACATCGGTAAAGCCGCCGGTGGACGCGCCGCAGTCGATGCATACCTTATCCGTCGGATCGGCCGGGAACACCTTGAGCGCCTTTTCAAGCTTGAAGCCGCCGCGGCTGACATACGGAAGTGCAGCACCCTTGACCTCGACGTCTACGTCAGGAGAAACCGGCATTCCGGGCTTGTCGGCGCGCTGCCCGTCAACAAAGACGAGGCCGCTCATTATCGTTGTTTTCGCTCTCTCCCGGCTCTCCGTCAGGCCGAGGTCGAAAACGAGCTGATCGAGTCTTATTTTTTTCATGCTTCACCCCTGACCAGCTTTTCGGCTGCCTCTGCAAGGCTCTGCGCATCAAGGCCGCAGTGAGCCATAAGCTCCGGAACCGTGCCCTGAACGACTATGCCGCTGCCGAGATTCGGCGTGTACGCCGCGTTTATCTTAACTCCGCTGCGCTCTGCGTGGGCGAGTATATCGTCTGCGATGCAGCCGCATGCACACACCTGCTCGCTCATCAGAAAGCGTCCGGTTTTCCGCATGGACTCGATAATATCTCCGTAACGGGAGCAGTCGAGCCGCGAGAGCTTGAATACGTCGGCATATATGCCCTTATCTGCAAGCATGTCTGCCATATCGAGCGCGGTATTTATATCCGTGCCGTAGGCTGCAACGCTTATATCGTTACCGCTGCGGAGCTTAACACATCCGTCGGTCAAGCAGTCGGTATACCTGCCCTCGCCTCCGCGCGGATAGCGTATGGCAACTGGCCCCGACATGCGGTTCACGGCCTCGTCGAGCATCGCCTCAAGCTCGGCAAAGCTCGCAGGGCACAGAAGCTGCATATGCGGAACCGAGCGCAGGTAGCTTACATCAAAAGCACCGTGATGCGTCTCGCCGTCGCTGCCGACAAGTCCTGCCCTGTCAACGCAAAACACGACGTGGAGATCCTGAAGCGAAACATCATGTATGAGCATATCATACGCCCGCTGGAGAAAGCCCGAGTATATTGCAACGACCGGTGTGAGCCCCTGCTTTGCCATGCCTGCCGCCATTGCAACGGCGTGCTCCTCGGCTATGCCGACGTCAAAGAAGCGGGCTGGAAATCTGTCCGCAAACTCAGTGAGTCCGGTTCCCGCGGACATTGCGGCCGTTATGGCAACAATATCGTGGTTTATCTCCGCAAGCTGCGTGAGCTTTTTTCCGAAAACCGAGGAAAAGCAGGGCTTTGCGGGCGGCATTGCGCCCGTTGCGGGGTCAAATTTGCCGACACCGTGATATTTGTCAGGGTGCTCCTCGGCGTATTTGCAGCCCTTGCCCTTTTTGCTCAAAACGTGCACAAGCACGGGCTTATCCATTTCTTTGGCCCATCGTATGACCGTTTCAAGCTGATCTACATCGTGTCCGTCGACGGGCCCGAGATAATATATGCCCATGGAGTCAAACATATTTGACGGCAATATCGACCTTTTAAGTGCCTCCTTGGCCTTGTGGCTCAGGCTGTACAAGCCGTCCATACCGCTGACGGCCTGCTTGTACCAGCGCTTGAAGTTTATATATCCCGGCTTTACACGCTCCTTTGACAGAAGCTTTGCCATGCCGCCGACATTACTGTTTATGCTCATGCCGTTGTCGTTGAGAATGATGACCATAGGCTCATTGCTGCCGCCGACATTGGCAAGGCCCTCATATGCGAGGCCGCCCGTGAGCGCACCGTCTCCGATAACGGCGCATACGCTGTATTTTTCGCCTTTTATCGTCCTCGCTCTTGCCATTCCGTAGGCTACGGATACGGAGTTTGACGCATGCCCCGCAATGAAAGCGTCGTCGTCGGCCTCATAGGGCTTGGGAAAGCCGGACAGTCCGCCGTAGCAGCGCAGCGTACCGAAGGCATCGCGGCGGCCGGTTATTATCTTGTGCGCATAGCTCTGGTGCCCGACGTCGAACACTATCCTGTCAACGGCGCTGTCATACACTCTGTGCAGCGCGACCGTGAGCTCAACGGTGCCCAGATTGGAGGCAAGATGGCCTCCGGTTTTTGAAACGCCGTCAATGATAAACTCTCTGAGCTCGCTGCAAAGCTGCGGAAGCTCGCTTTTGCTCAGCCGCTTTATATCGTCGGACGAATTGATTTTATTTAAAATATTCAAAATAAAGCCTCGAAATCAATTAAATATTCGCAATATTCGCTATTTTAGCTATTATAAATTACATAATAACAAACCGCGGAGAATTTTACAATAGACATTCACCGCGGTTTTACGAATTATTCACTTTAATTTTTTCTCGTTACCATGGAATCGGCAAGCTCACAGAGAAATTCCGTATCCTCAAAGGCTGCTCCAAGCGAGCTTTTGGCCTCTTCGGTCAGCTTTTCGATCATTTCCATGCACTTATCCTCGCCGAGCAGAGCCATGTAGGTGTTTTTATGCTCCTGAGCATCTGAGCCTACAGGCTTTCCGAGCTCCTCGCTCGTGCTTATGACGTCAAGGATATCGTCACGGATCTGGAACGCCGCTCCGACACAGGCGCCGTACTTTGCGGCCGCATCAAGCATTTTATCGCTGCCTCCCGCCGCCGCGACGCCCATGCGGCATGCCGCCGTCAGCAGTGCGCCGGTTTTGTGCGAATTTATGTCGTTTAGCTCATCCTCGGAAAGGACCTTGCTCTCGTCTATCATGTCAAGATACTGCCCTGCGCACATTCCGTCGCTGCCGACGGCACCGGCAAGTATCTCGGCGCAGTCTGCTCTTGCCTGCACGGGAAGGCAGCTGCGCAGTATCGTCCCGAAGGCCTCGGCCTGAAGCGCATCGCCCGCCAGAGTTGCGGTGCATTCGCCGTAAACGACGTGGTTTGTAGGCTTGCCGCGGCGCAGATCGTCGTTATCCATGCACGGCAGATCGTCGTGGATAAGGCTGTATGCGTGCAGCATTTCAATGGCGCAGGCGACGGGCAGCGCCTTTTCCGTATCTCCGCCGGAGATACGGCAGAACTCCAGTACCAGCATGGCGCGGATGCGCTTTCCGCCTGCCGTCAGGCTGTAGTGCATGGACTCGAGCAGTCCGTCATAGCTGAGGCCCTGCGGCGTGAAATACTCCGCAAGGCTTGCGTCCACAAGCTTTTTATATTCGTTTGCAGTCATATCATTCACCAAACGGGAGCTCTTCCGGCTCGCCGTCCTGACCTTTTCTGAGCTTTACGACCTTCTGCTCGGCCTCGTTGAGCAGAGTGTCGCAATTGGATATGAGAGCCGTGCCCTCCTCAAAAAGCCTGAGCGATTCACTCAGCGGAGCATCGCCGCGCTCGAGCAGCTTCACTATCTCGTCAAGCCGCTTCACCGATTCCTCGAAGCTTAATTTTTCCTTAGCCATGGCTTTTCGCCTCACTTTCATCTACAGTGCATTTTATAAGGCCGTCGCTGACGGCGAGGCTCAGTTTATCGCCTTTTTTCACGTCGCCGATGCTTTTTATAAGCTCTCCGTTTTCGCCCGACGCTATTGCGTATCCCCTGCCGAGCACCTTTAAGGGACTCATTGCGTCAAGCGCAGACGCGAGCGCAACGAATTTGTGCCGGTTTGCCGCATTGGTCTTTTCCGCGGCGGCTATGAGCTTTTCGCGCATATAGTCAAGCTCCGTGCGCTTTGTATCGACATAAGCCATGGGGTCCTGCAGAACGCGGCGGCTTTTAATATCGTCAAGGCGTGTGCTCATGCGGTTCAAGCTCTTCTGCATGGCCTGCGTCTGGCGTATATTCATGTTCATGAGCCACTCGCGCATTTCAGCTTCGTCCGGAACGGCTATCTCGGCCGCGTTCGAGGGCGTTGATGCCCTGACGTCGGCGACATAGTCGGCAATGGTGACGTCCGGTTCGTGCCCGACGGCGGAGATGACCGGCAGCTCCGACTCGTATATCGCTCTTGCAACGCGCTCATCGTTAAAGGCCCACAGGTCCTCGATGGAGCCGCCGCCGCGGCCCGTTATTATGAGATCCGCGACCTTATGGCGGTTTGCGTAGCGTATAGCCCCGACTATCTCCGGCGGAGCCTCGACGCCCTGAACGCGCACCGGCAGCAGCACTACCTTAGTCATGCTCCAGCGCGTTCCGAGTATGCGTATCATATCGTGAACGGCAGCACCGGCCGACGAGGTTATGATGGCTATCTTCTCCGGAAACTGCGGCAGCGGCTTCTTGTGCGCAGGATCGAACAGGCCTTCGGCTGCAAGCTTTTTCTTCAGCTGCTCATAGGCAATCTGAAGATCGCCCGTTCCCTCCGGTATGAGATCGGTGCAGTAGAGCTGATACGCGCCGTCACGCGGAAAGACCGATACACGGCCAAAAGCAGTGACACCCATTCCGCTTTCGGGGCGAAAGCGCAGCTTGGACGCACTGCTTTTAAACATGACGCATCTGAGGCTGCTCTCGGCATCCTTGAGCGTAAAATAGTGATGCCCCGACGGATATATCTTGTAGTTGGACAATTCGCCGCGCACACAGACCTTGTTGAGTATAGGCTCGCCGTCTATCAGCGTTTTTATAAGCTGATTGAGCTCGGATACGCTAAGGCATTCCTGATTCATCACACAGTCTCCGTCTCCGCCTCGGAGCTTTCTTTTTCGGAGAACTCTCCGCGCATTATGCCGCCGAGAACGCCGTTTATAAACGATACCGTTTCAGGCTCGTCATAGCCCTTGGCTAGCTCGACCGCCTCGTTTATGGCCGCGCTTGCCGGAATATCGTCCATATACATTATCTCACTGACGGCGCAGCGCAGGATCGACATTGCCGTCCTGGACATTCTCTCCGGCTTCCAGCCCTGAGCATATTTCTCGATAAGCCTGTCTATCTGAATGCGATAGTCATAGGCCGTCGTGACCAGGCGGGAGATATACTCCTGCTGCTTCTTTTCGGGATATTCCGCAAAAAGCTCGTTCTCCCCGGCGAGGGTCTTGAAATATTCCTTATCGAAAAACTGCTCAAGCAGCTCGCTGACCGGCTTTTCGTTTGCGCTCACATAAAAGCTGAGCTGCACCGCTATCTCTCTGGCGGTTGTTCTCTTCATCCTCTAATACCTCGTATCTTACTTTTCAAATGCCACGCCCGAGACGTGAACGTTTATCTCCGCCTTCTCGATGCCGGTCACTGCGTGAACGAGCTCGGATACGGAGTTCTGAACATCGTGCGCAACGTTCACGATATTGCAGCCGTAGCGGACGAGAATGATGATGTCGGCCTTTACCGTGTCGTCTATGATCTGAACGGTGATGCCCTTGGACATGGTTTTTATGCCGATGAGCTCCGCTATCTCGCCTGTCGTCGTGTTGGATATTGCGGCAACTCCGTCCACTTCGGTGACGGCAGAGCGTACCATGGCGGAAATGACTTCCTCGGATATATTTATGCTGCCGTTTTCGACCTTGCAGCTGATGTAATTATCACTCATAACGTGCCTCCGTTGTGTCTGCACCACAGGTGCAAAAATATTGTCATAGTATTCTACCACAACGCGGAGCAAAAATAAAGAAAAAAGACGGGTGTTTCCCGTCTTTTTTTACGATGGTACCGCTATTACGTTAAGCTGGGCGGCCGTATACGATGTCTCGGAGGTCACGGTTTCGGTTATTCTTGCAACGGCGGCCTCGCTGAGTCCTTCCTGCGGAGCGGGCACCGCAACGGTTATGCCGTCTTCGCTCATGTACACGACGCAGTCGGAAAAATCCTTTGCCAGCAGCTTGTTTTCAAGCTGCGACTCCTTCATGGAGTAGTTTGCCATTGCCGATATCGAGGTCATGGCCGAGTCTATCGTCTCCTGCGAGGCCGTGTCGGATTTGACCGCGTCCTCGAGCATTTTCATCGCCTCGTCGCGCGATACCTGACGGCTCAGACGTGCCTCGGCAAAGTAGCCGCCTGAGCTTTTGGTGTTTGCCGCTTCGTAGGCCTCGTTTGCCGCCTGCATTGCCGCGTCCTCGGCCTTTACCATCGCCGGATCCGCAGTTCCCCATTTGTTGTTGTACGACCAGTTGAGATACACCGCCGCGCATACGAGCAGCAGCACCGCGGCAACCGTCGCGTTTCTTTTAAGATGCTTCATTTTACCCTCCTGTATTCGGCGCAGTTTTTATTACCTGAATGCTATCGCTTGAAAAGCCCGTGAAGGCTTGCACAGCCTTGATAACCGATAGGCGAACGGCGGCGTTTTCGGCTCCGTCGCATACGATGACGGCTCCCGTATCGGATATAAGGACCTCCGCATTGCCGACGCCGTCACATTTTCGCAGGACGGCCGCAAGACGCTGCTCATCGCTCTGATCAGAGCTTGCCGAGCCTCCGCTCCCCGCAGGCAGAAGCATTATCACAAGCCCCAGTACGAGCGCGAGCAGCGGATATTTGAATTTTCCGAAGCCGTTTTTTAATTTATCCGCCATTTTCTTCAACGCTCCAATCCTGATGCCCGGGGCTTATTCCGAGCTCGCTCATAATGCAGTCTGAAAGCTCGGTTTTCCGCTCATCGCTTATATCGGCTTTTATTTCGGCCTCATACGGGTACCAGTAGCCTTCGCTGCTCCACATTGCTGTCACGCATACCTCTGATATCTCCGCGTCGAGTGCTTCCGCTTTGTCCAATATATATGCCTCGCACTCGTCCTCTATGACGCTGCGGTTTAAATTTCTGCTGTATTCCTCGCCCTGCTGCGTATACTGCCGTGCATCGAGCTTATATCGCGCAAGCGCCTTTGAGTACGCCTCGGGATCGAGCTCGCCGAGCGGAGAGGCGACTGCGGCGCACATGGCAAGGGCGCATATAACGCCGAGCGCTTGCTTTACCCTGCCCTCCGGCGTGAGCAGCAGAGCTATGGAACAGACGATGCCCGTATATATGACCGCGTGCAGCCATTGTCCGAAAAGCTCCGGCATTACCCGCTCACCGCCTTTATCGATATTGCCATTGATACGAACAGTATTATCGCACAGCAGCCGGCCAGGCCGAGGATCATTCCGATCGCCGAAGCTATGCAGTCGGTAAGCGCCGAGAGCTTCCGGCAGCCGAAGGCCCGCACGGCGGCCGCAGTGAGCTTATATCCTATGTAGTTTACCGCCATGACGGCAAAGGGAGCTGCACACACGGCAAGCATTGCGAGCATGCCGAATACGCCGACAGTATTGCGCATGACCTCCGCACCGGCGACAACTGTCGAGGCGGCGTCGGATATTATGCTGCCGACAACGGGCAGGGCTGTCGATATCGCGGTTTTGGCAAGCTTTGAGGCAACGGCGTCTCCTCCTGATGCAACAATTGAGCTTATGGCAATATAGGCCGTAAAGCCGAGAGCTGCCGCAATCATCATAAGGCTGCTTATGCGCTTTAAGACGGCGGCAATGTCGCCGAGGCTTTTGTTTTCAAATGCGGCCGACGCTATGGAAACGGCAAGACAGGCGCAGATAAGCGGCAATATGACACTGTGCGCAATCGTTACGAACAAGTCCATGAGCAGCACCGAGGCTGCGTACCGCACCGTTGCCGAGGAAAGCGTACCGCAGGCTGCCGAGGCTGCACACATTGCAGGTAGCAGAGTTTTTGAAAAGCCGGAAAGTGCGGCTATGACCTCGCTTCCCGAAGATATGAAGGAGTGAACGTCTCCGACGCTTATAACGGCAACGGCCGCACAGCCGCCGAGCGAAACATACTCCGGTGCCTCATCGCTGAACACCGTCAGCACGGCGCATACGAGAGCGACGGCGATTATGCTCACCGCGCGTTTAATAACGCCGCCCAGGCCGCCGGATACCGCTTCTGTGAATGCGCTGCCGATCCTGCCGAGCCCTTCGTCCGGCTGCTGCACCGTATCGCCGATAAGCTCATCGGCATAGTCGGGAAGTGCGTCGTGAAGCTCTTCGCTGTCGAAGGGATCGGCGCGGCATGGAGTTATGAGCAGAAGCGAAAACAAAATGATAAATACAAGCTTTTTCATATCAGTCCGTCTATTGTCTCCAGAAGTGCGCTCAAAAGCGGCAGCGCCGTAAACAGAGCGGCGGCAGCACCCAGAAGCTCGACCGACGAGGCTATGCCGCTTTGCGCTGCGTCCCTGCAAAGGCCGGAGGTGATCTTAACCGTCATTGCAATGCCGACGCATTTTATTATCGGTGCAAACAGCGCAGAGCTCAGTCCGGTCTGAGATACCGCATGGCGCACAAGTTCAAGTATGCCGCCGAAAAGCTGCGCTGCGGCAAGGCATATTACCGCAGATGCGGCTATGGCGGCCGCAAGTCCGATCTCCTGATTGCTCTTTTTTATGAGAAGTATGCACAGCGCGGAGATTATGGCTATGGCCGAGGCCTTTATTACGATCTCCATCAGAGCGAAAACAGGTCCTTTATGAGTATGAACAGCTCACTTATTTTCTGAACTACGACGATAAGCACGACAACCAGCGCCGCTATCGTCGTCATAAGCGCCTGCTCGTCCCTCCCGGAGCGGGACAGTAATATGTTAAGCACCGCCACCAGAATTCCTACGGCGGCAATTTTGAATATGAGCTCAACTTCCATTTTTCCTCCTAGATCAGCACTATGGCGATGATGAGCCCGGCCGCTCCGCCTATGCCGACGTACATTCTTTTGTTTTCGCTTAATGTTTCGCGCAGAGCTTTCTGCTCAGCTGCGATATCGTTTATACAGCGCTCAAGCGCCGCACACTGCATTGCGGCATCGTATCTTCCGAGGCTGCCGCCGATTGCCTTGACCGCCGACAGCGGGCGCGAAGGCAGACCTCCAAGGCAGCTGTCGGCAGCGCTTGACCATATGTCGTAAAACGACTTTTCGCCGATACACGCAAAACCGGCTTCGACCGCTTGTATGAATTTTTCCGCATCGCCCGAGGCAGCGCCGGAGCATATGCGCAGCGCCGCGTCAAGCGCTTCGGCGCGGGAGCATATCTCGCTTTTGAGAAGCGTAAAGGCCGATATCAGGGCTGTATAGCATCTGTCGAGCTCGCCGAGGCTGCGGGCCTTCATGACCCCTGCCGCCGTGCAGCCGGCAAATATGAGCATTGCACCGATGAAATTCACGTCAGCTCCTCCCATCCGTAGCTGCGCAGGCCGCCTTCGCATTCAATAATGAGCGCCGCCGTAAAGGCTCTGCGCTCTATGAGCTCACGGTATGCGGCGCGGCTTTTAAGCTCTTCTGCCGATGCCGCATGGGCCGATGCAATTACGCGCACGCCGCAGCCGACGGCCGATAGGGCCGCCGCGCAGTCCTCCGGCGAGGATATCTCGTCCATGACGATCACCTGCGGATTCATTGCACGAAGGAGCATCATGACGGCCTCCGCCTTGGGAATATCGGACATCACGTCGCTCGAAGGGCCGATATCAAACTGCGCCAGGCCGCGGTGCATGGCGGCAAGCTCGCCCCTTTCGTCGGCAACCGAAACTCTCACGCCGGATGCTGACAGCTGCCTGATGCACTCGCGCAGCAAGGTGGTTTTACCGCCGCCGGGCGCTGAGATAACGAGCACGTTCTCCTGCCCGCGGTACAGCCTTTGTGCCGCCTCGCCGCCGCAGCCGCGCACCTCGTGCGGTATGCGTATCGAAACGGAGCTTATATCGCGCAGTCCCGTTACCCTGCCGCCGGATATGATCCCCGTGCCGCACACGCCGAGGCGCAGACCGAAGCCGCAGCTGATAAAGCCCTTTGCCATGTCCTGCTGAACCGTATGTACGGATGCACGCGTTGCCTTTTCAAGAACGCAGGCAAGGTCTCCGCGGCTTACGGGCAAGTCCGATATCGGCAGCTCCCTTCCGGATATCAGTGCGGCTGGCATACGGCCTGTCCTGAGCCGGAACTCCTCCGCATCGGAAAACTTTTCGCCGAGAGCCGCCGCCGTTTTGGACGGCAGCAGCCTCACGGCCTCATCATACGCTCTATACATGCCTATATAAGCGGTATCAGCAGCAGCCGGTCGTCCGGCTCGCCGTCAATTTCGTTTATGAGCTTTATCAGCTCTGCATCCGAGCCGTATTTCTTTGCAAGGCTCCAGAGATCACCGTCCGGGCAGCGGCACATGTACAGAGAGGCATCCGATCTTTCGCGCTCAAGCTCCGTTTCCTCGACTGCGTTTATCATGCTTACGCTGCAAAAGCCGAGATACCGCAGGGTGAGAGTGACCGTAATATCGGCAGCTGCGCCGTCTCCCGAAGGCGAGGCGCTGACGACCACACCTTCAATGCTTATATTGTCCGGCTGACGGTCATCGGGAAGATCGAGCTGCACTTTTCCTCTCACGCGGCAGGATCTGAGCTCTCCCTCGCGGTCTTTATATACTATGTCCGCCGTTACGGGGACGAGAATTTCAGTTTCCGAAGCCTCCGGACGGCCCGCAAAGGCATTTGACAGCACAATTTCGGCAGCGCCGTAATCCGAGTTATATGACAGCCTTGCTCCCGCACTCTGCGTGAGCTCCGCGGCCTCCGTAAGGCAGCCGAACTCGACTGAAGTAAGTGCGAGCTGCTTTCTGCATGAATAGGCGTCGCTTATATAGCTCATGCTCTCATCCCGAAGGCAGACGACCTGTACGGCGGCGCGTATATCGGCCGACAGTCTGCCGTCGAAGGCTTCGAAATACAGCCCCGTTATCATTGCACATGAAGACGCCTCGACCGCCGTGCAGCCGTCTGGCAGGCTGAATATCTGCGAGAACGGCAGAGAAAACTTTGCCGTGTGCAGACCGCCGGACACGATGTACATTGCTTCAACATCCGCCGTGCCCCTGACTATCAGCTTTGTGCCGACGGTTTCGCTGCCTTCAAGCCTTATGCTGCCGAAGGCCTTGACAAAGTCACCGCCGCGCAGCTCCTCGGGCAGCTCGAGCTCATCCTCGATGCTAAGCGACTTTTCGGAAACGAGAGCTATGCTTTTGTATTTGAGCTCAGCTGTCCTGAAAAACAGCTTATCCGGCGCCTTATCGGGCGGCTCCGACCAGCAGACGTCAGTGTATTTAAAGCTGCGCTGCTCCATGAAAACGGCTGTGCTTACGGATATCTTCCTCGGATTTACGGCCTTTGCGTCAGCGCTGAGCGATATGAGCTCCGTGACGGCAATGCCGGTGCTGTCCGCTCCCGGCGCATCAAAATGCACGCGAAACGGAACGCTCGCTCCGACGACGCGCACGCCATCGCCCGTTTCGGGAATGTAAATGACGCTCACGTCTGTTTCGCCGGAAATATCGACGGCATCCTGACTTACAAGCTTTTCGCGCACCCTGCACTGGCTCCGGCAGCAGAGGATGCGCAGAATATCCTCCGACGTGTCGGGGATTATGAGCTCAGAATCATTGAGAGCCTCGGATACCGAGCTGCATAGCTTTTTATAAGCGCAGCCTTCCCTGCTTTTAAGTTCGATCTTCATGGCATTTCTCCTTAATTTGCTTTTGTACATACTATGCCGCCGGATAAGGCTTAATGACAGGCAATGAGCCAAACGCCCAGACAGATGAGCGCCGCTGCCAGCATGAACCACCAGAACTGCGTGGGCAGAATGAGCGACAGGATTATTATGATCCCCGAAACTATTGCAATAACGGCGAAAAACGCACACGGACCCTTACGCAAAAAAACCGCCCCCAGCACACGCATTTTATAAAACGTATGCCGGAGGCGGTGTTAATATTCTATTTGTTTTCCCAGAACCTGTTTTTGGCGGCCAGCTCATAAAGCCGCACATATGATTCGTATCTGCTTTTTTTGATGCTCCCGTCCCTGACGGCGGCGGTCACCGCGCAGCCGGGCTCTTTAAGATGAGCGCAGTCGGCAAAGCGGCATGAGCCGATATACTTTTTAAAGTCGCGGAAATCATATTGCAGCTCCGACTTGCCGATAGTCTGCATCATTTCTATCTCGAACGAGGCAAAGCCCGGAGTGTCGGCAATATATGTTCCGTTGCCGGCGTCAAACAGCTCGACGTGCCGAGTTGTGTGCCTTCCCCGGCCGAGCTTTTCGCTGACCTGGCCGACCTGAAGGCTCAGTCCGGGCAGCATTGCGTTCAATATGCTCGATTTACCGACGCCGGAGTTGCCCGTGAAGGCGCAGATCCTGCCTTGAAGAGCCGCTCTGAGCGTATCGATCCCCGCTCCCGTTTCGGCGCTGACCCTGTAGGTTTCAAAGCCGGAGGCGGTGTAGATATCGTACAGCGCGTCTGCCGGGTCAATATCCGTTTTGTTTATGCAGACCACGAGCTCGCAGCCGGCTTCCTCAGTTATAACGGACACTCTGTCTATCAAAAAAGGGTCGGTAACGGGATTCGTGTTGGCCGCTATGAACACAAGCGCGTCAATGTTTGCGACGGTGGGGCGGATAAAGAAGTTTTTCCGCTCATGTATCGAGGTGACATAGCCCTTCGCGCCGTCGGGGTCAAAGCTCACCCTGTCGCCTACCATGGGCGATGTGCCGTCAAGGCGGAACTTTCCGCGTGCGCGGCACTCGTAGATATCGCCGTCGGAGATGACATAGTAAAATCCGCTGAGGGCCTTGATTATCGTGCCGTCCATTCAGCCGCCGTTTCCCGCCGGGCCGGAGGATACCGTGATGGATATCTTGGTGTGCTCCTCGACCTGCGTGTTTGCCGCGATGTTCTGCTCTATGACCGTACCGGCGTCAAGCTCGCTTTCGGCAGCAGACACGGTTCCTATGCTCAGATTGCTGCTTTCTATCTTGGCAAGAGCCGCTTCCTTTGAAAGTCCCTTGAGCTGCGGGACCTTTGTCATCACCGTCTGCGGGCCCGTGCTGATGATGATCTTTATCTCCGAGCCCTCCTCGGCAGCCGCTCCCGCAACGGGATCGGTGCTGATGACATAGCCCTTTGTTATGCTGTCGGACGGAGCCTGCTCCAGCGTATAGGTAAAGCCCGCGTCCTGAATCATGCTTATGGCCTCTTCCCTCTCGCGGTTTACGATGTCGGGAACCTTCAAAAGCCGCGTGTCCTCATCGACCGTTTCGGCAGCGCAGACAAGCTCGACAGTGATCTTGCTGTTTTTATCGTTCACCGTCTTGCTGCGGTCGGCCTCGGGAGTCTGTGAGAGAATGATGCCGTACTCATGCTCAAGATCGACCTTGAATGTGACCTTGAAGTCGTATATCTTCTTATAATCCTTGTCGTTTATAACGTCCTCATAGTAGCGGCCGACGAAGTTATCGACCTTGACCTTAACGGGGTCTGAGAACAGATCCTTGAGAAAATATCCGTTTAGGAATACAAAGCCTATTATCACAAACAGCAAAACCGCCAGAATTCCGGAGCTGAGTGCGATCTTGCGGCTCCTGCGGCTGCGCTGAGCTCTGCGGCGCGGCTGCTCACCGCTGTCAATAAGTACGGCCTCGGAGTCCTCGAGCACATGCGCGGCAAGGCTCTGCGCTTTGTACTGCTCAAGGTCATTCAGAAGCTCGCTTGCCGTCTGGTAGCGCTCGTTTATGTCGGAGTCCATGGCCTTGAGGCATATGCGCTCAAGCTCTTCGGGAATATCGGGGACGATATCCCGAGGCTTGACGGGATCTGTGTTCATATGCTTTACGGCGACCTCGACATCGGATGAGCCGACGTACGGGAGCCTTCCGGTGAGCATTTCGTACATGACTATGCCGAGAGAGTATATATCGCTTCTTGCATCCGGCGCCTTGCCGCGTGCCTGCTCGGGCGCGATATAGTGGACGGAGCCGACGGCCTCGCCGTTATTTTCTTCGATATCGCTTTCAAGAGATGCGATGCCGAAATCGGCGACCTTTATCATTCCGTCCTTGAGCAGCATTATGTTCTGCGGCTTTATGTCGCGGTGGATAATGCCCTTGCTGTGCGCGTGTTCAAGCGCCTTTGCGGTCTGGATCGTGAAATCGAGCACCTCGGACGGGTCGAGAACGCTTTTCTTCTGCAGATACTGCTTGAGCGTTATGCCGTCAATGAGTTCCATGACGATATACTCGACATCGTCGCTGTGGCTGACGTCGTAAACCGAGACAATATTCGGATGCGAGAGCATGGCGACGGCCTGCGATTCGGCGCGGAAGCGGCGCCGGAGCTCTTTATTGGCGGCCGTATCCTCACGCATGATCTTTACGGCGTCATATCTGTTGAGTCTGTGGCACAGAGCCTTGTACACGTTCGCCATGCCGCCCGAGCCGATTAGCTCGATTATCTCATAGCGGTCGTCAAGGATCCGGCCTATATATTTATCAGTACTGTTTCCCATAATAGCACCTTTAATATCAAGTCTTGATCAGTACAATAGAGACATTGTCTCTCGCTCCGCGCGCAAGCGCAAGCTCCATGAGCTTAGAGCAGACGTCCTTCGGCAGGGCATTTTCCCTGAAGTGATCGTGGATTTCCTTATCTGTCACCATGTTGCTCAGTCCGTCGGAGCAGAGAAGTATTCCGTCGCCCCTGTGCAGAGGGCATTCAAAATAATCCGGCTCCACCGAAGCGTCAACGCCCAGGGCACGGGTGATGATATTTTTCTTGGGATGGTGCGCGGCTTCCTCCTTGGTTATCGCGCCCATGGCGACAAGCTCCTCCACATAAGAGTGGTCACGGCTTATCTGCCGGATACCCTCCTTTGAAAGATAGTAGGCTCTGCTGTCGCCGACGTTCACAAGGAAGGCCTTGCGGTGCGTTATTATGCCGCCCACGAGGGTAGTTCCCATGCCGTTGTAATTTGCGTCAAAGCGCGAATATTCATAGACGACGCCGTTTGCGTCGGCACAGCTGTCGCGCAGGAGCTTTTCCTGATTTCCCATAAGAAGTCGCGGCGCGGCGAGGCTTTCATACACGCGGCTGACAAATTCCTTGCTTGACAGCCGGCTTGCAAGGTCGCCGGCCTTGGCGCCGCCCATACCGTCGCAGATAACAGCGATCACGCATTTTCGCTTGTCGCAGTTTTCGATTATATAGCTGTCCTGATTTTCGCTTCTGACCTTACCTTTGTCAGTTATGCCGAAACTTTTCATTTTTTCTGATTGCCCTTCTGCATTTTTCTGCGGAGCTGACCGCAGGACGCTTCCACATCGCCGCCGAGCTTGCGGCGGACGGTGACGTTAACGCCGTTATCCTCCAGGACCTTGGCAAAGGCTTTGATATGCCCCTGTGTGGAGGGCTGAAAACGGCTCTCTTCAACGTGGTTCATCGGAATAAGGTTGACGTGCGCTCCGACATACCGTGCGCGCTTGGATAAAAGCTCGGCATGGTACTGCGTGTCGTTCACACCGTCTATCATTATATACTCAAACGATATCCTGCGGCCGGTTTTCTCGTAATAGCGGCGGCAGCACTCCATAAGCTCGTCAACGCCCCTGCCGTGGTTTGCCGGCATGATCTTTGAGCGCGTCTCGTCATCGGGAGCGTGAAGGGATACCGATAAGGTCAATTGTAAATTAAGCTCTGCCAGTTTGTCAAACTTTTCTGTTATCCCGCAGGTCGAAAGCGAGATATGACGCATGCCGATATTCATGCCGTCAGGGTGGTTCACGAGCTCGAGAAACTTCACGACATTGTCAAAGTTATCGAGCGGCTCGCCGATGCCCATGAGGACGATGTTCGATATCGGCTTTCCGGAGTCAAGCTGAGAGAACATGACCTCCTCGAGTATCTCGTTCGGCTCGAGGCAGCGGACAAGTCCGCCTATGGTCGATGCGCAGAAGGCGCAGCCCTGGCGGCAGCCGACCTGCGTAGACACGCATACGGTATTCCCGTGCTTGTAGCTCATGACAACTGTTTCGACGGCGTTGCCGTCGTACAGCTCCCAGAGGTACTTTATCGTGCCGTCAAGCTTTGACACCTGCTTGCTGAGCACCTTCGGCTCATAAACACAGTATTCGGTTTTGAGCTTTTCCCGCAATGATTTGGGGATATCGCTCATTTCGTCGATCGAGCCGATTCCCCTGCCGAGCCATTTGAACACCTGCTTTGCGCGGTATTTCGGCTCGCCGAGCTCCGCGAGCAGCTGCTCTATCTCATCAGGGAGCATACTCCTAAGGTTTTTCATTTGTTTCTCCTCAGCTTGCAGACAAAAAATCCGTCGGTTCCGTGAAGATCCGGCCAAAACGTGAAATATCCGTTTTCGGCGAGCTCTCCGTTCGGCAGCGTGAAGCTCTCGGCGGTAAATTCGGGATGAGCGCTCAAAAAGGCATTGACAACATCCTCGTTTTCCTCGCGGAGCACGGTGCAGGTGGAGTATATCATAACTCCGCCGGGTCTGAGATACTGCGAAAGCTTATTGAGTATCGCCGACTGGATCGGCGGCATGGCGGTGCAGTCGGCCTGAGCTTTGCGGCGTATTTCGGGCTTTTTCCGGATAACACCGAGGCCGGAGCACGGGACATCCGCTATTACGGCGTCATAGCACTTATCCAGCGGCGCTCTTGCGTCGTGCGGAAAGGCGTTTATGATATCTGCGCCGAGGCGGCGTGCGCCGTCGTTTATAAGGCGTATCTTCTTTTCATGAAGGTCGCAGGAATCAATGCTTCCCTCGTTTTTCATCGCTATGGCCGCGGCAAAGCTCTTGCCGCCGGGGGCCGCACAGGCATCAAGTACATGCATTCCGGGTCTGAGCTCCGCTGCAAGCACGGCGCATTTAGCCGCGGGGTCCTGAACATAGAACAGTCCCTCGGAAAAGCCGTCCATGGCGCTTACGCTGCCAGAGCTCACGATGCAGTCATCGAGCCACGGATGGGCAGCGCAGCGCACGCCGGAGGCACTTAGCCGCTCAAGCAGCTCGGATGAAGATATCCTCAGGGTATTTACCTGCAAGCAGGTGTCCGGCACCGTGTTGTCCGCCGCGAAAAATGCCTCGGCGGCATCATAGCCTCGGCGTGATATCATGTACCGGACGAGCCACAGCGGATGACTGTATCTTATCGAAAGATACTCCGCCGTACCCTTTCCGGGGATAGCGGGCAGCGTCTCCATACCTGCCGAGAGCTTTCTCAAAACGGCGTTGCAGAAGCCGGAAGCCCTTGAATAGCCGAGCTTTTTGCAGAGCGCGACCGATTCGTTCACCGCGGCCGAGGGCGGTATCTTATCCATAAACAGAAGCTGATGTGCGCCGGAGCGCATGATATCGCGCACCTTCGGCTCTATCTTTGACGACGAACTGCTGAGTTGGTCTATATAATAGTCGAGCAGTGTCTCGTTCTGCGTAACGCCGAGGCTTATGCTCACGGCCAGGGCCAGCGAACGCGCGTCAAGAGCGTATTTTGTTTTCATCGCGTCGCCGAGTGCCGACGACCACGCGCCGTCGCGCCGGATCCTTTCCAGCGCAAAGACAGCGGCTTCTCTGGCCTTATCCAATGCTTAATCCACCTTTATAGGGTGTCCGAGCAGATAGTCGGACGCTTTTATGCGTTTTTTGCCCGCCGCCTGAAGCTCGGTTATGAGAAGCGTCTCACCGTTAAGGCAGGCGACCTCTATACCACGCTTTCCGGCGCTTACTATGCTGCCGGGAGCCTTCTGCGTTTTCGTCTGCGTATATTCGGCGGCGTATATCTTAAACGGCTTGCCGTCAAGCTCCGTCGTCGCAACCGGCCACGGCTGAAGACCGTATATATGCTTTACGATCTCGCGCGGCGTTTTTGACCAGTCTATGGGGCTCAGGCTCTTATCAAGCATTTTAACATAACTTGCACGGCTGTGATCCTGCGGCGTTCTCGGCGCGGTGCCCGCGTCTATATCGCGCAGGGTCCTGTCCAGAAGCTCGGCTCCCATGAGCATCAGCCTGTCAAACAGCTCACCCGAGGTCTCGAACTCACCGATCCCGGTCTCAGCGGTGTAGATAATATCGCCGGTATCCATCTCGGAGGCAAGGTACATGGTGGAAACGCCGGTCGTCTTATCTCCGTTTAACACCGCCCACTGTATCGGCGCCGCTCCCCTGTATTTCGGCAGCAGCGAGGCATGGACGTTTATCGCGCCGTACCTCGGCACTTTCAGCATATCGTCCGGCAGGATGCGGCCGTAGGCCACAACGACGAGTATATCGGGCTCAAGGCTTTTTATAAGCTCGGTCGCCGTTCCGTCGCGCAGCTTGACCGGCTGGTAAACGGGAATGTTATTTTCCAGCGCAAGCGCCTTGACGGGACTGTAAGCAAGCTTCATGCCGCGGTCGCGCGGCTTATCCGGCTGAGTAAAAACCGCGGCTATATCGTATTTTTCGTCTATAAGCTTTTTTAATGAGGCAGCGGCGAAGTCCGGCGTGCCCATAAAAACCACGCGCATATTATCCCTCGCTTCCTCTGAGCTCATCCTCCGAGAGCATACGCTCGGTCTTCTCGGTGAACAGGTGCCCGTCGAGATGGTCAAGCTCATGGCATATGCACCTTGCGGTAAGCCCCGTGCCGGTATATTCAAACCAATTGCCGTCCCTGTCCTGGGCGCGGACCGTAACGCACGACGGGCGGGTCACTATGCCGTATTCGCCCGGAACGCTCAGGCAGCCCTCGGCTCCCGTCTGGGTGCCTTCCGAGCTGACTATAACGGGGTTTATGAGCTCAAGTATCTCCTCATCCTCCTCATCCTCGACATTCGTCTCGATAACGAGGACGACGCGGCGCAGTATGCCGACCTGCGGAGCCGCAAGCCCCACGCCGTTAGCGTTTTGCAGCGTCTCCGCCATGTCGTCAAGGAGCTGATGGAGCCTGTCGTCAAACTTCTGCTGCTCGCGGCAGACCTTATACAGTATCTTATCCTCTTTTGTCACTATGTGTCTGAGTGCCATGATCTTCTCCTAATCAGAAGGGTTATTGTCGGCAAAAACGCTGACACCCTTGTATTTTCCCGATCTTGCGCAGCGGATCAGCACCGACGAGACCGTCTCGCGCAGTGCCTTATCTGCCGTGCAGCATATGTTTACCCTGTATCTGTATCTCTTGTTTACCCTGACCACGGGAAGCGGTGCGGGGCCGAGAATGTGCACATCGTATCTGCCGGCCAGCGACGCCTTCAGCACGCGGCTTATGTCCGTGCAGCACTTTATTACGCTGCTCTCCGTCGTTCCGGAGGCCGTTATCGCAATGATATCGGCAAAGGGCGGCGTGTTCTGAAGCCTGCGCAGGGCGAGCTCCGTCTTATAAAAGCCGTCGTAATCCTGCGCGGCGGCAAGGCGTATTATCTCGTTTTGCGGCGTGAAGGTCTGTATGACCGCGCGGCCGGGCTTGCTCCCGCGCCCGCTTCGGCCTATGACCTGAGTTATCAGCGAAAACGTTCTCTCTCCGGAGCGGTAATCGCCGCAGTAAAGGCTCTGATCGGCCGAAATTACGCCGATGAGCGTTACATTTTCAAAGTTGAGCCCCTTTGTGACCATCTGCGTGCCGACCATAATGGGGATCTTTTCGTTTTTGAATTTTCCGAGCAGCGCATCGTGACTTCCGGCGGCCTTAACGGTGTCGGTATCCATGCGCAGGATCTCCGTTCCGGCAAACAGCTGCCCGAGCTCGTCCTCGATAAGCTGTGTGCCTGCGCCTATGAAAGTGAGCATTCCGCCGCAGTCGGGGCAGCGGCTGCCGACCCTGCGCGTATAGCCGCAGTAATGGCACATAAGGCGCTTGTTTGCGCTGTGATAGGTCAGCGAAACGCTGCAATTCGGGCATTTATAGACATATCCGCAGTCACCGCAGCAGATGAGCTTGTTGGCTCCTCTGCGGTTTATGAACAGTATGCTCTGCTCGCCGCGCTCAAGGTTATCCTCAAGCTCCGTGCGCAGGCGCGAGCTTATCTCGGCGCCGTTTCCGGCCTTCAGCTCGCTCTTCATGTCCACTATCTCGACGGCGGGAAGCTGCATTGCGTTATATCGCTCGCGCATCTCGAAGTATTTGTACTTCCCAGTCTCGGCGGCGTAGCGGCTTTCGATATCCGGCGTTGCCGAGCCGAGCAAAAGCAGGGACGAGGTCTTTGCGCAGCGGTATTTGGCTATATCGCGCGCATGGTACCGCGGAGAGGACTCGGACTTGTAGCTGTCCTCCTGCTCCTCGTCAATGATTATGAGACCGAGGTTTTCAAAGGGGGCAAAAACGGCGCTGCGCGTTCCTATTGCGAGCTTCGCCGAGCCGTTTTTTATGCGCTTCCACTCGTCATAGCGCTCGCCTACGCCGAGGCTGCTGTGCAGTATGGCGACCTCATTGCCGAAGTATTCGGAAAAGGTCCGTATCATCTGCGGCGTCAGCGCTATCTCGGGAACAAGAAGTATCGCGCAGCGGCCGCTTTTTATCGTGTCCGCTATGAGGCGGATATACACGGAGGTCTTGCCGCTGCCGGTCACGCCGCACAAAAGCGCCGCCTCCGGCTCCGGCTCGTCCAGAAGCTTTTTAAGTCCGGAATAGGCAAGCTCCTGCTCACGGTTGAGCTCCGGAAGCGCCTTGAGCTTTCCCGTCCACACCTCCGGCCGACGGAAGACCTCCTCGTGCTCGCTGCAAACGAGCTCGGCCTTTATAAGCGCGTTGAGCGACTGGCGGGATGCTCCGGTAAAGTGCATCGCCTCATGAGCCGGTACCCTGCCGGTCGAGCACAAAAGCTCGAGCAGAGCCGCCTGCATCGGCGCTTTACGGCGCTTTTCCTGCGCCGCGGCGAAGGCCTCGCCGGCATCGACAGTGAGGCTTATCATCTCGCAGGTCTTATCGTTTACCCTGCGCGTGCCGGACGCATTGAACCAGCAGCCCGCGGGCAGAATGGCTCTTACCGCGTCGTAAACGGTGCAGAACAGCCTGTCATGCATCCAGAGTGCCAGCCTGAGCTGCTGCTGCGTGAGCATGGGCTCCTTATCGAGGCAGGACTCTATGGGCTTGAGCTTTTCGTATTCGCTTTGGTCCGTAAGACCAAGGACTATGCCCTCGCTGCGGCGGTTGCCCCTTGAAAAAGGGACGGTAACGCGCATTCCCGGCACGACCGTATCGGCCATGCTGTCCGGGATCAGATAGTCATAGGGCTTGTCCAGACTGTAATTTGCGGCGGAGACCGCAATTTTGGCTATGCGCTTTTCCGACACGCCCCATCACCTCCGGATAAAACTAAGCGGAGCTGCGTATCGGCTCCGCTGTAAATCACTTTTCTATGGTAAGCTTGCCGGTATATACCTCGTCGATCGCTGCGGAAACGGGCTTCTTATCAAGGATTATGCCCTCTTCCTCGGCAATTGCGGATATCTGGCGCGCTCTTCTTGCAACCAGGTTTACAAGCTGATAACGGTTGCCGGTTTTGCTGACAAGCTCGGCAACGGGGGGATAAAGCATCATGTTCAGTCTACCTCACTTAAAAAGTTTTTTCTCAGATCGTATTTGCAGTACTCTGCGGTGATGATTGCCGAAAATTCCTTTGCGGCCTTGTCGGCATCGTCATTTATTATGATATAGTCGTAAAAATCGGCGGCGGCGTATTCCTCTCTTGCGCGAATGAGGCGAGCCTCGATCTTTCGCTCGGAGTCGGTGCCTCTGCTGCGCAGCCTTCTTTCAAGCTCCGCCATGGAGGGCGGAATGATGAAGATCATGACCGCGTCCGGCATCTTCTGATGCACCTGAAGCGCACCCTGGACCTCGATATCGAGCAGAACGTTCATGCCCTCGGAGAGCTTTTTCTCGACATACGCTCTGGGCGTACCATAGGAATTTGCGACATACTCCGCGTGCTCGAGAAATTCGTCGTTTGCGACCATGTCGCGGAATTTATCGAGATCGACGAAGAAATACTCCTTGCCGTCCACCTCGCCGGGACGAGGCTTCCTCGTCGTCGCGGAAACCGAAAAGCATATGTCGCTGCGCCCCTCAAGGGCCTTGAAAACGACGGTGCTCTTCCCCGCTCCGGACGGTCCGGATATAACTATTAGCTTTCCTCTCTGATCAGCCATTTGCTGCACCCTCCTCATTCTTGTTTGACATTCGCCCGGCCAGAACCTCCGGCGTGAGCGCTGACAGGATAACGTTGCCGCTGTCCATAATAAGAGCTGCCCTCGTGCTTCTGCCGAAGGAAGCGTCAATTAATAAACCCTTGTCCCTTACGTCCTGAATCATACGCTTTATGGGCGCCGACTCGGGACTTACCATGGCTATAATGCGCTCGGCGCTGACCATGTTTCCGAATCCTATATTAATAAGCGTCATAGCTTCGTCACTCGATATTCTGGATCTGCTCGCGTATCTTCTCGATCTCGGACTTGAGATCGACGACAACGTGGGCAATGTCGGAGTTCTGGCACTTTGAGCCCGTCGTGTTCGCCTCGCGGTTAAACTCCTGGAGCAGAAAGTCTATCTTTCTGCCGATGGGCGAACCGGTCTCGAGCATCTGGCGCAGCTGCGCGATATGACTGCGCAGGCGCACGGTTTCCTCGTCAACGGCGATCCTGTCGGCAAATATGGCGGCCTCGGTGAGTATGCGCGCCTCGTCTATGCCCGATGAGCCAAGTACCTCATTGAGCTTTCCGAGAAGTCTCTCGCGGTACTCCTTGACCGTCAGCGGCGAATTGGTCTCTATAACGGTAACATAGGCTTCTATATTCTCGAGCTTTGACAGCACGTCGGCCTTGAGCTTCTCGCCCTCGACTATGCGCATACGGTCAAAGTCGCACAGCGCCTGCTCTGCAATGGCACGCATGCCCTCGGCCACGGCGTCCGCGTCGAGCTCCTTCTTTTCGACCGAAAGGACATCCGGCAAGCGGCTTATGCTCATGACGCTTGCGTCGTTGGGCAGACCGTATTTGTCGGTCATGAAGCCCAGCGCATCAAGATATCCCTTTAAAAGCGGCTCGTTTACCTTGACGAGCATATCGTCGGCCATCGAAGTGTCAACGGTCACGAAAACATCCACCTTGCCGCGGCTTATATGCGAGCTCACGGCCTGCTTTATGGCTTCCTCGGCAAACAGGAAGCTGCGCGGCATTCTGATCGCCGTGTCCAGAAATTTGTTGTTTACGCTTTTAAGCTCAACGCTTACCTCTATGCCCTCGACGGTGCCCTTGGCGCTGCCGTAGCCGGTCATGCTTTTTATCATTTTTTCACCTCAACGAAGCTGTGTTATCTCAAATTTAATAGGGTTTCTGCGCTTGCTGCGGCGCTGATGCACGACCATTACGGCAACGGCAGCGCAGAACACAACAAAGCTGCACAGAATGCACATGCCTTCTCCGAGGCCGATTGCAGCCGCAGCTGCATAGCCCAGCACGAAGGCCAGAAGCGGTATGATATACACTATAAACACCGCGCCGAATATCCTCGAGCTGAGGGTTTCAATGACGACCTTTTCGCCCGGCTTTGCATTGACGGTGTTCTTGGCAAACGCCTTTATTTTGTTTTGGAACACACAGCTTTCACAATTGCCGCAGTTGCTTCCGCAGGCTGTGCCGCGGGCTACGACTACCTCGGCCATTCCGTTAGGAAGCACCTTGGTGACCACTGCATCCTGAGTCATCGATAAAACCTCCCGTACTAATCCTTGTATATTGTGACCGTCACCCTTACGTCGCCCACGGCGCCGACATTGTCATGTCCGGAAACGGTGACCTTGGCGTTTACGATGATCTGCCCCGTCGTCGTGCCGTAATCGGAAAGATCGGCAACGACGGTTATGTCGTCGGCGCTTATCTTGTTGAGCACATCCTGACTGAGCGCCCGGAGCGTGACCTCAACCTCCTTGGTGTCGATCGTCGTGCGGTATCCGCTCGATACGCCCTTGACGGCAATATTGGTCGTCGTGAAGGTCTTGGTATGCGTACCGTTTATCTCGATCGTTACGGCTGCCTCGGAAACGCCGGTGAGGTTCTGCACACCGTCGGGAAGCGTAATGGAGAACGTGTGCTCATAGCCGCTCGTAAACGACGAAAGATCGATCGTTCCGAGCTCGATATATTCCATATCGTCAACGATTCTCGAATCGCCGGCTACCTTTATGCTGCTCGGATCAATGCTGACGCTGCAGTCGCTCTCCGTGATGCCGCCGCCGGATATGAGCCGTACCTTCAGAGGGACCTCCTTGCTCTTGAGCACCGGCTGCGTCGCCGTCACTGTATTCTCGGAAATGTGCAGCTCGTCCTTATCGATAACGTTATCGTTTTTATCGCGCAGGGTAAACTCCGCTTCCTCGACATAGACGGAGTCTATCGTCTGGTCCTTGCCGAAGCTGACCCATGCGTGGTCGATCTTGTTGATAATGTCCTCGGGGCCCTCGACCGTGAGCGTCTTTGGCTCGAAGGAAAACTCCTCTGCCACGCAGCCCTCGGCGATAGCACCCTCAAAGCTGCCCTTGATATCGATGGTCTTGACTCCGTTTTTGACAACCGTGAAGTTTATCGTATCCGGCGTTTTACGCACGACGCTTATCTCGCTTTCGTTGACGTAGCTGGGGAAAACGAGCTTGTACGTCCATGTCATATTATTGGGCGATGTGATGCTGCTCACGTCGATAACGGCCTTTATGTCGGAGGCCTTGAGCTTTGATATCATGCTGCGGTTGCCCTTGACAACGATGCTTACGGTATCTGCGCTGACATCGCTTATCGAAAGGTTGTGCTCGTTCAAGAGCTCCTCCTGCCCCTGAAACTCGACCGGGATGCCCGTGAAGGTAAGGTTGCTGTCGGACGAATCCTGACCGGTAACATATACCCACATCAGCAGCGAAAACAGCAGCGATACGACCATCCAGAATACCTTGCTGTCGTATATTTTATTAGTTCTTTTTTTCTGTTCCATCATCATTCACCTTATGCTTATCGAAAAAACGAGAAAAAACTTCAGCCGCGGTACTCTTCTTTGACTCTTCAACTATGAGCTCTTTTCGCAGGATCTGCTCAAGCATGGACAC
This sequence comes from bacterium, assembly GCA_963650165.1. GTDB lineage: Bacteria > Bacillota > Clostridia > Oscillospirales > Oscillospiraceae > F23-B02. The sequence goes on from CAVJKX010000001.1 coordinate 64,820, forward strand.
CGATAGGTTTCGCTTGAGCATACCGTCAACGGCGACGGAGATGCCGCCTGTTTCCTCGGACACGATGATCGTTATCGCGTCGGACACCTCGCTTGCGCCGATGCCTGCGCGGTGGCGCATGCCGAGATCCTTGCTGAGGTTTGTCTTGCTCGTGAGCGGAAGCACGCAGCCTGCGGCAGCGATCCTGAAATTGCGGATAATGAGCGCGCCGTCATGCAGCGGAGCCTTGGGATAGAATATGTTCTTCAAAAGCTCTGCCGTTATGTCTGCGTCTATGATGGTACCCGTCGTCATGATATCGCTGAGCTTTACGTTGCGCTCATAAATGATAAGGGCGCCCGTTCTGCTTTTTGACATCTGCTCGCAGGCAAGCACCGTCTGCGTTATGGCAGACTCGGCCTTGCTGGTCGCCTGCACCTTAGGCGAGAAGATACCGTAAAAGTCCTTGCTGCCCATTTTCGACAGGAGCTTTCGCAGCTCCGGCTGGAATATTATGACCAATGCTATAAGACCTATCTCGACCGTCTTGCGCAGGATAAAGTTTATCATCGTCAGATTGAACACCGACGGGCCCGACAGCCACAAGACGACAAGCAGCAAGAGTATGCCCTTTGCAAGGTTATACGAGCTTGTCTTGCGCACAAGATCAATTACCTTATAGAACAGAAAAGCAACGATAAGGATGTCAACGACATCCCAGAAGCTTATTGTCGAGAGGTAATTGAGCATTCTCAAAAAATAACTCGAAAAGTCCTGCATTATAATCCCCAATCATCTTTATCTGCGGACTGCGGGTGCAGTCCGCACTTTGCTGTATTTTTAATCACTATATTATATAATATTAAAGCTCAAAAGGCAATTAAATATTGATTAATTTTCTTGCCGCCGAAAAAAAACTGACGCGGCAGCTTTTTAATTGTATGCCGTTTCTTCAATTACGGCACAGGCTGCCGCAGTCTGCCGCTTGGAGATAAACGGCGAAAAGCTTATGCGCACGGTGCCTGTGGACTCGGTACCCGCCGTCCGGTGTGCAAGCGGAGCGCAGTGCAGTCCGCAGCGCGCGGCGATGCCTCTTGAGCTGAGCCTTTCGCAGAAATCCTCGCAGTTGAGCGTTTTATGGCGGAGCGACAGCACACCGGCCTGAGTTCCGGCCTTTCCGGAAAAGATCTCGAGCGAGGGTATTCGTCCGAGGCGCTCCGCCGCTTCACGGCAGAGCATTGATTCATACGCGCCGATCGTCTCCTCGCCCTTATCCGAAACATATCTTATGCCCTCGCACAGTCCGGCAATACCGGCAACATTTAAGGTTCCGGCCTCGGCTCTGTCCGGAAGGAAGGCCGGCATGGACTGTATAAGGCTATCAGAGCCCGTGCCGCCATACATGAGCGGCTCCGGTGCGTCGGTGCACAGAAGTATCCCCGTTCCCTGCGGGCCGAGAAGTCCCTTATGCCCCGGCATTGCGATAAACGCAGCGTCAAGCCGGGCGCAGTCTATCTTTTCAATGCCCGCCGACTGGGATGCGTCAATTATAAGCGGCACGCCGTATCGCCTGCACAGCGCAGATATCTCATACACCGGCTGCACGAAGCCGAAAACATTGGAGACGTGATTGCACACTGCAAGGTCAGCGCCCGGAATCTTCTCCTCAAACGCCGCTATAACGCTGTGAGCGTCAAACAGCCTTCCTGCCGCAGCCGTGACGTCGGCTCCGATACCGTACAGCGGGCGTGTAACGGAGTTGTGCTCGTATCCGGATATCACGACGCGGCTGCCGCGCCGTGCGAGCGTTCTTATTGCAATGTTCAGCGCGTGAGTTGCATTCATGGTGAACACGACATTCTCAGGCTTATCGAAATTAAACAGCCTGCATGCAAGCTCCCTGCACTCATAGACCTTGTCGGCAGCGCGCATTGCGGCACTGTATGCGCCTCTGCCGGGACTTGACATCGTATTGAGCGCGTTCATCACGGCTGTTTTAACGCTTTTGGGCTTCAAAAAGCTTGTCGCGGCGGAGTCAAGGTATATCACAGGATCACCTCGGAATAGCTGCCGTCATCGCGGCGAAGAAAGACCTTGCCCCGGAGCTGACTTTCGCGGCGCAGTATCTCTGCGGCGGCGGCACCGCGGGCATATGCCACGCTCACGCCGTAGCTGCATCCGCCGGTGCCGAGACCTGCCGGAGCCTTCCGAACCGATGCCGATATCGCGTTTTTTTCAAGCAGTCTGGCCGCGGACTGCGCATAGGTAAGCGAGCGGCACATAAATATATAGCGCATAATTGTCCCCTTCTTTTTTGGTTCATACTATGCTCAGGGGGCATATGCAGTTAAAATTATCAGGCAGCAAAAGCTGCCTGATACTGATCAGTCTATTAAAACGACAGCGTGCGCTGCGATGCCGAGACCCTCGCCGGTAAAGCCGAGCTTTTCCTCGGTAGTCGCCTTGACGCTGACACTGCCGGTCTCAACGCCCATGGCTTCAGCCAGAGCAGCACGCATATCCTCGATATACGGCTTGAGCTTCGGCCGCTGCGCAATGACCGTGCAGTCGACGTTTACTACGGAGTAGCCGTGCCCGCGCAGAAGGCTCATGACCTTCTTTAAGAGCACTATACTGTCCGCACCGAGGTAGGCATCGTCGCTGTCGGGGAAAAGTCCGCCGATATCTCCAAGCGCCGCCGCGCCGAGCAGCGCGTCCATCAGCGCATGGGTCAAAACGTCCGCATCGGAATGACCGAGCAGACCCTTTTCGTACGGTATATCAACGCCGCCGAGGATGAGCTTACGCCCTTCGACGAGCCTGTGAACATCATAGCCGTGCCCGATACGCATTATCTGCCGCTCCTTTCGGCGAGTATTCCCTCGGCGATATACATATCACGTGCCGTAGTGAGCTTTATGTTATCCGCCTCGCCCGCGACGATCGTGACCTTATAGCCCATAGCCTCGACGGCGGAGCAATCGTCTGTTATCTTTACGCCCTTATCCTGCGCACGGGTGAGCGCGGCCTTTATCATCTCGGTCATGAATACCTGCGGCGTCTGCATGAGCGCGACGAGATCCCTTGACGGTGTTTCGGTTACGGCACCCTTGGAGTTTAAAACGCGAACCGTATCCGTCGGTGCGACCGCCGGTGCGGCAGCGTCATGCTGATGCGCGGAATGAACGACGCGCTCGATGAGCCCGGAGCTCAAAAACGGACGCGCACCGTCATGAATGGCGATGTATTTGGCCTTTGCGTCGGCATTGCTGACACCGATCAGCGAGGATTCGGTCCTCGTTTTGCCGCCGAGCACGACCTTGCTTGCTTTTTTTATGCCGTAGTCATGGCAGATATCCGCCACCTCCTGCAGGCTTTCGTATTTGGTGACGACAACTATCTCGTCGATGCAGTCGGACGCCTGCAGAGCCTTGAGCGTATGAGCGATAACCGGTATTCCTCCGAGCGGCATGAGTATCTTATCCCTTCCCATGCGCTGCGAATTTCCGGCGGCAAGCACCACCGCCGTGCAGAAATCACCGTCATTTGTCTTGAGTTTAAATATTTTATTTATTATCGACACTGAAGCTTACTCCTCTTTAAGTGCTGCGCACAGCCTTTTTTCCACATTGTCGTAGTCGCTCTGCGTTGCGACAACGAGCTCAGATATGAGAATCTGCTTTGCCGAGTGGAGCATTTTGCGCTCGCCCGTGGACAGGCCGCGCTCTCCGTCCCGGCGCATGAGCCCCTTGACGACTGCCGCAACATCAAACAGATTGCCGCTTTTTATCTTATCCATGTTCTCGCGGTAGCGCTTGTTCCAGTTCTGGGTCATGGATATCTCTATCTCTCTGAATGCCTCAAACACCTTTTCCGCCTCGCCGCGCGATATTATCGATCTCACGCCGATCTCCTCGCAGCCCGAAACGGGAACCATTACCACCATATCACCTACGGGCAGTTTGAGGACGTAGTAGTCCCGTTCGGCGCCGTTGATTTTTTTCGTTACTATACTCTCGATAATGCCGGCGCCATGCATCGGATGCGCAATATAATCGCCAATTTTGAACAAGGCCACTCCTCCTTAAACTGTTTATAATATAATTATACACAAATTGTTGTTTTTTTGCAAGAAAGAATAGCGATTTTCATTGATATTTCAATAAAAACAGCCTGCCGCGTTTGCGGCAGGCTATTACAGAATGTTAAACTGTATTACTCTTCTACGAGCTCGCCCTTGGCTTCGCCGTTGGTGGACACTTCGTATACGAGTGCGTCTTCGCCGTTATCCTCGACCTCGGGAACCTCCTCGACCTCTGCGGCGGCAGGCTCGGCAAGAGCGCGGATGGACAGGGATATCTTGTGATTCTCGGTGTCGATAGCGGTGATCTTTGCCTCGACGACATCACCGACGGAAAGGACCTCTTCGGGCTTGCCGATGCGGCGGTTTGCTATCTGGGAGATGTGGATCAGACCGTCAACGCCGGGCAGGACCTCTGCGAATGCTCCGAAGGTCATGAGCTTTACGATCTTGACCTCTGCGGTGTCGCCGACCTTGTAATTGGTGGTGAACTTGACCCAGGGATTCTCGTTGGGATCCTTGTAGCCGAGGGAGATCTTTTTCTTTTCCTTGTCGAAGCTTATGACGTAAACATCTACCTCGTCGCCGATCTTGAACAGCTCAGCGGGATTCTTGATGCGGCTCCAGCTCATTTCGGAGACGTGAACCATGCCGTCAATACCGCCGATATCGACAAATGCGCCGTAGCTGGTCATGGACTTGACCACACCGTGGTACTTGTTGCCGACCTCCATCTCGTTCCAGATGGCCTCTGCCTTTTCACGGCGCTCCTTCTGAGCGACGGCACGGATGGAACCGACGACGCGCTTGCGGCTGCGGTTGACCTCGGTGATCTTGACGCGGGTCTTCTGCTTGAGAAGCTGATTCATATCGGCCTCCTTGGGCAGGCCGGACTGGGATGCGGGAACGAATACGCGCACGCCTTTGACGCTGACGACTACGCCGCCCTTGTTGATCTCGGTAACGGTGCCTTCGAGGAACTCGCCGCTCTCGACAGCTTCCTCGACCATGGTCCAGCTCTTTGCAGCGTCAAGACGCTTCTTGGAGAGCATAACGGTGCCTTCGACATCGTTTACGCGGACAACGACTGCTTCGATCTGATCGCCGACCTTGACGGCGTCTTCGACCTTGATGCCGTCATCTGTAAACTCGGTGGTGGGAATGAAGCCGGAATATTTTGTGCCGATATCGACACTGACTTCAGTGCCGGTAATAGCAACGACGGTGCCGGTTACCTTATCTCCGTTATATATAGTCTTGATGGATTCCTCCAGCATTTCGTCGAAGGACATCTCCTTCTCTTCTGCTGCAGCAGCATCAATTTTGATTTCTTCGCTCATCTTGTTACTTACCTCCTTAATTATCCACGCAGGCGTGGATGCTCCCGCCGTGACGCCGACGGTGGCTGCACATCTGAGCCTGTCCATATCCAGCTCACCGGCGTTTTCGATAAACTGAACGTTCGGACACAGCTCGGAGCATATCACCGAAAGGTGGACGCTGTTTGCGCTGTGCTTACCGCCTATGACGACCATCGCATCGCACTCTGCCGCCAATTTTGCGGCTTCTTCCTGACGCGTGGATGTTGCTCCACATATTGTATCAAAGATTTGAAGATTTGTACATCTTTTTTTTAAGAAACTTGCACATTCGGTAAAATTACTACGAGTCTGGGTCGTTTGGACTACCATCGTTATCGGTTTATCCAATAAATCACCCGTTTTCGCGCACCAGGCTTCCAATTCCGAGGCGTTTTCGCATATAACGCAGCCGCCGCACCAGCCCTTTACGGCCTCGACCTCCGGGTGTCCGTGCATGCCGATGATAACGACAAATCTGCCATCGTTCTGCGCCGTCTCGACGAGCTGATGTATGCGCTTTACCTTCGGACATGTGGCGTCGCTTATTTCCGCTCCCCTGTCCTCAAGGCTTTTATACACGTCTCTTGACACGCCGTGCGAGCGTATCATGACGCGCGCGCCCTGCGGCAGCTCCTCGGGAGAGGATATGACGTGCAGCCCCTCGTTTTCAAAACGGCGCACGACATCGTCATTGTGTATAAGCTGCCCGAGCGAGTAGGCGCTGCCGCTTGCGAGCAGCTTCTGCGCCATATCCACCGAGCGGCTCACGCCGAAGCAGAAGCCCGCACTTTTTGCTACAATTATCTTTTCCATACTCATTTACCCAAAGTCCGGCCCGTTTTTTCGGCTATCAGCTTACAGACCGCATCTATGCTTTTTTCAAGTGTGTTGCCGCTCGTATCGAGCAGCACGGCGTCGTCGGCTGCCTTTAACGGCGCCGCGGCGCGCGCGGTGTCCTGCTCGTCGCGCCGCTTCATCTCTTCGAGGACCTCGTCAAAGGGCTTGTCCATTCCCTTTTCGCGCAGCTCATCATAGCGGCGGCGGGCGCGGTCCGCGACGTCGGCGGTGAGGAATATCTTGAGATCGGCATTTGGGAGTATCACCGTTCCGATATCGCGGCCGTCCATTATGACGTCATGCTTTCTGGCCATATCCCGCTGCATATCGACAAGAAACGCCCTTACCTCCGGTATCGCCGAGACCCCTGACGCGAGCATCGAGACCTCAGGAAGGCGTATATCGCGGGAAACGTCGGCTCCGTCCAGATACATGTGCTGCTCGCCGTTTTCGCCGTATTTGAGCTCTATGGCGAGCTCCGGCAGCATGGCGGCAACGGCCGTCTTATCCGCGATGTCCACGCCGTGGGTTTTCGCCGCAAGGCCGATGGTCCTGTATATCGCGCCGGTATCGACATATATAAAGCCGAATTTTTCCGCGGCCTTTCTTGATATTGTGCTTTTTCCGGCGCCGGACGGGCCGTCGATCGCAATTGATATCATAGCTTTACATCCTTATATAGAGTTTGCGGCAGCATATGCCGTTGACCATGCAATTTGCAGGTTAAATCCGCCGGTGTATGCGTCAATGTCCATGACCTCGCCGGCAAAATAAAGTCCGTTTACGAGCTTTGACTCCATCGTGCGCGGATTTATCTCCTTTGTCGAAACACCGCCGGAGGTCACTATCGCCTCGTCGATGGGCCTGGGGCCGGTGACCGATACGGGAAACTCCTTAAAAAGCTTCAGAAGCTCATGGCGCTGTGCGCGGGTTATCGAATTAACCTTTTCCTCCGCCGGTATGCCCGACAGCTCAACGAGAACGGGTATCATCGCTCTTCCGGCAAGATCGCACAGAGCGTTTGCAAAGTCGCGGTTTGCGTACTTTTCAAAGTCGCGCAGCAGCCTTGCGTCGAGCTTTTTCTCGTCGAGCGCGGGCTTGAGGTCAATGCTCAGGCGGTACACTGCGCTGCCGAAATTGCGCATATGCGAGCTTGCAGACAGCACGAGCGGGCCCGACACGCCGAAATGCGTGAACAGCATTTCCCCGAGCTCCCTATAGATGAGCTTATCGTCCTCATAGGCCGACAGCGTTACGTTTTTGAGCGAAAAGCCCTGCATCTGCGCACAGTATCCGTCGCCGCTCTCGAGCGGAACCAGAGACGGGCGGCATGGCCTTATGCTGTGCCCCAGCTCACGCGCAAGCTTATAGCCTGCGCCCGTCGAGCCCGTAAGCGGATATGAAAGTCCGCCCGTGCATATGACGGCAGCGCGGCAGGATATCTCGGAAAGCTCCGTTTTAACGCCGCAGACCTCGCCGTTTTCGCAGATTATATGCTCCGCACTCTCGCGGATGCGGCGGACCCCGCAGCGCTCTATATTCCGCGTCAGCGTTCCCGCAACGTCGTTTGCGTTATCCGATACGGGAAAAACGCGGTTTCCGCGCTCCGTTTTCAGCGGCAGTCCGAGCGACTCGAAAAGCTGCATGGTGTCGCGCGGGGAAAGCCTGTTGAGCGCGCTGTATAAAAAGCGGCCGTCGCCTGGTATGTTTTCGAGAAATTCCTTTATATCGCAGTTGTTGGTCACATTGCAGCGGCCCTTGCCGGTTATCCGAACCTTGCGGCCGAGCATTTTGTTCGGCTCAAGCAGGATAACGTCAAGCCCGCGCTGCGCAGCGATGAGGCTGCACATCATTCCCGCGGCGCCTCCGCCTATCACGACCGCGTCCGCACTCAGCTTTTTCATACCGTACCGCCGTGCTCGGTCTGCTCATAGACCTTGTTTTCCGACCATATCGTCTCAAGCCGCTCAAAGGTCTTTGAAAGATTTTCCTTGTTCTTGATGCCCACGGCAACGATTATGGCGTTTATGAGGCTCATCGGCGCGACGAGCGAATCGAGAAACGATACCATATCGCTCTTTGCGTGGAGGCAGACATCGGTTATGCCGTTAAGGGGCGAGGCCGGTCCGTCCGTTATGGCGGCGGTCATGGCGCCCATTTTCTTTGCAAATTCCACCGCATCAATGGTGTGGCTCGAATAGCGCGGGAAGCTTATGGCAATAAACAGGTCGCCCTTCCCTATCCTGATCATCTGCTCAAACACCTCGCTGGCCGCAGTGTCGTGTATGACGTTCACGTTGCTGCGCAGCAGGTTGAGATAGAGACCCAGAAACGACGACAGCGAGGTCGAGGTGCGCATGCCGACGATGTATATGTTATTGGCCTCGATTATCGAGTCCACGAATTTGTTGAAGCTGTCCTGCGAAAGCACCTCGAGCGTCGCCTGAAGATTCTGGATATCGCTGCCGATTATGGAGCGGACGATGTCCTTGTCGTCTATCATGCTCTTTGCGACCTCGATGCGCTGCACGGAGGTAAGGCGGCTGCGTATCATCTCCTGCAGGGCCTTGCGCATGCTCGGATATCCGTCGTAGCCGAGCTCGGTGGCAAAGCGGACAACGGTGGATTCGCTCACGCCGACTATCTTGCCGAGCTTGCCGGCAGTCATGAATGCGGCCTTGTCGTAGTTATTGAGAATGTACTTGGCAATGCTCTTCTGCCCCTTGGAAAACTTGTTGCTGCCCTTTGAAAGGACCTTGAGAAGGTCGGTCTCCATACTGTTCATCTCCATGTTAAAACATAAGAGACATTTTACTTTCAATATGTTTAAATTGCAATAGCATTCTGCAATTTTTTTGCCCCGAACTTGCATATTTTGCGGCGTTCGGGGCATACGGCTCAAATTTTTGAGACTTCAGGGCTTAATTAAGACTGCAAATCCTGCAATTCTTCCTCCGTGAGATAGCGCCACTGCCCCGGCCGGAGCTCGCCGAGCGAGAGGCTTCCCTCACCTACGCGCCTGAGCTTTGTGAGGCTCAGTCCTGCGCAGCCGCACATTTTTCTTATCTGTCGGTTTCTCCCCTCGTGGATGCGGATCGAAAGCTGTGTATAGTCATCGCCTGTCTTTATTATCTCTACCTCGGCCGGGCGTATCCTGTATCCGTCAATGACGAGCGGGCTCGAGAGCACCTCAAGCGCATGGGCACTGCACCGCCCTTTCACCCACGCGTGATAGATCTTGTCCGTATGCGACTTGGGGTGCATCAGCCTGTTTGCAAGCTCGCCGTCGTCGGTCATTATAAGAAGCCCCTCGGAATACATGTCAAGCCTGCCGACGGGGTACAGGCGCACACCGGCGTCCTTAACGAGCTCGCTGACGCAGCGGCGGTTTTTCTCGTCCCTGAGCGTCGTAACGTAGCCGCGCGGCTTGTTGAGCATTATGTACGTCCTCTCGGCGGGACGGGCAAGCAGATGCCCGTCAACACATATTATGTCCGTCTCCGGATCGGCGCTGTCACCGAGTGAGGCGGGGATACCGTTGACGGTGACCCTGCCGGCCTTTATCAGTTCCTCGCTGCTGCGGCGCGAGGCCACGCCCGCCGCCGATATAAGCTTCTGCAGTCGCTGCTTCATTTCTCATCACCTGTATAATACGGCCCGAGTGCCGCATCGAATATTCTGCTTATCCTCTCATACGGTGTGAGCCGCTGTGAGGGATTTATCTTTACGTCTTCAGTATAAACCAAATTCTCCTGCGCCGCAAGTGAGCCGTTAACAAACACGCTTATGCTGCCGACCTTTTCGCCCTCTATGCCTCCGGCAAACAGTATGCGCGGCGCTTCGAGCTTTACGCTGACCTCGTCATCGCACTTCGTCAGGAGCTTTATCCCGTTTTGCGGAACGGCCTCGGCAGTGCTCGCGGCGGCGGAGGCGACCTCGAGCGAGAGCTTGAAGCTGTCGGCATTATAGGACACGACGCGGTAATCGGAAAACGCCTTATCCATGAGGTATTTATGGTCGTTCCAGTCGTCCGGAGCGCTCAGCGTGACGCAGACAAGGCGCATGCCGCCGCGCTCGGCGCAGCTTACGAGCGTTCTGCCCGCTGCGATCGTATAGCCGGTCTTAACGCCGATGCAGCCGCCGTATTCGCGCAGCAGGCGGTTGTGGTTATAATAGGTCACGTCATTTATGACGGCGCAGTTTGTCGATACGATGCTTCTGAAGTCCTCGTTTTCCATGCAGTATGCCGTCAGAACTGCCATGTCGCGGGCCGTGGAATAATGCCCGTCCTCGTCCAACCCGTGAGGATTGCGGAATGATGTATTCTCAAGGCCGAGCAAGGCTGCCTTTTCGTTCATGAGCCGCGCAAATGACGGCTCATCACCGCAGAGCGTGCAGGCAAGCGCAGCGGCGGCATCGTTGCCGGAGTTGAGCATCATGCCGTACAGCAGCTCGCGCACGGTATAGCTCTCGCCGGGAACGGCGTACATGCTCGAGCCCTCTATGGCGCTCCACTCGGGCTTTATGACTATCCTTTCCTCAAGCTCGGCGTTTTCGATGACGACAATGGCCGTCATGATCTTCGTTATGCTTGCTATAAGCATGCGCTCATCGGCGTTCTTCTCAAACAGGACGTCGCCTGTATCGGCACACAGGACTATAGCGCTGTGTGCCGACAGCTCATGCTCGTCGTCGGCAAGAGCCGATGCGGGCAGCGTAAAAAACGCAAGTGCGGAAATAATAAGTATCGCCGTGATTTTTTTCATAAAAATAAGCACCACCTTTCGGGCAGTGCTTATTATTGACGGAAAAATGAGTTTTTAATCGGTTTTCTTATTTGTATTTGCGATGCTCTCTATCTTGTCCATCACGTCGGGCACCATGTCGATGATCCTGTCAACGCCGTTTTTCGCCTGCGGCGCGACGTTTATCATGCGCACTCCGCCCTCGTTTACGACGAGGAAGCCGATGGGCTCGATCTTGACACCGGCCGCGCTGCCGCCGCCGTAGCCCTGCTTGCTGCTGCCGAGCGAGTCGCCTCCCGCTCCGCCGAAGCCGAAGCTCAGCTTTGAAACGGGTATTATCGTCTGACCGTCGGGCGTGACGATTGGCTCGCCGACGATATTGTTGACCTCAACAAGATTCTTGATGCTGCTCATTGTCGACTGCATCATTTCGCTCAGTTTGTTGTTCTCCATTGCGTGCCACCCTTTCCCGGATACGACGTATCCTGTTTTTTATCAGAATTTTCAGAAACGCAAAGCCTGCCGCAAGTCCCACTGCCAAAACGGTTCCGATCCTCACCGACGCGGAAAGCTCTGCCTCGGCGCGGCTTCCGCTGCCGCTCATATCAAGTCCGACGTATATATCTTTATCTTTTACGCGAAAGCCGGACTCGAAAAACGGTATCGCGGCGCCGACAAAGCCGTTTACCGCGTTATAGCGCGTTACGGCGTCGTAGGGATCGGGATCCGATACGAGCACTTTGAGCCGTATTATATCAAAATAAACGCCGTTTTTAAAGCGGTGCAGCGTTCGCAGTGCAGCTTTTGCAAGCCTCAGCCAATCATTGAGCTCAAAGCCGGAAAGCGGATTTTTCCAGGGCTTTTTATCCGCATCGGCCTCAGTTGGCTCGGCATCAGCAGCCTTCGGCTTCTTTCCCTTGGGCGGATACAGGCGGAGCTTACAGAACCAGACGCGCGCCGAGGCAGTGAAGCCCTCTGCCGTGTACGAGGCGCAGATGCCCGCGGGAATGAGCATTAACCCCGCAAAAAGTATTAAGATGATAACAGGCGCCATGGAGCGCATCACCCCAAAAACTTATTTGAGCTCCTCCATGCGGAGCTGATTGCTGCCGACCGTGTTCAGCTTTTCTATTGCGTCCTCAAGCTTTTTAACCCCGTCGCCGGAGCTTATGTCCGGAAGCTCGGGAAGCTCCTCGAGCTTGCTCACGCCCATGGTGCGCAGAAAAACGTCCGTCGTGCGCAGAAGCGAGGGCCTGCCCGGAACGTCGAGCCTGCCGCAGCGCTCGATAAGGCCGCGGTCGATGAGAACACCGACGGTATACGAGCTGTCAACTCCGCGCACCTGATCTATATATGCCCTCGTAACGGGCTGAAAATACGCAACGACGGCAAGAGTTTCAAGCGCCGGCTGCGAGAGCATCGGCGGCTTGCGCTGCTCGAGCGTTTTGCTTATCACCGACGCATACTCCGGCGATGAGCACATCTGAAGCTTATCGTCAAGCCTCAGTATGCGCATGCCGCGCATGCCGAAGCTGTACTCGTCGGAAAGCTCCTTTACCGCGGCAAGCACCTTGTCCTCATCCGTTTCGAGGATCAGCGACAGGCGCGCCGTCGGCACAGGCTCTCCCGCCGCGAAAAGTATTGCCTCAATTGCTGACTTTATATTCTCTGTTTCCATTACAAACCTACTCTACTATTCTGTCAAGTATCTCGCCGACGTCTCCGCCGGTGAAGGAGAGCGTATAGTCGCTCTCGTCGCCCGAAAGCTCGACGCTGCCCATGCTGCACAGCTCAAGGATGGAAATGAAGGTCGCTACGATCTCCGAGCGGCTGCCGCAGGACGAGTAAAGCTCCGAGAGCTTAGCAGGGCCGCTTTGCAGACGTTCGATAAGCTCGCGGCTTTTCGTTCGCACCTCGTATACGATGCGCGAGGGCGCAAGCCTGTGCGCAAACTCGGGCTCGGCCGGCTTTCCGCCGCGCGTTATGACCGTATACAGCGCCCGGAACAGATCGGCGGGCTCGTGCCGGTATTCATACTCGCGCTTTACATCCGGCAGGGGCTCGGGGAGCTTTGAATAGTACAGCAGTCCCTTTTCCGAGGCTTTCTTGAGCTCCGGCGTTATCTTCTGCACTGCCGTGTATATATCCCTGCATTTGAGCTGCTCGAGCGAGGTCATGAGCTCTTCAAGCTCGCTGACCTCCTCCTCGCCCGCCAGAATGGTTTTCGTCTTGATATACAGAAGATGCGAGGCCATCTGCACGAACTCGCTTGCTATCTCAAGATCGAGCTTCTCCATCCTGTCGAGGTATTCAAGGTACTGATCGAGTATCTCGGATATTTTTATATCGCGTATCTCTATTTTGTTTTTAGACAGCAGCATAAGAATAAGGCTGAGCGGACCGTCAAAGTCCTGGAGCTCGTTTTTATCCTTAACCACGCTTTCAAGGTGAAAAGTCGGATTATCCATTACATATAAAACAGCTTTACGGTTAGATTATTGCCCCATTCGGCAAAGGCAAACAGGACATTGAACACTGAGTCCGTTACCGTCTGCAGCGGTGCGCCCAAAACGTCTGTCGCTATAAGAGCCAGCAGGATCAGCATACCGTAGCGCTCATAGCGCATGAGCTTATAATATGCCTCGTCGCTCATGAGCGAAAACAGCACCTTCGAGCCGTCCAGCGGCGGAACGGGTATGATATTGAATATCGCAAGCGCTATGCTCAGATATGCCGTCGTATAGACCATGCTGAGCACATCGGTGAGAAATTCGTTTCCGGAGAGCCTGCACGGCGTAAAGATCATGCCGTAGATAAACAGAACGACGCAGCAGATGATGACGTTTGACACGGGCCCCGCGAGGGCTGTTACAGCCATATCGCGCTTCGGGTGCTTAAAATTGCGCATGTCCACCGGCACGGGCTTTGCCCAGCCGAATTTGAACGCGACCATCATTATAAGGCCGATAATGTCGATATGCTTAATGGGGTTGAGCGTGAGCCTGCCCATATTTTTCGCCGTATTGTCACCCAGCTTATAGGCAACATAGCCGTGGCTGAGCTCATGCAGGGTTATGCACACGAGCGCGGGTATCACGGCCAGGAGCATGTCGGCCGGTACCGACCAGTCAAGGTTTCGCATTACATCGCCGAAAGAGTTCATTATCTTGCTTCCTTAAACGTATTTGAGTATCTGCGACATAAGCGCGTCGCGTCCGCTGCCCTTTTCCGCGGAGAAAAGTATGAGAGGCGTTTCCGCGCCGAGTTCCAGCGTGAGCCGTATAAGCTCAAGATTCGGCTCAATTTCGCTTTTCTTGAGCTTATCCGCCTTGTTTGCGACCACGACGAGCGGACAGCCGGTGCTTTTGAACCACTGCGCCATCGTCACGTCGTCGGCCGTCGGCTTATGGCGCGAGTCGACGATCATGACGCCGAGATCTATGAGCCCCTCGGCCGCGAAAAACTGCTCCATGAGCTTTCCCCAGCGCTCGCGCTCGGCTTTCGAGACCTTGGCATAGCCGTAGCCCGGAAGATCGACAAAGTATATCTTTTTATCGATGAGAAAATAATTTACATGAATGGTCTTGCCGGGCGACTGCCCGACGCGCGCAAAATTTCTGCGGTTTAAAAGCCTGTTTATCACAGAGGATTTTCCGACGTTCGACTTGCCGGAAAACACGATGTTCGGAAGCTCATCGCGGATAAAGCCCGCGGGAGCCGCCGCGCTTTTTATAAACTCGGCATTATTGATGTTAAGTTCGGCCATGCTTCACCTACTGTCTGATGCCCGGACGGGATTTTTTGCTCTGCACCGGCATGATTACCTCAGGCTTTAGCTCGGCATCCTTATGCACAAGCGCCGTTTCGAGCACCGTATCCACCTTGTCGGCAAGCACAAAGTTCAGCGCCTTGCGCACGGCCGGGTCTATCTCGTCGAGATCCGGCTCATTGTCGGCGGGGATTATGACCGTGCTCACGCCGTTTCGCAGGGCAGCCATGGTCTTTTCCTTCAGGCCGCCTATGGGCAAAACTCTGCCGCGCAGGCTTATCTCGCCCGTCATTGCGATATCGCGGCGCACGGGCGTCCCCGTCAGTGCGGAAACTATCGCCGTGCAGACCGTGACGCCGGCCGACGGCCCGTCCTTAGGAACGGCTCCCTCCGGGAAGTGGATATGTATATCTTTTGTTTTATAGAAATCGGCTTCGATGCCGAGCTTCTTTGCGCGGCTTCTTATGCAGGTCATTGCCGCCTGGCAGGATTCCTGCATCACCTTGCCGAGGTTGCCTGTGAGCTCAAGCTTTCCGCTGCCGTCCACAACGGCCGCCTCAACGTCGAGCACCTCGCCTCCGACGCTCGTCCACGCAAGGCCGCGCACAAGGCCGACCTCGTCGCTCATTCTGTGCGGCTCGGGCTTATATTTCGGGGCGCCGAGATAGGGCTGCAGTGCTCCGGCGCGCAGAGTAAGGCTCTTGCGCTCGCCCTCGGAGAGCATGACGGCTGTCTTGCGGCACACGGCGGCTATCTGACGCTCAAGGTTTCTGACGCCGGATTCGCGCGTGTAATACGTTATGATCTCGCGTATCGCATCGTCTCCGAGCTTCAGCTGCGATGCCTTCAGGCCGTGCTTCCTGCGCTGCTTGGGGATAAGGTGACTCTTTGCTATGCTGAGCTTTTCCTCGTCTGTGTAGCTTGAAAGCTCAATGACCTCCATGCGGTCGAGCAGCGCTCTCGGTATTGTGTCGAGCGAGTTTGCCGTCGTTATGAAGAACACATCCGAAAGGTCAAACGGCAGCTCAAGGAAGTTATCCCTGAATGCCGAGTTCTGCTCGGGGTCAAGTGCTTCGAGCAGCGCCGCCGAGGGGTCGCCGCGATAGTCCGAGCCGAGCTTATCGACCTCGTCGAGCACCATGACGGGGTTCATGCTCTTTGCCTGACGCATGCCGGAGATGATCCTGCCGGGCATTGCGCCGACATAGGTCTTTCTGTGGCCGCGTATCTCCGCCTCGTCATGCACGCCGCCGAGAGAAATGCGCACGCATTTGCGGTTTGTCGCGCGGGCAACGCTCATGGCTATGCTGGTCTTGCCCGTTCCCGGAGGGCCGACAAGGCACAGTATGCTTCCGCCGGCCTTGGGCGCGATGGCTCTGACGGCAAGGTATTCGATAACGCGCTGCTTTACCTTTTCAAGGCCGAAGTGATCCTCGTCGAGGATCCTGCGCGCTTTATCAATGTCATGAACCTCTTCGGTCTTAATGTTCCACGGCAGCTCAAGGGACACGTCGAGATAGCCGCGTATGACAGTCGCCTCCGTCGAGCCGAAGGGCTGCTTTGCAAGGTGGGATACCTCCTTGAGGAGCTTCTCCTCCGTTTCCTGCGGAAGCTTGAGATCGCGTATCTTCTGACGGTATTCGGCTATATCGTCCGTATCGTCCTCGCCGAGCTCCTGCTGGATTATCTTCATCTGCTCGCGCAGATAGTAGTCGCGCTGGCTGCGGTTTACCTGCTCGTTTGCAGCCTCGTTGAGCTCCTGCTCTATGATCATGACGTTCAGCTCATGGTTGAGCATTTCAATGAGCATTTCGAGCCTGCGGCAGGGGTGCAGCTGCTCGAGCAGCTCCTGCTTCTTGCGGTAGTCGAGGCGGACGTTCTGCGCCGTGTAGTCGGCGACATAGGCCGGATCGCGGCTGACGATGAGGTTGAGCAGCATCTCGGGCGGCATATTGCCAACAAGCTGGATATAATCCTCAAACAGGCTCACGACATTGCGCATGAGCGCCTCTTTCCTGTCGGATGCGACTCTTTCCTCCCTGTCGGGCACGCTCTCGATCTCGCCGAAGAGATAGGGCTGTTCGGACGTAAGAGAGGCTATCCTGCCTCTGTAAAGCCCCTCGGCCATGACCTTGCACAGCTTGCCGCCGGGCTGGCGCATGAGCTGACGTATGCGGCAGACAACGCCGTATTCGTAGAGATCCGAGGGCTCGGGCATATCGTTTGCCACGTCCTTCTGGGTAACGAGGAATATCTCCTGATCCGCGCCCTGAGCGCAGTTGAGTGCGGCCAGGGATATCGGACGCTCAACATCGAAGCTCAGGAGCATTCCGGGGAATATGTTAAGGCCGCGCAGCGGGAGCACCGCCATTGCGCGGTTGGGTATTTTCTTATTCTGGTTCATATGCTTTACCTCCTTAATGAGGAATAGAAAAAATGATAAAAAGCGCGGCAAGGCAGGGCAATGCCCCGTCTTGCCGTGATGTATCATTTGCGTATTACGTCGGGGCCGGTTCCGTTTTTCACGCAGTCGGCAGTGACAATTACTTTCTTTATATCGTGCTCGGACGGCACGGTGTACATGATGTCGGTCATGATGCTCTCCATCACGCTTCTCAGTCCGCGGGCGCCGATCTTCATCTCTATCGCCTTGTCGGCTATCGCCTCGAGTGCCTGCTTATCGTACTCAAGCTTCACGCCGTCATACTCCATGAGTGCCTCATACTGCTTGGTCATGGCATTCTTGGGCTCGGTGAGGATGCGTACAAGATCCTCGCGCTTTAAGGAGCTGAGCGGCGCTATGACCGGCAGACGGCCGATGAGCTCGGGGATTATGCCGAACTTCAGAAGATCGTGCTGCTGCGCCTGCTTCAAGAGCTCGCCGACGTCACGCTCGGCGGAGCTTTTTATATCCGCGCCGAAGCCCATGCTCTTTTTCTCCGTGCGCTTTTCTATGATCTTATCCAGTCCGTCAAACGCGCCGCCGCAGATGAAGAGTATGTTCGTCGTATCGACCTTTATGAATTCCTGATGCGGGTGCTTGCGTCCGCCCTGGGGCGGAACGTTTGCCACCGTGCCCTCAAGCAGCTTCAGCAGCGCCTGCTGCACGCCCTCGCCGGAAACGTCGCGAGTTATGGACGTATTCTCGCTCTTGCGGGCGATCTTATCTATCTCGTCGATGTAGATTATGCCCTTTTCGGCGCGCTCAACGTCGAAATCGGCTGCCTGAAGAAGGCGCAGGAGGATATTCTCGACATCCTCGCCGACATAGCCGGCCTCGGTGAGCGTCGTTGCGTCGGCAATGGCAAAGGGCACGTTGAGCATCTTTGCAAGCGACTGGGCAAAAAGCGTCTTGCCGCTGCCGGTCGGGCCGATGAGCAGGATGTTGCTCTTCTGCAGCTCGACGTCGTTGTCGCCGGCAAAGAGGATGCGCTTATAGTGGTTGTACACCGCGACCGACAAAACGATCTTCGCTCTCTCCTGCCCGACGATGTATGCGTCAAGCCTCTGCTTTATCTCATAGGGCTTCGGAAGGTCCTCAAAGCGCAGGCGATTGCCCTTGCTGTCATGCACGGGGGCCTGCTCGTCCTCGGCGATAATGCTCATGCAGAGATTTATGCACTCATCGCAGATGTATGCGCCGTTGCCGGCAATGAGTCTGCCGGTCTGAGCCTGTGTTTTTCCGCAGAACGAGCAGCGGATGCTCTTCCTGTCGTCTGTTCTTGCCATAGTTTTACCTCGGAAAATGATGTAATATGGGGGAACGCGCACGTTCCCCCATAAATTTGTGCTTATCGCTTAGTGATAACCTTATCGATAAGGCCGTATTCGAGGGCTTCCTGTGCGGACATGAAATGGTCGCGTTCGCAGTCTGCTTCAACGACGGCGATATCCTTACCGGTGTTCTCCGCGAGGATCCTGTTGAGGTTTTTCTTGATCTTCAGGATCTGCTCGGCCTGGATCTGAATATCGGTGCACTGACCCTTGCTGCCGCCGGAGGGCTGGTGGATCATTATTTCCGCATTGGGAAGCGCAAGGCGCTTGCCCTTTGCGCCGCTCGAGAGCAGGAATGCGCCCATTGATGCCGCCATGCCGATGCATATGGTAGATACGTCGGGCTTTATATACTGCATGGTGTCATAGATCGCCATGCCGGAGGTGACGGAGCCGCCGGGGCTGTTTATATAAAACTGTATATCCTTATCGGGATCCTGTGCCTCAAGGTACAGAAGCTGGGCTACGATAAGGCTCGCGGTAGTGTCGTTGACCTCCTCTGACAGCATGATTATGCGGTCGTTGAGAAGTCTTGAAAAAATGTCATACGAGCGCTCGCCGCGGCTTGTCTGCTCTACTACATAGGGTACTAAACTCATTTTTTAACGTCTCCTTTCGTTGTGCTTATCCCGGAGATCATATCCTTATACGCGGCGGATTATTCGGCCTCTTTTTCCTCGGCGGGCTCCTCTGCGGGAGCTTCCTCGCTTGCGGACTCTATAACTATCTTGGTCGCCTTTTCCTTCTTGAACTCGTTTCTGATATACTCGTCGCCGAAGTACTTGCGGATCTGCTCGGGCTCTGCGCCGACGGTCTCGGCCGCGCCCTTGATGTAGTCCTCAAGCTCCTCGTCGGTGACTTCAATGTTCTCCGCCTCAACGATGGCCTGGAGCAGCAGCTCCTGCTTCACCTGATATTCTGCTGCGGGACGGATGGTGGCGTTTATCGCCTCGTCGTCGAGACCCATCATCTTCTTGATGTCGTCGGTGCTCATCTTCGGGTCGGTAAGACCGAAGTTTGCGGCGTAGCTGCGGATAAGCTCGTCGATCTTCTCCTGCATCATGCTCTCGGGTACCTCGACGGTCATGTTGTCGCAGGCCTTGGTCATGATCGCGGTGCGGAACTTTGCGTCCATCTGCTGATCCATGACGCGCTCCATGTCCTTGCGGGTGTCGGCTCTGTATTCCTCGACGGTGTTGAACTCGGAAACGTCCTGAACAAAGTCGTCGTCGAGCTCGGGCAGCTCTGTCATGGACAGGCCGTTGAGCTTGACCTTGAACACTACGTCCTTGCCGGCGAGCTCTGCCGCGTAATCCTCGGGGAAGGTGATGTTTATATCCTTCTCGTCGCCGATATTCATGCCGACGAGCTGCTCCTCAAAGCCGGGAACGAAGGTATTGGAGCCGAGCTCGAGCTCATAGCCCTCTGCCGAGCCGCCGTCGAAGGGAACGCCGTCGAGAGTGCCTTCAAAGTCGATGTCTGCGGTATCGCCCATCTGAGCCTCGCGCTCGAGGTCGATGACGCGGCCGTTGCGCTTGCGGACGCCGTCGATCTGGCCGTCAACATCCTCTTCGGTGATGACATAGGTCTCCTTGACCGCGCTGAGGTTCTTGTACTGACCGAGAGTTACCTCGGGGTAGAGCTCAACGTCAAAGGTCAGGGTGAGGACCTTATCGTCGGAAAGATCCATATTGGAGACTGCGGGCTTGCCGATGATCTTCAGGCCGCAGTTGTCATAGCCGTGCTCGTATGCGGGAGCGACGAGCTCGTCGATGGCATCCTGATAAAAAACGTCGTGGCCGTACATGCCCTCGACGACGGCGCGGGGAGCCTTGCCCTGTCTGAAGCCGGGGATGGAGATGTGGCTCTTATTCTTGTTAAACGCCTTGTTTACGGCTTCGTCGAATTCCTTGGCATCGACTTCGACCTGAAAGCTGGCGGCCTTGGAGTCTTTCTTTTCTACGTTCTTGACTAACATTTATATATTCCTCCTAATATAATTCACATAGACCAAAACATAATAACAGATATTTTAGTCAAAAGCAATTATTTTCTTTAAATAAGCTTCACAGGTCTGAATTTAACATGGTCGGCTGAAACGAGCATGAAATTTGTCGTACCGATCGTACCGTTAAAGGCATATTGGCAGCCTGCACCGTGGATGTGTCCGTAGCAGCAGCGCTTTACATTATATTTCTGCAAAAGCTCAAGTATTTCGGGACAGCTGTAGTTCATATACTTCGGCGGATAATGCAGGAAGACATATATCTCGTCCGCGGCCGCTGCCCTGAGCGAGGCTTCAAGGCGCATTATCTCGCGGTTCATTATCTTTTTATCGTGCTGCTCACCGCGGCTTTCCTCATAGAACCAGCCGCGTGTGCCGCAGATCGAAACACCTGCGTATTCAAAGCTTGTATTGTGCATGACCTCGATCGTTTTTATGCCGTGCCCGGCAAAGAATTTCCGTGCCTTCGTCGCCGTCGTCCACCAGTAATCGTGATTGCCCTTGAGTATTATCTTTCTCCCCGGCAGAGCGTCTATAAACTCGAAGTCAGGCAGTGCCTCCTCCATCGTCATTCCCCAGGTGATATCGCCGCAAAGAACGGTCAGGTCATCGTCGGAAAGTCCGGCAAAGCCCTCGCTGAGCTTTTGGACGTAGTTTTCCCAGCGTCCGCCGAAAACGTCCATTGGTTTATTTGTTCCGAGCGACAGATGAAGATCGCCGATGGTATATAAAGACATGCTGCCTCCGTATAGTTTTAATTATTGCGGTCAAGAATAATACTGTCTGAGGACAATACTCTCTGGAGGTAAGAAAATGAACGGCAAGAAAACGAACTCAGGTCAGATAACCGGTGTCGGCTGCGATGTTACAAACTGCAAGTACAACACCATCGACTGCAAGTGCTCGGCCTCGCAGATCAAGGTCCAGAACGAGAAGGCTACGACAAAGTCCGAGACCTTCTGCTCGACCTTCTGTCCGCGCGGCTGCTGCAGCTGACCCAATGGGGCTTGGCCCCATTACATATTTATTTCAGGAAATCCGCAACGGCAGCCTTCATATCCTGCTTGTCCACAACGAGGCCGAAGCGCTTTTCGCGCTTGTCAAGTCCTGCAAGCGGCTTGGGGATCGGCGTTTTCGTCGTTTCGGAGAGCTTTTCTATAAGCTCCGTTCCGGGAGCGTCGCTGCCCTGCCCGAGCGCCCTGAGAACGCTGTCGCAGAATTTATACGGGCTTGCTGTGGACACGACGACCGTGGGAGAAACGGTCCCCGTTTCGCTGCGGTAGTCGGCAAGCTTTTTATACGCAACGGCTGTGTGCGTATCCATGAGATAGCCGTTTTTGGTGTAGACCTTATTTATTGCCGCCATGGTCTCCTCGTCCGTACAGTAGCCGCCGACGAAATGCTCGTTTATAACGGCCTTTATCGCGTCGGAGACCTCGTAGCTGCCGGTTTTTGAAAGCTGGGTCATGTAGCCCGCGACCTCGGCGTCGTTTTTGCTGATGCAGTACAGCAGGCGCTCGAGATTGCTGGAAACGAGAATGTCCATAGACGGGGAAACCGTCGTATAGAAGGTCCTGTTGCGGTCATATACGCCGCGGGCGAAGAAATCGGCGAGGACATTGTTCTGGTTGGATGCGCAGATGAGCTTGCCGACGGGCAGGCCCATGCTCTTTGCGTACCAGCAGGCCAGAATGTTGCCGAAGTTGCCGGTGGGAACGACGAAATCGACCGTGTCGCCGTAATTTACGCGGCCGGAGTTCGCGTAATCGCAGTAGGCCGAGAAATAGTAGACGATCTGCGGCAGGAGCCTGCCCCAGTTTATTGAGTTTGCCGACGAGAGGAACCAGGCTCTTTCGCTGAGCTCCGCAGCAAAGCACTTATCGCCGAATATCTGCTTTACGCCGGTCTGCGCATCGTCAAAGTTGCCCCTTACGGCGGCTACGCTGACGTTGCTGCCGGTCTGCGTGACCATCTGGAGCTGCTGCACATCCGATACGCCGTTGTGCGGGTAAAACACGAGTATCTTCGTGTTTTCCACATCGGCAAAGCCCTCGAGAGCCGCCTTGCCTGTATCGCCGCTCGTTGCGACAAGTATGCAGACGTTTCTTTTTTCGCCGCATTTTTTGAGCGAGGCCGTGAGCAGATGCGGGAGCATCTGGAGTGCCATGTCTTTAAACGCGCAGGTAGGACCGTGCCACAGCTCGAGCACAGCCGTGCCGTCGTCAAGAAAATGCACAGGCGCAGCGCTGTCGCCGTCAAAATTATCGCCGTATGCGCGCGATACCATGGTTTTGAGCTCATCGTCCGTAAACTCGTCGAGGAAGGGCTTCATTATGGTGCAGGCTCTTGCGCGGTAATCGCATTTGCCGAGCTCCTTTATATCCTCAAGGCTAAGCGTCGGCAGGCTTTCGGGAACATAAAGTCCTCCGTCAGGCGCGAGACCGCGGGATATCGCCTGAGACGCAGTGACCTTCTCTTTGGAGTTTCTGGTGCTGAAATATAACATAATTGGGCTCCTTTCGGCTTAAAATGCGTTTTCAATGTGATTTATCGTGACTTTTTTGGAGCTTACGCCCTCGGGCGCATATACCTCTATGACGTCAAAGCGCGGCTGTAGCTCGGTTTCGTGCGATTGCAGCCACAGCTGCGCCGCCGTAATGACACGCTGCTGCTTTGCCGCCGTGACGAACTCGCGCGCCTGACCGTAGTCGCTGTTTTTCCGAAGCTTTACCTCGACAAAGACTATAAAATTACGCTTTTTTGCGATTATATCAATTTCGCCCTGCCTGTACCGGCAGTTCGTGTCAACTATTCTGTATCCGTGCAGGCGCAGATAGTTTGCCGCCTTGCGCTCTCCGAAGGCGCCGAGTTTTTCTTCAGCCATCAGTGCATCTTCCTTAAAAAGCTCGGGCGGTGTATCTCACAGGGGCCGTATTCGCGCAGAGCCTCATAGTGGAGCTTCGTGCCGTAGCCCTTGTGCTTTTCAAAGTGATACTCGGGGTATTTTTCCGCCATTTTGAGCATATACCGGTCACGCGTGACCTTGGCCAGAATCGACGCTGCTGCTATGTCCGCGCATTTCGCGTCGCCCTTTACGACGCAGCGGCTGGGCATTTTTATCGCCGAATTCCGGTTTCCGTCAATAAGCGCAAGCTCGGGCCTTACGCTGAGCTTATCGATGGCTCTGTTCATTGCAAGCATTGCAGCGTTTAAAATGTTTATCTCCTCGATCTCCGCAACGTCGGCAAACGCTATGCCATAGCTCACCGCCTCGGCGCAGATCGTGTCAAACAGCTTATCGCGCTTTTTCTCCGTAAGCTTTTTAGAGTCGTTGAGACCGTCGATCACAAGGCCGCGCGGCAGGATCACCGCCGCTGCGCACACGGGTCCCGCAAGCGGGCCGCGTCCAGCCTCGTCAACGCCGCAGATGAGCCCGACACCGCTGTCGTATATCTCGTTTTCAAGCTTCCACAGCTCTGTCATCACGGTTTCTCCAGACTTATCCTGCCGAGCTTTCCGTCGTGATACTCGCCCAGCAGCGTATTTGCCATGCGCTCAATGTCGTATTCGCCTTTTGATACAAGAAAGCCGCGCTTTTTTGCGGCGGCCTCAAGAAGCTCAAAGCCGTTTGCCTCCGGGTCCGGCTCGAACTTATAGCGTGCGGTGAGCGCCTCGGGATACATTTCCCGCAGACGCAGCATGAAGTTTGCAGCCAGCGTTTCCTTATCGAGCACGTCTGACTTTATCGCGTTCGTTATGGCCAGCATCTCGCCGACCTCCTGCGAATCAAACTTCGGCCAGAGTATGCCCGGCGTGTCCAGAAGGTCAAGGCCCCTGTCGATATTTATCCACTGCTTGCCGCGCGTAACGCCGGGCTTATCGCCGGCTATAGCCGCCTTACGCCTTGCGACCTTGTTTATGAACGTGGATTTTCCGACGTTCGGTATGCCGAGGATCATGACGCGCATAGGGCGGTTGATCTGCCCCTTTGCTGTGTAATCGGCGATCTTGTCCTTCAGAAGCTCGCGCAGAGCCGGTGCAAAACCGTTCACTCCCCTGCCGCTTTTGGCGTCGGTCTCCAGTATTTTTATTCCCTGTGCTTCGAAAAATTCATGCCACTGTGCGGTGATCTTCGGATCGGCAAGGTCGCAGCGGTTCAGGATTATAAGCCTCGGCTTTCCGGCGGCGAGACGGTCGATATCAGGGTTGCGGCTTGATCTCGGTATTCTCGCGTCAAGGATCTCGCACACGGCATCGACCTGCTTAATGCTGTCCTCTATCATGCGCTGGGCCTTGGTCATGTGGCCGGGGAACCACTGGATATTCATTTTTTCGTAGTTTACGCCGTCCATATCATTCTCCGTCAGGAACGCCGATGGAGTCAAGCGGGAACACGCGCAGCAGCACCTTGCCGACTATCAGGCGCTCATCGACCATACCGATCTCGGCTCTGCGGCTGTCGGACGAGGCGTTGCGGTTATCGCCCATGACGAACACGCAGCCCTCGGGAACCGTCTGCGGGCCCTGAAAATCAAGCTGGTTCTTGGTGAGCTCGGCAATGTACGGCTCGTCAAGAAGCTCACCGTCAACATAAACGCGGCCGCGTTCAAAATCTATATCAATTGTCTGCCCCTCGGTTGCAATGACGCGCTTTACGAGCGCCTCGGGCTTATACTCGTCCTTGCGGAAGATGATTATATCTCCCTGCTTGGGCGTATAGAGTATATCGGACACTACAAGCTTGTCCCCGTCGATGAGCGTCGGATTCATCGAATCGCCGGAAACATCGACTATGCGGAAGAAAAATACGAACACGATGATGCAGATGATAAGTGCGAACACAAGGCTCTGCATCCAGTCGTATATCTCGCCGCGCGCCGTCGTCTCCGTCTTGGCAGCCTCGGGCTTTTTGACTAAATCCTTGTTTTTTTTCATTTTCTGATTACCTCTTGCTGAGTTTATAGAGCTTATCAATATATTATACACGATGAGTATGCTCCAAGGCAACAAAAAAAGCGGCCAAGGCCGCTTTTTTTGAACCGATAAACAGGCCGGCGCTTACAGGCGCTCCTTGACCTTTGCTCTCTTACCGACGCGCTCACGCAGGTAGTACAGCTTTGCTCTGCGGACCTTGCCGCGGCGAACCGTTTCTACGGAGACGATGGAGGGAGAGTGTACGGGGAAGACCTTCTCGCAGCCTACACCGTAGGAGATGCGGCGGACGGTGATGGTCTCGTTGATGCCGCCATGCTTCTTGGCAATGATGGTGCCTTCGAAAGCCTGGTTGCGCTCACGGCTGCCTTCTTTGACGCGAACGGTGATACGGACGGTATCGCCGACATTGAGCTCGGGCAGTTCGGGCTTCATGTACTGCTCGCTGAGAATTTTGATCAGATCCATAGTCTAATCCTTTCTATACTTTAGGCGTTCATGCCGGAGGGCTCCCTTTCGGCCTCGGCAGAGGACCGCTTGATAGCCTGCGATATACGCAAGCTCTAGTATAATACCACAAGCGAGCCTGAAATGCAAGCATTTTCAGCGAAAAACCGTCATATTTTCGTCGAATATCTCAAGCCGTCCGAACTTTGCAAAGTCGGGTGCGATATCCGGCGCAAGCTGACGGAGAGCCTCGGCTGTGAGCTCGGGGTTGAGCGTCGGCTCCTGCGCGGAAATGAGCGCCGACACCGTCACGCCGCGGTCCTTCGGCTCAAAGGATATCTCCCTTATCGCGGGGCGGATATCGCTCTGCCCCATGCCGCGCTTTGTCCTTTTCGTGATGATAAGGCTTTCGGCGGAGAAAAACTCGCCGAGCCTTTCGGCCATGACTTCGGCGCTGCGCTCGTCATACTCGAAAACGCCGGAAATTTGCAGCCATTTTATCTCCTTTACCTTACGCTCGGGCTCGTATACGTCGAGGACCTCGATCCCCTCGGGAAACTGACCTGAAAGACGCTCCCTTATCTCCCCGCAGGGCATTTCCTCGCGCATTTTGAAGTCCAGTATCTCGCACACGCTTTCGCAGCCTACCGAAAGCGGCAGCGCAATGGAGATATTTGGGTGGGGGTTAAAGCCCTCGGAGTATTTTAATCCGCATTCGGCGCGCATGAACGCGCGGGTTATCGTCCTCATAAGATCGAGGTGCGAGATGTATATCGCTCTTCCGGTTTTGGAAAACAGCATTCTGTACTTATCCATCGCATTTTCCTCCCTTGAGAAGCCTTGCCGCGCCGCAGGCCGAGCACTGCCGGCGGCAGTCGGGCGAAAGCTGCGAGGCATACGCCTGCTCACGCTCATGCCACAGGTGCGCTCTGCGCACGCCGACATCGACGATATCCCAGGGCATGACCTCATCCTCAGCGCGCTCGCGGTGGGCGTAGAACGTGGGATCGACTCCTGCATCGTCAAAGGCCTTCATCCAGCGCTCAAAGGAAAAGTAATCGCTCCAAGCCTCGAGCCTGCCGCCGGAGCGCCAGACGTTTTCGATGACCCTGCCCATGCGTCTGTCGCCGCGCGAGAGCGTGGCTTCGATATAGCTTGTCTGCGGATCGTGCCAGTTATAGACGACGTTTTTGGCCCTTATATTTTCACGCAGAAGGTTTACCCTGCGTATGTACTCGTCCATGGTGACCTGCTTTTCCCACTGAAACGGACTGTGCGGCTTGGGAACAAAACAGGACGTGGAAACGGTTATGCGCACTCCCCTGTTTTTGTTCTTCGCGTACAGGCGCCATGTGTGCAGCACCTGATTTGCAAGCTCGGCTATGCCGAGAACGTCCTCGTCGGTCTCGGTCGGCAGGCCGAGCATGAAGTAGAGCTTGATCGTGTTCCAGCCGCCCTCAAAGGCGAGCCGGCAGGTGTTGAGCAGGTCCTCTTCCCTGACGTTTTTATTTATCGCATCGCGCAGGCGCTGGCTTCCCGCCTCGGGCGCGAAGGTCAGGCCGCTTTTGCGCGTTTTCTGAATGCGGTGCATGATATCAATAGAAAAGTTATCGGCTCGCAGCGAGGGCAGCGAAAGTCCGATGCTGCGCGGCTCGCAGTATTCCAGAAGCTCGTCGCAGAGCTCGGACAGGTGCCGGTAGTCGCTTGAGCTGAGCGACAGCAGCGTTATATCCTGAAAGCCTGTGTTTTTCAGCAGTGCCTTGCCCTGCTCGGCGAGCAGCTCCGGCGATTTGGCTCTTATCGGCCTGTATGTATGCCCCGCCTGACAGAAGCGGCAGCCGCGCACGCAGCCGCGGAAGAGCTCAAGGTTAACTCTGTCGTGCACCACCTCGGTCGACGGAACGATCGGCGAAAGCGGAAAATGCACGGCATTCATGTCCGTGATAACGCGCTTTGTGACCCTGTCCGGCGCTGCGGGATCGACTTTGAAGCGATCTATCGTGCAGTCGTCACGGAGTACTGGGTCATAAAACGACGGCACGAGCACGCCGCCGATCTGCGCGGCCTTTTCAAGAAGCTCACGCTTTGTCCAGCCCTCGGCCTTTGCCGTGCGCAGGAGCTCAAGCAGCTCGTTGTTCATCTCCTCGCCCTCACCGAGCAGGAAAATGTCGATAAAATCGGCCATGGGCTCCGGGTTCAATGCCGCCGTGCCGCCCGCGATGACAAGCGGCAGCAGCTCATGCCTGTCGGCACTGTGTATGGGAAGTCCCGCCATGTCGATCATGTCGAGTACCGTGGAATACGCCATCTCGTAGCCTATCGAAAAGGCCAGCACGTCGTGCTCCGATATCGGGTCTCCGCTTTCGAGCGCGTACAGCGGGATGCCGTTTTCCTTCATCAGCCCGTACATATCGCCCCAGGGCGCGTACACACGTTCGCACCAGACATAGCTGAGTTCGTTCATCGTCGAGTACAGTATGCCCATGCCGAGGTTTGACATGCCTATCTCATAGGTGTCGGGAAAGCAGAAGGCCAGACGCAGCTCGACCTCGTCCTTGTTTTTTATTATCTGATTGTATTCTCCCCCGGTGTAGCGCGCGGGCTTCTGCACCCTGGGCAGTATGCGTTCAAGTCGTTTATCCATAAGCAGCTCCGAATATGTTTGTCCTTTGATTTTACAACAGGCTCATGCTTTTTACAATACCCGTTTGCGCAATTAAAAGCCATGCGGCGGATATAAGCAGCGCAAGTCCGAGCTCAGACGAGCGCAGGATAAGTCCGAGAAAAGCAGCTATAAGCGCAGAGGCTATTCCGGTAAGATACACTGCTCTCTCTGCCTTTTCGGCTGATAAGGCGCGGCACAGCAGGCAGTAAAGTGCCCTGCCGCCGTCAAGAGGCAGAGCAGGAAGCAGATTGTATGCCGTCAGGGCAAGGCTCATGCCGGCAGTGCGCAGAAGGAACTCATCGGCAGCGGCGCTGCCGTAAACGGCGCAGACATACGCAAGCGCAAGTCCGGCAAGCGGCCCTGCCAGCAGCACGATCACTTCACCCGCCGCGGAGCTGATCCCCGTTCCGGACATGCACAGTCCGGAGGAGTCAAAGCGCAGGCTCCTTATTCTCCCGCCCAAAGCGCATATTGCCGCAGCGTGTCCCGCTTCATGGACGGCTGCGGCGAAAATTACGGCAGCGAGGCTCTTTATGCCGCCGAAGAAATATACAAGCGACAAAACGAGTATCGCGCCTGGGCTCAGCGAAAAGCGGCGGCTCATATGTAAAACTCGGGGTTGAGATACATTCCGCCGCACTCGAGCTCAAAGTGCAGATGCGGGCCCGTCGCGGCGCCTGTCGAGCCGACGAGTGCAATGGTATCGCCTTTCCTGACGCTGCCGCAGCTCATGCACAGCTCGCTGCAATGCGCATACAGTGTGCTCCAGCCGCCTGCGTGGTCGATCATGACGTATTTTCCGAAGGAGTCCGACTCGCCCTGCGCGACGATAGTGCCGTCGGCAAAGGCCGTTACCGGCGTTCCGCTGTCGGCCGCAAGGTCCGTACCGTAGTGGAATTTGACCTCGTTTTTGATCGGATGCATACGGTAGCCGAAGCCGGACGAGGTGACGCCCGAAACGGGGCTTGCGTAGTCGAACGGAAGCTCGGGCCGCTCATAGCTAACCGTTTCCGGCACTGGATAGTCCGAATACTCCGCCTGCGACTTCAAAAACGCCGCCACCGCCGGATGTTCGGTCTGCTGCGGCGCAGGCGCAGATGTTGGCACCGGCGTTGGTGCCGGTGTGGGCTCGGGTGTCGGCTGCCGGGTACTTTGACTTGCCGCCGGCTGCGCTGCCCTGTCAAAGCGCCGGAAAAATATCTCTATGACATCACCGTCTGCAAGGCTTCGGCCAAACTCTATAACGGTCTCGGTCTGCTCCCTTTCCATGCACAGCGTCTCGCTTATCCCGTCGGATATCCTGTCCGCCAGTGCCGGAGACGCAAAGCGAACGGCGGTCAGGGCAATGAATATTGCCGCACATATATAAAGCTTTGTCCTGCTCATGCCTGTCACCTCGGAAAACAGCTTATGATAAACTGTCACCGCTTATGATAAATAATTCTTGACAAGTTAAGCTTCGCTTATTATAATATAAAAGCTGTTTCGGGGTGTAGCGCAGTTGGTAGCGCGCTTGGTTCGGGACCAAGAGGCCGGGAGTTCAAGTCTCCCCACTCCGACCAGAAATGCAGGCTTTTTTAAAGCCTGCATTTTTATTTTTGCTGCTTTTGATTAAGAATATATGAAAAAACCTCTGCCTGTCGACAGAGGTTTTTATATGGAGCGGGCAACGAGACTCGAACTCGCTACCTCCACCTTGGCAAGGTGGCGCTCTACCGGATGAGCTATGCCCGCACACGGAACGAGATAAATAATACCACACTTTTCGGATTTGTCAAGCATTATTTATCCCGTTTTTCGCTTTTACTGATTATCGCTGATATCGCCGAAGCCCTTGCCGAAAACGTTTTTGGCATCGGTGATTATAAAGAAGGCGTTTTCGTCGATATTCCTTATGATCTTGCGGATGTCGGCTATCTGCGTGCGCTTGACGACGCACAGCAGCACCTGCTTGTTCCGGTGCGAATACGCGCCCTCTCCCTCAAGGATGGTGACGCCGCGGTGCAGCCTGTCGGTAATATCCTTCACAAGCTGGTCGCTCTTTTCGCTTATGATATAGCAGACGTTGGAGTTATCAATACCGTAAAGCACAAGGTCAATGACCTTGGAGACTACAAACATTGAGATAACGGCGTACATAGCGCCCTCGATCTGCTTGAAGATGACGGCAAAGGCAATGATTATAACGGCATCCGTGAGCATGAGCAGCGTTCCGAAGTTTATATACGGGAACTTCAGACGCACGAATTTTGCAACGATATCCGTTCCGCCGGTCGTGGTTCCGGCATAGTAAATGATGCCGAGTCCGAAGCCCTTTACTGCACCGCCTATGATACAGGCAAGCAGCATATCGTCCGTCGGGCAGTAGTTTGTCAGCGCAAAGAGGTCGACGAGCACCGACGAAAGCATCATCCCGACAAATGACGACACGATGAATTTCGTTCCGAAATGCCGCCACGCCAATATGAAAAGCGGAATATTGAGAACGATGTTCAGCACGCCGACGGGAAGCTCCGTCAGGTAGTTTATGATCATTGCTATACCGCTTACTCCGCCGACGATTATTGAGTTCGGGTACAGGAAAAACTGAAATCCCGCGGCAAAGAGTACGGAGCCGAGAATGATCAGCGCGTACTGGATGACATATTCGCTTGCTTTTGTTGTTTTCATAAGCCCCTCCTCAGTCGATGAGCGACATCTGAGTCTCTCCCCTGTCCTCGTCCCTGAGCAGCGCTCCGGCAGCCGGCAGGCTCCTGACCCTGTAGCGCGAAACATTTTTTATGGTAGTGTCCGCCAAGGGCGCAGCCGAGACGAGCTTATGGTTTTTCTTTATGTTCATGACCGCGACGCCCTGCGTGGTACGGCTTGTTTTAAGCTGCAGAAGAGTTGTGTTGAACACCATGGCTCTGCCGTCGGAGGAAAACAGCGCCATATCTATCTCCTCGCCTATCATATATACGGCCGCGAGCGGGCTCTTGTCACTGTACGCATTTATGAGCTTTTTGCGGTTGGTCTTGGTCTCGTAGCCGGCCATATCAAGGCGCGCGACCTTGCCGTTTTCAAAGAACAGCAGAAGATTTTTGTGATAATTGCCCGGACATATGAGCTCAAGCACACGCTCGCCCTCGTCCATGCTGAGCTTTGTCGGCAGATAGGTGCCGAGAGCCGAGGCCTTTGTATCGTCAAAGTCGGACAGGCGCGTCTTATATACCTGCTGGCGGTCGGTGAATATGAGCATTTCCGTGCGGTTTGTCGCCTCAAAGCTCATTTTCAGCGCGTCTCCGTCCTTGAATTTCTGCTCGCTGCTCATGCGCAGCGACATGGGCGTTATCTTTTTGAGATAGCCCTCGTTTGACAGGAACACCGTGACGGGGTAATCCTCAACCGTATCACATTCGGTGTACTCCTCTATCTCGGAGGCGTAGACAATGCCGGTTTTTCTCGGCGAGGGGTACTTCTTTATTATAGCCTTGAGCTCGGATATAATGATATTTTTGATTTTCCGGCGGCTCTGAAGCGTCTCCTCAAGCTCGGCTATCGCCTTTTCGAGCTCCTCGATCTCGGCGGTGCGCTTTAAGATATACTCGCGGTTTATGTTGCGCAGCTTTATCTCCGCAACGTATTCGGCCTGGATCCTGTCGATACCGAAGCCCATCATGAGGTTCGGCACGACCTCGCTTTCAAGCTCCGTATTGCGGATGATCTCGATCGCCTTGTCGATATCCAGAAGGATCATCGCAAGGCCCTGAAGCAGGTGCAGCTTGTCCTTTTTCTTCGTAAGGTCAAAATACACGCGGCGGCGCACACATTCTATGCGCCATGCAGTCCACTCGCCGAGTATCTCCCGCACGCCCATGACACGCGGGTTTCCGGCGACGAGGATATTGAAATTGCAGGGGAAGCTGTCCATAAGCGGAGTGAGCTTGAACAGCTTCTGCATGAGCTTTTCGGGATCCGTGCCGCGCTTGAGGTCGATCGCAAGCTTCAGGCCGCTCAGATCCGTCTCGTCGCGCATGTCGTTTATCTCTTTGACCTTGCCGGCCTTTATGAGCTCTGCGACCTTATCGACTATGGCCTCGGAGGTCGTAGTGTACGGTATCTCATATATTTCGATTATGTTTTCCTTCTGAAGATAGCGCCATCTCGAGCGCACCCTGAAGCTGCCGCGGCCGGTGCTGTATATGGCCTCCATCTCGGCGCGGTCATAGACTATCTCGCCGCCGGTCGAAAAATCCGGCGCCGGCATGGACAGGAACAGATCGCACTCCGGGTCCTGAAGATACTCTATCGTCGCGCGGCAGGTCTCCTCCAGGTTAAAGCCGCATATCTGGCTTGCCATGCCGACGGCGATGCCGGTGTTGCTCGAAACGAGAACGTTCGGAAAGCTCGTCGGCAGGAGCGCAGGCTCCTTCATGCTGCCGTCGTAGTTATCGTTAAACTCAACGGTGTCCTTGTCTATATCGCCGAATATCTCATTGCATATTGGCGCAAGCTTTGCCTCGGTGTATCGTGACGCGGCGTAGGACATGTCGCGCGAATAGACCTTGCCGAAGTTGCCCTTGGAGTCGACAAACGGAGTCAAAAGCGCGTCATAGCCCTTTGAAAGGCGCACCATTGTCTCATATATTGCAGCGTCTCCGTGCGGGTTAAGGCGCATCGTCTGTCCGACGATGTTTGCGCTTTTCGTGCGTGACCCGCTCAAAAGCCCCATCTTGTACATCGTATACAGAAGCTTTCTGTGCGAGGGCTTGAAGCCGTCTATCTCGGGAATGGCGCGGGATATGATGACGCTCATGGCGTAGGGCATATAGTTCTGCTCAAGCGTTTCCGTTATCGGCTGCTCAAGCACCTCGGCGCGCAGTCCCACGACGTCCGGATTATTGAATTGTTTCTTTTCGGGTACCTGTTTTTTAGCCATGTGTTATCGCTTCTTTCCCTTGCTTTTTTCGCCCGTAATGAGATTATGCCTGCATTTTGGGCAATTGACGGCTTTGAACAGGCCGAGGTAAATGCGTCTGCCGCAGTGAGGGCATCTGCAATAGGCAAATATCACGACAAACGACATGATAAAAAACAGTGTTGAGAAGATAAGCGACATTCCGCCCAAGCCGCTGCCGTTGGTGACTATGCCGACGACGCAGAACACCACGCACATGGCAAGCAGGAATTTCACAAGATCCCGGGCTTTATCAAATTTCATATCAAATCCTCCGTATATTCAGGAGATATCGGCCATATCAAGATACAGATATCCGTTTTCCGCAATGTGATTTTTTCGTCCGGCAAGATCGTCGCCCAGCAGCAGGTCGAACATCTGTGCCATGTGCTCGGCATCCTCCGGCATGACCTTTATGAGGCGGCGCGTCTCGGGGTTCATGGTGGTCATCCACATCATGTCAGGGTCGTTCTCGCCGAGGCCCTTGCTGCGGTTTATTGATGCCTTCGCCCCGCCGAGACCGGCGACGATATCCGTCTTTTCCTTGTCCGAGTATGCAAAATAGGTCTTGCCACGGCACTCTATCTCGTACAGCGGCGACTCGGCTATGTAGACATAGCCCTCGCGTATAAGCGTCGGCACAAGGCGGTATATCATCGTGAGTATCAGCGTGCGGATCTGGAAGCCGTCAACGTCGGCATCGGTGCAGATGATGACCTTGTTCCAGCGCAGATTGTTTATATCAAAGGCGTTTAAGTCCTTCTGCCCCTTCACCTGCACCTCGACTCCGCAGCCGAGCACCTTGAGCAGGTCGGTTATGACGTCGCTTTTGAATATGCGGACGTAATCTGCCTTCAGACAGTTGAGTATCTTGCCGCGCACGGGCATGATGCCCTGGAAATCGGCGTCGCGCGAGAGCTTGCACGCACCCAGAGCGGAATCGCCCTCGACGATGTATATCTCGCGCTTTTCGGGATCGCGGCTGCGGCAGTCAACGAATTTCTGCACGCGGTTTGCTATATCTATGCTGCCGGAGAGCTTTTTCTTCATGCCCTGGCGCGTTTTCTCCGCCGCCTCGCGGCTGCGCTTATTGACGAGCACCTGCTCGGCTATCTTATCCGCCTCGGGCTTGTTTTCAATAAAGTATACCTCGAGCTTTTCCTTGAAGAAATCAGTCATCGCCTCCTGGATGAAGCGGTTGGTGATGGCCTTCTTGGTCTGGTTCTCATACGAGGTCTGCGTCGAGAAGCAGTTGGTCACGAGAACGAGGCAGTCGGCCACGTCCTGGAAATTTATCTTGCTCTCGTTTTTCTGATACTTGCCTATCTTTTTTATGTAAGCGTCGATGGCGTACACAAAGGCGCTGCGCGCGGCCTTTTCCGGTGCGCCGCCGTACTCGAGCCACGAGGAGTTGTGGTAATATTCGATGGCCTTGACCTTGTTGGAAAAGCAGAAGGCGGCCGAGAGCTTGACCTTGTATTCGGGCTTGTCCTCCCTGTCCCTGCCTCGGCGCTCGGCGCTTATGAAATATGGCGCGGTCAGCGGCGAGTCGTGGGCTATCTCGTTGACATAGTCGAGAATACCGTTTTCGTAGACATACTCGGTCACGTCAAATTTGCTGCCGTTCTGATTGCGGAAGCGGAAGGTCACACCCGCGTTTACGACGGCCTGACGGTGCAGAATGTCCCTGAAATATTCCTCGGGGATATCGATATCCGTAAAAACCTCGAGGTCCGGCCGCCATTTTATCGTGGTGCCGGTCTTTTTACGGTCGGCGGGGCTTACCGTGAGCTCCTGACCTTTTTTGCCGACGACCTTGCCTTTTTTGAAGTGCAGCTCGTATTTATTGCCGTCTCGCCAGACCGTAACGTCCATGTACTCGGACGAATACTGAGTAGCGCAGGAGCCGAGACCGTTCAGGCCGAGTGAATACTCATAGTTCTCGCCCTCGTTGTTGGCATACTTGCCGCCGGCGTACAGCTCGCAGAAAACGAGCTCCCAGTTGTAGCGCTTTTCGTTCGCGTTCCAGTCCATCGGGCAGCCGCGGCCGAAGTCCTCGACCTCAATGGAGCCATCGGCGTAGCGCGTGAGCGTTATGACGCTGCCGTAGCCCTCGCGTGCTTCGTCTATCGAGTTTGAAAGGATCTCAAAAACGGCGTGCTGGCAGCCGTCGAGCCCGTCCGAGCCGAAGATAACTCCCGGCCGCTTTCTTACCCTGTCGGCACCTTTTAACTGAGATATACTGTCGTTACCGTATTGCGCGCTGGTTTTAGTCATTTAAAATTCCCCTCAAATACAACATCTTGCGTAAATTGCACACATTTTCAGATTATATAGTATACAGCATATACAACACAAAAGTCAAGACATAGCAAAGCGGAAGCAGTATTATGCTGCCTCCGCCGTCGGATGAAATGCCTTTCGGCTTATCCGGCTCGACGAATAAATGCCGTACCTCTGCCGGGCAATAAGCTTCGGCATTTCACCCGACCGGTCTTTCAGACTTCTGTTTCGGATGCTTCGTCTGCTTGTATTATATGAGAAGGCGGCGGATTTAAACGAGGTAAATTTTGCCGTTTAAATACCGTGCGTACTGAATATACTATCTACTAAAAGCACAAAGGAGACGCGGACGATGACGAGAAAAGAGGAAAAGAAGCTCAGAGCCGAATACAGGCGCCGCCTGAGCGAGCTGAACGATATAAGGTCGCAGCTCAGATGCGCATACGCGGCATTTGACAATACGACAGATTGTGATATGATGGATGCGTGCATTTATGAGATAAACGCACTCAAATCGCGCTACAACAGCGCGGTCATAAACGTCAAAAACCTGATAACATAGGAGGCTGCATGGACGCATTAAACACCGTACTTACCGTAATTATAGCCGTATTTCTGTTATGGCTCGTTATCAAAATATTCGCAACGCCGATAAAATGGGCGCTGAAGCTGCTGCTTAACGCGGTCATAGGCTTCGTTATGCTGTTTATATTCAACTTTCTCGGCGGATTTATAGGCCTTACGCTGAATGTAGGCTGGCTAAGCGCGATAGTCGCCGGAATCTTGGGTGTTCCGGGCATTATTTTGCTGCTGCTTATCGAAAATTTCTTCATGTAAAAAAAGACGGGTTTACCCGTCTTTTTTATTTGAGAAGCTTGAGCGCCTCGGAGACCTCCTCGAGCTTCATGCTGTGAGAGGCCTTTACAAGCACCGTGTCGCCTTTTTCTATAAGCTCCGGCAGCGCGGCTATCAAAGAGTCATTGCCGTCAAAATGCAGCGCCGGTATGCCCTCTGCGGCGCGGGCGGTATTTTCGGACATTTCTCCGACGCACAGCAAAAGCTGCACTCCGTGCGAAACGGCGTACCTTCCGATATCGGCGTGGCGCTCCGCGCGGGCCGTGCCCATTTCGAGCATATCGCCTAGCACGCAGACCTTCCGGCCGCTGCCTTCCGCCATGGAATCTATCGCGCATTTAACGGAATCGGGGTTTGCGTTATAGCAGTCGTCGATAAGGGTGATATAGCCCGTATCGGTGACGCTCGCGCGGCGGCCGACAGTTTCGTAGGCGGCAACGCCGCGAATTATCTCCTCATCGGAAAGGCCGAACTTCATACCGACGGCGGCGCCCTCAAGCGCGGCGTACACCATATGGCGGCCGTATGCCGGAATGCTGACGTGAATGCGCCGGCTGCCGAAAATTATATCGCAGCTCTGCATTGCGGCGCCGTCCGAGCTTATATTCTCCGCTCTGACAGCGGCATTTTCGCCGAGCCCGTAAAAAACCTTGCTCTGACGGCAGGAGCAGCCGGAGAGCATATCGTCGTCGACATTTAAAAACACCGTGCCGTCGTCGGGCATATACGCGAGCATCTCGGTTTTTGCCCTGAAAACGCCGGAGCGGTCGTGCAGCCTGTCAAGGTGAGCATTGCCGATGAGAGTATACACGGCGTCGGTCGGGCGCACCATCTGCGCAAGACGGCTCATTTCGTTAAAATCGGAGATGCCCATCTCGATCACCGCAGCCTCGTGCTCCGGCTCGATGCGGAATATCGTGAGCGGCACGCCGAGCTCATTATTGAAATTCTTGTCCGTTTTCAGCACCCTGAAGCGCTGCGACAGTACGGCTGATATCATTTCCTTGGCCGTAGTCTTACCGACGGAGCCCGTTATGCCGACTACGGGGATATCGAGCGTTTTTCTGTACGCCTCGGCAAGCCGCGCCATGGCTTTTGCCGTGCCGTCAACGACTATGAGGCAGCCGGAGACGCCGGGTATATCATGCTCGACGATGCAGCAGGACGCGCCGAGCCCGAATGCCTTGCCGACATAGTCGTGCCCGTCAACATGCTCGCCGGCTATGGCCGCAAACGCAAAGCCATCCTTTACGAGCCTGCTGTCTATAACGAGCCCCGTGAGCTCGCGGTCAGAGTCGCCGTTTCCTGACAGGCTGCCGCCGACTATGGCTGCGGCCTGCTTTACTGTGATGCCTCTCATTCATACTTCTCCATGGAAAGCTTTATTATTTTCTCGCAGACCTCGCCGAAGCTGAGGCCCTGCTCCCTGCCCATCTGCGGGATAAGGCTCGTCGGAGTCATGCCTGGCAGCGTGTTTGCCTCAAGGCAGTATATCTCGCCGCTATCCCTGTCCATAAGAAAATCACTGCGGCAGTAGACATCGACCATCAGAGCTGCGCTCACGCGCTCGGCAAGGCGCTGTACACGGCCTGTATCCTCCGCACTTATGGGCGCGGGGCATATCTCCTCGGTGAGCCCGGCCTGATACTTGTTCTTGTAGTCATACCAGCCGGTTTTGGGGATTATCTCGATAACGGGCATCGCCTCGCCGCCCATAACGCCGACGGTGAGCTCGCGCCCCTTTATAAAGCGCTCGACAAGAACATGATCCTCGTATTTAAATGCAAGCTCCAGAGCCGAAGCGTATTCCTTCTCGTCGGCCACCATGCTCGTTCCGACGCTCGAGCCGCCGCTGCACGGCTTGACTACGCAGGGAAAGCCCACGTTTTCTGTCTCGCCGCCCTTTTCGAGCACTATGCCCTCGGGAACGGGAATGCCCGCGGAGCGCAGCATAATCTTGGTTATCTCTTTATTCATTGCTATAGCGCTGCCGAGATAACCGCTGCCGGTGTATTTTATGCCGTGCATATCAAAGGTGGCCTGCAGCTTGCCGTTTTCGCCGTCCTCCCCGTGCAGTGCGAGAAAGCTTATATCGGCCGCACGGCATATTTCAATGACATTTTTGCCGATCCTGCTCCCGTCGCTTTGCGCAAGGAGCTTTGCGATATCGGGAGTTTCCTCCTTTACGCAGTAGCTTATATCCTCCTGCTCACGCTCGAAAAGCTCGGCAGGGTCATCGTATTCCCCGTCATAACCGTAAAACAGGTCGACCAGTACGACCTTGTGGCCGCGCTCGCGCAGTGCGCGCGCAACGCAGGTGCCGCTCGTTATCGAAACATCGCGTTCATTTGACAGTCCGCCGCAGACAACAGCAATCTTCATTTTTCTTACCTCCACGAACTATTACCGGGTAATTATATCACATGCGCACAGGCGGTTCAAATACATATTGAAAAATAATAGCCATATGTGTTATAATTCATGTTTGTAATCTAAAGTAAGGTCGTTGTGTGTATGAATTATGTAGTGGTCGATTTAGAGTGGAATCAGGCAATGAGCTCGAAATCCTCCGTATTCAACAAGCTCCCGATAAAGCTCAGGGGCGAAATTATTGAGATCGGCGCAGTTAAGCTCACGGAGGACATGCAGCCCGCCGAGGAGTTTACGATAGATGTAAAGCCCGTTTATTTCAAAAGGATGCATTATAAGGTCAAAAAGCTCACCGGCTTTGACAAGGAGCGCCTTGCCCTCGGACACAGCTTTCCCGATGCCTTCGAGCAGTTTAAGCAGTGGTGCGGCGAGGACGTCACCTTCCTCACCTGGGGCTGCGACGACCGAGGCATCATGGAGCAGAATATTATAATCCACGATCTCGACTGGGACTGGATAAGCTCCTGGATCAATCTGCAGCTGATTTATAATATGCAGACGGACGGCGACAAAAATCAGAAGTCGCTGGCTACGGCGATGGAGCACTTTGACATTGAGCAGACGCGCGTTGCGCACGATGCGCTGGGCGATGCGTACAATACTGCGCTCGTGTGCTCGAAGCTCGACATGGCGCTCGGGCTTGCGCAGTATGAGGAGGCCTCGCGTATGCTCTGCACGAGGGCAAGGCACGATAATGCGGGCGACAGCGTCCCCGATGCGCTTGAGCATCTGGTATTCCCCGGCTACGTCTCAAAGGCCGAGGCCTTTGCCGACGAAAAGCTCACCAAGGTCCCCTGCCCCAAATGTCGGGGTGCGCTTGAGGCTCACCGCTGGATCAATCAGGGCGATCAGCGCTATATGAACATACTCAGCTGCCCGGACTGCGGCAATTTCCTCGTGCGGCTCAAGTTCCGCAAGCAGGAGGATAATTCATGGTCGGCAAACCGGCTCGTTTATAATGCCGACGACGGTATGATCGATTTTTACCGCAGCAAGGCCGCGCTCTCGCGCCGCCGCGGCCGCGGACACTCGAAGAAGAAAAACCGCCCGGCTTCAAAGCAGTAAATACTAAAGTAAAATCCCCGACCTGCGGTCGGGGATTTAGTTTATTTGCGGATGACTATATCGTCCTTTGATTTGTATATCCCGCCCTCGGGGATCACTCCGCGCACACAGGAGGTCGGATAGACGCTTGCGCGGCGGCCGAGCACCGTTCCGGGATTCAAGACGCTGTTGCATCCGATCTCGACGCAGTCGCCGAGGAACGCGCCGACCTTCTTGCGGCCGGTCCCGATCAGCTCATCGCCGTTTTTTATAACGACAAGGGTCTTGTCGCTCTTGACGTTCGAGGTTATTGAGCCTGCGCCCATGTGCGCCTTATAGCCGAGGACAGAGTCGCCGACATAGTTATAGTGCGGGGTCTGCACATTGTCAAACAGCACGACGTTTTTAAGCTCGGTTGAGTTTCCGACGACGGCGTTTTTGCCGACTATCGCGCTGCCGCGGATAAATGCGCAGTGGCGCACCTGCGCGCCGTGATCGATGATGCAGGGCGCTCCGATGTACGCCGAGGGGAACACCTCCGCGTCACGCGCTATCCACACGTTCTCGCCGCGCTTTTCGTACTCGTCCTCCGGCAGGGTATTGCCGAGGGAAATAATAAAGTCCGAGATATCGCCAAGCACCTCCCAGGGGTAGGTCTTACCCTCAAAAAGCGGAGCCGCTATCGTTTTGCTCAGATCGAGCAGATCGTTTATCGTATACATGTCACTTCACCTTGATAAGTCTGCCGCTGCGGCGCATGGCGTCGATGATATAGTCAACGCACTCGGCGCATTTTGCGTCAGTAGTCGCCTCTGCCATGACGCGCAGGACGGGCTCGGTGCCGCTCTTGCGCAGGAGGATACGTCCTTCGTCGCCGAGCTCGGCCTCCATATCGGCAACGGCCTTCTTGACCTCGTCGCAGGCAAGCGTCTCGTCCTTATCGGTGACGACGACGTTTTTGAGAAGCTGCGGATACATTACGACGGGAGCCGCGAGCGCCGAAAGCGGCTGCTTGCTCTCGCACATGGCTTCCATGATCTTGATGGCGGTCAGTATGCCGTCGCCGGAGTTTGCAAGTCGGCCGAAAATGATGTGGCCGGACTGCTCACCGCCGAGAATATAGCCGTTTGCGCGCATGTTTTCGGCAACATACTTATCGCCGACGGCGGTTTTTTCATAGCCGACGCCGATCGCGTCAAGGGCCTTGTACAGTCCCATATTGCTCATGACCGTGGTCACTATCTTCTTCTCGCCGAGTATGCCGCTGTCCTTCATATATTTGCCGCAGACATAGAGAATATGATCGCCGGTTATGACATTCCCCTTTTCGTCGACCGCAAGGCAGCGGTCGGCGTCGCCGTCAAAGGCGAAGCCCACATCGAGCTTGTTGTCGAGAACAAACTTCTGCATCTGCTCAATATGCGTCGAGCCGCAGTTTACGTTTATGTTGATGCCGTCGGGATTGTTGGAGATGACATAGGTGTCCGCACCCAGGGCGTCGAAAACGCTTTTTGCCATCATCCAGGTCGAGCCGTTTGCACAGTCAAGACCGACCTTTTTGCCCTTATACGAGCGCGTTGCAAGCGAAATGAGGAAGCCTATATAGCGGTTGCGGCCGGCGGAGTAATCGACAGTGCGGCCGATCTTCTCGCCGGTGGCGTAAGGCAGACAGTCCTTCTCGCCGGCGTTTGCGCGGTCGATATAGGCCTCGATCTCGTCGAGCAGATCGTCACCCATTTTTTCGCCCTTGCCGTTTATGAGCTTGATACCGTTATCGTAATAGGGATTGTGGCTTGCCGAGATCATGATGCCGCAGTCGAAATCATCGGTGCGCACGACATAGGAAACGCTCGGCGTTGTAGTGACGTGAAGCAGATATGCATCCGCGCCCGAGGCCGTCAGACCCGCGCACAGAGCCGACTCGAGCATATAGCTTGAGCGGCGCGTATCCTTGCCGATGACCACTCTCGCCTTTTTGTCTCTGCCGTAGTACCAGCCGAGGTAGCGGCCTATCTCAAACGCGTGCATGACCGTCAGATCGACGTTTGCCTCACCTCTGAAGCCGTCGGTTCCGAAATATTTACCCATTT
Organism: bacterium; assembly: GCA_963650165.1. Taxonomy (GTDB): domain Bacteria; phylum Bacillota; class Clostridia; order Oscillospirales; family Oscillospiraceae; genus F23-B02. Next base: position 107,053 of record CAVJKX010000001.1, read on the forward strand.
TATTCTCCTTGGTTTATTTTATCTTTTCAGCCGCTTCATCGTCGAGCAGAAGCGTCATGTTCATATGCATCTGAAGCATCGCCGCCGGAACATAGGTCGAGGTCTTGCCGTAGACGAGCTGATGAATTATCTCCGCCTTTTCGCTGCCGAAGGCGACGAGAATGACGTTTTTGGCATCGCACAGAGTTTTGAGCCCCATGGTGACGGCCTTGTCGGGAACATTCTCCGCGCCGCCGAAAAGCTCTGCGTTCGACTGCTTTGTCTTATCGGTCAAAAGCACCTCGTGCGTATGGGAATCGTATGGCGTTGCAGGCTCGTTGAAGCCGATATGCCCGTTGAGCCCGATACCGAGCACGGCAAGCTCAAGGCCGCCGCAGGACGCAATAAGTGCGTCATATTCCTCTGCATTGTCAATGGTCGGCGTGTGTATCTTCGTGATGCCCGCTTTGGAGTAGAGCTCCTCGCCGAGGCGGTACGCGCAGGAGCGCTTATCGTCCTTTGCAAGGCCCTCGTATTCGCAGACCGTGAACGCACTGCACTCACCGAGCTCCTTTACGTCAATGCCGGCAAGGCTTTCATACACACGTCCCGTTGCTCTTCCGGCCGCAAATGCCATGGCACAGCCGGGGCGCTCCTTTGCGTGCTGCGCGATCATTTCCGCAGCAACCGCACTGATTTTTTCCGCACTGTCGATTATGATCTTCACAACTGTTCTTCCCTTCCTTATAATTTGTGCGCCTTCGGTAAAAAATATCAGCGGAGGCGATCATTTGGCTATTATATTCATCCGCACCGTAATATTGTATTTTGCGATACTCGTTTCGATGCGCGCTATGGGCAAGCGTCAGCTCGGAGAGCTTGAGATCTCCGAGTTCATCGTCGCGGCGCTCATCGCGGATCTTGCCGCAACGCCGCTTCAGGATATCGGCATACCGCTTTTAAACGGACTTCTGCCGATCATGATAATGTTCTGCCTTGAGATAATCATTGCCGGGCTGAATATGAAAAGCATAAGGCTGCGCAAATTCACCTACGGCAGGCCCGAGATAATAATCCGAAACGGCAGAATAGACAGCGCCGCCATGAGGCGCAACCGCTTTACTCTGGATGAGCTCATGCAGGAGCTGCGCTCACAGGGCTGCGGCGGCACATCCGGCGTCGCCTGCGGTGTTCTGGAGACAAACGGACGCCTGAGCATCATCCTCACGCCCGCCGAGCGGCCCGCCACCGCCGCAATGCTCGGCACTGTGCCGGAGGATACGGGCTATGCGCATATTATTATAAACGACGGCAGGATACTCGACAAGAACCTTGCCCTTCTGGGGCGCGACAGGCGCTGGCTGGATAATGAGCTCAGGCGGCGCGGGATAAAAGACGCAGGGGATGTGTACATCCTAACCCTGTCCGAAACCGGAAGCGTTTTCTGCCAGAGCAAGGAGGAATAGCATGAAAAAAGAAATTGCTGCGGCGGTACTGCTGCTGCTTTTATTGGCCGGGGTCCTTATAAACATCCGCGTTAACGAGAGCATAGTCTCATCGCTTATGCAGGAGGTCGATGCAGCCTACGAAAGTCTCGAAGGCGGAGACACGGCCGCAGCCTCGGAGCAGCTTGACCGTGCCATCGGGCACTGGCTCTCGCTCGACGGCTATACGCATATTTTCATCCGCCACAGCGAGATAAACTCGACCACCGACACATTTTACGGCTTCAGATCGGACATTTGTGACGGGGCGGATGCCGCTCGCGGCTCATACGGTCTTTTGAAAGAGACCCTGCGCTCGCTCATGACCATGGAGCAGATAAGCCTCGGCAGTGTTTTTTAGCATCGCACGGGGGCTGTACTGATACGGTTATTGTGCCGCTCCGACCGGCAGCGGCCGATACGCTGCTTATATGCTTATTACGTCAGACCGGCGTCAATAGTTCCGGGAAAAGCGGAAAATTTCCGCAAATTATGATTTGTCGCTCAAAAGCTTTGTGAGCTCGTCCATGAAGGTGTTAATATCCTTAAAGCTGCGGTAGACCGAGGCAAAGCGGACATAGGCTACCTCATCGACGAGCTTTATGCGCTTCATAACCATCTCGCCGATATCGACCGTGCTTATCTCGCGCTCCAATGCGCTCTGGAGCTCCTGCTCGATCTCGTCGGCTATCTTTTCAAGCTGCGAAAGCGTTACGGGGCGCTTTTCGCAGGCTCTTACCATGCCGTTTATGAGCTTGACCCTGTCAAACTGCTGGCGCGAACCGTCGCGCTTTACGACGACGAGGGGCAGATGCTCTATCGTCTCATAGGTCGTGAAGCGCTTCTGGCATGCAAGACATTCCCTGCGGCGGCGGATGGTCGTGCCCTCCTCTGCCGGACGGGAGTCGATGACCTTGCTCTCAAGAAATCCGCAAAACGGACATTTCATATATTTATCCTCCGAATAATCAATATTCTGAAATAAGATTATAACACAATATGTTGTATATTGCCACTGTTTTTAAAACGAACGCGAAAGGAAGTCCTCCCGGCTCATAAGTGCATTGAGTACCGGCAGGAGCGCCTGAGCCGTCATTTTCCGCGGAAGCGACATGGACGCGAGAAGCCGAGCGCGCTTTGCGGCGCTGTCAGGCTTTCCGGTAAGTCCCGCGGCGTACATATCGGCCATGCTTATACCGCCCGACGGCTGCGTTTCCTCCCCGTCGATCGTGGCTCCGCAGCGGCGCAGAGCCTGCATGATGACCTCCGCGCTCATGCCCTCGACGCCGAGCTTCCCCTCCTTCGAGGCTCTGCTCTTTCTCCTCTCCTTGCCGAATATCTCCGGCATGTAGGCATGCTTTAAAAGCTTCGGATCCACACAGCCCTTTACGAAGTTTCGGATAACGAGCCCGGCCCCGTCGGGGTCGGTCATGACTATCATACCGCGCTTTTCGGCAAGAGTCCGAAGAAGCCGCTGCTTTTCCTTATCGTTAAATACGCTGAAGCCGCCGGTTTCTATTATCACTGCGTCAACTACCTGCGAGAGCGTATTTTTGTCGTATCTGCCCTCGACGACGATGACCTCGGAAACTCTATGCATCGGTATCACCTGCCGCAATGCGCATGACGCATTCCTTTAAAAGCTCCGCAGGCTCCGTTCTGCTGCTTTTCATGGCATAGTCCGTGTCGGCGCACAGCTCGACGGCGCGGCGTATCTGAGCCGTTGAAAAGCGCCTTGACGCGGCAAGCAGCCTGTTTGCGATAAAATCATAGCGAAGGCCGAGCGCTTTCATGAGATAGTCCTTTGTCAGGCCGTTATCTATTGCGACCCGCGCGGCGTACATTTTGCGCATCTGCCCTCCGACTATGGCAAGTATCATTGTCGGCTCGTTATTCTTATCGGACAGCAGCTCACCCAAAAGGCGCATGGCGGCGTTATTTTCGCCCTTGGCCAGCGCCTCGGTCATGTCAAACACCACGGCCTCGGGTATGTGATGCGCAACGGCGTCAACATCGGCCTCGGTGACTCTGTCGCCCTTCGTGTACGACGCCACCTTGTTTATCTCGGGTATGAGCCCGTTCATCAGCTCGCCGCTGACGTTTATAAGGCGCTGCACGGCGTTGAGCTCTATGCCCTTGCCCTCGGCGGCAAAGCGGCGGATTATCCATTTGATGAGTATATCTCCGCCCTGCGCGGTGACGCATATCTCCCTGCCGCATTTGAGAATTGTTTTGTACGCCTTCAGGCGCTTATCCGGTTCAAAGCCGACAGGGGCCATGAACACCACCGTGCAGTAATCGGGAATATCGGAGAGGATGCCGCATATCTCGTCCGAGTCGCGCAGCTTATTTATATCAATTCCGCGTATCTCGACAAGGCTGCGTTCTGACAAGAACGGCACGCTGTCGATGGCCTCGCGGAGCGTGAGCGCCGAAAAGTCGCGCTCGTCAAGCCTGCGGTAGCTGAAATCGTCTGCCTCGCTTGTTATGCAAAGCTTTTTTATCTCCTCAAAGAACCTGTCGGCAAGATAATCCTCCGGCCCCCAGATGAGATACAGCCCGGCCGGGCCTTCGGCGCGGAGCGCGTTCACGCTTGCGTTGTAGTTGAATTTTTCTTCACGTTTCGTTTTCTTAGCCATTTAATCACCTGCCGCGATATGCAGCACTATCCTGCCGAGCTTATCCGTCCGCAGGACGTTTATATCGTATTTTTCGAGCATATCGAGCGTCTCCTGCGTGGGATGCCCGTATGAATTATAGCCTGTTGATATGACCGCCGTTTCGGGTCTGAGCGCCGAGAGCAGCTCACCGCTCGTCGAGTACTTTGAGCCGTGGTGCGGAACGATCAGAAGCTCCGTGCCGGAAAGTGAGTGTTCGCGCACAAGCTCGCGCTCGACCACCTTTTCAACGTCGCCGGTAACGAGCATATCATAGTCGTTTATGCTGAGCCTTGCCATAATACCGCTCTCACTGCGGCTTCCAAGCTCCGAGCTTTCAAATACCGAGAGCCTTACGGTGCCTGCGGTAAAGTCGGTGTCTTGCGTTATGTAAACTATCCTCGTACCGTTTTCGGCGGCTGCATCAATGATCCGCTCAAGCATGCCGTCGCCGCTCGTATCCTCTGCATTATCGGGCATTATGAGGGTTTTCACGTCCATGAGGTTTAAAAGCCGCACGACGCCGGAGGCGTGATCCGTGTGCAGGTGCGTGAGCATGAGGTAGTCTATATCGTATCTGCCGTTTGCGCGTAGGTACGACGTGAGCATGTTTCCCGCGTTCTGAACGATGCCGTAGCTGCCGCAGTCGATGACAACGGTGTTCTCGCCCTCCGTCACGGCGATGCACTGACCGTTTCCGACGTTCATTATGCTGATCGTTCCGGTATCGGCACGCATGCTGCGGTCCGTGAGCAAAAACACGCCGCAGAGCATGACCGCGCACAGCGCCGACGGAACCAAGACGCTGAGCTTTTTATACCTGCGCAGAACGAAATATGCAGCGAACAGAACATATGAGGCAATGAGCCACGGCACGGCGTAAGCGTTTTCGGTATACAGCGCAGTGAACGGCATTTTCGCCGAGTATTCCGTCACACATGCAATATAGCGCACAAGATACGACAGCAGGCCCGCAAGCCACGACGCAGGAGCGGGCAGAATGAGCCCCATCGCACACAGCGCAAAGCCTCCGGCAAACAGCGCCGATATCGCCCAGAGGCATAGTATGTTCATAAGCGGCGCCAGCAGCGTTACATAGCCGAAGTGCGCGGCCAGCAGCGGGAACGTGAACACCGTCACGGCAAGGGAGCTTGAAAGCGTTGCGACCATGTAGTTGATCGGCGTTTTAAGAAACCGCGGCGGCGTTATCTTCGAGGCAAAATACTCATATACGGGCTGCGAGAACAGGAACATTCCCGCAACTGCGCCGAACGAGAGCTGAAGCGCGACGCTTCCGGCTGAAAAGGGGTTTGACATGAGTATCAGCGCAAGGGCAAACGACAGCGTCGTCGCCCGGTCGTTTATCCGGCCGAGCACCGGTGCAAGCATGAGTATGCTTATCATTATGCCGGCTCTCACCGCGGAAAGCGGTGAGCCGACCATGACGACAAAGAGCCATACAAGGACTATGCAGATAAGCGACGATCTGCGGTTTTTGCCCAGAATGCTCTGCAATACGCCGACGAGGAAGGCAACGTGCATGCCCGATACCGCAACGACGTGGGCAAGCCCCGCAACGTTCATCGAGGAGTATAGCCTATCGTTTTTGTAATAATCGTCCTTGTATCCGGCAAGCAGAGCCTTCATAAAGGGCGCGGCATCGTCCGGAAAGAGCCTACCTATCTCGCTGTGCAGGGCCGCGCCGAAAAATTTCGGGAAATACAGAAACGAGCCCTGCCACCTCCCTGTCTTTTCAATGCGCTCGGAGGTGTAGCCGTTGAGATACAGCCCCTTGGATATATTCGAGTCCGTCTCTTCACCGTAGCGCTCGGTGACGCTGCGAAGCTTGAGCTTCACCCTTATCTCGTCGCCCGGCAGGAAGTCGGCCTCCTCGCCCGAGTAGTCGATAACAAGGGCGTTAACGCTCGGAAGCTTATCGTCCGTTATTCTGACCGTCAGCAGAGTGCAGCGCTCGCGCACATCGGGATAATCGCACACGCGCGCAGCCGCGCTTATCTCCTTACCCGCAAGCACCTCGCATTCCGACACCGTCTGATCGTAGTGCAGCCAGTAGTGGCCAAAGCCGAGTGCCATTGCAGCCGAGGCTATTATGAGCCGCGTGCGCATTCTGCCGCGAAACAGCAGTGCCGCAAGTGCGCTTACCGCAGGCAGCATCAGCACAGCCGTCAGGCTTTCGCCGAACAGCAGATAGTGCGACAGAAACACCGCCGCGCAGTATCCTATTGATGCCGTGCACAGTATGCGTACCGACTTCATGACTCACCTCTTATGTGCAAAAAAGCAGCTGCGAGGCTGCTTTTTTGCTGTATTATCCTAATATCAGGCCATGCCCTCGGGGAGCTTTTTGCCGCCGAGGATATGGAAATGCAGGTGCTTTACGGTCTGGCCGCCGTCCTCGCCGCAGTTATTTACGACGCGGTAGCCGTTGGTCAGGCCCTCGCTCTTTGCTATCTTGGCAACGGCCTCAAAGCACTTGCCGACAAGGGCGGAGTTTTCCGCATTTATCTCGTCCGCGCAGCAGATATGCTCCTTGGGCAGCACCAGCACATGCACCGGCGCCTGCGGGTTGATATCGCGGAACGCAAACACGTTTTCGTCCTCATAAACCTTTGTCGAGGGGATCTCCCCCGCGATTATTTTGCAGAACAGGCAGTCACTCATTAGTTATTCCTCCTATTAAAGTCCGAGCTTTTCGGCAACAAGATCGTCAACTATCGCAAGGGCGTTATCCATCTTCAGCACCTCGGTGCCGCCGCCCATGGCGGAGTCGGGCTTGCCGCCGCCCTTGCCTCCGGCAACGGCGGAAACGGCCTTGACTATATCTCCGGCCCTGATGCCGGCAGCCACGGCGTCCTTGCCGCAGCAGGCCGTGAAGGTTACCTTGGATTCGTTTGCCGTTGCGAGCACCGCGACGATCTTCGGGTCCTTGTCGCGCAGGAAGTCGCCGATCTTACGAAGGTCGTTTACGTCAAGATCGGTGCGCGTTGCGGTCAGGACGTTAAAGTCGCCTATCTTCTTTGCGGCAAACAGGAAGCGCTCGACATCGCTTGCAAGGATCTTGTCCTTCATCTTCTCGACCTTCTGGCGCAGGCTCTTTACCTCGGTAACGAAGCTCTCGGCCTTGGTCAGAAGCTCGCCGGGCTTTGCCTTGAGGCTTTCGGCCGCGCGCGCAACGGTGAGATAGGAGCGCTTGGACATTTCAAGGTATTTTCTGCCCGTTACGGCCTCGATGCGGCGAACGCCGCTTGCCACGGAGTATTCGCTCGTTATGTGGAACATGCCGACCTTTGCGGTGTTGTCAAGATGAGTGCCGCCGCAGAGCTCGGTGCTGTAGTCACCCATTTTCACGACACGCACGACATCGCCGTACTTTTCGCCGAACAGAGCGGTCGCGCCGCTTTTTCTGGCATCCTCAAGGCTCATTTCACGAACCGTTATATCCGCGCCGTCGAGAATTGCGTTATTGACGGCATCCTCCACCTGCGCGACCTCCTTGGGGCTCATGGCCTCAAAGTGCGTAAAGTCAAAGCGCAGATAGTCGGCATCTACGAGAGAGCCCGCCTGATGCACATGCTCGCCCAACGTTTCGCGCAGAGCCGCATGCAGCAGATGCGTTGCCGAGTGTGCTCTGGACACCGCTCTGCGGCGCTCGGGATCGACGGAGGCCACGACCTCCTCGCCGACGGATATCGCGCCGGAGACGCACACGCCGTAGTGCAGATACTTGTTGCCCTTATCCTTTTTGACGTTATTGACGACAAACCTCGTCAGCTGTCCGTTCTCGACATCCTCAAGGCTGAAGCCGATCTCGCCCTTGTCGGCGAGCTGGCCGCCCATCTCGGCATAGAACGGGGTCTTGTCCAGGACAAGAATGCCCTCGCAGCCCTCGCTGATCTCACCGGCAAGCTCATCGCCGTTTACGATGGCGAGGACCTTCGACGTATCGGTGAGCTTATCGTAGCCCGTAAACTCGGTCGGCGTAGCGTCAAGGCCGAAGTCTATGCCCTCCCAGCCGAGGTCGCCGAGAGCCTTTCGTGCCTCACGGGCGCGGACGCGCTGCTCCTCCATGAGAGCCTTGAACTCGTCCGTATTAAGCGTCATGCCCTCGTCGACAAGCATCTCCGCAGTCATATCCACGGGGAAGCCGTAGGTATCGTAGAGCTTGAAGGCGTCGGCACCGGAGAAAACCGTTTCGCCCTTTGCCTTATGCTCCTCAAGCAGGCTGCCGTATATCTGCATGCCTGCGTCGATGGTCTTGGCGAAGCTGTCCTCCTCGCTCTTGACGACGCGGGTTATATACTGCTGCTTCTCGCGCAGCTCCGGGTACTGGCACTCGTTTTCGTGTATAACGGTATCTATAACGCCGTACAGGAAGGGCTCGTTGACGCTCAGGAGCTTCCCGTGACGTGCGGCTCTTCTCAGAAGCCTGCGCAGGACGTAGCCGCGGCCTTCGTTCGACGGAAGGATACCATCGCAGATCATGAAGGTCGCGCTGCGGATATGGTCGGTGATAACGCGCAGGGACACGTCGCGCTTTTCGCTCTCGCCGTAATGTGCGCCGGTGATCTCCGAGACCTTGTGGGTTATATTCATGACCGTATCGACGTCAAACAGCGAGTCTACGCCCTGACACACGACCGCCAGTCGCTCAAGGCCCATGCCGGTGTCGATATTTTTCTGCGAAAGCTCGGTGTAATTGCCGTGGCCGTCGTTGTCAAACTGCGAGAAAACGTTGTTCCAGACCTCGATATAGCGGTCGCAGTCACAGCCGACCGTGCAGCCGGGCTTGCCGCAGCCGTATTCCTCGCCGCGGTCATAATATATTTCCGAGCAGGGGCCGCAGGGGCCTGCGCCGTGCTCCCAGAAGTTATCCTCCTTGCCGAAGCGGAATATTCTCTCGGCGGGTATGCCGATCTCGTCGTGCCAGATGTTCCACGCCTCGTCGTCATCGAGATACACCGAGGGATAGAGCCTGTCCGGATCGAGGCCTACCCACTCCTCGCTCGTAAGGAACTCCCAGCTCCATGCTATCGCCTCGTGCTTGAAGTAGTCGCCGAAGGAGAAGTTGCCGAGCATCTCAAAATAGGTGCCGTGGCGCGCGGTGTGACCGACATTGTCGATATCGCCGGTGCGGATGCACTTCTGGCAGGTACACACGCGTCTGCGCGGCGGGATCTGCTCGCCCTTAAACCAGGGCTTCATCGGCGTCATGCCCGCATTTATGAGCAGAATGGATTTGTCGTTCTGCGGGACCAGCGAAAAGCTGGGCAGTCTCAGATGGCCCTTGCTCTCAAAAAAGCTCAGGAACATCTCTCTCAATTCGTTTACTCCGTATGCTTTCATATATCTTTCTCCTTTTTACTTATCTTGCTTTAGGCGCCTTAATATCGACAGGCGGCTGCACGGCAGGGGCAGCTTCATTTTTATCGTCATCATCGCGTGCGGCGTCGAGTCTATCGCCTCGCCGTCGGCGTTTTCCATATATTGAACGGTGAACGCAGCCGGCTCATGGTCGTTTGTCATAAGCTCGACCGTATCGCCGATGCAGAAGCGGTTGCGCTGCGTCAAAACGGCGTTGCCGTCGGCATCGCATTCCTCGACAACGGCACAGACCTCGGCGTCCGAGTAATAGCTCGTTTCCGAATAGTGCTGACCGGGGTCGCCGTAATAAAAGCCGGTGCAGTAGGGGCGGTGACTGAGCTTATCGACCTCGCTCCGCCACACCTCCGGAAGCGGCTCGTTTCTTAGCGCACAGTCTATCGCGTGGCGGTAGGCGTTCGTGACGGCGGCGGCATAGTAAGCAGACTTCATTCTGCCCTCTATCTTGAAGCTCGTGACTCCGGCTGCTATGAGCTCGGGTATGTGGTCTATCATGCACATATCGCGCGAATTCATGATAAACGTACCCTTGTCCTCCGTTATATCGAAATACTCGCCGGGGCGCTTTTCCTCAACGAGGCGGTAGCGCCAGCGGCAGGGCTGGGCGCATGCTCCCCTGTTCGCGTCGCGGCCTGTCAGATAGTTTGACAGCAGGCAGCGTCCGGAAAAGGACACGCACATCGCGCCGTGGACAAAGGCCTCTATCTCAAGCTCCTTAGGCGTGTTTGCCCGGATCTCGAATATATCGCGCATCGGCGTTTCGCGGGCAAGCACTACGCGGCTCGCGCCCATATCGTACAAGACGTTTGCCGTTGCGCTGTTTATCACGCCGAGCTGGGTGCTGACATGGCGCTGCACGTCGGGTGCGTACCTCTCGGCTGCCTTCATAACGCCGAGGTCGGCGATTATAAACGCGTCTGCTCCGGCATTTTCCGCCTCGCGCAGAAAGTCCGGCAGTGCCCCAAGCTCATCCTCGCGCGGCAGTGTGTTGCAGGTAAGATGCACCTTTGCGCCTTTTTCATGAGCTTTTTCGCAGGCCGAGGCAAGCTCGTCCATTGAGAAATTTCCCGCAGAGGCCCTCATTCCGAAGCGCTTACCGGCAAGATAAACGGCATCCGCGCCGTAGTGGAGCGCCATCTCAAGGCGCTCGGCATCTCCGGCCGGAGCAAGAAGTTCGGGCTTAATGTCATTCATAATTCTGCGTTGCGACAAAGGCGTTGAAGGCGTCGGCGCTCGTGAAGAATTCGTGCTCGCCGGTGGCCGTATTGAGCGCATAGTACATGTAATTCGTGCTGCTCGGCTGCAATGCCGCCTTTATCGACGTAATGCCGGGGCTGCATATCGGGGACGGGGGCAGGCCCTTGCTTATGCGGGTGTTGTAGGGGCTGTCCTTGGCAAGCATCTCAGCCGTGGGTGCGCCCTCGTGGTCGGGGTACTCGTAGAGCGTGGTGGAGTCTATCTGAAGCGGCCAGTCCTTGTTCAGGCGGTTGTATATAACGGAGGCGATGGTATAGCGCTCCGAATCGTTTGCCGCTTCCTTCTCGATCATTGACGCGATCGTTATGATCTGGCGCATGGTGTAGCCGCTTTCCTCCTGCCATTTGAGCATCTCGGCCGTCATCCTGTAATGGAACACCTCGAGGAACTTGTTGATCGCGCTCGCCGCAGGCATACCCTCGTAAAATTCATAGGTATCCGGGAACAGGAAGCCCTCGAGCCTGCTGGCATCACCCTTTTCCGTTCCCTCGAGGAACGAATAGCTGAAGGTGGAGTTTGCCGCGGCATCCATGAGCTCGTCATAGTCGCACACGCCCTCCGCGTCAAGCTTTTTGAAGATCTGGCGCATCGTGTAGCCCTCGGGGAAGGTTATCTTCTTTGTGACCATCGCACCGGAGCCGGATGTCATTTTCTTTACGAGCGCCTTATAGTCGTAGATCGCCTTGAGCTCGTATGTGCCGGGGTCTATCTTCTCGTCGGCATTGTACACGGAGGCAAATATCTTGAACAGCCACTTGTATTTTATAATGCCGTTGTCCTTGAGTTGGTCGGCAACGTATCCGACGTCGGCATAGTGGACCTTCTTCGTCTTTGTATTGCCGTCATCATCCGTGACCTCGACTTCCTTGTAGGTAAAGCTGTCCTTGTCAAGAGTGATCTGCGCAACAGTGTCCGAGGATTTGAAGCCCAGAACATCCGTCGCCGCCGCCCAGGCAAGGCAGGCCAGAATGACGCTGACGCTTATAACAAACAAAAAGTACAGTGCACCGCCCGCAAGGCCGCTCTTATTTTCCTTTGCGGCTGCGTTTGTGCTCATTCCCTGCTGCGCTGGCGCTTTTTTCTGCGCCGGTGCCGCCTGTTTTTTTACGGGCTTTTTGCCGGGGTCCTTCTTACCGAAAAGCTCGTCAAAATCTGTTTTCTTATCAGCCATAAAAAATCTCCTTTGCAGGCCGTAACCTGATTTGCCGCCGCGGCATAGTATACAGCAGACGCAGCGAGAGCTGCGCTAATGTGTGATAATCTTCGTGTCGTGCGTCCGCCGCGCCGGATCGAACTGCGGAATTTTATGCGCGGGGAAAGGTAATATATATGTTCTGCAACAATAACAACAGCTGCATCTGGATCATTCTCATACTCATAATCCTCTTCTTCGGCTGCGGCAGCAGCTGCAGCGGAAACTGCGGCTGCAGCAGCGGCTGCAGCAGCGGCTGCGGCTGCTGACAATCCGGGGCTCTGAAAAGAGCCCTTTTCTGCTTAATCCGTCAAAACCATTGATACCCTTATGTCCGTGCCGTCGACAGGCAGACTGTCCTCAAGAAGAGCGCTTCTGCAAAGGCAGACGCTGAAGCATGAGGTCTCGGCAAGGTATCGGTCGTAATACCCCGCTCCGTGGCCGAGGCGGTGGCCGCGCCTGTCGCAGCACAGCGCCGGAACGATGATGATATCGCCGCCATCGGGCCTCACGGCCAGCGTTTCCGGAGGCTCGGGTATGCCGTATCTCCCCTGCCGCAGCTGCGAAACACTCTCGAGCGGGTAAAACTTCATGATCCCGCCCGCACCGCTCACGGGGAGCGCCGTGCGCCGTTTCTCACGAAGCAGCAGCTCTATGAGCTTCACGGTGGATACCTCTCGGCCGATGCTGTGATATAAAAACACGGTACCGGCGCGTCTGAACTCATCGAGGCTCAAAAGCTTATTTAATATAGCCTCGTCGCTTTCGCGGATGTAATCCTCGCCGAGGCTTTCGATCTGCGCCGTTTTCAGCAGGCGCAGGGCACGTTTTTCCTCACAGAGCTGACTTGATGATCGAGTATATCTCTTCATGCTTTTCTTCCAGCTCGCGCTCAAGGCCGTCCTTCATGAAAGGTATGCGAGTCCAGCCGTAGTGATCGGCCGCCTTATCGGCGACGCGCAGGCAGTTTTCGAGATAGCGGATATCCTTCTCGTGAATGTCTGCCGAGGTGTTCGTTTTCTCCTGACGGCGCTTCATTCGCCTGAGCGAGGTCTCGATATCGACATCGAGGTAAATGACAAGATCAGGCTTCGGCAGGCCGAGCTTTACATACTCGAAATCGTAAAGCCACTCAAAAAATCCGGGCAGCTCCTCATCTTGGAGCTTTGCGCCCTGATGAACGGCGTTCGAGGTCGTATATCTGTCCGACAGGATAAAGCCGCCGGAGTTATATATCCCGCCCCAGTCCGTCCTGTAAGCGGCATAGCGGTCAACGGCGTAGAAGCTTGACGCGGCATAGGCGTTGACATCGTTCGGGTTTGAGCCGAAGTCGCCGCCGAGGTACATTCTTATAAGCGCGCTGCTGTCATTGTCATAGCGCGGGAATACGATATGATGATAGTTTATACCCTCGCTCTCGAGGCGGGCACACACCCTGCGGTAATGCGCGGACTTGCCGCTGCCGTCGATGCCCTCAAATACGATGAGCTTACCCTTTTTCATTGAATAACTTCCTTATGCGTTTTATCCACGCCTTAACGATAAACAGCGGCAGGCGCGCTATGCGCCTGAAGCGCCACGGCTCCTTCAGACAGCGGTAAAGCCATTCGGCGTTCATTTTCTGCCATGCCTTCGGTGCGCGGGGAACGGTTCCTGCGAAAACGTCAAGCGAGCCGCCGAGCCCTGCCATGAGGCCGACATTGAGCGCCGCTGCGTTTTTCGCCATCCAGAGCTCCTGCTTCGGTGCACCGAGACAGACCATGAGGAAATCCGGGTTCGCGGCGTTTATCTTCTCGACCACGGGGCCGTCTTCCCTGAAATAGCCGTCGTTCGTGCCGCAGACGTTAATGCCGGGGAAAAGCTCACGCATTTTCTCCGCCGCGGCATCCGCCACTCCGGGCTTGGCGCCGAGCAGGAAAACGCTCTTTCCGCTCTCGGCCGCATAGCTGAGCACCGCCTCGCCTATCTCAATGCCCGGCAGACGCTCTTTAAGCGGCGTTCCGATGATCCGTGCCGCCTTGACCACGCCGATACCGTCGGGTATGACCAGATCCGCTTTGCGTATGGCCTCGTTCAGCTCGGGATTTTCCCAGGCCGCCATGACTATCTCCGGGTTCGGCGTTACCATATATGCGCTTCTGTGCTCGTCTATGAGCCTTTTGCACATTTCTATCGCATTATCTCTCGTCAGGTTGTCAAATCCGACGCCTAAAACATCTATTCTACTCAAAGCTGGCTGAATACCTTTCCGATCTTTTCGTTTATAACAAGGTCTGCCTCGTCGTCATACGGCGTTCTGCTCAGGTTGACGAGGGCAAGCTTATTTCCCCGGTAATAGTTTATAAGTCCGGCTGCCGGGTATACATTCAGACTCGTGCCGCCGATTATGAGCACCTCAGCCTCCGATATGACGCGCACGGCCTCGCTTACGATCTTCTCGTCCAAGGGCTCCTCATACAGGACGATATCCGGACGGATAACTCCGCCGCAGGAGCAGTGAGGCACGCCCTCGCCGTGGTTCATCTTATCCGCGGGATAGGGTCTTCCGCACGCGGAGCAGTAGCTGCGCAGAATGCTGCCGTGCAGCTCGAGCACCTTTTTGCTGCCTGCCGCCTGATGCAGCCCGTCGATATTCTGAGTAACGACGGCGCGCAGCTTGCCCTTTTGCTCAAGCTCGGCAAGCTTAAGATGTGCGGCGTTCGGCTTTGCGCCGTCTATGACGAGCTTTTCCCTGTGGAAGCGGTAATACTCCTCGGGAAAGCGCACGAAAAACGAATGGCTCAGTATTGTTTCGGGCGGGTACTTCCACTTCTGATTGTACAGGCCGTCAACGCTGCGGAAATCAGGTATTCCGCTTTCGGTCGAAACTCCGGCTCCGCCGAAAAACACGACATTGTCGCTGTCGTCTATCCATTTTTTAAGCTGCATTATCTTTTCGTCCATAACGCTCACTCCAAAAGTCAGACTATCAGTTTATTATACTATAATAATTTTATCTAATCAAGCAAATATTGTTCAATTATGGCCGCGACGCCGTCGCTGTCGCAGTCGGGCGCTATGACGTCGGCAATGGCCTTGACTCTGTCGCTGCCGTTTGCCATAGCCGCCTTGAGTCCCGCGGCTTTGAGCATTTCCTCATCGTTCTGGGCATCGCCTATGGCAATGCACTCGGACATGTCGACATTGAGGGCATCGCACAGGGCGCGCAGGCCTCCGGCCTTGCTCACGCCGCTCGCGTTTATCTCGAGGCAGTGCGGCGACCGGCAGGTGAAGCTCACGGGGAGAGTCTTTATCTGCTCGTACACTCTGTCGGCTTCGCCGTCCTCGGCAAAGAACAGATTGAGCTTTTCAACAGGCTTTGGGTCGGCCATGAACATGGCAAACACGTCGTCTACAAGCTTCATGCCCCGTCTGTATATCGGCTCATAGGCGCTCAGGCCGAAGTCGGCGCAGTTATCGACGCACCAGGAGCTGCTGTAGGTATTGTCGTCAATGAAAAGTATAGGCATGACGTAGCCGGCGGCGCGGGCCGCAATATATTTGACCGTCTCGGGCTCTATCGTCTTATAGAACAGCTTTTCCTTGGTGTATGTATCTATGACGGAGGCTCCGGCGCCGGTCACGGCATAGCGCATGCCGCGCACCATGTCTATATACGGCTGCACGAGGCTTATGCTGCGTCCCGTTGAAAAAGCTACGGTTTTACCCTGCTCTATCGCCTTTTCCATGGCCGCAACGGTCCGCGGCGTGAGCTCCTTTTTTGAATTCAATGACGTAGAATCCATGTCGGCTGCCAAAAGCTTATATTTCATTTTCCTTCCCCCTGCTTCTTGCGTAGTAAAAAATGTACTGCTGGGCAAGCCCCGCATAGCTTCCGAGCGACTCCGGCGAAAAATCAGGCGGGAAGTTCTCTTTGAGCGCCCGCTTCATCCAGACGTCGATCGGAAAGGCCTCCATGTGCCACAGTCCGAAAAGCACAACGCAGTTTGCGACCTTTTCGCCGACGCCGCGCAGCGTCCGCAGGGTCTTTATCGCCTGCTTATAATCGCATTTTTTCAGAGCTTCGAGGTCTATATCGCCGTTTACGACGGCGCGGGCGGCGCAGATTATATACTCGGCTCTGTAGCCTGCCCGTATGCAGGCAAGCTCCTCCGGCTCAAGTGCGGCAAGGCGCTCCGCGCCCGGAAACGAGTAGTATGTCTTATCGCCCGTATGTATCATATCGCCGAAGCCCTCGCACAGGCGCTCGACGATGCCTTTTATGCGGCTTATGTTATTGCACTGGGATATGATAAACGAGCACAGCGCCTCCCAGCTGTCCTGCCGCAGGATGCGGATGCCGCTGCCGTAGCGGACGCATTCTTCAAGATACCGCCCCGTAAACGCGCTGCTGATATCGGCGTAGTCTGTGTCAAGGTCAAAATAGCGCGGCCAGACATCCTCCGGCGCGTCCGATGTTATGTAAACCTCGCCGTCCTTTACCGTGACTTCAGCGTAATGGCCGTCCACCACGCCGCGGTAGACGCCGTCGTCTCCGCGGTTCCAGCGGAAGCACTGACCGCACTCGAAGGTCTTTACGGTATCAAGTTGCTGCTCGCTGCAAAGCTTCATATTAAAACCTCTGAAAAATGATAAATAATTATATACCGCCTATCGTATTTTTACAAGTTGCGCGGCTGACGAAAATATGCGATAATATACCCATTACAGTTAGGAGGTCTGACATGGGCTTTTTAAGTGAATATAAGGCAAAGCTCACAAGCGCCGAAAATGCCGTCAAATGCGTAAAGAGCGGCGACTGGGTCGAATACACCTCGAACCTCGGCTTTCCCGCCGTGTGCGATGCCGCGCTGGCAAAGCGGCGCGACGAGCTGCGGGGCGTCAAGATACGCGGCGACCTCATTTTCGGACCGATACAGGTTATTGAGTGCGACCCGGAAATGGAGCACTTTGTGTACAACACCTGGCACTGCTCGGGCTACGAGCGCAGAATGTGCGACAAAGGCAGAGCCTTCTTCGAGCCGATGGTGTTCAGAAATCTCGCATGGTACTATAAGAATTTTCTCACGTCGGATGTGTGCATGGCCGCAGTGTCGGGCATGGACGACGAGGGCTATTTTTATTTCGGCCCATCCCTGGGGCTTTCAAAGTGCATTGCCGATAACTCGAAAACCGTCATTGTAGAGGTGAACCGGAATATTCCGCGCATAAAGGGCAGCGAAGAAGCGCGGATACATATCTCCGAGGTTGATCACATAGTCGAGACCGGAGACCCTCCGCTTTTTGAAATGCCGAACCCCGCGCCGTCCGAGACCGATGTGACGATAGCAAATCTTCTGCTGCCGTATATTAATAACGGCGCCTGCGTGCAGCTGGGCATAGGCGGGATGCCGAATGCCCTGGGCGAGCTTATCGCCGACAGTGATCTCAAGGATCTCGGCATGCACACCGAGCTGTGCTCGGACGGGTACCTTGCAATGTTCAGGGCCGGGAAGCTCACAAACGCGAAAAAGACGCTGCATCCCGGCAAGGGCGTGCTCGGCCTGGCCATAGGCAGCCATGAGTTCAACGCCTGGCTCGACGATAATCCCGACTATATAGGCTATCCCCTGTCGTATGTAAACGACCCCTATGTGATCGCGCAGAACGACAACATGGTGTCCATTAACGCCTGCATCGGCGTCGATCTCTACGGACAGATAAGCTCAGAAAGCTCCGGAACGCGGCAGATAAGCGGCACGGGCGGTCAGCTCGACTTTGTGTGCGGCGCTCAGATGTCGCGCGGCGGCAAGGCCTTTATCTGCATGAGCAGTACACATACGGACAAAAACGGCGTCATGCACAGCCGCATCGTCCCTACCTTCTCTGGCGATATCGTGACTACGCCGCGCTCGCTTGCCTATTATATTGCGACCGAGTACGGCGTTGTGAACCTCGCCGGGCTCACGACATGGGAGCGCGCCGACGCGCTCGTAAGCATCGCTCATCCCGATTTCCGTGATGAGCTCATTAAGGCCGCCGAGGCAAACCGCATCTGGCTGCCGTCAAACAAGAGGTAAAGGAAAATGGAAATATCACGGCTTTACACCGGCAGACCCGAAAACCTTGCTGAACGTCTGCCGAAGGAGCAGCGCTGCTACGATATGCTCGACAGACTCGGCATAGGCTACGAGCGCGTAGATCACGGGCACGCCGACACGATAGAGGCCTGCCACGAGATAGAAAAAACGCTTGGCGCTGAGATATGCAAAAATCTCTTTCTCACGAACCGGCAGCAGACGGAGTTTTACCTGCTGCTCATGCCCGGAGACAAGCCCTTCAAGACAAAGCTTTTATCAAAGCAGATAGGCACGGCGCGGCTGTCGTTTGCTTCACCCGAGCACATGCAGGAGCTTTTGGACATAACGCCGGGCTCGGTGAGCGTTCTGGGGCTCATGAACGATAAGGGCCGGGTGCACCTTGTCATAGACGGGGACCTGCTAGAGGACGAGTTCATAGGCTGCCATCCGTGCATCAATACATCAACGCTGAAAATAAAGACTGCCGACATTACCGAAAAGTTTCTGCCCGAGGTCGGGCACGAATATGCAGTCGTTACTTTACCGTGGGAGGTCGAAGAATGAAAATAGGAATACTGTGCGCCTGTGCGCCGGAATTTGAGCCGTATAAGGCCGCGCTCGGCGGCAAGGCAAGTGCAGTGCACGGAATGCTCCGTGCCGACGGCGTTTTGTGCGGTCACGATGTATCCGTCGTGTTCTGCGGACTCGGAAAGGTAAACGCCGCCCTCGGCGCAATGACGCTTATCCGCGACTGCGGCGCGGACAGAGTGATCATGTCCGGCGTTGCCGGTGCGATAAGGGGCGGAGTTCACATAGGCCAGTGCATCATGATAACAGACTGCGTCTATCACGATCTCTCGCCGCAGCTTGTCATCGACTACCACCCGAGCGCCATCGATCCCGACTTTGCCTGCTCGCAGGACATAGTCGATATAGGCCGCGCCCAGGGGCTCCTGTGCGGCCGCACGGTTACGGGCGACGTGTTCATAGAAAGCGAGGGGCGCGGGAGCATTGTCGAGCGCTTTGACCCTGTATGCTGCGACATGGAGACAGCTGCTGCCGCGCATGTGTGCAGCGCGATGAACGTTCCGTTTAACTGCGTGCGCGCGATATCCGACACCGAGGACGAAGCTGGTCTCGGCAGCTTTGAGAAAAACGTCGCCTTTGCCGCGCAGAAGGCCTTTGATGCCGTCTGCGCCGTGCTCGGCGAGATATAAAAATCACCCACCCTGCGTTATTAGCGCAAGGTGGGTTTTTGCTTATTCGATCGGCGTAAATATCATTTTGCACTTGCGGCAGACAAAGCTCTCGGCGATGCCCGGTTTCAGAGTTCCTTCTGTTATCTTAATGTCTCCGTCACCGGGCAAAAACAAGCCTTCTTTCTTTTCGCCGCTCCAAATTATTTGGCGTGAGGACTGGATATAGCCTCTCTCCACCGCGCCGCCGCATAACGGGCATGCTGTTATTTTCATCGCGGTTCTCCCTTCAGTCTATGGTGCTTGCGTAAAGCTCCAAATGCTCGGCAAGGCTTGCAGCGCCGGAGTAATCGACTTCGAGAACGCTCAGGCCGCGCCAAACTATCAGGTGTTGACCGTCGTTCTCCGAAAGTTTATAGCCTGCGCCGTTATTGAGCATGCCCTCCTGCGATACAGGATAATCCCACGTGTTCACAAGCAGCCGCACCACGCGCTCGCTTGCGCAATCGGAATAAAGCTTTGTGCTGTAATAGTTTTCTTGGACGGCGAAGCCCTCCTGCGGCTCTGCAAAGGGCGGCACAGCCTGCTGAGTGCTGATGATCTTACCTGCAAGATCGCTTTTGTTATAAACCACATGGCCGTCGTTTTCCGCGGGATTTTTCTCTATCCACGCTTCAAGTTCCGCGCTCTCGTCAGGCGAGATATCCATAAGCAGCGGTGCGCTCAGCTCGCCGGTGTATTGGCGCATCGGCGTGAGTATGTGCTTTCCGCCCACAGGTGAATGAACTGCGTACCAAACCGTGCTTCCGACTATCAGAACGGCGGCAATTGCGTAGAGCGCGTATCTTCCCCATCGGTTTTGGCTTTTGCCCCAAAAGCGCCGTATCTCGTAAATAAGCGCAAACAGGAACAGAACAAGCAGCAGCGGTGTTGATATCGTCGCGGCAAAACCTTTATCTACAATATATGTTCCAAAGCCGACGGCATTTGCCGTGACGAGCATTATGATAAGCAGAACAAGCTCATAGGTGATAAGCGCGCACAGCAGAATTATTCTTGTGTGCGGTCTTATGACGGAATTATCGTTTTCCACTGCTGTTCTCCTTTCCCCTTTTCAGGATAAACAACACCGTGTGCGTTATCCATGCTCCGGCAAGGCCACAGAGGATAAACCATGCTGCCTCGGCAGCGGCGGTCACAAGGCCGAAAGCCCCGGCAAAGTCATCGTTTTGGAAGCCTACCGCGGCAAATGCCTCACAGACTGTCCATATCCCCATTGCTGCGAGTGAATACATGTAAAATTCGCTCCTGCCGGCGCTGAAGCGGCGGATAACACAGCCGAAGGCTGCCGCCATCAGCATTTCAAGCGCCTCCCACCTGCCGAAATTGAGCAGTATCAGTTTATCGTAAAAGAATGCATAGTCCCAGCCGAGGCAGGCCATTGCCGTGAGCGCGGCGCACATTATCGACACGATAGTCCAGCGCCTGCGCAGCTCGTTTTTCTGAACGCTCAGTGCCTCAAGCACGAGCACGGCTGCCTCCTCCTTGCTGACTGTGGTCTCCTGTATGCGCTCACCCTTTATGATCTCCGCAACGCTCAGACCGAGCACTGCGGCAATGTCCTCAATGAGCGAAACGTCGGGAAAACGCTTACCGCGCTCCCAGTTTGAAACGGCTTGCTTTGATACGCACAGAGCGCCGGCAAGCTCCGCCTGCGTCATGTTCTTTTCCCTGCGCAGCTGCTCTATAAGGCTCCCTGTTTTGTTCATTTCCATCGCACGTCGCCTCCTTTGCGCTTTCATTGTATCGTAGGATGCGCCAAAATGTCAATAAACGGTCCGTTGACCGGCCCAAAAGCCAGCAGGACATAAAAAAATTCCGCATCGAAAGATGCGGAATTTTAATTGCGTCTCAGTAGTAACGCTTATTCTTGTTCTTGCGTGCTGCCTCGCTCTTTTTGCGGCGCTTGACGCTGGGGCTCTGGTAGTACTCCTTCTTTCTCAGGTCAGCCAGTACACCGGCCTTGGCACAGCTGCGCTTAAATCTTTTAAGAGCATTGTCCAGAGATTCGTTCTCCTTGACATAGACTTCAGACATTTATTTCACTCCCTCCATTAACGCCTTTCGGCGCTTTAAGGGCCAAATTCATGGCTTAACGTTGATATTATACTCACATTCGGGCATAATGTCAACCTTTACTTTATGATAAGGTTGATAAGTTTATTCTTTACGACAATGGTCTTAACGAGCTGCTTGCCCTCCATCAGTCGCTTTATCTTCTCGTCGGCGCAGGCGGCCTCGACAATAACGCTGTCGTCGGAATCGGACGCGACGGTGATCGTGGTCTTGAGCTTGCCGTTTACCTGAACCGCTATCTCGCGCGTTGCGTCGACGGTCTTTGCCTCGTCATACTCCGGCCAGTGCATCTGCATGGCCATTTTGCCCTCTTTCGCCGCAAAGCCCATGAGCTCCCACATTTCCTCGGCGATATGCGGCGCAAAGGGGCTGAGCATAAGAATAAGCGTCTTGACCTCGCCCTTGGTGCAGCCGTTTGCATAGAACTCGTTTACCATGGTCATGAGCGCCGCTATCGCGGTGTTCATCTTCAGCTCGTCGATATCCGAGCCGACCTTCTTTATCGTCTTGTGGACGGTAGCCTCGTTCTTTGCCGAGTAGCCGTCGCCGTCCTGCGCAAGCTCCATGAGGTTCCAGCAGCGGTCGAGGAAGCGCTTTGAGCCCTTGACGGCCTCGTTCGACCAGGAAACGGCCTTTTCAAAGTCGCCGATGAACATGATGTGCAGACGCATGGTGTCCGCGCCGTACTGCGCAACGATATCGTTGGGATTTACGACATTGCCGCGGGATTTCGACATTTTTTCGCCGCCCTCGCCGAGGATCATACCGTGGCTCGTGCGCTTGGCATAGGGCTCCTTGGTCGGCACGACGCCGATATCGTACAGGAACTTGTGCCAGAAGCGGGAGTAGAGCAGGTGCAGCGTAGTGTGCTCCATGCCGCCGTTGTACCAATCGACGGGCGACCAGTACTCAAGCGCCTCCTTGGAGGCCAGCGCCTTGTCGTTGTGCGGGTCCATATAGCGCAGGAAGTACCAGCTTGAGCCGGCCCACTGGGGCATCGTATCGGTCTCGCGCTCGGCCTTGCCGCCGCACTTCGGGCAGGTCGTTTCGACCCAATCGCGCATCTTCGCAATGGGCGACTCGCCGTTGTCGGTCGGCTCGTAGTTTTCGACATCTGGCAGGAGCAGCGGGAGCTCCTCCTCGGGAACGGGCACCCAGCCGCACTTCGGGCAGTTTACCATCGGGATGGGCTCGCCCCAGTAGCGCTGGCGGGAGAACACCCAGTCGCGCAGCTTGTAGTTGACCTTTTCCTTGCCTATCCCCTGCTCGACAACGTATTTTTTCATCGCGGGGATCGCTTCCCTGACGGTCATGCCGTTGAGGAAGCCCGAGTTTACCATGACGGCGCTGTCGTCCTTTGCGACGAATGCCTCCTTGGTGATATCGCCGCCGGAGACGACCTCGACTATGGGCAGACCGAACTTGGTCGCAAACTCCCAGTCGCGCTGATCGTGGCCGGGAACGCCCATGACGATGCCCGTGCCGTAGCCCATGAGAACATAGTCTGAGACGAACATCGGCAGCATCTTATGAGTGACGGGGTTTTCGGCCTCGATGCCGTCAAGACGGACGCCTGTCTTTTCCTTGTTGAGCTCGCCGCGCTCAAAATCGGACTTGTGCGCGGCCTCGTTCTGATATGCCTCGACCTCGGCCCAGTTCCTGATCTTATCCTTCCACTCGCCGAGCAGCGGATGCTCGGGAGAAATGACCATGTAGGTCGTGCCGAAAAGCGTATCGGCACGGGTCGTGTAAACGGTGACCTCGCTGCCGATATTGGTCTTGAAGGTGACCTCCGCGCCGGTGGAGCGGCCGATCCAGTTGCGCTGCTGGATCTTGACGCGCTCGATGTAATCGACATCGTCTAGATCGTCGATAAGACGCTGCGCGTATTTGGTTATGCGCAGCATCCACTGACTTTTCTCCTTGCGGATGACCTCGCTGCCGCAGCGCTCGCACACGCCGTCGACGACCTCCTCGTTTGCAAGCACGCACTTGCAGGAGGTACACCAGTTGACGGGCATGGTGGTCTTGTAGGCAAGACCGTTCTTATACATCTGCAGGAATATCCACTGCGTCCACTTATAATACTTGGGATCGGTGGTATCTACCGCTCTGTCCCAGTCAAAGCCGTAGCCGAGCATCTTGAGCTGGGAGGTGAAGGTCTTTATGTTGTCGGCCGTGACCTTTGCCGGGTGCACATGGTTCTTGATGGCATAGTTTTCGGTGGGCAGACCGAAGGCGTCAAAGCCGATGGGAAACAGAACGTTATAGCCGTCCATGCGCTTTTTGCGCGTGACTATATCCATTGCCGTAAAGGGGCGCGGATGGCCGACGTGCAGGCCCTGACCGGAGGGATACGGGAACTCGATAAGTCCGTAGAATTTTGGGCCGGTCGTATCGCCGGTAACGGCCGCATAGGGCTTGGTTTCTTCCCAGTTTTTCTGCCATTTCTTTTCGATAGCGGTAAAATCGTATTTCATTTTAAAATTAACTCCCTTATAGTTTTATATTTTTGTCCGGACGCCCCTTAGCAGGGGCCTATAAGGGATGAGAGCTCGAGCTCCTCGGCGTCTGACCACAGGTGCTCAAGATTATAGAAGTCGCGGGCTTCCTCGGTGAACACATGTGCCACGACGCAGCCGAAATCGAGAAGCACCCAGCTTCCGCTGCGATAGCCCTCGCGGCGGATGGGAGGCTCGCCTGCCTCGCTCATGGCCTTGTCGATCTCGTCTGTAAGAGATTTTATATGCGTGGAGGATGTACCTGTGCAGATAATGAAATAATCGCACAGAGACGTGAGCTTATCGGTTTTCAGGACCTTGATATTCTTGCCTTTTTTGTCATTGAGCGCTTTGGCCGCTATCTTAACGACCTCGCTTGGTGTCATCATTCGTCATCTTCCTTACTGTTTGAATTTGTCTGACTTGTGCTGCTTGTATACGGCAGGACGCTTGCCATGCCCATGCTGCTCGATGAGCTGTAGTTTAGGAACGAGGATACGCCTCCCCTGAGCTCGCCGGTTGTGGAGTAGAAGTTTCCGTTTTCGTAGGTAACTATGTTGACGTTCTGCGTCGTTACGTCGGTCTCCCACGGGTTGAGGTAATCGTTGACCATCTTGAGCCAGGCGTCTATATCGCAGAAAACATAGCTTGCGCCGAAAATGCTGCCGTTGGTGTTGCCGGGCATGGTGTAGAACTTTATATTGCTGCTGTCGAGCTTCAGGAACTCCTTTGCGTAGTAGAGCATATTCTCGCTGCTCAGGCTCGTCTGCATATTGTTGCTGACGATGCTTATGACCTCGGAGAGGTTGGGGATATTCTTGAGGCTTATCATCTGGCTGGCAACGGCCATAAGGAGCTCGTGCTGCATGTCGATACGCTGGATATCGCCGCCGGCATAGCCGCTTCTGAAGCGCATGAGCTGCACGAACTGCTCGCCGTTGAGCGTCTGCTGACCCTCGGGTATGTGAATGTGCAGATCCTGCGTGGGGTCGTCGTAATCCATGCCGGAGGGAACGTCGAACTCGACGCCGCCTATGGCATCGACGACATCCTCGGCAGCGTCCATGTTCACAAGGATATATCCGTCAACGTCAAAGCCGAGGAAGGACTTGATAAGCTCCTCGCGCATGGTTTCTATCGGGTCGCAGCCGTAGTAGGAGCTGCTTTCGATATTGGTGTAATAGGCCGCATAGTGATATGCGGAGTTTGCCTTCTTCACCTCGTGCGAGAGGTTTGTGAGCGTATCGCGGGGGATGCTGACGACGTTGAGCGTGTGATTTACCGTGTCGAGCCTGCCGACCATAATGGTGTCGGTATTATTGCTGACAACGTCAACGCCCGCAACGAGCAGCGTATACACGCCGGGCTTTCTGCCCTCCACCGTGTCTGCCGGCGCTTCGCCGTCGTTATTGTTGATGCCTTCCTTATTGCTCTCGGGCGCTGCCATGAAATACTCAACGTACACATAGGCTGCCGCGAGCAGAACGATAAGGCACAGCAGGATTATGAGTATGACCTTGCCGGCCTTGCCCTTTTTCTTAGGCTTTTTGCCGCCGCTGCCGCCCTTCGGCTGCACGGGCTGCTCGTCATAATCATAGTCGTAATCGTAGTTGTCGTAATTTTCGGTCGTGCGGCCGTTTTCTGAATGCTTGCCGCTTTTTTTGCCTCCGAATAGCTGCATATTGTTTTCCCTTCTCTTTCGGCACCCCTGCCGTTATTGCAGAGCCGTATGCTCTTTGTACCACTCATAGGCCTCGACCGTAGCATAATACGGCTCCTGCCCATAGCTTCTTATATCTTCAAGGCTCATTTCAAGTCCCAGTGTCATTGCCGCGTCCAGGTCCTCGTAAGCAAGCCTTCTGAGCTTGTCCACGCCCTCGAAATCACGGTTGGGCTCGATGTAATCGGCCATGTAGACTATCTTTTCAAGAAGAGTCATGTCGGGCTTTCCGGTAGTATGCCAGCGGATGGCATCATAGACCTCATCGCTTATGTTGAAAAGATCCTTTGCCAGTGCGGCGCCCGTCTTTGCGTGAAGAAGCTTCACGTTTCCCTCTTCTTCGGTATCGTTTATGATATCATACTTCCTGCACAATATCAATTGGTCGGATAATACAAGTTTTTTCGTAATATCGTGCAGAATTCCGGCCTCCGCGGCATTTTCGGGATCCTCTCCCCAGTGCTGTGCGAGGGTGACGGCCTCGGACTCGACGCCGACAACGTGGGCAACGCGCTTGGGTGCAAGCATGGCGTAGGCCTTCTCGCGCAGCCAGTAAAGCTCCGGCTTTGCAGCATAGTCGCCGTTTTTTATTATCCGCGCATACACAGTCTCCGGCAGGTACGACGCGCCGCGCCTGTTCGGCAGCATATCGCGTATATCGGACGAGGACATGGGCTTGGGCTCGTGGTTAATGAACACACAACGTGCACCATATTGACGTTTTAGATAGGCCGCATGTTCCATAATCCGCGCATCTTCGCCCTCGCAGCGGCAGAACACGCCGAGAGTCATGTGCTCCAGAAGGAAGCGGAACCTGTACCACTCCTCAAAGCTGAAGAGCATATCGCTGCCCATGACGAAGGTAAACTCCGCGTCGGGATACAGCTTCATGAGCTCCTCGAGCGTATCGGCCGAGTAGCTCTTGCCCTCGCGCCGAAGCTCGATGTCCGACACCTCGGCATTCGGGATGCCATCAAAGGCAAGCCTTGTGAGCTCAAGACGCTCATTGACGTCAGGGCTGCCTCCGGCAAGCTCCTTGTGCGGCGGTATGCTCGCCGGTATTATAAGCATTTTGTCCGGCCGCAGGCACTCCGACACGGCATAGGCCGCCTCGACATGCCCGCAGTGCGGCGGGTTGAAGCTTCCGCCGTAAATTGCAATCTTCATTTTTTCTTGTCTTTTACAAGAGCTATTTTAGGCTCTTTCTCGTTGCGCTTATACAGGACGAACTTGCTGCCTATCGTCTGCACGGTCTCGGCAGAGCAGGCCTCCGCCAGAGCGTCGGCTGCCTCACGCGCGGTAAGCAGGCTGTTTTCCAGCACCCTGCCCTTTATGAGCTCGCGCGCCTTGAGCGCGTCCTTTACCTGCGTTACGGTGTTTTCCGTTATTCCGCCCTTGCCTATCTGGATGATCGTATCCTCGGTCATAGCCAGACCTCTGAGCTGGGCTCTCTGTTTACTTGTCAGTGCCATTTATATTCCTCAGTTCCGTTTTGAATTTTGCGAGCGCACGCGCCCTGTGTGATATTTTATTTTTCGTCTCCTGACCGAGCACGGCCATGCTGTCCGGGTAGCCGTCGGGCATGAACACCGGGTCGTAGCCGAAGCCGCCGACGCCGTGAGGCTCGGTGAGTATCTGCCCCGGGCACTCGCCCTCGGCGCGAATTTCCGCTCCGCCGGGCAGCAGGCAGCATATGCTGGACACGAATTTTGCCTTTCTGTTCTCTTCTCCCTCGAGCTTTGACAGCAGATACATGTACTTTTCCTCGTCGCTTGCGTCATGACCGCCGGGGGCATAGCGCGCCGAATACACGCCCGGCTCGCCGCCCAGCGCCTCGACCATAAGGCCGGAATCGTCGGCAACAGTTGCCTCGCCTGTTGCGTCAAAGACGGCTTTGGCCTTGAGATAGGCATTCTCGGCAAAGGTTGTGCCCGTCTCGTCTACCTCAAAATTGCAGCCAGCTTCGCGCTGCGAGAGTATCTCAAAGTCCATATCGGACAGTATCGCCTTTAGCTCTGCGAGTTTTTTTGCGTTATTGCTTGCAAGTATGAGCTTCATTATTTAAACAGCGCCTCCACGAAGTTTTTGGGGTCAAACGGGATAAGATCGTCTATTCCCTCGCCCACGCCGACATATTTTACAGGGAGCTTGAGCTCGTTTGATATTGCGAAAACTATGCCGCCCTTGGCAGTACCGTCAAGCTTTGTGAGCACGATGCCGGTGAGCCCGGCAGTCTCGAGAAACTGCTTTGCCTGAATAAGGCCGTTCTGACCCGTTGTGGCGTCGAGTACCATAAGCGTTTCGACGTCGGCATCGGGGAGCTCGCGGCGGACGACGCGGCTTATCTTATTGAGCTCGTTCATGAGGTTTGCCTTATTGTGCAGCCTGCCTGCCGTGTCGATTATAACAACGTCGGTCCCGCGTGCCTTCGCGGCGCACAGTCCGTCATACACGACGGCGGCCGGGTCGCTGCCCTCCTCGTGGCGCACAATATCCACTCCCGAACGCTCCGCCCAGACGCCGAGCTGCTCGGCTGCGGCGGCGCGGAAGGTATCGCCCGCGCACAGCAGAACGTTTTTGCCCTCTGCCTTGAGGCTTGCAGACAGCTTGCCGATGGTCGTCGTCTTGCCGACGCCGTTGACGCCGACCATGAGTATGACCGACGGCTTTGTCGTGAGCTTGAGGCCCGTGTCCATCGTGCCGAGCATATCCTGCATATATTCGACGAAGGCCTCCTTCGCCTGAGCACCCTTGTTTATACGGCAGCGCAGGAGTATGCGCTTATAGTCCATCATTATCTGCGCCGTAGTCTCGCCGCCGACATCGGCCATAATAAGCATTTCCTCGAGCTCGTCGTAGAAATCCTCGCTGTCGATATCGTAGTTGCGGAATACTTCTTCAAGCTCCTCTATATTCTTTCTGGTCTTTGAAAGACCGGAAAACATTTTATCAAAAAAGCCCATTGTGTTCCTCCTCAGTCATTTTCGATCGAGCGCTGCGCCTGGTCGAGATCGAGCTCTATTACCTTGGAAACGCCCTTTTCCTGCATCGTCACGCCGTAGAGGTGGTCGGCCTCCTCCATCGTGCCGCGGCGGTGGGTTATAACTATAAACTGCGTCCTGTCGCACATTCTGCGCATATATTCGGCGTAGCGGATAACGTTTGCCTCGTCGAGCGCGGCCTCGATCTCGTCCATTACGCAGAACGGTGTCGGACGCACCTTGAGTATCGCAAAGTAAAGCGCAATAGCAACAAAGGCCTTTTCGCCGCCGGACAGGAGGCTTATATTCGACACCGCCTTGCCGGGCGGCTGCACCTTTATCTCGATGCCGCATTCAAGCGGATCGTTCTCGTCTTCAAGTATGACGGAGGCCTTGCCGCCGCCGAAAAGTTCGAGGAAGGTCTCTCGGAAGTTCTCGTCAATGAGCTTGAACTGGCCGAGGAATACCTCCTTCATCTCGTTTGTAACATCGTTTATTATGCCCAGAAGCTCTTTCTTTGCCTTCTCAATGTCGCTGCGCTGGCCGGTAAGGAACTCATAGCGCGTGTTCACGCGTTCAAATTCCTCGATTGCGCCTATGTTCGGCGTGCCGAGAGCCGATATCTGGCGGCGCAGGTCGCTTATGCCGCGCGACTCCTTCTGCAGGTTCTCAACAGGCTGGCGGAGCTGCTGCGCCGCGGAGTGACTGAGCTCATAGTTATCCCAGAGCTTATCGAGTATCTGCTTTTCCTCCATCTCGGCGGAGAGCTTTTTCTGCTCCAGCCTTGCGACGCTGCGCTCAAGCTCGAGCAGGCGGCGGTTTGACTCCTGACTGTCCTTATCGGCCTTCGTTCTGCGGCCTTCAAGCTCAAGACGCTTTGCGTTTATCTCCGCTATCTCGGCCTTTATCTTCTCGGCCTGCGACATGATATCCTCACGCTGCTTCAGGACGGCATTGAGCTGCGCCTTTATCTCCTCGCAGCTTTTCTGTGCCTTTTCGATCGCGGCTTTCCTTAGCTCGCTGTCGCCCGACAGGCTTTCCGACAGCGCCCTGAGCTGACCGGCAGAGGCCCTGGTCGCGCGCATTTCCGCCTCGCAGGAGGCCTTGTCGCGCTGGATCTCGGCGCGCTCCTCGATCGCCGCGTCGAGCTCGTATCTGAGTCCCGACAGGGCGTTTACCGATTTTTCAAGCTCCGTCTGCGCCGCTTCGTACTGCTTTCCGAGGCTCTGTCTGTTCTTTTTGAGCTCCTCGAGCTCGTTTGCGCGGGAGAGTATGCCCGTGCCGCGTGCGGCGCTGCCGCCGGTCATCGAGCCGCCGGCATTTATAAGCTGTCCGTCAAGGCTGACGATGCGCAGGCGGTTGCCGTTTGACTTTGACATGCGCACGGCGTCACCCAGCGTTTCGGCAACGACGGTGCGGCCGAGGAGGTTTGCGAATATGCCGTCGTAGCGCTTATCGAAGCTCACAAGGTCATAAGCAACTCCCACAAAGCCCGGATCGTTTACGGGCGCATCCTTCATAACGCCGCCGCGGACGGTATCGACCGGCAGGAAGGTCGCGCGGCCGGAGTCAAGGCGCTTTAACATTTCGATAGCGCTGCGGCCGTCGTTCTGCGTGTCGATAACTATATTCTGCATGGCAGCGCCCAGCGCAGTTTCGATCGCCTGCGCGTACTCGTTATCGGTTTTTATGAGGTTTGCCACAGGACCGTGAACGCCGCGCAGGTTCCCCCTGCCCGCTTCGCGCATGACGGTCTTGACCGCCTTGGAAAAGCCCTCGTACTCCTTTTCCATTTCCGCGAGCATGTGTATTCTTGCATCCATGCTGCGGCAGTCAACGGACAGGCGGTTTACCTTTTCTCTGAGCTGTGCGGCCGCATTCTCACGGCTTTGCAGCTTCATGCGGCAGCCCTCTATGACGTTTGCGCTGCCCTTTTCCTTATCCGTGAGCCCGGAAATGCTTTCCGAGAGCTCCTTTGCCTTGTTCTCGTTTTCCTCTATCTGACGGGCGATCTCGCCGAGGCGTGTCTGCGCTCCGGCAATGTCGCTTTTCATGCGCTCTACGGATTCGCCGCTGCTTTTTATGTTTGCCTTTAGTACCGCCGCGCGTGAATCGCAGTCGGCAGCCCTTGCCTCGGTCTGCGAAAGGCGCTCGCGTGCCTTATCGGCCTCGATATCCTTCTCGTGCATACGCTCGGATATGCTTCCGGCGGAGGCGTACAGCGCCTCAAGACTGCGGTGGGCCTCGTCGAGCTCCGCCTTTGCCGTTTCGTAATCGGCGTTTACCGTCTGCGCCTGATCGTGCAGCTTATCCAGTGTCGCCATCCAGACGGATATCTCGCGCACGCGCAGCTCGTCGCGCAGGACGAGATATTTTTTCGCCGTCTCAGACTGGCGGCGCAGGGGTTCGACCTGAAGCTCGAGCTCGTCTATCTTATCGTTTATGCGAAGGAGGTTCTCCTCCGTCTTTTCAAGCTTGCGCTCGGATTCCTCCTTGCGGCTGCGGTAGCGCGATATTCCGGCCGCTTCCTCGAACACCTCGCGGCGATCCGAGCTTTTATTGGACACGATATCGGCGATCTTGCCCTGACCGATGATCGAATAACCGTCTCTGCCGAGACCGGTATCCATGAGAAGGCTGTTGATATCCTTCAGGCGCACGGCCTCGCGGTTTATGTAATATTCGCTGTCGCCGCTGCGGTAATAGCGGCGTGTGAGCATGAGCTCGGTGCTGTCGCAGTCGAAGATATGCTCCGTGTTGTCGATTATGAGCGTTACCTGCGCAAAGCCAAGAGCGCCGCGCTTTTCCGTGCCGCCGAAGATAACGTCCTCCATCTTGCCGCCGCGCAGAGTCTTTGAGCGCTGCTCGCCCATGACCCACAGTATCGCGTCGGATATGTTCGACTTGCCCGAGCCGTTGGGGCCGACTATCGCTGTGACGTCCTTTTCAAATTTTATGAGGGTCTTGTCCGGAAAGGACTTGAAGCCCTGCAATTCGAGTGCTTTTAAATACAAAAGTTCTACCTCATTATTTCAGTTCATTCAATATATTTTATAATAAAGCAGTGCCTTAATCAAGACCGACTATGCTTATTTCGCCACTTTTTACACTTGCTTCACGAATTTTGAGCTCCCGCAGCGAAAACTCCCGCGTAAGCGCCTTCACATTGCAGCGGTGCTGCCCGACCATTTTTGAAACGTCCGAGCGGTTAACGCCGAGCGTTACGCGGCTTTGCGGCGGCGTTCCGGCAAGAAGCTCACGCGCCTTTTGAAGCATTATGCGCGAGTGCACGAGCTCGCCGAGCGCCGGGTGGTACGCGCCGCCCAGAGCATCGCCGCCGGACAGCTCCTCCGTGGGATTTAAGCCCATGCGGATTATCGGTATGCCCGCCGCTTCAAACATCGGAACGATCTTGGCACAAACCCGCACGGCATCCTCGACCGTGTGCTCCTTATAGCTTCCCGCACGCCATAGGTCGCACAGTACGGTATCACGCACTATGACCGTCGGATATATACGCACGCCGTCGGGCTCAAGAGCGATGATACGCCTTACCGTTTCGATGCAGCTTTCGTCGCTGTCGCCCGGAAGTCCGGTCATCATCTGCAAAATGAGCTTAAAGCCCGCAGCCCTTACGAGCCGCGACGCGTTTTCAACCGCGGCGCTGTCGTGCCCGCGTCCTGATAGTGCAAGCACTTTGTCGCTCATCGACTGCGCGCCGAGCTCCACGACTGTGACGCCGTATTTTTCAAGCCTTTTGAGTACTGCTTCGTCTATTGCGTCCGGTCTGGTCGACAGGCGAATTGAGCTTATCGTTCCGTTTTCGAGATAGGGCTGCGCAGCCTCGAAAAGCTCGATCTGCCGTGCCTCCGGTATGGCCGTGAAGCTGCCTCCATAAAACGCCAATTGCCGCTTTGTCCCTTTGGGGGTCAAGGCGGCGGCTTCCTCTATTGCATTTTTAACGGTCTGCGCCGTCGCGGGCTCGATATGGCCGGAGATCCTGCGCTGATTGCAGAACACGCAGTCGTTCGGGCAGCCGAGATGCGGCACAAACACGGGAATTATACTGTTTCTTGCTGTCATTTATCAAGTCTTTCAAGCGCCTGACAGGCCGCTGCCTGCTCGGCTTCCTTTTTCGTTCTTCCGCTGCCGCGTCCGATGACCTTTCCGTTCAGGCTGACCTCGGACATGAACAGCTTATCGTGATCGGGGCCGGTCTCTCCGGCGTCGCGGTATTTCAGCTGCTGGTCTGGCCTGCGCTGCACGAGCTCCTGAAGCTCCGTCTTATAGTCGGACGCATGATGTGCGCGTATGGCCTCGGGGCTGAGCACCATGCGCTCTATGAAGCTTGCCGCGGGCTCTATGCCGCCGTCTAAAAACATGGCGGCAATTACGGCCTCGGTCGCGTCGGCAAGTATGGACGCGCGCTCCCTGCCGCCGTTTTTCTCCTCGCCGCGGCCCATGCGCAGATATTCGCCGAGCCCCAATTCGCGCGCTACGCCGTACAGGCTGTGCTCGCACACGAGCTCCGCGCGAAGGCGCGTCATTCTGCCCTCCGGCATGGCCGGCTGCACGGCGTACAGGTGCTTTGCCGTGACAAAGCCGAGCACGGAGTCACCTAAAAACTCGAGGCGCTCGTTGCTCGGTACGCCCTCTGCCCTGTTTTCGTTTGCATAGGAGCTGTGCGTCAGCGCATTTTTCAAAAGCGCAGGGTCCCTGAATTTATATCCCAATTTTTCTTCTAACTGCTTCAATGTATTACGCTTCTTCCGAAATTTTCATGTAATCGACATTTTTCTCGATATCCGCAACTATGCCGGCCTCGGCAAAGGCCTTGGCCTGGCGTATGGCCGCGAAAAAGGCCTCGTCGCCGGACGAGCCGTGAGCCTTGATGACGGGCTTTGATATGCCGAGAAAGGCCGTTCCGCCGACCTCGTTGGAGTCGATCTTCTTGGCGATGCCCTTTACGTCCTTTGTTATCACCGCCGCCGCAAGCTTGTTTTTCGTGCTCATCAGGAACATCTCCTTGAGCTCGGTAAACAGCCATTTGGCAACGCCCTCGGCGGTCTTGAGGACGATATTGCCGGAAAAGCCGTCGCTCACGACGACGTCAACGCCGCCGAACAGCATCGTGCTTGCCTCGACGTTGCCGACAAAGTTTATCCTGCCCTCCTCGCTCGCCTTTTTAAGGAGCTTGTAGGTCTCGTGCTGCAGCTCGCCGCCCTTGGTCTCCTCTGTGCCTATGTTGAGAAGTCCTACGCGCGGCTGCGTTAGCCCCATCATTCTGTGTGCGTAGTAGCTGCCCATGTACGCAAACTGGAGCAGATACTCCGGCGTGCACTCGACATTCGCGCCGCAGTCGATGAGTATAATACCGTTTTCTCGGCTCGGCAGCAGCGGCGCCATAGCGGCGCGGCGAATGCCCTTTATGCGCTTTACGATGAGCGTGGCGCCGGTGAGCAGAGCTCCGGTTGAGCCTGCCGACACCATCGCGTCGCCTTCGCCGTTTTTAAGCAGATTGAGCGCAACCGTCATGGACGCGTCCTTTTTGCGGCGCGTCGCGGTGCTCGGATCGTCCTCCATGGTGATGACCTCGCGGGCATCGACTATGCTGATGCCGCTTTTGTCCTCGCCGAGGTATTTTTCGATCTCTTCCTTCCGGCCAACGAGCACGAGCTCGACGCCCAGTCTGTCACGCGCGTATACGGAGCCCTTTACTATGGCCTCGGGCGCATTATCGCCGCCCATCGCGTCAACTATTATTTTCACTGCCGAAGACCTCCTTTTTCATAAGCTCATCTATAATTGCCAAACTCCTTGCGGAGATCTCGGCGTTTTTGTTCCGCTTGCCCCTGACGCGGTAGCCGAGGGGCGAGATTATGCCGAAGTTTACGTTCATGGGCTGGAAATCGCCGACGCTGCCGCCGGAAACGTACAGGCTCAGAGCGCCTATCGCGGTCTCCTGCGGGAAGTCGACGGGCTCAAGGCCGAGTATGCGCGCGGCGGTCTCTATGCCGGCGAGCATTCCGGACGCGGCGGACTCGACATAGCCCTCAACGCCGGTCATCTGTCCGGCAAAGCTCAGGCGCGGCTCGCTTTTGAGCCTGTAATAGCGGTCGAGAAGCTTGGGGCTGTTGAGATATGTATTGCGGTGCATGACGCCGTAGCGCACAAACTCCGCATTCCTCAGCGCCGGTATCATGGAGAACACGCGCTTCTGCTCGCCCCATGTCAGGTGCGTCTGGAAGCCGACGATGTTGTACAGCGTTCCGTCGGCGTTGTCGCGCCGCAGCTGCACGACGGCATAATTTTCGCGTCCGGTGCGCGGATCGCGCAGGCCGACGGGCTTCATCGGGCCGTAGCGCAGGGTATCCTCCCCTCGGCGGGCCATGACCTCAACGGGCATGCAGCCTTCGAACACGCCGCCGTCGTCAAAGCCGTGGACGGCCGCCTCCTTTGCGCTGCACAGTTCGCCGACAAAGGCCTTGTACTCGGCCTCGTCCATCGGGCAGTTTACATAATCCGCCGTTCCCTTATCGTAGCGCGAAGCAAAAAACGCACTTTGCATGTCAACGCTCTCAAGCGTCACTATGGGCGCGACGGCATCGTAAAAATGCAGTCCCTCACCGCCGCACAGCTCCGCTATCCTTTCGGCCAGAGCGCCGCCTGTCAGGGGACCCGTTGCAACGACGCACTCGCCCTCCGGGAAGTCCTCCGCCTCGGCGGGAACGATCTCGACGTTTTCGCAGGCGCGCAGCTTTTCGCTTACATACCGCGCAAAGCCCTCTCTGTCAACGGCAAGAGCACCGCCGGCCGCAACGCGGTTGGCATCAGCGCTTTCCATAATAAGCGAGCCCATTTTGCGCATCTCGGCCTTGAGAAGGCCTACGGCGTTCGTGAGCTCATCGCTGCGCAGCGAGTTTGAGCAAACGAGCTCGGCAAAGTATTCCGATTTGTGCGCCGGGGTCATTTTTGCGGGCTTCATTTCTATGAGCCTGACCTTTATTCCTCTTTTGGCGAGCTGCCAGGCGCATTCGCTCCCGGCAAGCCCAGCTCCGAGGACTGTGACCTCTTTCATATTTATTATCCCTTAGCCTTTTTGGTCGTGGTTTTCTTTTTGGCCGGCTTCTTTTCGGCCTTGTCGTCGGACTTTGCGTCGGCTGCGGGCTTTTTCTTGTAGCCGCGCTTATCCTCCGGAACGAACTCCGGGCACTCCTCGTTTATGCAGAAGGCCTTCTGACGGCCGCGGCCGCTGGGCTTAAAGAGCGTTTTGCCGCAGCTCGGGCAATTGTCCTTGGTCGGAACGTACCAGGTCATGAAGCCCTTTATCTCGCTGCCGTCGGCTGCCGTGCCGCGCCATGGGCAGTCGGCGCCGCGCTCGCAGGCGTAATAGGTGTTGCCCTTTTTCGAGGTGCGCTTGAGGATACGGCTGCCGCACTTGGGGCATTTGCCGGGCATTTCCACGACGATGGGCTTTGTGAAGCTGCACTCGGGATATGCGGGGCAGGCCAGGAAACGGCCGAAGCGGCCGGATTTGACCACCATCTGACGGCCGCAGACATCGCAGTATTCGTCGCTGAGCTCGTCGGGCACCTTGATGCGCACACCGTCGAGCGCCTTCTCGGCCTCCTCAAGCTCGGTGCTGAAGCCGCCGTAGAAGCTGCGCAGCAGCTCCTTCCAATAGAGCTTGCCGCTCTCGACCTCGTCGAGCTCCTCCTCCATATGGTTTGTGAATTTAAGATCGACTATATCGGGGAAGCGCTCCTCCATGAGCTGCGTTACGATCTCGCCGAGGTTTGTCGGCTTGAGGTACTTTCCGTCCTTGACGACGTACTCATGCGAGGTTATGGTCGATATCGTCGGCGCGTAGGTCGACGGGCGGCCTATACCCTTTTCCTCCATCGCGCGGATGAGCGTTGCCTCGGTGTAGCGCGCGGGCGGCTGGGTAAACTGCTGCTCGGGGAGCATTTTTTCAAGGTACACGCGCTCGCCCTCGCTGAGCGAAGGCAGCTTGCTGCGCGGCTCGTCGCTTTCCTCGTCCTTGCCCTCCTCGTACACTGCGGTGTAGCCGGCAAAGCGGAGCTCGGAGTAGTTTGCGCGGAAATCGTAGCCTGCCGATTCAACATCTACGACGACGTTA
Organism: bacterium; assembly: GCA_963650165.1. Classification (GTDB taxonomy): domain Bacteria; phylum Bacillota; class Clostridia; order Oscillospirales; family Oscillospiraceae; genus F23-B02. The sequence goes on from CAVJKX010000001.1 coordinate 143,755, forward strand.
TCGTACACGGCGTTTGCCATCTGGCAGGCGGTGAAGCGCCCCCAGATCAGGCGGTAGAGCCTGTACTGCTCGGGGGTGAGATCCTTGCGCACGACGTCGGGGCTGAGCTCAATATTCGTCGGGCGTATGGCCTCGTGCGCGTCCTGTGCGCCGGATTTAGTTTTATAAACGCGGAACGAGCCGTGGTAATACTCCTGGCCGTAGTGTGCGATTATATAGTTTTTGGCCGCCATGAGCGCCTCGTCGGAAAGGCGCAGCGAGTCGGTTCTCATGTAGGTAATAAGGCCGACTGTGCCGTGGCCGGTTATATCGACGCCCTCGTAAAGCTGCTGGGCGATGGACATTGTGCGGCGCGGCGTCATGCCGAGACGGCGGCTGGCCTCCTGCTGGAGGGTCGAGGTTATGAACGGAGGCGAGGGGCTGCGGTGCTTCTTGCCGCGCTTTACGGTCTTGACCGTGAACGGCTCGTCCTTTGTCGCGTTTACGACGGTATTCACCTCGTCCTCGCTCTTGAGCTCGAGCTTCTTGTCGTCCTTTCCGTAGAAGCGCGCGGTAAATTTCGCGCTGCTCTCGCTTTCGAGCACCGCGTCAAGCAGCCAGTATTCCTCGCTTATAAAGCTTCTTATCTCGTTTTCGCGGTCAACGACCATGCGCGTTGCGACCGACTGCACTCTGCCTGCCGACAGGCCGCGGCGGATCTTCTTCCACAGCAGCGGCGAGAGCTTGTAGCCGACGAGGCGGTCAAGCAGTCTGCGCGCCTGCTGCGCATCGACAAGGTCGCTGTCGATATCGCGGGGCTTGTTTATGCTCTCGGTCACGACCTTTTTGGTTATCTCGTTGAAGGTCACGCGCCTTGCTCTTTCGTCGGGAAGCGCAAGCAGCTCCTTAAGATGCCATGATATGGCCTCTCCCTCGCGGTCCGGGTCGGTCGCAAGATAGACGGTCTTGGCGTTTTTGCTGAGCTTTTTGAGCTCGTCGATGATCTCCTTGTGATCCTTCACGGGGATATACTTGGGCTCAAAATCGTTTTCTATGTCAATTCCGAGGGTGCTCTTGGGCAGATCGCGCAGGTGACCCATGGACGCTACGACTTTATAATCGCTTCCGAGATATTTTTCGATAGTCTTGGCCTTGGCAGGCGACTCGACTATCACCAGGTTCTTTTTTGCACTGGGCATCGGGTGTCCTCATTTCGTCTTAATATTTAATGTAAAGCGTTTGCCCGTCTCCTGCCGGACATAGCCCTTTATCTGCAGGAGAGTCAGTTCCGCCAGCACCTTTGCCGGTGCAAGGCCGCTGCGTTCGATGATCGTGTCAACGTGCACGGCCTCTTCATCCATCGCTCCGATTATCTTCAGCTGGCCGGGACTCAAGCTCTCCAATTGTTTCTGCAAGTCAATATAAGCCGCGTCGGGTGCCTTGTCAACATCTTTTTTCGTACATTTTTCGCTTTTCGGTTCTTTTGGGGGCTTTGGAGCAGACTTTGGGAGCACTCCCGCCGGCATTTCGAATTCAACTTTTCTTATCTTTTGGGGATAGAGCGCTTCAAACTCGCTGACTACCTCCCAGCCGTTTGTTACGGGCTTTGCGCCCTCCTTTATCAGGAGGTTCGTACCCTCGCAGTTGGGCTGATCGGCATTGCCGGGAACGGCAAATATCTCCTTGCCCTGATCGGCGGCCTCGTTCACGAAAAGGCGCGTTCCGCTCCTGAGCGGAGCCTCGATGACCGCAACACCGAGCGAAAGGCCGCTCGTTATTCTGTTTCTTGCACGGAAAAACGAGCTGTACGGCTTCGTGCCGGGCGCGTACTCGCTTATAAGTGCGCCGTGCATGACGACGTCGCGCGAAAAGCGGCTTTTATCCAGCTCGTGCGGCAGGCCGAGGACGCCTACCACCCTGCCGTCTGCCATGAGCGCACCCTCGGCCGCGGCCGAGTCTATGCCGGCTGTGAGCCCCGATATCACGACGGCGCCGCATTTTGCTATCTCATAACCCATGCGCATGCCCATTTTAATGCCGTAGGGCGATGCCTTGCGCGTTCCGATAACGGCAATGGCGGGCTCGGCGTCCATATCGGGCAGCCTGCCCTTGACGTATATGACCGCCGGAGGCAGGTGTATATTGCGCAGGCGCTCGGGATAAGCGTCCTCGTTGAGCGTTATCACGTCGATGCCGGTATTGTCGCACTTTTCAAAAATGCGCTTTGCCGCATCGAGATCGCGCTTTTCAAGCTCCTCGGCTCCCTCGATATTGCGCGGAAGAAGGCGCGTTATCTCGCCGAGCGGCGCAAAGTACATCTGCTCGGGGCTGCCGTAGTATTTGAGCAGCGAACTGATCGCTCTGGGGCCTATGCGCGGCGAGGTTGACAGCCACAGCCAGTAAATAACGTCGTTCATACGCTACCTCGACATTTCCCACATGATGACCGATGCCGCTATCGCAGCGTTCAGGGACTCCGAATTCGGGTTCATCGGTATTATAAGCTCTCCGCCGCAGATATCCAGAAGCTCGCGGGACAGTCCCCTGCCCTCGCTGCCTATGGCCACCGCGCTTCTATGAAGCTCGGCATTGCGTATATCGGCGGCTTTATCGCTCAGCGCCGCGCCGAACAGCGGCAGGCACTGCTCGCGCGTGAACGCGTCAAGCTCCGCGATGCTCATTTTGAGCACTCTCTGGCGGAAGATCGCGCCCATGCTCGCGCGCACGGTTTTGGGATTATACAGGTCCGCACACGCCCCGACCATGATAACGGCGTCAATGCAGAAGGCGTTCGCGCTCCTGATTATCGTTCCGACGTTGCCGGGGTCCTGGAGGTTCTCGATGACGATCGCGCGCATTACGCGCCCGGCGGTACTCTGCTCGGGTATTACGACGGTAAAAACCGGCCCCGGCCCCGATTTGAGGGGCGAGGCGTATTCAACGAGTTCCGCAGGCGCGCAGAACTGCTCCGTCTCCGGTGGGAGCTCAATGCCCTGCGCTCCTTCGCGCCAGAGCACCTGCTTTATCTCCGCGCCGTACTCTATCGCTTCCCTGAGCGTTTTCTCCCCGTCGCAGACAAACTGAGAACATTCCGCACGGTATTCCGCACTCGACGCGGCCGATCTCATGTGGCATATTATTCTGTTTTTTCTTGAGCTTATCTTTTCCATAAGAAATAATTTATATCATAATTTTATAATTTGTCAAATGCACATTAAAAAACCGCGTTTTTTTACGCGGTTTTTAATGTTATCCGTATATCCATGCGTTCGGCAGGTAGCGGCAGCTTATCGCGGTGTTGGAGCACTTGGTTATATACTCGCCGTCGTACCACATGACGGCGCTCGTGCCGCCGTCCATGTTCATAGCCTGATACGCATCGTAGCCCATGAGTATCTCGGTGCAGTCCGGCAGGCCTATGCCGAGCGAGCGGCCTACAAGTCTGCCTTCTATGACGAGCATCATGACGTCGCCGTCCTTTGACTGAGCAATCATGGCGCGAGGCTGGATCGAGCGGAAGCCGGACTGCTGGTCGATGAGCGCCTCGCCGTCGATTATGAGCGCCGGCTGGAACTCAACGGCGTCCCTGACATCGGAGCTTATGCTCGTGTCGGCATCGACTATGTACATCTTATTGTCGCTTCTGAACTCGACGCGCTTTCTGCCGTAGGTGACGTGGTAGCCGTACTCTTTTCCCTCGCAGATGGCAAGGCCGTCCACCGTGCCGCCGGTGCCGACGCCGTCGGGGTCGTAAAAGCCGCTGGCGTTCATGCCGAGTATGCCGTTGCAGCGCGGTACAAAGCTCTCAAGAAATTCGCCGTAGGAGCCGATATGCTCGGCAGCGCAGCAGCGTACCTTGGACGCATCCTTGACGATCGCAAGAACTCCCTGATAGCCCGAGCCCTTTATGCGCACGAGCAGCACGCCCTTTTTGGCGTTTACCGCAAGCACCTGATCGCCCTGCTTTGTTTTGATGGTCGTTCCGTCGTCGTCAAGACCCGCTTCGTTTATGTCGATGGTCATGAGCGAGGACTTGTCATACTCGGGATGATCCTTGAGATATGCCTCAAACGAAGTCTTGTCTATCTCGTCGAAGAGCTCATAAAAGCTGGTGTCGTCCTTTTCCTCGACGGTGTGATCCCATTTGCTTTCGATGCCCTTCTGCTCATCGTTTGCTGCATTCACGCGAGCCATGACTTCGTTTATCATGTCCTCCGGGAAGAAGAGCTCGGCAAGCCACTGGTGGCTCATGGTCTGCATCGCCGTTTCGATATACGCCTCGCGCAGGTTCTTGATGGCGGGGATATTGGTGTACACAACGAAGGTGTATAGTCCCGCGATGAGTGCAATTATGCTGAAGAATATGATAAAGCCCTTTTTGCGCTTTGCGGCCTTCTTTTTCTTCTTTGCCCTGCGTACCTTATCGTCGGCCGTCTCTGCTGAAACGCGCTCGCGCACGGGCTCGGGCCGTACATACACGCGCTGCTGCTCGGGCTCACGGCGCACGGCGGGCTTGGCCTCGCTTTTTGTCTGCGCCGTATTTCTCGTGGACTTGGAACTGAATATCTTTATGGTAGTTCACTTCTTTCTGTTCGGGTAGCATTTTGACGTTATACCGGCATCAAAGGTTCCTTACCGTCGGAGAATTTTTTAAAAGCCCTCAAAAAGATTTATCTGCGAGCTCTCCGGCATATCGCCGAACGCGCCCATGCGGCGCAGCACCTCAAGGTGGGTCGTACTGACCTTGGGACAGGCGGCGCTGACCTCCTCGACGGATATGTAGGTCCGGCCGTTTTTGGTGCAGTTTTCAAGATCGATCGCAGCCGTCTCACCGAGGCCGGCTATCGCCACGAAGGGCGGACGGAGCCTGCCGTCGTCGGTTATCTTGAACTTTGTGGCGCTCGACTCGTAAAGATCGATGGGCGCAAACTCGAAGCCGCGCATATAAAACTCGTATACCGATTCAAGCGTCGTCAGTATGCTGTCCTCGTTGGCGGTCGCGTCCTCTTTTTGACGCAGATCATATATCTTTTTGCGCACCTCGTCAAGCCCCGCCGTCATAATTTCGGCGTCAAAGCTGTTTTTCTGACTGCGGCGGTAGAAATACGCGCTGTAAAACGCAAGCGGCTCGTGTACCTTGAACCAGGCTATGCGGAAGGCCATCATAACGTAGGCGACCGCATGAGCCTTCGGGAAGAGGTAGGCTATCTTGCGGCAGGATTCTATATACCAGTCGGGCACGTCGAGCGCACGCATCTGCGTCTCGGCGTCTCCGGGGAACTCGCCGCTTTTCTTGACCTTGCCCTTACGCACGGCCTCCATGGTCTTGAACGCGAGCGAGGGCTCCATTCCCTTCTGGATGAGGTAGAGCATGATATCGTCGCGGCAGCCGACCGTTTCGTTGACGGTCGCAATGCCGTTTACGATGAGGTCGCGGATATTGCCCGCCCAGACGTCCGTTCCGTGCGAGAAGCCGGACAGGCGCACGAGCGTATCAAACTGCGTGGGCTGAGTATCGACGAGCATCTGGCGCGTAAAGCCCGTGCCGAACTCGGGTATGCCGATGCTGCCGGTTTTTCCTATGATATCGTCATCGTCCGGAAGTCCCAGAACGGTCGGCGTCGTGAATATCTTCATGGTGTCCGGATCCGAAAGGAGGATCTCGCGCGCGTTGACGCCGGTGGCATCCTCGAGCATGCGGATCATGGTCGGGTCATCGTGCCCGAGCTCGTCGAGCTTCAGAAGGTTTGACTCCATGCAGTGATATTCAAAATGCGTCGTAACGATGCCGCTCTTGGGGTCGTCCGCCGGATGCTGCACGGGGCAGAAATCGGTGACGTCCATATCCTGCGGTATGACGACAAGGCCGCCGGGGTGCTGACCCGTCGTGCGCTTGACGCCGACAAGGCCCTTTGCAAGGCGGTTTTCCTCGACCTTCGTGACCTTTATGCCGCGCTCCTCAAGGTACTTTTTAACGTAGCCGTAGGCCGTCTTTTCGGCAAGTGTGCCGATGGTGCCGGCGCGGAAAACGTGGTCCGATCCGAAGAGCTCCTCGGTGTATTTATGCGCCTGTGCCTGATATTCGCCGGAGAAGTTGAGGTCTATATCCGGCGTTTTCTCGTTGCCGGGGAAGCCGAGGAAGGTCTCAAACGGGATATCAAAGCCGTCCTGCCGCATGAGCGTTCCGCACTCCGGGCAGTTTTTCGGCGGCATATCCGCGCCGCAGCCGTACGAGCCGTCGGTTATGAACTCCGAGTGCTTGCACTTGGGGCAGACATAGTGCGGCGGCAGCGAGTTGACCTCGGTGATGCCGGACATGTATGCGACTATCGACGAGCCGACGGAGCCTCGCGAGCCGACGAGGTAGCCGTGCTCGAGCGAGTTCTGAACGAGCTTCTGCGCCGACATGTAGATAACGTCGTAGTTATGGTCGAGTATCGTCGTAAGCTCGGTATCGACGCGCGTCTTTACTATCTCCGGAGGATCGTCGCCGTATATCTCCGTCATCTTGCCGTACACAAGGTCACGCAGGTCTCGTGCCGAATTTTCGATCTTAGGCGGGTACAGGTCCTTGGGCAGAAGCTCGATATCGTCGACCATATCGGCAATTGCACGCGTATTTTTTATGACGACCTCGCGTGCCGTCTCCTCGCCGAGATAATCAAACTCAGCGAGCATCTCGTCGGTCGTGCGGAAGAATATCGGGCAGCCGCGGTCGGCGTCGGAAAACTTCTTCGCCGCCTGGAGTATCTTGCGGTACTGCTCGTCCTCGGCATCGAGAAAATGCACGTCGCTTGCGGCGATGACGGGCTTTCCGAGCTGCCTGCCTATATCGAGGATGCGGCGGTTGTAGTCCTGAAGGACGCTTATATCGCTGACAACGCCGTTATCCACAAGAAAGCCGTTGTTGCCCAGCGGCTGAATTTCAAGATAATCGTAAAACGACGCTATGCGCCGGAGCTCCGAGTCGCTCGCGCCGTGCATTACCGCGCCGTAGAGCTCACCCATTCCGCAGGCAGAGCCTATGAGCAGACCCTCGCGGTGCTTTATCAGCAGGCTCTTGGGCATGGTCGGAGTTTTGTAGAAGTATTTAAGATAAGACTGCGACACGAGCTCATAGAGGTTTTTAAGGCCGACCTTGTTCTTAACGAGCAGTATCATGTGCCGCGACTTTGTGTGATCGGCGGGCTTTATGCGGGCGTAGACCTCCTGAATGTCGTTTACGGTCCTTGCCCCCTGCTTTGCGAGCATGGGCAGAAATCTGCCCATTATCCGCGCGACGACGAGCGCATCGTCCGAGGCGCGGTGGTGGTTGAACTCCGGCAGGCTCAGCCTGTTTGAGACGATATCGAGCTTATGACGCTTGAGATCGGGCAGAAGCGCGTGCGACAGCGCAAGCGTGTCGATATAAACAGGCTCAAACTCAATGCCGCTGCGCTGTGCGGCAGCCGACATAAAGCCGGTGTCGAAATCCGCGTTATGCGCGACGATCGGCCGGTCGCCGACAAATTCGAGAAAGCTCCGCATGGCCTCGGCCTCGCCCGGAGCTCCCTTGACGTCGCGGTCGGTTATGCCGGTGAGCTGGGTTATCTCTGCCGGTATGTGCATGCCGGGATCGACGAAGGTATTGAAGGTCTCCTTGATCTCGCCTCCTGCGTATATAACGGCGCCTATCTCGGTCATGCGGTCGGAGCCCGCGTTCAGGCCGGTCGTCTCAATATCAAAGGCGACCATCTCGTCGTTCATGTCCCTGTCGCTGCTGCCGTGAACGGCAAGGCTGCCGTCCATGTCGTTTACGAAATAGCACTCGCAGCCGTAGATTATCTTGACACCGTGCTTTTTGCCCGCCTTCCACATATCCGGAAAGGCCTGCAGGACGCCGTGGTCGGTGACCGCTATTGCCGGATGCCCCCAGTAGGCCGCGCGCTTTACTATGGCCGCGGGGTCCGTGAGCGCATCGAGCGCCGAAAAGCGGGTGTGCACATGAAGCTCGACACGCTTTTCTTCGGCGTTGTCGGGACGTATGTATTTCTTGCCGACGGCGATATCCTTGGGCTCGAGGATGATATCCTCATCATAGCGGCTGTAGGTCACGAAGCCGTTTACTATGAGGTGGTCGCCGATATTTATCTTGTTTATGATCGACTGATCGTCATCGGCACGGAGAAATTTCACAACTCTTATCGAGCCGGTGAGATCGGTTATGTCAAAGCTCAGCATCGCGCCGTCGCGCTTTTTGAGCTTGCGGCTCGTGACCTCGAACACGTCGCCCTCAACGGCTACGCGGCCGGAGTCCTGGTTGAGCTCGCCCATCGGGGTCGGGGATTTCTTTATGCCGTGTCCCATGAGCACCTTGCCGCTGCCGCCAGATGACGCTGCCGCTGCCGCAGGCGCAGGCGCGGGAGATGCGGTCTTTTTGATCTCGGGGCTGTCGGCGATTATGCTCGTGCGCAGGCCGTAATCGGCCTGAAGCGCAGCGCACACGGCGTTGAGCTCGGCCGGTGCCGGGGTGCGCGCAAAATGCGCACGCACGCTCATGGTTCCGGCCTCAAGGCTTATCTCAACGTCGGTAACATATGCTTTATCAAGGCCGCCGCAGCTTGACGCATGTCCGGCGGCACCCGGAAATATATCGAGAAATGAAGTATGTTCGCTCAATTCAGACGTCCTTTTCTATAAGGTCTATAAGTGCGTCGCACAGGCGGTCGTAGGGATAGGTACCCAGCACCTGTCCGTGCTTGAACAGCAGGCCGCAGTCCTTGCCGCCGGCTATGCCGTAGTCTGCCTCCCGCGCCTCGCCAGGACCGTTTACAACGCAGCCCATTACGGCAACGGTGATATTCCTGTCTATGCCGGAGATGCGCTTTTCGACCTCCTTGGCAAGGGATATGAGGTCTATATTCGTCCTGCCGCAGGTCGGGCAGGATACAAGACGTATGCCCTTGCGCAGTCCGGCGGCCTTGAGTATCGCGCAGGCTGCCTTGACCTCCTCTACGGGGTCGGCCGTGAGCGATACGCGCACGGTGTCGCCTATGCCCTCGCACAGCAGCGTGCCTATGCCGACGGCGGACTGTATCGTTCCGTTCCACGCGGTTCCCGTCTCGGTCACGCCGACGTGCAGCGGGTACGGAAGCTCGCTCGAGGCAAGGCGGTAGGCCGCCACGGTGAGCGGAACGGACGAGGACTTCATGGATATGCAGATATCGTCAAAATCATATTTGTTTAAAAGCCCGATATGCCGCTTTGCGCTCTCGAGCATGGCCTCCGGGCAGGGATGCCCGTATTTTTCGAGCAGAGGCTTTTCGAGGCTTCCCGCGTTTACGCCGATGCGGATGGGTATCCCCCGCTCGCGGCAGGCCGCGGCCACCTTACGGACATTGTCCTCGCCGCCGATATTGCCGGGATTAATGCGTATCTTGTCGATCCCGCGCTCGGCTACGGCAAGCGCAAGGCGGTAGTCAAAATGGATATCCGCGACAAGCGGCATATCCGTTCGGCTCTTTATCTCCGGTATCGCCTCCGCCGCTGCCATATCGGGTATGGCAAGGCGCACTATCTCGCAGCCTGCGGCGCGAAGCCGCTTTATCTGCTCTGTTGTTGCGGCCACGTCGTCGGTCTTTGTATTGCACATCGACTGAACGGAGACCGGCTCAAGGCCGCCGATCTCCACAGTTCCGACTTTTATCTTTCTTGTTGTCTTTCTCTCAAACATCATTCTCACCCTGTTATGAGTCTCGCTATGTCGTTATACATTATAAATACCATCAGGAGCAGCAGGAGCACCATGCCTCCGGCGTGGATATAGCCCTCGTACTTGGGATCGAGCTTTCTTTTGCTCAGGGCTTCGTAAATAACGGTAACTATCATGAAGAACACTCTGCCGCCGTCAAGCGCCGGAACGGGCAGCATATTCATGATGGCAAGGTTAATGGCGATAAACGCCGAGAAGTACAGCATGCTGTACATCGCGTCGGCAGTGCTCGCGGCCGAGGAACCGACCTCGTTCATCATATCGACGATGCCGACGGGGCCCGCCATATCGTCAACGCCGACGGCGCCGTGGATAAGGTCGCCGAGACCCAGCCACACAAGGCGCGAAAATTCCTTCGCCGTGTTCCAGACATACTCGAGCTTTACGCCGAAGCTTGCTTCCTCAATCCCCCACACGAAGCCGAATTTGAGCCCCTGCTCGCTTTCGATTGTCGGGACGAGCTTCATATCCTCAAACTCGACCTTCTGCCCGTCGCGGAGCACGACGATATCGTACACGCCGTTTCCGCGCTCAAGGAACATGGACACGTCGCTTATGAGATATATCCTGTGGCCGTCTATGCTGTAAAACTCGTCTCCGGCCTGAAAGGTCTCGGGCGTGTTGTATTGGCAGCCGTCAAGAAAGCTGTCGATCACGGGGGCGCGAAAGGCCTGAGCTCCGCTGTACATGACGGCTATGAGCACAACGCCCAGCAGGAAATTCATAAACGAGCCCGCACACAATATGGCAAAGCGCTTCCAGAAGCCCTGATTGGGGAAGGCTCGCGGGTCAGCCGACTCCTCATCCTCGCCCATGGTGCAGAAGCCGCCTATGGGGAGAATGCGCAGCGAATACTGTGTCTCGCCCTTCTGCTTTTTGAATATAGCTGGACCCATGCCTATCGAAAACTCATCCACGCGCACGCCGCAGGCCTTTGCCGTTGCGAAGTGGCCGAACTCGTGTATGGCGATAAGCACGCCGAACATTATTATTGCTATAGCGATATACATTAGGAAAAATGCTCCCTGACAAATACTCTTGCCTGCTCGTCGGCGGCCAGCACGGCCTCGAGGTCGGGCTCATTAACTATTTCTATGCTCTCGACCGCCTGCAAAGCACAGTCATATATGCGGTTATATCCGAGGCGGTGATTTAAAAACATTGCGACCGCGACCTCGTTTGCCGCGCTCATGATGCACGGTGCCGTGCCACCGCGCCGCGCGCAGTCCATGGCAAGCTTCAGGCACGGTGTTTTTTCATAGTCCGGCGCTTCGAAGGTCATATCCTTCATCGCGTAGAAATCAAGGTGCTCAAAGGGAGACGCCTTGCGCTCGGGATATGTCATGGCAAGCTGGATCGGCAGCCCCATATCGGGAACTCCGAGCTGCGCCATGACCGTTCCGTCAACGAGCTCGACCATGGAGTGGACGATGCTCTGCGGATGCACGACGACCTGAATATCGTCGGGTCTTACGCCGAACAGGTGCATGGCCTCTATAAATTCGAGGCCCTTGTTCATCATCGTGGCCGAATCTACGGATATCTTCGCGCCCATGCTCCAGTTCGGGTGCCTGACCGCCTGCTCGGGTGTTACGTCCTCAAGCTCGGCGCGGCTTTTGCCCCTGAACGGGCCGCCGCTTCCCGTGAGCAGGATCTTTTTAAGCTCACCGGGCTGCCTGCCCATAAGACACTGAAAGATGGCCGAATGTTCCGAATCGACGGGAACGATCTCCGCTCCGGCGGCAGCGGCAGCTGGCATGACGATCTCGCCCGCGCATACGAGCGTTTCCTTGTTTGCAAGCGCTATGCGCTTTTTTTCGCTTATGGCAGCAAGCGTCGGGCGCAGTCCGACAGAGCCCGATACGGCCGTTACCACGCAGTCGGCCTCGGGCAGAGTTGCAGCCTCTATGAGCCCCTGCATGCCGCTGCCGACGCGGATATCGGTATCGGCAAGGCGTGTTTTCAGATCCTTTGCCGCGTTTTCGTCGAATACCGCAACAAATTTGGGCTTTAGCTCTCTTGCCTGAGCCTCGACGAACTCAGTCTTTTTATTTGCCGTGAGTGCGGCCACCGGTATGCCCAGGTGCTTTGCCGCGGCTATGCTCTGACGGCCTATCGAGCCCGTCGAGCCGAGAATAGATACGGCTTTTATCATGGTTTTACACCTCCGAAGCGGCGGTCACGGCTTCTGTAGGCTGCGATCGCCTTATCCAGCTCCTGCGGAGTGAAGTCCGGCCAGAGCGTGTCGGTATAATAAAACTCCGAGTACGCGCACTGCCACAGCAGGAAGTTTGAAAGGCGGTATTCCCCGCCCGGCCTTATAAGGAGGTCGGGGTCGGGTATGCCGGCAGAGTACATGTAGCCGGAAAATTCATCTTCCGTGAGCTCTCCCGTTGTCTTTCCCACCGCGTAATCCTCCGCGTAGGCCTGCGCCGCGCGGACTATCTCCGCCCTGCCGCCGTAGTTTATGCAGATATTGGCCTGGAAGCCCTGTATATCCTGCGATATCTCGTCGGTCTCGGCGATGAGCTCCTGAAGCCGCGGCGACAGGCGCGAAACGTCGCCGAACACCTTCATGCGGATATTCTTTTTGCGCATATCGCGTATCGCCTCGTGCAGGTACTTGTCCAGCAGCGTCATTATGCCGCCGACCTCTTCCTCCGGGCGCTTCCAGTTTTCCGTCGAAAAGGCGTAGACCGTGAGGTATTCAACGCCTATCTCCTTGCAGTAGGTCGCTATGCTCCTGAACGTCTCCGAGCCCGCAAGATGCCCCGCATTGCGCGGCATGAGGCGCTTTTTCGCCCAGCGTCCGTTGCCGTCAAGTATGATGGCAATATGGCGGGGAAGGCCTTCGGCCCGCTCCCCCGCCGCATTGTTAATCTTATTCTCGCCCATGATCAGATCTCGAAAAGTTCCTTTTCCTTTGCGTCCGCAATGGCCTCGACTTCCTTGATGTAATCATCTGTCAGCTTCTGGACGTCCTTTTCGATGTCCTTATAGTCGTCCTCGGTGATCTCGGAGGCCTTCTGCTGCTTTTTGAACTTATCTATCGCATCGCGGCGGATGTTTCTGACCGCGACCTTGGACTCCTCGCCGTATTTCTTGACCTGCTTTGCCAGCTCCTTGCGGCGCTCCTCGGTAAGCTGCGGGAACACAAGCCTGATGACTCTGCCGTCGTTCTGGGGATTGATGCCCAGGTCGGAGGCGAGAATGGCCTTTTCGATGCCCTTGAGTACGGAGCTGTCCCAGGGCTGGATCATCAGAGAGCGCGGGTCGGGAACTGAGATGGATGCGACCTGCTGGATGGGGGTGGGCACGCCATAGTAATCGACAGTTATCTGATCGAGAACCGCCGCGTTTGCTCTGCCGGCGCGCACGGATGCAAGCTGAGTTTTCAGCACCTCCGCGGTCTTTTTCATTTTGCTTTCGATTTCGGGATATTTGGACATGATGTTACCTCCTGAACATTTATTTTCGTTAAAATTATTTGCTTACGGTCGTTCCGAGCTTCTCGCCCTTGAGCACGCGGACAATGTTTTCGGGCTCGGCAAGGGCAAACACGATGACGGGGATATCGTTATCCATTGCAAGGCTCGTTGCCGTGCTGTCCATAACGGCAAGATGCTGCGCGAGCACCTCGTCATAGCTTATGCTGTCATACTTAACGGCAGAGGGGTCGATCCTGGGGTCTGCCGAGTACACGCCGTCTATGTTCTTTGCAAGCAGTATCGCGTCCGCGCCGATTTCGGCAGCGCGGAGCACCGCGGCCGTGTCGGTTGAGAAAAACGGGCAGCCCGTGCCGCAGCCGAACATGACGACTTTGCCCGAGGCAAGATACTCGTTTGCCTTGTCGGTACTGTATCTTTCGCCGACGCCCTGAATATCAACGGCCGTTAGCACCTTCGCCTCGCCGCCGCACTGACGCAGCACATCGGCAAAGGCAAGGCAGTTCATCGCCGTTGCGAGCATACCCATACGGTCGGCCGAGACACGCTCGATATGGCCCGCACCGTCCTTCACGCCGCGCCAGAAGTTGCCGCCGCCGACGACTATGCCGACCTCGACGCCCATCCCGACGCACTCGTTGACGGTCCGGCAGACCTTGGATATGAAATCAAAGTCAAAGCCGGTCTTTTTGTCGCCGGCAAGGGCCTCGCCGCTTATTTTGATAAGTATTCTCTTATAAACAGGGTCAGACATATTTAATCTCCTTCTATTTAAATATCAAGTATACCCAATATCACTATACCCGCAACCACGAGCAGTATAGAGGCATAGTGCTTTAAAGACAGCTTTTCCTTGAGGAAGATGCGGCTCCACACGACGGAGGCCACGCAGTAGGCCGATATCATGGGCGCGGCAAGCGCCGAGTGCGCCGTATCGGCAAGGGCATAGATATACGCAAACTGACCGGCGGTTTCGAAGATCGCGCCGGTGTACTTGGGAATTTCGCGTTTGGGAATAAGCCTCTGCTTTTTGACGCCGAGGACATATACGGCGCAGACGATACCGACGACAAGGAAGGTGAGCTCGTAAGCAACGTTTGCAGAATCCTCATTGAGCGTTTCGAGCACGCGGCTGTCGGCAAAGGTGCCGAGCGCGTCAATCAGGCAGTAGATCACCGGCAGTGCGATGGCGATCCAGCTTTTCGTATAATGATGATTGCTCGCATCCTGACGGGCGCGGCGCAGCTCCTCATCCTCTCCGGCCTCGGTAAAGCCCAGAGCTATGACGCCGAGGCAGACGAGCGCGACGGCGGCGAGCGCCATTTTGGGCAGGCCGTTTATGCCCTGCGTTGCGAATATGAGCACCGCGACGATCGCGCCGGAGGAGTTGCATATCGGCGAGGATATCGAAAGCTCGATATACCGCAGGCCGACATAGCCGACCGTCATCGAGACGATGTACAGCATTGACACCGGCAGATACTGCAAAATAACATCGCCGTTTATCACTGCGCCGCCGACAAATATCTCATAGGCGGCATGAATACCCATTACCGCGCCGACGGCCATGACCATCTTCAGATGGCTGTATTTATCGTCGGCATCCTGACATCCGAGCTTGGAAAAAAGATCGGAACCGCTCCAGCACAAAAGAGCAATAAGTGCAAACCAGAACCACATGCTAATTTTTTAAATCCTTTTCTGAACAATAGTAGTATCGCCTGAGCGATCAAACTAAGGTATTTTATCATACTTAAAGACAATTATCAATTAACAAATGACAAATTATGCGCCGGACGGAGCTTATAATTTCGGCATGGACATCATTTACATAGATCGTTTGTTTTTTCTGAACCTCGGGCTTGACTATCTTCTCGTTTTGTGCTCGGCGCGGCTGTGCGGCATCAGGCTCAGGCGGCTGCGGTATGCCCTTGCCGCCGTGCTGGGCGCGCTGTACGCAGTCATGAGCGTTCTGCCGCCGCTTGCTTTTCTGACGCAGTTTCCGGCAAAGCTTGTTTTCGGGGCGCTGATGGCGCTCGCCGCATACGGTGGCGAGGAGAAGCTTCTGCGCTGCACCATTGTGTTTTTCGCGGTATCGGCGCTGTTCGGCGGAGCGGTTTGGGCGATATCGCTGCAAAGCGGCCGGAGCATTTCCGGCGGCGCTTACATATCCGTGTCGTTTCCGGTGCTGACAATTTCGTTTGCGCTCATATACGCAGTGCTGAGCTTCGTGTTCCGCCGCAGCGTAAGGAGCGCGGATATAAGCGTTGCGGAGGCCGAGCTCACGCTCATGGGCAGAAGCGTCAGTCTGCGCTGCCTGCGCGACAGCGGCAACGCGCTTTTTGACCCCGTGAGCGGCGACTGCGTGCTCATAGCACCGGCGCAGCGCCTGTGTCCGCT
This sequence comes from bacterium, assembly GCA_963650165.1. Classification (GTDB taxonomy): domain Bacteria; phylum Bacillota; class Clostridia; order Oscillospirales; family Oscillospiraceae; genus F23-B02. Next base: position 159,331 of record CAVJKX010000001.1, read on the forward strand.
CTTTCCGGGTCTCGAGGCCGCGCTGTCTGACCCCGACTGCACAAGGCTTCTGTCCGAGCCCGCGTTTGCCGGCAGACTGCGGCTGATACCGTACAGCGCCGTCGGCACATCGGGCATGCTCGCGGCCTTCAGGCCCGACGGCATAGTTGTTGACGGCACGAGCCGCGACGATATCGTCGTCGCCATATCTCCCACCCCGGTCGGCGGCGACGGCTTTGACGCGATCATTTGAAAGGAGCTTTGCATGGATATCATAAGCATCATAAAGGGCTGGCTTGCCAGGCATCTTATGCAGGAGAGCGGGCTTTACTACATAGGCGGCAGCGACGTTCTGCCTCCGCCGCTGGATAAGGCAGAGGAGGAAAAGACCATAAGCGCAATGGAGCGCGGTGACGAGACGGCGAAGAAAATTTTGACGGAACATAATCTGCGTCTTGTCGTCTACATATCGAGGCGGTTTGAAAACACCGGCGTCAACCTCGAGGATCTCATATCCATAGGAACGATCGGGCTCATAAAGGCCATAAACACCTTCCGCAGCGACAAGAGCATAAAGCTTGCCACCTACGCTTCAAGGTGCATCGAGAACGAGATACTCATGCATCTGCGCAAGATAAGCAATCAGCGCAGCGAGGTGAGCTTTGACGAGCCGCTGAACACCGACTGGGACGGGAACGAGCTGCTTTTATCCGACGTTCTCGGCACGGACGACGACGAGGTGTGCCGACCGCTCGAGGACGACGCCGACCGTCAGATGCTTCTCAACGCCGTAAATTCCCTCGGCGACAGGGAGAAGAGCATAATCACCCTGCGTTTCGGGCTCGGCGGCGGAAGCGAATACACGCAGAAGGAGGTCGCAGATATGATGGGCATATCGCAAAGCTATATCAGCCGTCTGGAAAAACGCATAATCCACCGGCTCAGGCGCGAAATTATACGCCAGCTCCAGTAAGTAACCGCAGGCATGTTTTAAAACTAAAAATAATTTGTATATACTCCGCACAATTTGTTGACAAATTGTAACCTGCGGTGTACATTTAACATGTAAAACAAGCTCTGCTTTCGGAAAGAAAGAGAGCTTAGGAAAAACGTATTTCGAGAAGGAGAAACACAATGAAAAAGTCAACAAAACTTATCAGCCTGCTTCTGGCGGTACTGATGATCGCCGCACTTCTGCCTACTGCGGCTCTTGCTGACGACGTTGAGACCGCTTCCATTACCGACAGCCTCGGCGACGTTGTCGGAAAGATCAACGGTATCAAGATCCCCAGCTACGTTCTTTACTGCTCACTGATGAGCAAGCTCCCGGCAAGCGGCGCTGTTGTCACCCTGACAAACAACCTCACCGGCGAGACCACCACTCACACGGCCAACGTCCTCGGCCTTGCTTTCATCTCCAAGAGCCTGATCGGCGTTTACACCGTTGCCGCTACCTGCGACGGTGCCATCACCGGCATCAAGTACAGCTCCCTGCCCGGTGCAACTCCCATGACGCTCAACGCGAAGATCGATTTCGATAAGATCGTCCTCTTCCCCGTTCTGAACATCGGCCTTAACTACACCGATCACTTTGCATACATGGTCGGCTACAAAGACGGCTATGTCCGCCCGAACAACAACATCACCCGTGCAGAGGTCGCAGTGCTTATCTACCGTCTGATGACTCCCGAGACCCGTGCGAAGTTTGCAAGCACCACCAGCACTCTCTCCGACCTGAGCGCAAGCGCCTGGTACAACATCGAGGTCTGCACCCTCATCAAGGCCGGCGTCATCTCCGGCTACAAGGACGGCACCTTCCGTCCCGAGAAGAACGTCACCCGTGCCGAGTTCTCCGCAATGATCGCACGTCTGTTCTCCGTATCCTACACCGGCGGCAACAAGTTTGAGGACCTCAACGGTCACTGGGCTTCCAGCTACATGAACCTGCTCAACAAGCTCGGCATCCTCAACGGCGACGCATACGGCAACGCAAATCCCGACGATCTGCTGACCCGCGCAATGACCGCCGCAATGCTCAACCGTCTGGTCGGCCGCAACTCCACCAGCACCAGCGCCGACAGCTGCAAGGGCACCGTCAAGAATTGGCCCGATATCTCCAATTCCGACTGGTTCTACGCCGACATTCTCGAGGCCACCAACGCCCATAACTACACCTGGACGCTCGACACCACCAACGCTCTGCGCGGTGAGTTCGTCGTCACCGAGAAGTGGACCAGCATCCGCACCGATGCTCCCGACTGGACCAAGTAAGAAATCTTAACGAAAAAATCCCGTCCATAGGACGGGATTTTTTCAGCTTTCAAGCTCCCGGTACATTGCGGGGGCTTCTTCTTTTTTGGCCGTTTCGTTTACGGAGAGCACCTCTGCCTTCAGACGGCGCTGGCCGAATGCGACTTCTATTACGTCGCCGACCTTGACCTGGTAGCTTGCCTTGACCTGCCGGCCGTTTACACTCACGCGTTCTGCGTCGCAGGCGTCGTTTGCAACGCTCCTGCGCTTTATAAGCCTGGAAACCTTCAGATATTTATCGAGTCTCATTTTATCGCTCCTGAGCAAAATTCCCACAATACTTTCGTATCGTGGGAATCAAATTTGATTATGCGGTTATAATTACTCTGCAACTGCGTCCTTGAGAGCCTTGCCTGCCTTGAAGAAGGGGACCTTGCTTGCAGGGATCTCGATCTCCTCGCGGGTCTTGGGGTTGCGGCCGATACGAACGCCGCGCTCCTTAACATCAAAAACGCCGAAGCCTACCATCTGAACCTTCTCGCCGGATACCAGAGTCTCAACAATGGTATCAAATGCGGCATTGACAGCCTTCTCGGAATCCTTCTTGGACAGACCGGTCTTGTCTGCGACGGCTGCTATAAGTTCTGCCTTATTCATGTGTAATCCTCCTAATTTATGCGGCAAAATGCCTTTTCTATATAGCCCGATGCGCCGAGTGCGCCATGCCGGGTTATTTACGCTTTGCGTGCGCCGCGAGGCGCGAGTTAAAACTTATCACAAAACGCCGCAAATATCAAGTGTTTTTTCGGAAAAAGCCAATTTTTTCACTTATTTCATATGCAGCAGCCTTGCTATCTTTTCTCCCTTGGGAATGAGCTTCATATCCTCGGTGCTTATAACGCGCAGTCTGATGACCGCAACGGCATATACGATGGCTGCTATGCCAATGGCAGCGCACATCACGAGAGCCATAACTATCCTGCTGTCCGAGTGAAGCAGCGCCATGCCGCCGTAGTAGACGCCCAGAGCTATAACGCCCATGATGAGGCTGGGCACGGCCGGGCGCAGGAAGATATTCTTCATCGAAAGGCCCTTTTCAAAGCTGCGGTTTATGAAGATGAGGTTTAAAACGCACATGGTCACATAGCAGCAGATCGTGCCGATGGCCGCGCCGTAGATGTTTACGGCCGGAATCGCAACGATGAACCAGTTGACGGTGATCTTCACGAGGCCGCCGGCGACGATGGAGTAAAGCGTGAGCTTTTCCCTGCCGGTCGCCTGAAGGACGGCGGTACTCATAAGCGAGAAGCAGACGAAAACCGACGCTATACCGAGCAGGCACAGCAGCAGCGGGCCCGAGGAATGGGCGTTGGGGTAAACAACGTTCATTATGGGGTCGCACAGGACGGCAAGTCCTACTCCCATGGGCAGCGCTATCGCCATGGATATGCGCAGTGAGTCCTCGGATATCTTCCCTGCCTCCGCCTTTGCGTTCATGACGAGCTTTGCCGATATCGCGGGAACGATGGATATGGTCAGCGGAGTTATAAACGCCGCGGGGAGATTGAACAGCGTCTGCGCCTTGCCGTAAACGCCGTACAGGGTCTTTGCGTGCGCATAGGTGTATCCTACGGCGCTCTGGAGCCTTGTCATGCACAGGCCCGCATCGATGAGGTTTATAAGCGCGAGCGCTACCGAGCCGAGGGCAATGGGGATGCCGATGCTCAGAAGGTTTTTGAATATCGTCCCTGCGCTTTCGGGAATGTCGGGCTCTGACAGCGAGTCAAAGCGGTAGTTGCGCATTTTGTATACGAGCATGTACAGAAGAGCCGCCAGCGAGCCGACCGTCACGCCGAATATCGCGCCGGCAACCGCTACGGGCTTATCATAGCCGGTCTTGAGCAGATATGCCGCCAGTGCAAGGCCGGCCGCGACCTTGGCCAGAACCTCGAGGATCTGGCTCATGGTGGTCGGCGTCATGTTGCCGTAGCCCTGAGTGAGGCCTCTGTAGGTCGAGGTGATGCAGCACAGCAGCACGGCCGGTGCAAGCGTCTGGATGCTCAGGGCGGCATCGGGACTGTGGATCAGCGAATCCGCAAGCCAGTCGGGAAACAGGAACATGACCGACGAGCACAGCACGCCGAGGGTGAAAAACGTCCACCATGCGACCTGATATGTGCGCCGCGCCTGCATTTGCAGTCCGCGCGTCTGCGCCGCGCTTATCATGCGCGAAAGCGCGACCGGAAAGCCTGCCGTCGCAAGCGTCAGGAACAGGCTGTACACATAATACGCCTGAAGGAACAGGCCGTATCCGTCGTCGCCGAGCATATTGCCCAGGGGGATCTTGTACAGTGCGCCGAGGATCTTCATTATTATAACGCCGGCGGTCATGATTGCCGCGCCGTGCAGGTAGTTCTGCTGTTTTGCCTTTGCCACTAAAAAGCCTCCATTCAATTGCATCCTATAGCCGCAGGACTTTGAAACTATATACTATAAGCGCAAATAAATCAAGGGAATTGTGTGAATTCCCTTGATTTAAAAGTATTTTTACATTTTGCCGGGCTGAAACTTCAGCACCGCCACCTGCGGCGGAGTGCCATGGTCTATGCTTATCGTGTTCGTTTCGTAAAAATGCACGATGGGCAGCGGCATGTACTGATCGGTAAAGTCTGTAACGCGCTCCATGCGGCGGCTGCCGCAGCCGTCGTGAGCGTAATGCATGGGAATGACGACGTTTGCGCACAGCTCGTCGGCAAGGGGCTTCGTCTTGTCGCTCGGCATGGCGCGGAAGCCGCCGGCGTTTATCATGAGAACGTCGGCGCCGAAGAGCATGTCCTTCTCTGCCTCCGTCAGGAAGCTGCCGAGATCACCCATGTGGACTATCTTATAGCCGTCCCATTTTATAATATGTATCGTGTTTTTGCCGCGCAGGCTGCCGTAGCTTGTGTCGTGAAAGGCCTCTATCGTTTCGACCGTATACGGGCAGAGGCTCGACGTGCCGGAGAGCTTCACTCCGGCGCGGTAGTTATGTCCGCGGTGCTCATGACTGCACAGAACGGCGTCGGCCGAGGTGCTCATGGGCGGATAGTGTGCGTTGGTCAGGTCGTAGGGGTCGATAACGAGGCTGTAGCCCTCGTGGCTTATCTTAAAGCAGGAATGTCCGAGCCAGCTTATCTGCATTGTTTATCTCGCTTTCAGGTTTCGTAATCGTCGGCCAGGAGGTGCTCGCCTATCTTATAGACGTTGCCCGCACCGACGGTGAGGATGAGGTCGCCCGGCTGCGCCGTTTTGCGCAGGTCGCGCTCTATCTCCTCAAAGGTCTTATAAAATTTTGCGCCTTCTATCTTCTCGGCGAGGTCTGCCGAGGAGATGCCGAGAATATTCTTTTCACGGGCGGCAAATATCTCCGCTAGATACACGACGTCCGGGCGGCGGAGCTGACGCACGAAATCGTGAAACAGCGCCATTGTCCGCGTGTAGGTGTGCGGCTGGAACACGACGATCGTGCGCTTATAGCCCAGCGACTCGACGGCGTCGAGCAGGGCCTTGAGCTCGCCCGGATGGTGGGCATAGTCGTCGTAAACGTCCGCGCCGTTAAATTTGCCCTTGAACTCAAACCTCCTGCCCGCTCCGGAAAATCCGGCAAGGCCGTATTTGACGGCCGTGGGCTTTATGCCGAGGCATATGCAGGCAGCGGCGGCCGCGAGTGCGTTTTTGAGGTTATGAACTCCGGGAACGTGGATGCTGACGGTGTCAAACAGCTTTCCCTTGTACATGATATCGAACTTCGTCAGCGAGCCGATGCGGATAACGTTTTTCGCGTAAACGTCGGCCTTAGCCGTGAGGCCGAAGGTGACGATGTTGCGCTCCAGGCCCTTTATCGCGTCCATGGTGTTCTCATCGTCATGGTTTACGACAACATAGCCGTCCTCCGGAACATGGCTTGCAAACTCCCGGAAGCTCTTTTTTATATCCTCAATGCCCGAGAAGAAGTCAAGATGATCCTCCTCGATATTCAGTATAACGGCAACCGTGGGGTAAAAGGACAGAAACGAATTATAATACTCGCACGACTCCATGACTATCGTATCGCCCGTACCGACCCTGTGCCCGGCCTTCAGAAGCGGCAGAGTGCCGCCTATCATAACGGTGGGGTCCTTTTCGGCCGCCATGAGGATGTGCGTGCACATGGAGGTCGTTGTCGTTTTTCCGTGCGTACCAGAAATGCACAGGGCATTTCTGTATCCCTTCATGATCGCGCCCCAGGCCTGGGTACGCTCGAAAACCGGTATGCCCATTTCGTGCGCGCGCACGATCTCCGGGTTATCGTCATGCGCCGCCGCCGTGCGGACGACAAAATCGATTCCGTCCGTTATATTGGCAGCGTCATGGCCGATGAATATCTCTATCCCCTTCTCGCGCAGATGCGAGGTGCGCTCGCTCTCGGCAATGTCCGAGCCGCTTATTATAAGTCCCGCGTCGGAGAGCACCTCTGCCAGAGGCGACATTGAAACGCCGCCGATACCGACAAGGTGGCCTCTTTTTCCTTTTATTAAATATTCACTGAAATCCGGCATAAATTCTCCAATCACGTTTAATGTCTGTATCTGTTAACAAATTGATGTTGATGTTGCTTTCGGCAAATGATATTATAATACCGTAAGGTCAAGTTTACAAGAATTAATATTTTAGTACCGTGTACATATATTGCATATCATACATACTGGAGCTTGATGATAATGCCTAAAATCAATCCTCCCAAATATGTGAGGCAGATACTGTTCCGTTTGCAGTCCAGGGGGCATCTTGCCTATCTCGTCGGCGGCTGCGTGCGCGACATTATTATGGAGATAACGCCGCAGGACTGGGATATATGCACGAGCGCCCTGCCCGAGGAGGTGCTCGAGCTCTTCCCCGGCTCACGGCCCACCGGCCTGCGTCACGGAACGGTAACGGTCGTTATCGGCAGCAAAAGCGCCGAGGTGACCACCTTCCGCACGGAGGGCGACTACCGCGATCACCGCAGGCCCGATTCCGTCACCTTCGTATCCGATCTCATAAGCGACCTCGGGCGGCGCGACTTCACGATGAACTCCATAGCGCTCTCGGCCGACGGTATGCCTGCCGATCCCTTTGACGGCGTGAGCGATATAAGAAACCGCTGCATCCGCTGCGTGGGAGATCCGAAGCAGCGCTTTACTGAGGACGCTCTGCGCATGTTCCGCGCACTGCGCTTTTCCGCAAGGCTCGGCTTTACAATAGAATATAACACTTTAAGCGCCATAGAGGAGTGCGCTCCCCTTGCGTCGGAGCTTTCGCCCGAGAGGGTCCGCGACGAGGTCGAAAAGATACTGCTCACGACGCGTCCGGAAACGATGAGCGCCGCAATAAGCTTCGGGCTTATGAAAAACTATATCAGCGGCTCGGGCTGGAAGATGCCCAACTTTGCCGATATAGCGAATTTGCCGCGCAAGCCGCTCACGCGCTGGGTCGCATTCAGTATCATGCTCCGCAAATACGGTTATATTCCCTCCGCTTCCGAATTTCTCAGGCAGCTGCGCCTCGACGGACGCACGATTCGCTGCTGCACCGACGCCGATGTGCTCGTCAGCACCGATCCGCCGACAGACAGTCTCGGCTGGAAGAGAATGCTCAACCGCTACGGGGTGGACACCGTCACCTGTGCCGTGCAGGCCTATGCCGTGATAACGGGCATCGACTGCGAAAAGGAGCTCAGAGCCGTGCTCAAAAGCGGAGAATGCTTTTCGCTGCGGCATCTTGCCGTAACGGGCGACGATCTGCTCTCGCTCGGGCTAAAAGGGCCGGAGCTCGGCGAAATGCTGAAGTTCCTGCTGGACTATGTTATGGAATATCCCGATAATAATAAACGTGAGATTTTGCTTGAGCTTGCAAAATATTCGGAGGAGAGCTGATGGATAGGGCTATGGAAGAGCTGCGGGACAAATGTCTCGGCTGCAGCGCCTGTGAGCTCGGCAGAACGCGCACGAAGCTCGTTTTCGGTGACGGCAATCCCGAGGCCAGGGTCATGCTCGTCGGCGAAGGTCCGGGAGAGCAGGAGGATATTCAGGGCCTGCCGTTCGTCGGCCGCGCGGGTAAGCTGCTTGACGATATGCTGAAAATGATCGACCTTGACCGCACTAAGGTTTACATCGCAAACATCGTAAAATGCCGCCCGCCGCACAACCGCGATCCCCTGCCGGAGGAGCGCACGGCATGCCTGCCGTGGCTGCGGCAGCAGATAGATACGGTCGATCCCGAGATCATAATATGCCTCGGGCGCATCGCCGCTACCTCGCTTATTGACGAGGACTTCCGTATAACGCGGCAGCACGGTCAGTGGTTCGACGTTGACGGAAGGCGCTGCCTTGCCATATACCATCCCTCCGCCCTGCTGCGCGACGTTTCAAAGCGTCCCGACACCTTCACGGATCTCAGGGAGATACGCAGCGAGATCCGCAGGCTCTGCCCGGAGGTATACGGATGATCTGCGATATCAGAGAATATAAAAAGGACGATATCGGCGCTTTAAAAGCGCTGTGGTGCGGGGTCTTCGGCGATCCTCCGGAGCTAACGGACAGCTTTTTTGAGCTGCTGCCGTCAATGGGCACGGGCTTTGCCGCAGAGCTTGACGGCGAGATTTTCGGCGCTGCATATGTGCTGGATGCGTTTCTGCACCTGCCGGACAACTCAACCAAAAAGCTTGCGTATATATATGCCGTAGCCGTGGACGAAACGCTGCGCGGTCAGGGTCTCGGCGCGGAGCTTACGAGGGCATGCATGCGCCATGCCTGGGAATACTCGGCCGACATCTGCTGCACACTTCCGGCGGAGGACTCGCTTTATGCCTGGTACGAAAGCCGCTGCGGACTTGCGGCAGCAAGCTTCTGCCGCAGTGAAACCGTCTCAGCAGGTGAAAGGCTGCCAGACATAAGGCGGCTTAATGCCGACGAATACGGCTTTCAGCGCGAGGATATACTCAAGGGGACGGCGCACGTCGGCTTTTACTACGGCTATCTGCGCTTTCAGGAGGAGATATTCACCTCCTCCGGAGGCGGATTTTTTGAGTATGGGGGCGGCATTGCCTGCGGCTATGTTGAAAACGGAACGCTGTATATAAAGGAAGCACTGCGCGACGTGCCGGAATTTATCCCCGCTCTGTGCTCCCTGCTCGGCGCGAAAAAAGCCGTAATAAGGCGCGCCTGCGCCGACGGCGAGCGCTATATCGCGGCCTATCGGAAGGCAGACTTTCCGCCGGACACGGTGTGGAATTTGACATTGGACTGAAAAAGACGCTCCGGCGTCTTTTTTATTTTGCCGAAAAATTGCCGTTTGCTTCCGAATTGAACGGAAATACGCGCAATTTATAGTTTAAATTTTATCACGCATTTTGAAAAAACCTTGATATTCCTATGTTTTTCGGAATATGCCCAAATTTCTGATGTTGACAATCATACGCAGTTGCATTAAAATAATTTTTGCTGCAAATAACTTAAGAAATCTATAATGATAAGAGGTAATAAGATGTATAAAGTCGTACAAAAAAGATTTCTGAACGATGCAAAAACCATTTGCCTGTTCGAGATCGAAGCTCCTCTGGTCGCTCGCCACGCCCAGGCAGGTCAGTTCGTCATCTTCCGTCTTGATGAGCAGGGAGAGCGCACTCCTGTTTCCGTCGCGGGCTACGACCGCGAGAAGGGCACCGTTACCGTTATGGTGCAGGCTGCCGGCCGTACAACCAAGATGCTGCACACCGTGCAGGAGGGCGATTATATCACCGACTTCGTCGGCCCCCTCGGCAAGGCTACCGAGATGGACGGCCTGAAGAAGGTCTGCGTCGTCGGCGGCGGCGTCGGCTGCGCCATTGCATACCCCATCGCCAAGGAAATGCACGCAAAGGGTATTGACGTTACCTTCATCGCGGGCTTCAGAAGCGCCGACATCGTCATCCTGAAGGACGAGCTCAAGGCCGCTTCCGACAAGCTCATCATGTGCACCGACGACGGCTCCTACGGTGAAAAGGGCTTCACCACCCAGTACCTCCAGCAGGAGATCGAAGCCAACATCAAGGATGGCAAGCCCCAGTTTGACCGCGTTATCGCGATCGGCCCGGACATCATGATGAAGTTCCTCGCCGAGGTAACCCGCCCCTACGGCATCAAGACCATCATCTCCCTCGACCCGATCATGGTCGACGGCACCGGCATGTGCGGCGGCTGCCGCGTCATTGTCGGCGGCGAGACCAAGTTTGCCTGCGTTGACGGTCCCGACTTCGACGCGCACGAGGTCGATTTCGACTCTCTGATAAAGCGCGCGGCATTCTACAAAGAGGAGCAGGACGAAGCAGCAAAGCACATCTGCAATATGACCGGAGGTAAACGTAATGGCTAATATGAGAATGGATAAAAACCCGATGCCCGAGCAGGACCCCGCAGTCCGTGCCGGCAACTTTGAGGAGGTCGCCCTCGGCTACACTCCCGAGATGGCAATGGACGAGGCAAAGCGCTGCCTCAACTGCCACAACATGCCCTGCCGCAGCGGCTGCCCCGTTTCGGTACGCATCCCCGAATTCATCGCCAAGGTCGCAGAGGGCGACTTTGACGCGGCATATGAGATCATAACCTCCACCAACTCCCTGCCCGCCGTCTGCGGCCGTGTCTGCCCGCAGGAAAAGCAGTGCGAGAGCAAGTGCGTCCGCGGCATCAAGGGCGAGAGCGTCGGCATCGGCCGCCTCGAGCGTTTTGTCGCAGACTACCACATGAACAAGGAAGTTAAGGACGAGATCAAGGTCCCCGAGTCCAACGGTCACCGCATAGCGATCGTCGGCTCCGGCCCCGCCTCCCTCACCTGCGCCGGCGACCTGCGCAAGCTCGGCTACGACGTCACCATCTTCGAGGCCTTCCACAAGTCCGGCGGTGTTCTGGTCTACGGTATCCCCCAGTTCCGTCTGCCGAAGGACATCGTTGCCGCCGAGATCGAAAACCTCAAGGCAATGGGCGTCAAGATAATCAACAACGCCATCATCGGCAAGTCCGAGACCGTTGACGAGCTGTTTGAGGACGGCTTTGAGGCCGTGTTCATCGGCTCCGGCGCCGGCCTGCCCCAGTTCCTGCACATTCCCGGCGAGAACCTGCTCGGCGTATACTCCGCCAATGAGCTTCTCACCCGTGTAAACCTCATGAAGGCCTATCGCGACGACTACGATACGCCGATAAAGCACTTCCACAACGTCTGCATCGTCGGCGCAGGCAACGTCGCAATGGACGCAGCCCGCGTCTCCAAGCGTCTGGGCGCAGAGCACGTCTACATCACCTACCGCCGCAGCCGCGACGAGATGAGCGCCCGTAAGGAAGAGGTCGAGCACGCGGAGGCAGAGGGCATTGAGTTCAACATGCTCAATAACCCCGTCGCCATCCACGCCGGCGAGGACGGTCATGTGACCGGCATCGAGCTTCAGAGACAGGAGCTCGGCGAGCCCGACGAAAAGGGCAAGAGAAGACCCGTTCCCGTCGAGGGCTCGAACTGGATACTCGACGTTGACACCGTTGTCATCGCAATCGGCACCAGCCCCAACCCCCTGATCCGCAACACCACCAATGGTCTGACCTTCACCCGCAAGGGCGGCATAGAGGCCACCGAGGGCGGCGCCACCGCACGCGAGGGCGTGTTTGCAGGCGGCGACGCGGTCACGGGCGCAGCTACCGTCATCCTCGCAATGGGCGCAGGCAAAACCGGCGCAAAGAGCATTGACGAGTACATAAAGAGTAAGAAATAAACAGTTGAAAAAGCAGGCACGCACCGATGCAATCGCGCCGGTGCGTGTTTCTTTGTGTATTTACGGGCAATTCATGTAAAATTTGTCCATATATGCTTGCCTCTCGGGAAAAAATGCCGAAATTATTAATATTTTTGCACTTGGGGTATTGCATTTTAATTTCAACTGCCGTAAAATAACGAATGGATTTGAGCTCACTTTTTGTGTGAGATATTGTTTTTTGCTTTTAATCAGACACGGAAGGATTGATTTCATTGAAGCGTGATCAGTTTCAGGTATACCTTGACGCAAACCCGAGCGCGAAGCTGCGCGACATCGTTTCGCAGATGCTTTATGACGAGATCGTCTCGCTGTGCATAGCGCCGGGAACAAAGCTCAACGTCAACAGCATTGCCTCGGCTCTCGGCATATCCCGCACCCCCGTGGCGGAGGCGATAATGAACCTTTGCGAGCAGGGCTTTGTCATATCCCGTCCCGATACGAGCGGTTTCTTCGTCATCGACCTGAGCCTGCGCGATATGATAGATCTTTACGATGTGCGCGCCGCCATCGAATGTGAGGCCGCCGCCCTGTGCACGGAGCGCGCAGACAGCGGCACGGTAAACGAGCTTGACAGGCTTGCAAACGACTTTGCCGACTGCGTGATACGCAAGGACTATGACGGCATGATCGCAACGGATATGCCCTTCCACGGTCTGATTGTCGAGTCCTGCGGCAACAAGTATGTTCAGAAGTGCTACAAGATGCTGCTGCCGAATCTGACGATGTATCAGTCCTCGATGATAAAATTCATCAGCAACTCCGAGGATAACCCCTGGTCACCGAGCGTTATATACAACCACGTTGCCGTCGTCGAGGCGATAAAAATGCACATTCCCGACCTTGCGAAGCAGGCAATGGCCGATCATGTGCAGTCAAGCCTCAACTTCACCATGTTCTCCGGCGGCGGAGCAGACCCCTTCACCTCGGTGAGGAAACCGAAGCAGAGCAAAAAAATATAAATACGCAGTCACCCTCCGGCCTTTCCGACCGGAGGGTGGTTTTTTATCCGAGCGTCTTTGCCAGTGCCGTGTCGGAGGCAAGGTTCGGAATATTATAGAGGAAAAGCACCTGCGTTATGCCGTTTTCGGTGATATAGTCCGAGACGGAGTCCTTGAAAAAGCGCAGGTCTATAAGATGCGTTTCGGCGTAATCGTCGATAACGAACTGGGCAAAGCAGTTTGCGTAGGAGTCCTTTATGATGAGGAGCTTCCCCTCGCCTTCCCCGCCGACGACGGTGACGGACTGGTTTGAATTCAGAAACGCCGCGTACTGATCCTTTCCGCTGAGATACTTGCGCTCGTAGATGCTGTCGGTAACATAGCTGCCGCCGTTGTAGCTTACGCTGTGAGAAAGCGTTTTGTAATAGGCGGTGATCGTGTCATAAGCCGCAAAAGGCGCGTTTACCTTGTTGTAGCTCGTGCCGCGGAAGTTATCGCACAGGGTCTGAGTCTGCCATGCGGACACGGGCTCGGGCGTCTTTCCCTGAGAGCGCATCCACGCGGCATAGCAGTAATATGCGCCGAGGCTCGTGTAGTGGTGATCGGTTTTGTAATAGATATACTCGTCCTTATGCGAAGAGAGAGCATCGAACACATTGACGGTATCAATCCCCAGCGCCTTTGCCTGATTGTAAAGTGCTTTCTGATCAAGGTTCGGCGCATAGGCCGGCAGCTTGTCGGACAGTATCTGCGCCGCCGTGGGCACCGGCATGAGCTGCACCGGAACGCTCAGCTTATCCGCAAAGTGCTTTATAGCCTCAAGGTTTGCCTGATACTGCTTCTTGTCATAGCCTGTGAAGGCGTCAATAAGATACGAGTCCTTGCCGAAGTAGACATTTGATATCTCGGTCTTGCCGCTTACGCGCTCAACGAGCGTTTTTACCGTTATCCACTTATCGCGCAGCGGGAACTGGTCGGCGAGATATTTCTCGACCTGCGTGCTCATTTTGCCGCTCGGGAAATCTGCGACGGATATCGCGTCCTTCTGCGTGAGCGTGCGCTTTTCGCTTTCGGAATAGTACCTGTCCGGCACAAGAATGCCCGCGAGGACGCCTGCGGCCAAAAGCAGGCAGAAAAGCGATGTTATAAGTTTATTCCGCATATTCACTCACCTTTATTAAAACCTGAAATACAGGAAGGGATTGTACGAGCCGCTTATGAGAAAGGCCATCGAGAGCGCCGACACGGCCGCGATGCCGCCAAGATCGGCCGCCGTCATAAGGCCGGAGCCGCCTTTTTCATTGAGCCGGTGATAGAGCCTGCTGCCGAGCGGCGTTGCCGCTATGGTGCACAGGATAAGCAGCGGCAGGTATGACAGAAGCTGATATACGGCATCCCCGCTGCAGAATGCAGCACCGCCGAACATGACCTTGAAAAATGCCCAGCCCCTGCCGATATCCTCGAAGGAAAACAGCACCCAGCTCACCGCGACGCACAGGAGCGTGTACGCATGCCCCAGCACTGCGGGAGCTTTATTGAGCTTATCGAGTAGGAAAAACTTCTCCGCGATCAGGATAATGCCGAAGTATACGCCCCAGAGCACATAGTTCCAGCTTGCCCCGTGCCAGAAGCCGGTGAGCAGCCACACGATCGCAATATTCCGTAGCTGCACCGCAAGGCCCTTTTTATTGCCGCCCAGAGGGATATAAACATAATCTCTGAACCATGTTCCCATGGAGATATGCCAGCGCCGCCAGAACTCGGTGACGCTTTTTGAGATATACGGGTAGTTGAAGTTCTCCAAAAAGTCAAAGCCGAGCATCTTACCGAGGCCAATGGCCATATCCGAGTAGCCGGAGAAGTCAAAGTATATCTGGAAGGCAAAGGCGATTATCCCGAGCCATGCGGACACGACGGTAAGCTCCGCCGATGCCGATACCGTGCTCCACAAAAGGCCTATGTTGTTTGCAAGCAGCACCTTTTTGCCGAGTCCGCAGACAAAGCGCTTTACGCCCTCGCCGAATTTATCGAAGGAATGCGTGCGCTCGTCGATCTGATCGGCTATGGTCTGGTAGCGGACGATGGGGCCGGCTATAAGCTGCGGGAACAGTGCAACATATGCTCCGAAGGATATGATGTTGTTCTGCACCTTCGCGTCGCCCCTGTACACGTCGATGGTGTAGCTCATGGTCTGGAAGGTGTAAAACGATATGCCGATCGGCAGCGGCAGCTCAAGAAGAGGTATGGCGATTCCGAAAATGCCGTTTACCGTGCCGATGAGAAAATCGGCGTACTTAAACAGGCCCAGGACGCTGAGGTTCACGATGACGCTCACCATAAGTCCGAGCTTCGCCCTCGGCGTGCCGCGGTGCCTGTCCACCGCCCTGCCGCAGCAATAGTCCAGAACGGTGGACAGGATCATCAGTCCGACATATACCGGCTCGCCCCATGCGTAAAACAGCAGGCTGAACGCAAAGAGTACGGCATTTTTTGCTTTTTTCGGAGCGATGAAGTATACCGTCAGAACGCAGGGCAGAAACCAGACAAGAAATGTCAGACTTGAAAATACCATGGCTTAATCGGCGATAAATCCGGTTGCCTTGCCGTCATCCTCGGGAACTACGGCGGAGTTTGAAGGCAGAGTGCCGAAAATGTCCTTTACGGCGGCGTCGATCTTCTCGTACTCGGAAACGGCAAGCTTTGCCTCGCCCTCGCTGTCGTCGCCGTCGTAGCTTGCACCGGCAATAATGTAAAGAACATAGTCGCCGACCTGATAAATGCGGGCGTTCATGACCTTGGCCGTACCGAAGGGATACTGGCGGATGTAATCAACGACCTGTGCGTAATAGGTGTTGAGCGCTTTGACCGCATCGTCGGCATAGCCGTCCTTGACCTTGAGAACGATCACTGTATCGGGGTTTACGCTCGATACGGAATTTTGCTTTGCGACATAGCTCTCGACCTTGCTCATATCAAGCTGCCAGCTGTTTTCCAGCCAGTCCTTGTCGATCTCTGTATCGCAGAGGTAGTTATCCTTGCCGAGGGCGTCGGCTATCTTCTGCTCGATCTCGGCGGGTGTGGCCGTTGTGTCGGTCTTCTTGCCGTCGTCGGAATTTTTCCCGTTCGTGCCGCAGGCGGCGACGGAGAGAAGCATTGCGAATGTCATGAGAAACAAAACGATCTTTTTCATTTTCTGAAAACTCCTTATTTTCGTTTTTGGCGCATCGTTTCTGCGCTTTCATATATATAACGTGCGAAAGCGAAAAAATGTCGGAAGAATTTTAAAAAAATTCTTCCGACTCGGATCATTATTTATATTTTATTTCTTCATTGCCTCGTAAACGGACAGGAGCTCCGTGCGCCCGGCTCCGTCGGTACCATACAGGCAGCAGTTTATCTTCCCGTTTGTCCATGTAAGCTTATACACGGCAGCGCCGTCCGATTGCAGGCTTATAAGCACGGCGTTATTTTCGGCATCAACGGTCTCCGAGGAAAGCTCAGCGCCGTTGAGTCCGGAAAAATCGCCCTCCTGAGCCGAGGCTCTGGAAAGATAGCTTTTTCCCTCAAAGCTGAATGTGACCTGCGCTATCTTCCCGTCTATGACGGCGTATGAGACATTGTCTGCACCGTCGGGCGCGTCGAGCGTAATTGAAAGCTCCCTGAATGCGTCCGCACTGTCGACCTCGACGAAGGGATTGCCGCCCATGACGCTGCCCTCGTTTCCGCCGATATCCGTATCGGGTGAGAGGAAATGCACAAGTCCGACTATCACGACGCAGAGGCAGGCCGCTATCGGCAGCGCATAGCGCGTAAGGCGGACGGGCGGCTTTGCGCTCTTTTGCGTCTGCTCTGCCGCTTTGTCCATTATATTGCGGTACATTCGCTCCTTTGCGCCGGACGGCGGCTCGACGGAGCTTATCGCTTCTTTGATTTTATTCTCGTTCACTGCTCAAAACCTCCTATCTGCCGCCGCAGCAGCTCCCGCGCCTCTTTCAGATGATTGCGCACGGTTGACGGCGGCTTTTTCAGCATCTGCGCTATCTCGTCCGTTTTGCAGTCCATATAATAATGCAGATATACAACGTCCTTGTATTTTTCCGGCAGCTTCATGACAATATCAAGCGTCTCGTCAAACAGCCCGGCGTTTTCGTCGGCTATCTCCGGCGCGTCGTCTATCGGCGTGACCTTCCTGCGCCACCAGTGCCTGAGCCGGTCCTTGCATAAATTCATGGCCGTAACGGTAAGCCATTTTTTCTCGTGCGTCTCATCGCTGAAGGTATAGCCGCCGCTGAGCACCTTAACGAACACATCCTCGGTGCAGTCCTCGGCCTCGGCAGCGTTTTTCATATATGTAAAGCACAGGCGGTACACAAGCTTGTAGTTGCGCTCGTAAAACGCCTCGAACCACTGGTTTTCCGGCATATAGCTTCTCCTCTCTCCGTTTATATAACGATCTGGCGGGCGGTTTTGTCGGAAATGTCAGCGATTTTTTATATCGGATAAAAATCTGCGCTTATATTTCATGCTCGCGTAGCGCGTTATGCGCTCTATGTATATCGGGTCATACGCACCGCCGACCGCGCCGACTATGGGTATGCCCTGCAGAAACTTCATGTAAAGAAGCTCACCGGACAGCCCCTCTGCGGCTATCCTGACCTCGGTTTCCATTGTCTCAGCATCGGGCTGCGCACCGTGCTCGATGAAATAGTTCACCCTCTCGTCGGCGGCTTTGAGCTCGTCGCCGTAGCGGAGCGCGGCACCTATGATAAGCAGGATAAAATACTTCTCCGCCATGTCGTCGTAATCATAGCCGTATCCGAGCGATATCTCGTACAGGCTTTTAAGGAGCATGGCCGTAAACACCGGAATATCGGGTATGCCGACGCCTATAAGCCCCATACCTATGCCCGAAACGCCGGAGAGCACGGTGTTTTTAGCCTTCTGTGCGCCCGATGCATGCGCGGCATCCGCCAGATTGCGCTTTGTCGGGTTGTTTTTCGCTATTATGCGCCGCACGCGGCTGCTGCGTTCGATATTGCGGCGGTTATAGGTTTTTTCGATAACACCGGTGCCCTTTGCGAAAATGAGCTCAAAGGCCTTGGCAAAGCCCGTATCGAGGGTGTACCTGAGCTTTTCGGGCACCTTGGTCTGCAAAAAGGCGTTCAGGCGGCTGTCGCCGCGCTCGGCGCGTTCATCGATATATTTTTTCTCTGCGGCAAGCTGCCTGCTCCATTCGAGGTCAAAATCCTTCATTATCTCAGCTCCTTTTTTACGATTATACCCTATGACAGGCAAAAAGAAAAGGCCGGAACCCGGCCTTTTCGATTATTAAATTATCAGTCCTTCCAGCACTCGGTCCTGCCCTCAAGGCCGATATCGGAGGCTTTGAACACGGGATCCTTACCTGCTCTGCGCTGCGCGGTATAGTCCTTGAGCGCATCGAGCGCCGGCTTTGCAAGGATAATTATGACCGGCACGTTTATTATGACCATGCAGCCCTGGAGCATATCTGCGGTATCCCAGACTATGCCGGCCGACAGCAGCGCTCCGGCAAACACAAGCGCGGTCGCAATAAGGCGGAAAACGAGCATAAAGGTCTTCGACGGGGTGCGCCTGAGGATAAACCGCAGGCAGCCCTCAGTGTAATAGTAGTTGCCGATAAGCGTCGTGAAGGCAAACAGGCTCATTGCGACGGCAATAAACACAGGACCGAAGCTGCCCAGCGCAAGCTGCATGGACTGCTGGACATACACTGCGCCCGCAGCGTCCGCCGTCAGGCCGTCGGGGTTTGCGCACATGCACATCATTGCGGTCGCGGTGCAGATAAGCAGAGTGTCGATAAAAACGGACAGCATCTGGACAAGTCCCTGCTTCACGGGGTGGGACACGTCGGCCGACGCGGCGGCGTTTGGAGCCGAGCCCATACCGGCCTCGTTCGAGTAAAGGCCGCGCTTTATGCCCCACATCATGCAGGAGCCCGCAAAGCCGCCGAAAATGGCCTTGAAGTCAAATGCCGAGGCAAAAATATTTTTGAAAACGAGGGGCAGATTGCTTATGTTCATGATAACGACGATAAGCGATACGATGATATACAGCAGTCCCATGACCGGAACGAGCACGCCCGTTATGTTCGTAAGGCGCTTGCCGCCGCCGAGGACGCAGGCGGCAAACAGCACGGCGAGGATCGCACCGATGACGACAGGAGTCGTCGAAGCGTCATAGAAGCCGAATGCCTTGAAGGTGTCCTGCGTATTGAACGATGCGAGCATATTGTAGCCAACGGCATAGGTCAGGATGAGGATAACGGAAAAGATAACGCCGAGCCGGCGCTGCCGGAGTGCATCCTGCATGTAGTAGGACGGGCCGCCGTAGCAGCCGCCGTCAGGGTCGCGGTGCTTGTATATCTGCGCAAGCGTGGACTCGATAAAGGCGGAAGCACCGCCGAGGATTGCGGTTATCCACATCCAGAAGATGGCTCCGAAGCCGCCTGTGCATATGGCCGTTGACACGCCGATGATATTGCCCGTGCCGACGCGGGACGCCGTGGACACCATCAGTGCGCCGAAGGATGATACGGCATTTTTGTCCTTGGGCTTTTCGCTGACTACCTTTATCGACTCGCCGAACAGGCGGATCTGCAGGAATCCCGTGCGGATGGTGAAATAAAGTCCCGCCGCAACGAGGAAAAGCGGGACTATGTACGGCTGGTACAGAAAGCCGCTTATGGCGTTTATAACGCCGTGGATCGCTTCGATCATTTTAAATGTCTCTCCAATCTGTGCTTTGTCTAAAAATTTGCGATGTTTACATTATAGACACATTGATGTGCAATTGCAAGCATTTTAAGCCGTGTTTCGGCCTTTTCCGCGCAAATACAGGTGCATTTCAGATGATATCTTGTTATTTTCCGGCCTTGATGATATAATTTAAAGACAAAAGATTTGTAAAAAGGGCGTTATGAATATGCATTTATCCGAAAAGAAGCTTAATATAGATTATGCGCTCCTGCAGGCGGTCTACTGGATAACAAGCGCCGTTGTGTTTTGCTTTACGACCGTGTATCTTCAGACGCGCGGCTATTCAAATTACGAGATAGGCATTGTCTTTGCCGCCGGCAATATATGCGGCTTTGCGGCGCAGGCACTCGTTTCAGGATACGTTGACAGGCACAGGCGGCGCAATCTTCTGACATGCATACGCATAACGGTCCTGCTGTCGCTGCTGCTGATGATCCTTATATGCCTGCTGCCCTCCGGCAGCGTTCCCCTCATGGGTCTGTATGCGCTCATCATCGCGGGAAACACGCTTTTGAATCCTCTGTGCATCTCGCTCAGCTTTTACATCGAAAGCTGGGGCTGCGGCATCAGCTTCAGCCGCGCGAGGGCCGTCGGCTCACTGTCGTTTGCGGTGTGCAGCGTCGTGCTCGGCATACTCGTGCAGCGCGTAAGCGAAAATGCGGTACCGGCGGCGTTTATACTCTTCTCGGCACTGACGGGGCTTGTAACTCTTGCGTTTATCCCCGGTGACAGGGCGCAGCGTGCCGCGCTGCCGGCAGAAGATGCGCCGCACAAAGCGGCAGCTTCGGGCAGCTTTATCGAATTTGCACGCGAAAACAAACGCTTTCTTCTGTTTCTTCTGGGCACGGCGGTGCTGTATTTCACGCACGGACTGATTAACAACTTCATGATAGAGTTTATCCGCAATATCGGCGGCGGCAGCGAGGACATGGGCAATGTGCTTGCCTTCATGACGGTCATGGAGTTTCCCGTGATGCTGCTGTTTCCGAGGCTTACGCGGCGCTTTAAGTGCTCCTCACTGCTGCGCTTTGCGGTCGTCATGTTTACGGTCAAGGAGCTGATGATATACCTTGCGCCGAGCATACCCGCGCTGTACGCCGCCGAGGTTTTGCAGGCGTTTTCCTTTGCGCTGTTCGTTCCCGCGTCGGTCAGGTACGTTGACGAGGTCGTCGCAAAGCACAATGCCGTCAAGGGTCAGGCCTTCGTCACCTCGATGATAACCCTCGGCAGCATATTCGCAAGCTACATCGGCGGGCTGCTGCTCGACAGCTCCACGCCGCACTTCACGCTTCTGGTCGGTGCGATCGTCTCCGCCGTCGGAACGCTCATCATGCTCTGCGCAATACAAACGACGAATAATTAAAGAAACAGCAGCAAAAAATCCCGGCGCGCATCACAAAAGCGATGACATGCCGGGATTTTCGTGTTATTTATTGCTGCAAATCAATTATTTAAGCACGAAATATGCAATTACGACGATGCCGAGGATGATACGGTACCAGCCGAAGATCTTGAAGTCCTTCTTCTTTATATAGCTCATGAGGAACTTTATGACCGCGACCGACACGAGAAATGCGACAAGGGAGCCGACGATGAGCGTTATGAGCTCCGCAGAAGTGAACGAAAAGCCGAAGGCCAGGAGCTTCAGCAGCGACACGCCGACCATGACCGGCACGGCGAGGAAAAAGGTAAACTCCGCCGCCGCGACGCGGGACACGCCGATGATAAGGCCGCCGATGATGGTTGAACCGCTGCGCGAGGTGCCCGGAATGATAGACAGCGCCTGGAACAGGCCGATTATAAGCGCATCCTTATAGGATATCTCCTCAAGGGTCCTGACCCTCGGCTCACGGCCGCATGTCCGGTTTTCGATGATTATGAACGCGATGCCGTAGACAATGAGCGCCGCCGCGACAACATAGCAGTTGTCGACAAAGTCGAGGATGAGGTACGCTATAAAGCCGGGAATGCAGGCAATGACTACCTTGAACCAGAGCACGAAGGTGTCCTTTTTTATAACGCTGCCGTTTTTCTTTCTGCTCTGAAACGGCCACATCTTCCCCCAATAGAGGATTATGACGGCAAGTATCGCGCCGAGCTGGATGACGTAAAGGAACATCTCGCGGAACTCGGGCGTGACGTTCATGTGAATAAACTCGTCTACCAGCAGCATGTGTCCTGTGCTCGAAATGGGCAGCCACTCGGTTATGCCCTCGACTATGCCGATGATTATTACTTTTATAAGTTCGATAAGATCCATGTAACCACCATATGCGTCCGCTTACAGGAGCATGACTCCCTTTTCGGCGCAGACCTCCTCGGTGTGCTTATCCCAGATCGATACCTGCACCTCGCCTATATGCGCCTTGCCCAGCAGGAGCATGGACACGCGCGACTGGCCGATGCCGCCGCCGATGGTGAGGGGCAGCTCGCCGTTGAGGAGCATCTTGTGATACGGAAGCTCCCTGCGGTCGTCGCAGCCGGAGAGGCGCAGCTGCTTATCCAGCGATTCCGGATCGACGCGGATGCCCATGGAGGATATCTCGATGGCGCAGTCGAGCCAGTCGCACCAGAACAGGATATCACCGTTGAGCGACCAGTCGTCATAGTCCGGAGCGCGGCCGTCGTGCGGCTTGCCGGAGCGCAGAGCGCCGCCGATGCCGATGATGAAAACGGTCTTGTGCACGCGGGTAAAGGCGTTTTCGCGCTGCTTTGAGCTCATGTCGGGGTACATGTCCTCAAGCTCCTGCGAGGTAACGAAGGTCACACTGCGCTCGAGCTTGGGCAGGCACTGAAGCTGGGGATAGATAGCCTGCATGGTGTCCTGCGTGTCGCACAGGGCCTTGACTATATCCATGACGGTGAGCTTGAGATAGTCGATATTGCGGTTTTCCGCCAGGATGACCTTCTCCCAGTCCCACTGATCGACGTATACCGAGTGCAGGTTATCCAGCTCGTCCTCATCGCGGCGGATGGCATCCATATCCGTATAAAGGCCCTTGCCGGGGAAAAAGTTGTAGCGCTTGAGCGCAAGGCGCTTCCACTTTGCAAGCGACTGCACTACCTGCGCGGTAGCATCCGAGCGCAGGATATCGAACGATACCGGCCGCTCGTAGCCGTTAAGGTTATCGTTAAGTCCGGAGTCGGAATCGACAAACAGGGGCGCGGACACACGGTAAAGATTTAAAAGTGCCGCGAGCCTGTCCTCAAACAGGCGCTTGAGAAGGCTTATGGCCTTCTGCGTGTCGTAAACGCTGAGGATACTTTTGTATCCGTCCGGAATTCTGATCTCCATGGTTTTCCTCCTTGGTTTGTGGTAAACAATATATAAAAGCCCATCAGGGATGGGCTTTTACCCTTTTTTATCTTCGGGCTTTTTATCCAAAAGCTCGATTATCTTGCAGTATATCTCCTCTGCCCTGTCGCGGAAATTTTCCTCGATCCTCTCGGCCTGCTGCTCGCCTGACGAAAGAATGTTGAGCCTTATTATCTCGCCCTTGCCGTCGCTCATCGCAAGAGTCACAAAGCAGCCGCTGTCGCGGTTTCGGTGCTGCGCGGTTATCATGGACAGACGGCGCAGGCGCTCGGCCTCCGGCGCGATTATCTTTTCGGCCCGCTTGCGCACCGAAAACGGCAGGCTGCTCTCGACCGTTTCGCCCGCATCCGCGCCGCGCTTGCTGACGCGCAGTCCGGTCTCCTCCTCAATGACGAGGCCGCTTTCTATAAGCTCGGCAAGGCAGTCGGAATATTCAAAATAGCCGAAGCCCTCGTCGCACTGCTGCGTGAAATCCTGAAGGTCGATGGGCGCGACTATGCCCGGCAGACGGCGGAGAATAAACAGTATGAGAATTTTTATATCAAGCTTTTCATGGATAAAGCCGTATCTTTCCATAGCACTCTCCCGGAAAACGTATTATACCTTTAAACTGTGAATAAGTAAACACTAATTGCTCTTTTTATATGCATCGATGCATATGAAGATGACAATGACCGTCGTTATGTGCATGATGATGCTCTTCGGCGAAAACGGCACGGTCTTTGAGCTTATAAAGCCGAGATCCGCCATTATCATCGCAAAAAGTATCAGCACCTCGACGGCTATGAGAATGAGCCATATTTTTCTGTTCATGCTGCTTCCTCCCCACTACTTCTCTACTATATATAATAATACATACTTTTCTTTTTGTAAATCCAATATTCTTCACATTTTAAAGCCGTGCGCATAGACTGTACTGAAGTTTTCTTCAATTCCATCCTTGGGAGGTATATTTATGGCAGACAGGGTCGTGCCCGGTCCGGTCAGTGATAATGACTGCATAAAACAGGCCGTATGTGTCAGTACGAGAAAGATAATGGATGCCTGCCGCGACAAGGACTGCATCGAGGATCTGCGCGTTTACCCCACGGCGAGCTCTCTTCCCTACATAGAGAGCGCGTTCAGCGTGCGTCCTAAGTGCGCGCAGCTTCTGCAATGCGAGGTCAAGGTCAGCGAGATCTGCCTCAACCGCGGCTACTACACGGTAGATGTCACCTACTTTTACAAGATAAACGGCGAGACGTTTCCGGGAAATCAGAGCTTTACGGGGCTTGCGGTGTTTGATAAGCGCGTTATGCTCTTCGGCTCTGAGGGCAGGGTCAGGAGCTTTTCCTCGGACAGTTCCGGAGCTCCGAGCGCCGACAGCAGCATGCCCTTTGCCGAGGTCGATGCCGTCGATCCCATTGCGCTGCACATGACGCTTGCGGAAACCGCACTGCCTGATCCCGGCATTGAGCAGCGCGACATTCCGCAGAGCATACTCGACTCCTTCGGCGAGGAGCTATCCGTAGCGGGCGGCACGCGCCACGTTTACGTTACCCTCGGGCAGTTTTCGATCATCCGGCTTGAGCGGAGCACGCAGCTTCTTATCCCGGCCTATGACTACTGCCTGCCGGATAAGGAGTGCGTAGGCTCAGGCGAGGATGATCCCTGCACGATGTTCGGCCGCATAAGCTTCCCCGTCGATGAATTTTTCCCGCCCGACAGCGTCGATCCCGCCGCAGACTACAAAAGCATGGTATAGGCGATCAAAAAAGCAAGGACATATGCCCTTGCTTTTTTCTTATTTATCTTACTTATTGAGTATCTCCATGAATTCCTCGCCGGTGATGGTCTCCTTTTCGTAGAGGAACTTTGCAAGCTCATCGAGCTTTTCGCGGTTATCGGTGAGGATCTTCACAGCCTTATCATGCTGCTTCCTGACGAGCGCAACGACCTGACGGTCTATCTGTGCCTGAGTTTCGGCAGAGCAGGCAAGCGAGGTATCGCCGCCGAGGTACTGGTTCGTGACCGTTTCCATGGCGACCATGTCGAAGCTCTCGCTCATACCGTAGCGCGTTATCATGGCGCGTGCAAGCTTTGTCGCCTGCTCGATATCGTTCGACGCTCCCGTCGTGACCGAACCGAAGACCACCTCTTCGGCTGCGCGGCCGCCGGTGAAGGTTGCTATCTTGTTTTCTATCTCTTCCTTGCTCATGAGATAGTGGTTGCCCTCTTCGACCTGCATGGTGTAGCCCAGCGCGCCGGAGGTGCGCGGAACGATGGTTATCTTCTGCACGGGCGCCGAGTGGCTCTGCTTTGCGGCAACGAGCGCATGGCCGATCTCATGATAGGCTACGATGTGCTTTTCGTGGTCGGTCATGATGGCGTTTTTCTTCTGATATCCCGCGATGACGACCTCGATGCTCTCCTCAAGGTCTGCCTGATTGGCAAAGCGCCTGCCGTCGCGCACGGCGCGCAGCGCGGCCTCGTTTACAATATTGGCAAGCTCGGCTCCAGAAGCGCCGGAGGCCATGCGGGCGATCTTTTCAAAATCAACGTCCTCGGCGACCTTTATCTTGCGCGCGTGTACCTTTAGTATCTCCTCCCTGCCCTTGAGGTCGGGAAGCTCAACGGGAACGCGGCGGTCAAAACGGCCGGGGCGCGTGAGCGCCGGGTCGAGCGATTCGGGGCGGTTCGTGGCGGCGAGGATTATTACGCCGTTATTGCCCTCAAAGCCGTCCATCTCGGTAAGAAGCTGGTTGAGCGTCTGCTCGCGCTCGTCGTTGCCTCCGATCTGGCCGTCACGCTTTTTGCCTATCGCGTCGATCTCGTCGATAAATACGATGCAGGGCGCCTTTTCCTTGGCCTGCCTGAACAGGTCGCGCACCTTGCTCGCGCCCATGCCGACGAACATTTCGACAAACTCAGAGCCCGACATCGAGAAAAACGGCACGTCCGCCTCGCCCGCAACGGCCTTTGCGAGCATTGTCTTACCCGTTCCCGGAGGGCCGACGAGAAGTATGCCCTTGGGCATCGATGCGCCGATCTCCTTATATTTGCCGGGATCGTGCAGGTAATCGACGATCTCGGAAAGGTTCTCCTTGGCCTCGTCCTCACCGGCGACGTCGGCAAACTTTATGCCCTCGGCGGATTTGACATAGACACGGGCGTTGGATTTGCCCATGTTGAACATCAGGGAGTTTCCTCCGCCCATTTTCTCCATCATTTTGCGCGACATGAACTGGCCGAGCGCAACGAATATGATGATGGGCAGCACCCACGCCAGGATGCTGACAAAGGCCGAGGTCTGCTCGATCTCTTCGCCGGTGGTGGATACGTCCGCCTTCAGCAGACGAGCGACAAGATTGTCGTCGGGCACCATTGCGGTCTTGTAGATCTTGCTGTCCGAGCCCTTGAACAGAATGCGGTTATTCTGCTCCTGTATCTCGGCGACGCTGACCTGCCCCTTGTCGATCATATTGACAAAGGTGTTGTAGTCGACCTCTTTGATCTGATGCTCCGATATCCACGGCATTGCCACAAAATTGAACACCAGCAGAAGGATCAGGACTATCGTGTAGTAATAAACAAGCGGTTTTTTCGGTGATTTTACTTCGTTCATACGCCATACTCCTTAAAGCTTATATATTGTGTATAGTTTAACATGAACTATAGTAATTTTTCACGAATTTTTTGTTAACGTTTCATGCAATTGCACCAAATCACTTGTTTATGCGCTGCCGCATGCAAATAAGCAGGCAGGTTCATACGAACCTGCCTGCTTTCGTTATAATCACTCTTCCCAGTTGTGCCAGACGTTCTGGACGTCGTCGTTATCCTCGAACATGTCGAGCATTTTCTGCATGTTCTTGATATCGTCCTCGCTCGTGAGCTTTATGTAGCCGTTCTGGGGAAGCATTTCGACCTGAGCCGAAAGGAGCTTATAGCCCGCCGCGCTGATCTTGTCGGCAACGGGAGCGACATCGTCGGGTGCGGTGTAGACGATAAAGGTCTCGCCGTCGGGCTCAAAATCAGCAGCGCCGGCATCGAGCACTTCCATCATGACCTCGTCCTCGTCGAGCTCCTCGTCCTCGTTGTCGATGACGATAACGCCCTTTTTATCGAAGGACCAGGAAACGCAGTTTGCGGCGCCCAGGTTTCCGCCGTATTTATCGAAGTAGTGGCGGATCTCGCCTGCGGTGCGGTTGCGGTTATCGGTCATGGTCTCGACAATAACGGCGACGCCGGAGGGACCGTAGCCTTCATAGACAATCTTCTCGTAGTTATCGGTGTTGCCTGCGCCGAGCGCCTTATCGATGGTGCGCTTGATGTTATCGTTAGGCATATTCGCGGCCTTGGCCTTGGTGATGACGGCCGCCAGGCGCGAGTTGTTGTTCGGGTCGCCGCTGCCGCCTTCCTTGACGGCTACGATCATTTCGCGGGCGATCTTCGTGAACGCCTGAGCGCGCTTTGCGTCGGCTGCGCCCTTTGTTTTCTGTATATTATGCCATTTGGAATGTCCGGACATATAAAAAACAGCTCCTCTAATAGTATTGTTGCGAATTAACGGCAGTTATTTTATCACAAATTTTCATTCATTACAAGGCTAAATTACTTTATCTTGCGGCATTCGAGATAATAGCGCTTATCGTTGCCGTGGCCGATGGAAAAGCTCTTCTTAGGGAACGGGCCGCTTTTCATGACCGACCGGAAGAGCTCTGCCTTTTCCATGCGCGGCAGAAGTATGCCCGCGCAGCCGAAGCGCCGCGACATTTCGATGCACTCGCAGTCGCCGTGGATATAGTCGATATATCCGCCGTGGCGCTCTGTATAGGCCCTGCAGAAGTCCTCGCACTTTCCGATGAGCTGCCCTATCGTGAGGCCGGAAACACCGAGCGTTTCCATTCCCTCGCCGGTGACGAGCTCTATGCTCCTGCCCTCTCCTGCATTATCGGCAAAGAAAGCCTTTGCCTCGGCGAAGAATTCGGACGGGTCGGTGTCGAAAATGACCTTGTGTATGGGCTCGAAGGTGATGGCCGCGTCGTGGATATTCACAAGCTCTGCAAGCGCGTACCTCGCGGGAGCGTTCTCGCGCTCAGACTCCGGAAGGGTCTTTTTTATCTCATCCCAGTGGCGCTTTGCGGCGGCGAGGCTGTGGTTTCCGTCGCCCATTGCAAAGACTATGGCATTATCCGCCGAGCCGTATTTGCGGCTCAGTATCCAGGGGTCTGCAAGCTTTTCGGCTGCGCAGGCAAGCTTCTCGTTATCCGCGACGAGCCAGCCGGCTATGCTGCCGCCGTCCTGCATGAGTTCAAAATCATATACCTTCTCCCCCTTTGTCACCGAGGAAAAAACCATATCGTCGGGATCGTCCATGAAGATCATGATATGCGGCATTTCAAGCGGAGCTCCGCGGCGGATCCTTATGCGCGGCGGCAGCCTGTCCTCGACGGTGTGCTCGGTAGCGCGGATGGGGCTGTGCGTCCCCTCCGCCCAGTCGTAGGCTTCAAGGTCGAACATGCCGACTATGCCGCGGCGCAGCGCACCGTTTTTGAGTCTGCGCTCAAGGTAGATATAGCTGTCGGGATATGTTTTGAAAACGCCGCCGTCGAGATAGCGCTGCATTTCCGCGTTTATCTTAACGCTCTCCGTCTCCGGGTCCTTCGTGCCGAGCTCAGCCTCGGGCAGCATGAGCCTGAGCGTTGACGGAGCGTCACCGACTATGGCTCTGACCTGCTGCCAGTACTCGGGCTCGGATGTGAACTGATCGCAGGCAACGACGCTCCAGCGATGCATGTCGCAGGTCGGTAAGAGTATGTCTGCCGGTTTGAATATTCTCATTTAAAGCACCTCCAGGGCTATCTGCGTCCATGTCTCCATGCTGTCGTAATTACTCTCAAGCTCCCGCTTTGTCATCCAGAGCCCCTCGAGCTTTTCCGTTTCCTTGACGGACACCTCTCCCTCAACGGGCAGGATAAAGCATGCGCCGAGGTGGACGCTGCCGACGGCGTTGGAGTCGTCGTTTATAAAGCCGCAGGGTCTGAGCTCTCCGTGAGAGGTGAGCCCGACCTCCTCGTTTATCTCGCGCCACAGTCCGCGCATGAGCATATCCCCCTGCTCGTCCACGGGGTTTATGTGTCCGCCGACGCCGATGGATATTTTCCCGTGCAGGCGCGCCTCGCCGCCCTTGTTGAGCCTGCGCGTGACGAATATCTCCTCGCCGCGGCGCAATATCACATAGGGTATGATCTGCTTATGGTCCGGCCGCTCCTCCGCCTCGGGGCGCGGCATGAACTCATGTTCGTTTTTAATGATATCGAAAAGCTCCCCGGTGCAGTCGGTGATAAGCCCGTTGCGGCCGGATATATACTTTTCTATCTTTTCGCGTTTTACAACCAGTACGTATTCCATTATTCTTCCCACTTTGCCGCTCTTTCGACCGCGCGCAGCCACTTGCGATGCAGACCCGCGGCCTCGTTTTCATCCATCTGCGGGGTGAACACCCTGTCTGACTCGCGGATGCCCGCGATATCGCTTATATCGTTCCAGACACCGACGGCGAGTCCGGCGAGGAAGGCCGCGCCGAAGGCCGTGGTCTCTACCATTTTGGGGCGGTCGATGGGCTTGCGGAGTATATCAGACTGGAACTGCATCATGAAATTGTTGACCGACGCGCCGCCGTCAACGCGCAGAACGGAAAGCGGCTCACCTGCGTCAAGCTCCATCGCGTCGAGCAGGTCCTTGACCTGATACGCTATGCCCTCGAGCGCAGCTCGCGCGATGTGGGCCTTTTTCGAGCCGCGCGTGAGGCCGACGATGGCGCCGCGCGCGTACATATCCCAGCGCGGTGCGCCCAGGCCCGTGAAGGCCGAGACGAGGTACACGCCGCCGTTATCGGGAACGGAGGTGGCCAGAGCCTCGCACTCGGAGCTTGTGCTGAGAAGCCCGACCTCGTCGCGCAGCCACTGGATGGAGCTTCCGGCGTTGAACACGCTGCCCTCAAGGGCGTAGGTGGTCTTGCCACCTATGGACCATGCAACGCTCGTCACGAGGCCGCTTGCGCTGCGCACGGACTGCTCTCCGGTGTTCAGGAGCGTAAAGCAGCCGGTTCCGTATGTATTCTTTGCCTGGCCCTTTTCTATGCAGCCCTGGCCCATGAGCGCCGCCGCCTGATCTCCGGCAGAGCCGCAAACGGGTATGCCCGCAAGCATTTCAAGACCCGTTATTCCGGGCGCCACCCTGCCGTAGACCATCGACGAGGGCACGGGCGTCGGGAGCATGGACATGGGGATGCCGAGCCTGTCGCACAATGTCTCGTCCCACTCAAGCTTGTTTATGTCAAACAGCATCGTGCGTGAGCAGTTGGAGTAATCGGAAACATGCGCCTGACCGCCGGTGAGGTTCCAGATCAGCCACGAATCGACGTTTCCGAACAGCAGCTCGCCGCGCTCTGCGCGCTCGCGCACACCCTCGACATTGTCGAGGATCCACTTTATCTTGGTGCCGGAAAAATACGCGTCTATGAGAAGTCCTGTCTTGTCGCGGACATAGTCACCTATGCCCTCGGCGGCCAGTTTATCACAGATGGGGGCCGTTCTTCTGCACTGCCAGACGATGGCGTTATACACGGGCTTGCCGGTGGTCTTATTCCAGACGATCGTAGTCTCGCGCTGGTTGGTTATGCCTATGCCCGCGATATCCGTCGGCGAGAGCTCGCTTTTTTCGAAGGCCTCGGCAAGTGCGCGAAACTGTGTTTCCAGAATGACCATGGGATCGTGCTCGACCCAGCCGGGCTTGGGGTATATCTGCGCGAATGGGTACTGCGCTATCGTGACCGGCGCGCCTTTTGCGTTGAAAACTATTGCTCTCGAGCTCGTCGTTCCCTGATCGAGCGCAACAACATAACCGTTCATTTTATTACCTCCATTGCATTTTGTTGCATTTTACCGTAATTATGCTATAATTTAATAATAACACACACGGAGGGGATTTACCATGCCAACTTTTAATGATTTTTATTTTAATTCGAGCACAGGCAAAAACCGCATCCACGTTCGCCGCTGCGTTCCCGACGGGGACGTGAAGGGCGTAGTCCAGATCATGCACGGCATTGCCGAGCATATAAACAGATACGACGATTTCATGTCGTTTCTGGCTTCAAACGGCTTCGTCGCTCTCGGCACCGATCACCTCGGCCACGGCAAGAGCATCGAAAGCGAGGAGCAGAAGGGCTTTTTTGCCGACAATAACGGCTGGGACTACGTCGTAAAGGACGAGGAGATACTCCGTCTTGCAATGCGCAATACATATCCCGGCGTTCCCTTTATCCTGTTCGGACACAGCATGGGCAGCTTCATGGCGCGCACGCATCTGATCCGCTATCCCGGCGCGTTTGACGCGGCCATTATAAGCGGTACCGGCAACCAGAGCGCTGCGCTCGTTTCCGGCGGTCTTTTCATGGGAAACCTCGTCACGTCGCTCAAGGGCGCGCATCACTACAGCAGCTTCCTCAACAATCTCGCTTTCGGCAGCTACAACAAGATTTACGACAATCCCCGCACGGAGTACGACTGGCTCACAAGGAATACCGAGGCCGTCGACAAGTACATAGCCGATCCTCTCTGCGGCTTTATCCCCACATGCAGCCTGTTCAGGGATATGATGACCGGCGTCAAGTTCATCACGAACGCCGATAATCTCAAGGCCATGAAGAAGGATATGCCCGTTTACTTCATGTCCGGCGACATGGATCCCGTCGGCGAGTGCGGCAAGGGCGTAAAGCTTGCATACGAAAACTTCAGGAAGGCCGGCATGGAGGATGTCTCCATAAAGCTCTACAAGGGCGGCCGCCATGAAATGCTCAACGAGACAAACAGCGAAGAGGTATACACCGATATACTAAACTGGATAAGCAGCAAGATCTGATATCTTTGCAAAAAACTCCTGTCGGCCGACAGGAGTTTTTTATATCAGTTTCTCATCTCACGGTTGCGCAGGAAGTTCATCATGCCGTCCTGCATGTTGTCAAGCTTCGTGAGAAGCTTGCCGGCGCCGTGGGCAGCGCAGGCGATAGGATCGTCAACGATCATGGTTCTTATATGCGTGCTGTCCTCGAGCATGCGGTCAACGCCGTAGAGCAGGCTGCCGCCGCCGGAGAGGATCATGCCGTTCACGCCGAGGTCGCCTATGAGCTCGGGCGGGGTGCGCTCAAGCACGCTGTGCACGTTCTCGAGAATGAGGCGCGCAGGCTCGCGCAGAACGTCGATGAGCTCTGCGGCAGTGAGTCTGACCGTCGCGGGCAGACCCTTTATGAGGTCGCGTCCCTTGACTTCCATGCTGTCGGGCGCATCCGAGCGCGGATACAGGCCGCCGATGTTTATCTTCACCTCTTCGGCGGTCATTGCGCCGATGAGAACATTGTGCTTTTTCTTGACGTAGCGGATAATCGCCTCGTCAAAGGTGCTGCCTGCGACCTTTATCGACTCGCACTCGGCAACGCCGCCCATGGACACGACCGCGATCTCGGTCGTGCCGCCGCCGATATCGACGACCATGTGGCCGTCGGGCTTTTTTATATCGACACCCGCGCCGATAGCCGTTGCAACGGCGGTCTCGACAAGGTACACCCTGCGCGCTCCGGCCTCGATGGCCGCATCCAGAACGGCGCGTTCCTCAACACCGGTTATGCTGCTGGGCACGCACATGAGTATCCTCGGCTTAAAAAGGCTGAAGGAGGTGATCCTGCTGACGAGCTCGCGCAGCATGAGCGCAGACATGTCGTAATCGGAGATGACGCCGGCTCTTATCGGGTGGATGGCCACGACGTTTGCCGGAGTGCGGCCGAGCGTTTTCTTGGCATCCTCGCCGATCTTGAGCATCTTATCCTTGACCTTGTCCACCGCGACGACCGTGGGCTCGCGCAGCACAAGTCCCTTGCCCTGAGAATAAACGAGAGTGTTTGACGTTCCCATATCAATTGCTATATCTCTTTCATATATGACCATACAACGCTCCGATCTGCCGCCTTAGAGCTATGCGGCAATATATTTCTGTAATTTTATCCAATTATGCTAATCTTCATGCCGGGCAAGAGCCGCGGCAAAGACGGCCTTTGCTCCCGCTTTGCGCAGTACGCGCGCCGCCTCGCTCAGCGTAGAGCCCGTCGTCACGACATCGTCGACAAGCAGGATGCGCAGGCCGGAGACCTCGGCCTTATCGCACAAAGCATAGGCTCCCGCGACATTCTCGCGGCGCTGCGCCGCCGTTTTCGTCAGCGACTGCGCGGCGTTTTCCCTCACCTTGCGCAGAAGCTGCCTGCACGGAAGTCCCGTGCGCTCCGCTGTCTCCTGCGCGATGAGCCGCGCCTGATCGTAGCCTCTGTGCCGCAGGCGCTTCTTTCCGAGCGGTATCCATGATATCACATCAATACCGCCGCAATCAAGATTATTTTCGACACATTCCGAGATCATCAGCCCGTAACGCCTGCTGTAGGCCGAACAGCCGCCGAATTTATATCTGTGCACAGAGCGGCGGACATTATCCTTGTAATACAGCGGCGCTGCGCACTTGTCCACAAAGGGAAAGCGCTGAACCACGCTGTCGCCCTTAGTGTACGGCAGCTTTTCGGCGCACTCGCGGCATATATCCGTGTCCCTGAGCACGCTTCCGCAGAAAACACATTTCCACGGGTACAGCAGATGTACTATAAGATCAGCAATTTTCATCGGCAAGCCTTATCCGCAGTGCGCTGTAGCGGCGCGACTGCCTGTGATTGTCTATCATGCGGTGGGCAACACTGTCGTCGCCGACCATAATGAGCAACTCCTTTGCGCGGGTGACGGCGGTGTACAGGACGCCGCGCGTGAGCAGCATCTGAGCCACGGGATTTAATGCGAGTATCACCGCGCGGTACTCGCTGCCCTGCGATTTATGCACCGTCAGCGCCCAGGCATGCTCAAGCTCGCCGAGCATCTCGAAGCCGTAGAGCGCGATCTTGTCGTCATAATCGACCCTGAGGTACTCCGAGGCCGTGTCGATCTCGACTATAGTTCCGATATCACCGTTATAAACGCCCATGCCGGACTTGCCGAGCCTGTCCTTCCAGGCGATATCGTAATTGTTCTTTATCTGGATGACCCTGTCGCCGGTGCGGAAAACCGTTTCGCCGAAGAGCTTTTCCTTTTTCTTTTCGTCGGGCGGATTGAGCTCCGCCTGAAGCCGCTTATTGAGGTTCACCGTGCCCGTTTCGCCCTTGCGGCTGGGTGACAGCACCTGTATCTGAGACACGGGTATCTTCATATTCTCCGGCAGGCGTCTTTTGCACAGCTCGACTATCGTATCCGCGCACGAGCCGCCTTGCAGGCGCTTGAGCCGGAAGAAATCGCCGCTGTTTTCGCTGAAATCGGGGTGCTCTCCCCTGTTTATCATATGCGCGTTGCGCACGATGCGGCTGTCGGCCTTCTGGCGGAATATCTCCGTGAGACGCACGGTCGGAACGACGCCGCTGCGTATGATATCGGAAAACACGCTGCCGGGCCCCACAGATGGCAGCTGATCGGCGTCTCCCACGAGCAGGATGCGGCAGTCGGATCTCAGCGCCTTGAGTATGGCATGCATAAGCGTTATGTCAACCATCGAGCACTCGTCGATAATGAGCGCGTCGCAGGCCAGCTTATCCTCCTCATCCTTACCGAATACGACCGTTTCGCCGTCCTCTGACATTTTTGCGCCGAGCATGCGGTGGATGGTCGATGCCTCCATGCCGCACAGCTCGCTCATCCGCTTTGCCGCACGCCCCGTGGGGGCCGCAAGATACGTTTCGAGCTCCAGCTCGTCGTACAGGGCGAGCACGGCCTTGAGTATCGTCGTCTTGCCCGTACCGGGGCCGCCGGTTATGACGAGCACGCGGCTTTTTGCAGCAAGCGCTATCGCCTCGCGCTGCATGGGGGCGTATTCTATGCCGTTTGCGCTCTCAAGGCGGGATATCAGCGACGTTATGTCAACCTCTTTGCAGTCCTTTGCTCCGCACATGGCCTTTATGCGCTTTGCCGTGTAGGTCTCGGCCTCGTAAAGCGGCGCAAGATAGCAGGCATCGAGCCCAGCGACGGTACAGCAGACTATCTCCCCCGTCTCGGCGAGCTTATCGACGGCATCCTCGGCAAGCTCGGGCGCGACGCCTATAAGCTGCGAGGTAGCGGCGGTAAGCTTTCCGCGCGGAATGAAGCAGTGGCCGTTGCCGGAATTGTGAACGAGCTCGAACACGACTGCGGCGCATACGCGGTTGAGGCTGTCGCCGTCAAGGCCGAGTGCCAGAGCAAGGGCGTCTGCCTCGGCGAAGCTTGCGCCGATATGCGACGAAGCCAGTATGTAGGGATTTTCGTGCACGACCTCTATTGCGGAGCTTCCGTAGAACTTGAACATGCGCAGGGCAAAGATAGGCTGTATGCCGTATGAGCACAGAAATTCCGTAAGGCGGCGTACTCCGGCCTGCTTTTTGAAGCCTGCGCTTATGTCCTTTGCCTTGGAGCTGCTTATGCCCTTTATCTCGGCAAGCTTATCCGGCTGCATTTCAAGAACGTCCAGCGCCCTGTCGCCGAAGCGGTCGACGATCAGCGCCGCCGTCGCGGGGCCTACGCCGCGCACCGTGCCTCCGGCAAGGTACTCGTAAATGGCCTCCGCCGAGGTCGGCAGCATGCGGCTGCACTGCTCGATCTTGAACTGCCTGCCGTGCTGCGCGTGGGTCATCCACGTTCCCTCCGCCGAGATCATCTCGCCGGGCGCGACATACGGCAGGCATCCGACCGCGGTGGTCGTCTCGCCGTCGTCGAGCTCGAGCTTCACAACGCCGTAGCCGTTCTCGTCGTTTCTGAATATGACCGCCGAGACCGTTCCGTTAATTTCGCTTAATTCCTGCATCGTCAAATAATTCCTCTGTGTAATCTATGCATCTGTACTGTGCGGCAAAGCGCCGCAGCACACTGCGCGTTTCCTCGTCAATATTCTCCGCTTTTATGATAATATCCGCTCTGAACGTTCCGTTCTCGCGCAGCCAGATGAGACTGCGCAGAGTGTATTCCGCCAGGGGCTCTGCGCCGCGTATGTTCAGCACGACGGCAGCATCGCTGCTTCTGCCGAGCCTTACGGGCGTCAGCAGCAGCCCCTTGACAGACCATATTATCAGCCACAGCACGGCGGCCGCGGCAAAGCCCACGGCAATATACATCGTCATCGTATCCCCTCCCGTATCATTTTACGGCGAGGGGGCGTTTATGGTTAAAGTATCTTTTTGAGAAACTGTCCGGTGTAGCTTTCTGCGCACCCGGCACATTCCTCCGGAGTTCCTGCAAACACGAGCGTTCCGCCTCCGTCGCCGCCCTCGGGGCCGAGGTCGATGATGTAGTCGGCGGTTTTTATTACATCGAGGTTGTGCTCGATTATGACGACGGTGTTGCCCGCGTCGGCGAGCCTTCCGATTATGCTCAGAAGCTTGTGAACGTCGGCCATATGCAGACCCGTTGTGGGCTCGTCGAGGATATATACTGTTGAGCCCGTGCTGCGGCGCGAAAGCTCGGCAGCAAGCTTCACGCGCTGCGCCTCGCCGCCGGAGAGCGTCGTGCTCGACTGTCCGAGCTTAACATAGCCGAGGCCGACCTCATAGAGCGTATCGAGCTTTGCCTTCAGCCTGGGCAGGTTTTCGAAAAACGTGCAGGCCTCCTCGACCGTCATGTCCAGAACTTCGCTTATATTCTTGCCCTTATAGCGCACCTCGAGGGTCTCGCGATTATAGCGCTTGCCCTTGCACACGTCGCAGGGCACATACACGTCGGGCAGAAAGTGCATTTCTATCTTCTGCACGCCGTCGCCCTTGCAGGCCTCGCACCTGCCGCCCTTGACGTTGAAGGAAAAGCGGCCGGAGTTATAGCCGCGCAGACGCGCATCCTCCGTCGAGGCGAACAGCTCGCGGATATCATTGAACAGGCCCGTGTACGTCGCGGGATTTGAACGCGGCGTTCTGCCGATGGGGCTCTGGTCAATGTCTATGACCTTGTCGATATCGTCGATGCCGCTTATCCCCGCGCATTTGCCGGGCTTGAGCTTTGCGCGGTTTTTCTTCAAGGCCATGGTCTTGTAGAGTATCTCGTTTACAAGGCTCGACTTGCCGCTGCCGGATACGCCGGTCACGCAGGTGATGACGCCCTTGGGTATATCGATATCAATGTTTTTGAGATTGTGCTCGGCAGCGCCGCTTATCCTTATAAAGCCCTTTCTGGCCGCACGCCGCTCCGACGGAACGGGTATCTTTCTTTTTCCGCTCAGATACTGCCCTGTAAGCGACTCGGGGCAGGCACAGATATCCCCGACGGTACCGGCAGCTACGACCCGCCCGCCGTGTACGCCCGCTCCCGGGCCTATATCGACGATGTAATCGGCTGCACGCATGGTGTCCTCATCGTGCTCGACGACTATGAGCGTGTTGCCGAGGTCGCGCAGATCCATAAGCGTTTTCAGAAGCTTTTCGTTATCGCGCTGGTGCAGGCCGATGCTCGGCTCGTCGAGGATATACAGCACGCCCGTGAGCGATGCGCCTATCTGCGTTGCAAGTCTTATTCGCTGGCTCTCGCCGCCGGAGAGCGTCGCCGCTCCGCGCGACAGGCTCAGGTATTGCAGGCCTACGTTTTTGAGAAAACCGAGGCGTGATTTTATCTCTTTTATTATTCTGTCGGCAATTATGTGCTCCTTTTCGCTCAGCTCCAGACCGTCGACAAAGTCTATCGCCTCGGTGACGGACATATCGCCCATACGCGCAATGTCTATGCCGCCTACCGTTACCGCAAGCGCTTCCTTTCTAAGGCGCCGGCCGCGGCACTCGGGGCATGTGACCTCGGACATGCACTCCTCTATCTCCGCGCGCATGACGGGGCTCTGCGTCTCGAAATAGCGCCGCTCAAGGTTTTTGCATATGCCCTCGAACGGGCGCGAAAACTTTCCGGCAAAGGAGCTGTTTTTTCGCTCGCGCTCATAGCTGAGGTCAAGCTTTTCGCCCCTGCTGCCGTAGAGCAGAATGTCCTTTACGCCCTCGGGCAGCTCCGCTATCGGAGTGTCGAGCGTAAAGCCGTACTTCGCGGCAAGGGCATTATAATACATTGACGCTATCGACTCCGCGCCCGAGCCCCAGCCCGTGGCTTTGACGGCGCCGTCGTTTATGCTCAGGCTGTCGTCCGGTATGACGAGGTCGGGATCGACGAGAAGCTGCATACCGAGGCCGTCGCACCTGGGGCACGCGCCGTAGGGCGTGTTGAACGAGAACATGCGCGGCGTGAGCTCCTCGATTGATATACCGCAGTCGGGACAGGCGTAGTTCTGCGAAAACAGTATCTGCCTTCCCTCGCCTACTATATCGGCGACTACGAGTCCCGAAGCGAGCGAGGCCGCCGTTTCGACGGAATCGGCAAGACGGCGCATGATGCCGTCCTTTATCACGACGCGGTCAACAACGATCTCGATGGTGTGCTTTTTATTCTTATCAAGCTTAATTTCCTCGGACAGCTCGTACATGCTGCCGTCAACGCGCACGCGGACATAGCCGGAGCGCCGCGCGTCCTCGAACACCTTGACATGCTCGCCCTTGCGGGCACGCACGACCGGCGCGAGGATCATGAGCTTCGTGCCCTCCGGCAGGAGCATGAGCTGGTCTATTATCTGATCTACAGTCTGCTGGCGTATCTCCTTGCCGCATTTCGGGCAGTGCGGCCTGCCGATGCGCGCCCAGAGCAGACGCATATAGTCGTATATCTCCGTTACCGTGCCGACGGTCGAGCGCGGATTGCGCGAGCCGGTCTTCTGGTCGATGGATATCGCCGGTGAAAGTCCCTGGATGTAATCGAGGTCGGGCTTATCCATCTGGCCGAGAAACTGCCTTGCGTAGGACGACAGGCTCTCGACGTATCTGCGCTGCCCCTCGGCATAGATCGTGTCAAAGGCAAGGCTCGATTTTCCGCTGCCGGACACGCCCGTCATGACGACGAGCTTGTTTCTGGGTATCTCTATATCAATATTTTTGAGATTATTGGCTCTTGCGCCCTTAATTTTGATGTAATCAGTCATTCTCACTTACCAGATCTGCAAATTCCGCGCGCACGAAGGCGGCAAGCTCCTTCGGGTCGAGCTCGACCTGATAGCCTATCCTGCCGGCGCTGACCATAACGGTCGGCTTATCCTGCGCGCTTATATCTATAAAGGTTTTGTACTGCTTTTTCATGCCTATCGGTGAGCAGCCGCCGCGCACATAGCCCGTGAGCGCGTTTATCTCGCTGACATGGATCATCGCTATCGACTTCTCTCCCGACGCCTTTGCCGCCTTTTTGAGGTCGAGCTCGCCCGTCACCGGCACGTCAAAGACGTATATGTTTTTGCTCGCGCCGCGGGCAACAAGTGTCTTGAACACCTGCGAGGGCTCCAGGCCGCATATCCTTGCGACTGTAGCACCGTCAACGGCATCGTCGCCGTGGGGATATTCGTGCGGCGTATATTTTATTTTCTTCTGTTCAAGCAGACGCATCACGTTTGTTTTCTGTTCTTTGCTTTTACTCACTTCGTACTCACCTCAGCTGCTGCGCATAATGGATTATTATACCGCGAAATCATATATCTTTCAACACAAAAAAGGACTTCCGATCAGGCCGGAAGTCCGTGTTTTTTTTGATTTGTTCAGTTTTTCTGGAATCTTGCCAGCAGGTTTTCCGTGCTGCCGTCGAGGATCTTGATATAACGCTCCTTATCGTGCTCGTCGAGCGGGGGCATTCCCATGTCGAACCACTGGGATATCCAGCCTATCGCGGCGTTGACATAGAACTCGCACACAAACTCGAGATCCGACCACTCGATGGTCTTCCCCTCGGCGCAGATGACCGCAAAGCTGTGCACGCAGTAGTGCAGACGGCCCTTGAAATATTTCAGAAGATATGCGCGGTTCTGCGAATTGAAGATATTCAGAACGAAGCTGCGGTTATCCTCGAGATACTGGAACCACTCGGCAACATTCTCGCGCCATTTATCGTAAAGTATCTCGTGCGGAAGTGCTTTATTGGTATCCTCCTCGAACACCCACTCGAGAAGATCGTAAACATCGTCAAAGTGGTAGTAGAACGTCTGGCGGTTTACGCCGCACTCCTCAACAAGGTCCTTCACGGTGATCTTATCAATGGGCTTTACCGAAAGCATCTTTTTCAGCGCATTGCCCAGAGCTTCTTTTGTTGAGCTTGCCATTTAAATTTACCTCTTTCTCTATGACACCCCAATGTCATATTGTTGTTTAGCTTTACTATAGCACATGTTAAGAAAAAAAGATAGATAAATATTTATTTTTTTGTCGAAATGTGCTTATATATAAATACTACTGTTTATTTTGAGGCTTTACGATGTACAGAACGGAAACGGAACGCGGCAGATTTGCCCCCAGCCCGAGCGGCCAGCTTCATATGGGAAACCTCGCGTCATGCCTTCTGGCATGGCTGGACGCACGCAGTGCCGGAGCGCAGCTTGTGTTCCGCATGGAGGATCTTGATCCCGAGCGCAGCAGCCGCAGGAGCGAGGAAAGCATATATACGTCTCTGAGGGCCCTCGGCCTTGACTGGGACGAGGGATACCCCGACGTGGACTATCGGCAGAGCGGACGGAGCAAAAAATACGATGAGGCGTTTGAGCTGCTGCTCAGGCGCGGCCTGCTCTATCCCTGCTATTGCAGCCGCAGTGAGCGGCTTGCGGCCTCCGCTCCGCACCCCGGAGAGCAAAAGCCCGATCCGGGATGCAGGTGCAGGTATCTCAATGCGCAGGAGCGGCTGGAGCTTGAGCGCTCCGGCAGAAGGGCCGCATGGAAGATCAGGGTCCCGGACAAGACAATAGCTTTCACCGACGGGCATTACGGCAGCATTTCCGAAAATCTCGCCGGGAGCGGTGATTTTATTATAAAGCGCTCGGACGGCGTGTATGCATATCAGCTTGCCGTTTCGTTTGACGATATGGACATGGGTATAACGCGCGTCGTGCGCGGGCGCGATCTGCTGACGTCCGCGGCAAGGCAGATATGGCTGATACAAACGCTCGGCGGCACGGCTCCGCGCTATTATCACGCGCCGCTCATTACCGGTGCCGACGGCAGAAAGCTTTCAAAGCGCAGCGGTGACCTCGGCGCGGAGGCGCTTTTAAATAAGCATTCGCCGGAGGAGCTGATCGGATACCTTGCCGGACTTCTCGGCATATCCGACGGCAGACCCGCATGCGCTGCGGAGCTTTTAAACGGCTTTGACTGGGAAAAGGTCAGAAAAGACGATATTTTATTATAAATATAAAAACTCCCCACGAGGGGAGTTTTTAAAAATCGTGTATTTTCACGCGTTTGCCCATCTTCTGCAGATTTTGCGACAGCTCCTTGAGTATCTGCATTTTGACGTTGAAGTTTATGGGCAGGCCGTCATGCGCCGGGTTTGCCGCGTGGCCGATGAACATGTTTATGTCCGTGGCCTCCTCGAACAGTATGCGCGCGGCCAGCGATGCACCGTCCTTTTTATAATACCAGTTTTCAAAGCTTCGGTTATCTTTGAGATAGTCCTTCGAATAGGCAAGGATGCGGTCAACGGTTATGATGCCCTCGGTCGCAAGATCGACGCCCTGTATATGCGATATGGCCGGTATATCCGGATCGGGCGAAGAGTACTCGGTCTGCACCGTAGCATGCAGATACTCCGCAGCTATCTTCGAGGTCGTGCCGCCGCAGACGATGTGCTTACCCTCCTTGGCGAAAAACAGCGCCATCATGCGGTGGTTGTCGCTCATGTTCTTCGGCGGGCCGACCGCAATGTTGACGGTCTGGCGCTGGCGTATCTTCACGATACAGGCCGTTGCGTCGTCAAACGGCTTGTAGCCGTAGAGCTTGTTGACCTCCTCCATGAGAATGTTCGTAAGGACATTGGCCGTGAGGCCGGAGTCGCTCAGCGGCCCCATGAAATCGGCAAGCGCCGCCCTGTCCCACGAGGTATTGAGCACACCGTTATCGCTGGCATAGAGCATGCCGTCCGACAGGGCGATGAACAGGTCGCCATCCTCAAGCTCAAGGCTTGAGCGGTAGATGGTCTTCTCGCCTATAGTGATCGTCGAAAGCGGGAACTCGTACAGCTGCTCATTGCGGATGAGTATGACATTCGGGTTTTCGTACTGGATTATATCCGCGTGCGTATCGTTTTCGAGCCTTATTATCGTGAAGGTCGAAAACGCCGTCTTGCGCTCGGAGCATATGGGCAGCGTATCGGCAATGGTCTCGACCGCGTCGCGGATATCAAGGCCCGCGGCGAGCATCGTCGATATTATGGTCGAGGTGAGCGTTGACAGGATACTGGCCTTAACGCCGCTGCCGAGGCCGTCGGCAAGGACGATTATGGTCGAATCGTCGCTCTCGGCGATCTCTATATGGTCGCCGCAGAGCTGCTCGCCGTCATGGTTAAGGCTCATGTACGCTATCTCGCTGCAAAGATTATTCTTCTTCAAGGCTCAGCGACTCCTTTAGTCTCGTCAGGGCTATCTTCGTCTCGGCCGTGGTCTCGCCGAGGAGCGAGGCTATCTCCTGAACTATGCGCATCTGATTTTCAATGACCTTGTTGGTTATCTCCGCCGTCTGCTGGCTCAGCGCCTTGCGGCGGCGCGCCTCCTCCTCTTCCTCGGTGACATCGGATATGATGTCGATAAGTATTTTAGAGGAGCGGTCGTAAACTATGGTCTGCTCGAAGTATTTCTCATAGTCGGAGAAATATCCGCGCAGCTTTTTCACTGTCTTGCCCGTTTCGAGGCAGGTGAAGAACGGTCCCGTGTCGAGCACTCTCACGACACTGTCGCCCAGAACGTCGGACTCGTGGCTTATGTTGAGCATCTGCAGCGCCGTGCGGTTGAGCTGCTGGACCTCCAGATCCTCGTTTACGACGACGACGCCGCTGGGCATGTTGTTGAGTATCTTATTGCTGAAGCGCTCAGCCTTATCCATGATAAAGGGCAGGCACATGCTGTAGTCGGCCTTGCCGCAGTAGATGGCTATCGCCTTTTCGCGGCAGGAATTATATCCGCAGGAGCCGCAGTTTAATTCATCGCCCTTTGAGTTCTTGCCGAGCTTTGAAAGAATGGCACGTATCTCCGCCTCGTTCGGCGTTTCCTTGCGCACGGGCGTTCCGATATACTGCGCGGCAAGCTTTTCCGGCTCAGGCTGCGGAACGTCGAAATCCTCCTTGCCGACATTGCTCCACACCGAGTAGATATGCCGTATCGGAGAGTTTATATACTTTTCCATGATCGGCCCGTCGATGCAGCTGCCGTCGCACATGGCAAGCTCTATAAAGCACTTGTGTATATTGCCGTTTTTCAGATCGTTGAGCGCGTTCATGCAGTTTTTCGGGCCGTTCGTCGCAATGCACTGATAGCCCGTGTCGGGTATATCCATGCTTTTTATTATGCCGCCCGTCACAGGGAAGCTGCGGGCACGGCCGCGGAAGCTTTCGCCGAATTCCTTTTCGATCTCGATGCCGGCGGAAAGACGCATCTGGTCAAACTCCTCAAAGGTGAGCACGGCGTCTACGCAGGTCCCCTCGTACTCCTGCTTTTTGGCAACGCAGGGGCCGA
This sequence comes from bacterium, assembly GCA_963650165.1. Lineage (GTDB taxonomy): Bacteria > Bacillota > Clostridia > Oscillospirales > Oscillospiraceae > F23-B02. Next base: position 203,086 of record CAVJKX010000001.1, read on the forward strand.
TGAACACGACCTTCGCGTCCGGCCTGCGGCGCTTTATGTCCATTGCGTGGGCAATCATGGGCGACACGACCGGCGCAAGATACTGCCTCAGCTCCGGAAAGTGCTTTTCAACAAGCAGGTTCAGCGAAGCGCAGGCGGAGGTGATGATAACGTCCTGCTTTGCCTCCCTGAGCATGCGCTCATACTCGCGCTTTACTATCGTTGCGCCTATGGCCGTCTCCTCTGCGTCGGTAAAGCCAAGCTCCATGAGCGCCTTGCGCATCGAGTTTGAGCCGCAGCCCTCCCAGCAGGCATAAAACGACGGATCGAAGCTCGCAATAACGGGCGAAGCGCCGCCGAGCATAACGCTCACGCGCTCGCGGTCGTCGATTATCTCCTTTGCCTCCTGCGGGCAGACGACGAAGCACTGGCCGCACAGTATGCACTCGTCGCTTATGATGTGCGCCTGATGCCCCGTAAAGCGGATGGATTTGACCGGGCATTTTCTTATGCATCTGTGGCAGTTCTTGCAGTTTGATTTTTTAAGGTTCAGCACACCGGGCACAGCAGCCACCTCCTGTTGATCTTCATCGTGTTTTTACAACTTATATGGAACAGTATAACATAAACATACCCTTGCGGCAAGGTATATTAAGGTGTATAATCCCTAAAGGTGATGTTTAATGCTACAGGAAGCTATAATAACCAAAATCCGCGATGACGGCCTTGCGGAGGTCGTCGTTGAGCGTCTCGGCATATGCGGAGGCAATTGCAGCGAGTGCGGCGAGTGCCGCTACGAAAATCTTATGAAGTCGGTCGTGCAAAACCCCATCGGTGCGCACCGCGGTCAGCACGTTATGATAGAAACGCCTACCAAGGGCGTCGTCAAGGGCGCGCTTGCGATATATATCCTGCCGCTGGTGATGCTCTTTGCGGGCTATCTCATAGCCGACGCGCTCTCGCTCGGTGAAGGCGTCTGCATCGCCGCAGCCTTTGCGGCCGCAGTTCTCGGCGTCGTGATAGCCGCAGTCATAAGCCGTGCGCGTCACAGCGCAGACCCGACGCCTACAAGAATAGTGAGTGTTATAGAGGAATGAAGAAAACCGCCCGGAGGCGGTTTTCTTTGCCATAAAAAGCTTTGCTTTTGCACGGTATATGTGATAAGATAATATTCTATGTGAAAAATTATTTGGAGAGAAGCATATATGGCTGATATAAGAAAGGAAATCGAGCGGCGCAGGACGTTTGCGATAATCTCGCACCCCGACGCCGGCAAAACAACGCTTACGGAAAAGCTGCTGCTCTACGGCGGGGCGATACAGCTCGCAGGCTCGGTCAAGGGCAAGGCTACGGCGCGTCACGCCGTGTCCGACTGGATGGAGCTTGAAAAGCAGCGCGGAATATCCATAAGCTCGTCGGTAATGCAGTTTGAGTATAACGGCTACTGCATAAACATACTCGACACTCCCGGACACCAGGATTTTTCCGAGGATACCTACCGCACGCTCATGGCCGCCGACAGCGCCGTCATGGTCATTGACGCGGCGAAGGGCATCGAGCCGCAGACGCGCAAGCTCTTCAAGATCTGCGCAATGCGCAATATACCCATCTTCACCTTTATAAACAAGCTTGACCGCGAGGCGCGAAGCCCCTATGATCTCATGGAGGAGCTTGAGCAGGAGTTCGGCATCGGCACCTATCCCATGAACTGGCCGATAGGCTGCGGCATCGACTTCAAGGGCGTGTACGACCGCGAAAAGCGCGAGATACTCGCATTCAGCGAGTTCCACCGCGGTCAGGACAAAATAAAGGCCATAGAATGCAGCCTTGACGACACGGAAACGCTCGACGGCCTCATCGGCGAAAAGCTGCGCCGGACGCTGTGCGACGACGTTGAGCTTCTTGACGGTGCGGGCTATGAGTTCGATATCGCCCAGGTGCGCGACGGCAAGCTCAGCCCCGTGTTCTTCGGCTCGGCGCTCAACAACTTCGGCATCGAGCCGTTTCTCGAGAGCTTCCTTGACATGACCATGCCTCCCCTGCCGCGCAAAGCCGGCGACGAGATCGTCGATCCCTTTAACGACAGGTTCTCGGCCTTCGTGTTCAAGATACAGGCAAACATGAACAAGGCTCACCGCGACAGGATCGCATTCATGCGCATATGCTCGGGCAAGTTTGAGCGCGACAGGGAATATTACCACGTTCAGGGCGGCAAGGCCATACGCCTTGCGCAGCCGCAGCAGCTTATGGCGCAGGAGCGCGCGATAATAAACGAGGCCTACGCGGGCGATATCATCGGCGTGTTCGACCCCGGCATATTCTCCATCGGCGATACGATATGCGACAAGGGCATGAAGGTGGAGTTTGAGGGCATACCGACCTTCGCTCCGGAGATCTTCGCCGGTGTCGAGCGTATCGACACGATGAAGCGCAAGCAGTTTGAAAAGGGCATCATGCAGATAGCGCAGGAGGGCGCGATACAGATCTTCCACGAGCCGTACACCGGTGTCGAGGAGATCATCGTCGGTGTCGTCGGCATACTGCAGCTCGAGGTGCTCGAATACAGGCTCAAAAACGAGTACGGCGTTGACGTGCGCCGCCGCAGCATGCCATACGAGGTCGTGCGCTGGATAGATAACGAGGGGCTCAACCCCAACGATCTCAATCTCACCAGCGATACCAAGTGGGTCCAGGATTTCCGCGGAAACAACCTGCTGCTGTTCACCTCCGAGTGGTGCGTCAACTGGGCGCTCACGAAAAATCCCGGTCTTGAGCTCCGGGAATTCAACAGAGAATAAGAAATTACGCCCCGCGGCGATACCGCGGGGCGTTTGCGTTCATATTAAAATTTCATTTCATGCTTTCGAAATATTCGCGGGTCGTCTGCGCATCGTGCTTTATCTGGGCCGAGAGCTCGGCGATGTCTGCAAATCTGCGCTCCGGACGGAGGAACTTATAGAAATCTATGCGTGCCTCGTGACCGTAGAGATTGCCGCGGAAATCGAGCAGAAAGCTCTCGACGTTTACATTTCCGCTGCTGCTCACGGTCGGCCGGACGCCGACATTGGTTACCGACAGATACTCCTGCCCGTCGATATACGCCTTTGCCGCGTAAACTCCGTGGCGCGGGACGATAACGCCCTGCGGGAAGCCCATATTGATGGTCGGCGTGCCCATTTTAGTTCCGAGGTGGTAGCCGCTGCGGACATGATCCGTGAGCGTGTGCGGATGGCCGAGCAGTTCGTTTGCCCTTTCCATATCGCCGTTCCCGATAAGCTCGCGGATGAGTGTTGAGCTGACGATCTCTCCGTCGCGCCGCACGGCTGGTATGATATCGCAGCCCACACCGCGCTGTGCGCAGTATGCGCTGAGCTTTTCGGCAGTGCCGAGGCCCTTGTGTCCGAAGCAGAAATCGTGCCCGACGACGATCCAGCGCAGATTCATTTCGTCGATGAGCTCGTCGATGAAGTCCTTCCAGTCCATGCACATGACGCGGCGGCTGAAGTGAACGACGACGACATCGTCTATGCCGAAGCAGCGCTTTAATATATTCACCCTGTCCTCGGCGCTGTTTATAAGCGGCACGGTCTTATTGAAAACAAGATTATCCGGGTGAACGTCGAATGTGAGCACGGCGGGCTCCGCGCCCGTCTCCTGTGCACGCTGCTTTATCATGTTGATGAGCGCAGCATGGCCTATGTGTATGCCGTCGAAAAATCCGAGCGCCATTACCTTTTGTTTTGTCATTGGCTTACCTCAAAAAAGCTCTTGATAGTTTTAAGCTTTCCGCCCTCTGCCCTGCCGAGGAGCAGAAATTCGCCGGTGTCGGAATAGACCCGAAAGTCTCCGTTTTCGGCGCGGATATTTATAATATTGCCGCATTTAAGGCGTTTTGCGGCGTTTTGGCTGACTCTGAGCTCCGGCAAATGCGCAAACAGAGTATCCGCAGGCAGAATAATATCAGACAGTCTGTCCCCGCTTGCGGCGGCCTCGATATTCTCAAGGCTGTGCGCGTCATCGACGGAAAACGCCCCGGCACGCGTCCTGCGCAGTGAGCTCATGCACGCGCCGCAGCCGAGATACTCGCCTATATCATTGCACAGCGTGCGCACATAGGTGCCCTTCGAGCAGCTTATATTCAGAAGATACTCCCCGCCGCCGGCGCTCTGAAGCTCTATCGACGATACATTTATTTTACGCGGGCTGCGCTCAACGCTCCGGCCTTTGCGGGCAAGCTCATACAGCTTTTTGCCGCCTATCTTGACGGCGGAGTACATGGGCGGTATCTGCTCGATATCTCCGATGAAATGACCGACCGCCTCGCGCACGGCGCTTTCGTCAGGCAGCACATCGCTTTGGGCAAGAACATTGCCCGTTATATCCTGCGTATCGGTGCTAAGGCCGAGACGGAGCCCTGCGATATAATCCTTGCTGTCTGCCTCGGCAAACTCGACGGCACGGGTTGCCCTGCCGACGAATACGACGAGCAGTCCAGTAGCCAGCGGATCGAGCGTTCCCGAGTGGCCGATGCGCCGCTCATGCAGAACGCCGCGAAGCTTGGCGACAACGTCGTGGCTCGTCCAGTCCTGCGGCTTATCGACAAGGATAATTCCGTTCATCCGAGCACCTCGCCTATCGCGGACACCATTTGTGCAATGGTTTCCTCCACAGTCGCCTCGACAGTGCAGCCGGAGGCCATCTTATGACCGCCGCCGCCGAAGCGTGCGCAGAGTGCGCTGCTGTCAAAGCATTCGTGCGATCTTACCGAGACCTTGCACTTATTATCGTCCAGCTCGCGTATGACAAGGCTCACGATGCAGCCCTCGACTCTGCCGGGAATACCCGCTATATCGTCGCAGTCGTTTTCCGTTGCGGCGGCGTCCCGCATCATTTTCTGCGTCACCGCTGCTGCGACGACCTTGCCGCCGAAGAAATACCTGAGTCCCGAGAGTATGCTGCCCTCGAGCGTCATTCGCGCACGGGATACCTGACGGAAGAGGTCGAAATTGAGCTTTTGCACCTCTGCGCCGAGGCTCAGGAGCTCGCTTGCCGCGGCAAAGGTCTCGCTCGTCACGTTCGAGTAGCGGAAGCAGCCGCAGTCGGTGGACACGGCCATATACAGAAGGCTTGCCTCCTGCGACGTAAGACCGCCGCAAAGCTCCTTTATAACCTCCAGCACGATCTCTCCGCAGGATGCCCTGCCGCCGTCGAGCAGAAGCTCATGAGCGTAATGCGAGTTTGACGGATGATGGTCAATGCAGGCATCGACCGGACCGTCATAGCCGCGGGGCAGCATGTGCGCCTCGGCGACGTCGACGGCGACGGTGCAGTCGTAGTCAAAGCCGTCAGATATATAGTCCTTTACATATTTAAGATACTTCGGCGTTATATCCGGGTTATTGTACAGCGCGGCCTTCCTGCCCGATCTGCGCAGTGCAGAGCACAGGGCGGCAGCGCCGCCGAGCGTATCGCCGTCGGGCCGTACATGAGTCAGGATCAGGATATTATCGTGCTCACGGAGCCAAGCGGCGCATTCTTTGATGTTCATTCCTCGTCCTCGTCGTGCTTTATGTCAAGACTGCTTATAAGCTCGTTTATATGAGCGCCGTATTCTATGCTGTGATCGAGCTCAAACACGGGCTCCGGTGTATTGCGCAGCTTGAGCGAATTTCCGAGCTCACGCCGCAGCCAGCCGGATGCGGATTTGAGCCCCTTCTTGAATTCCTTTTCGTTTTCAAGACCCATGACCGAAAGCCATATCTTGCAGTAGCGCATATCGCCCGTCGTTTCGACGCGCGTTACGCTTATCATGCCCTGATTTACGCGCGGATCCTTGATCTCGCGCAGAAGTCTGCTCATGACAAGCTGAATATCGTCATTGGTCCTTGCCAGTTTGTTTGAAGGCATTTTTCTCCTCCCGTATCTGTACGTCGGGCGGCCTTAACGACCGCCCGAAATGATTTATTATCAGACCTTTACCTGCTCCATAACGTAGCACTCGATAACGTCGCCGACCTTGATGTCGTTGAATTTCTCGACCTGCATACCGCATTCGTAGCCGCTGGCGACCTCCTTGACGTCGTCCTTGAAGCGGCGCAGAGACGCGAGCTCGCCCTCGTGGATAACGATATTGTCGCGCAGGACGCGGACAGAGCAGCCGCGCTGGATCTTGCCGTCGAGGACATAGCAGCCGGTGACGGTTCCGACCTTGGAGACCTTGTAGGTCTCGCGCACCTCGGCGTGGCCGATGATGACCTCCTCAAACTTCGGTGCGAGCATGCCCTTCATGGCCGCCTCGATCTCGTTGATGCAGTCATAGATGACGCGGTACATTCGCATATCGACGTTTGCGCGCGCTGCACTGTCGCGGGCGGCATTGTCCGGGCGGACGTTGAAGCCGACGATTATTGCGCCGGAGGTCGCGGCAAGCATGACGTCGGACTCGCTGATCGCGCCGACGGCGCTGTGGATGACCTTTACGCGCACCTCGTCGTTCGTGATCTTCTCGAGCGAGGCCTTGACCGCCTCGGCAGAGCCCTGGACGTCGGCCTTGACGATGATGTTGAGAGTTTTCATCTCGCCGGCCTGAATCTGGCTGAACAGATCCTCGAGGCTGACCTTCTTGCTGCTGCCGAAGGCCGCATTCTTCTGCTGGGTCTTGCGCTCCTCGACGAGCTCGCGGGCCATGCGCTCGTCTGCGACGGCGTTGAAGGTATCACCCGCACTGGGCACCTCGGACATACCGGAGATCTCGACCGGAACGGAGGGGCCTGCCTCGGTTATGCGCACGCCCTTATCATTTATCATTGTGCGCACGCGGCCTACCGCCGTGCCGGCAATGATGATATCGCCGAGCCTGAGCGTGCCGTTCTGCACGAGAACGGTCATGATCGGGCCGCGGCCCTTGTCGAGCCTTGCCTCGATGACTGCACCCTTGGCCGCGCGGTTCGGGTTTGCCTTGAGCTCCTGCACCTCTGCCAGAATGACGAGGTTTTCGAGCAGATTGTCGATGCCCTCGCCGGTCTTTGCGGAGATCGGGCATATGATCGTCTCGCCGCCCCACTCCTCGGGAACGATATCGTACTCGGTGAGCTGCTGCTTTATGCGCTCGGGGTTTGCGCCGACGGTGTCCATCTTATTGATGGCAACGACGAGCGGTATGCCCGCCGCCTTGGCGTGGTTTATGCTCTCGACAGTCTGCGGCATGATGCCGTCGTCGGCGGCGACGACAAGGATCGCAATATCCGTTACCATCGCTCCGCGGGCACGCATGGAGGTGAATGCCTCGTGGCCCGGAGTGTCGAGGAAGGTTATGGGGCTGCCGTTTACCTCAACGGTGTAGGCGCCTATATGCTGGGTTATGCCGCCGGCCTCGCCGGAGGCGACGTTCGCGTGGCGGATATAGTCAAGAAGTGAGGTCTTGCCGTGGTCAACGTGACCCATGACGACGACGACGGGCGCACGGCCGACAAGCTCATCCGCGCTGTCCTCATGATCGTCAATGAGCTTCTCCTCGACGGTGACGACGACCTCCTTTTCGACCTTGCAGCCGAATTCCATTGCCACGAGCGCCGCGGTATCGTAATCTATGACGTCGGAAACGGAGGCAAATACGCCGAGCTTTATAAGGCGCTTTATGACCTCGCCCGCAGACTTCTTCATTCTCGACGCGAGCTCGCCGACGTTGATCTCGTCGGGGATCATGACCTTGAGCTGCTGCTTCTTGGCGATCTCGAGCTGGAGCTTCTGCATCTTGTCGCGCTCTTCCTGGCGGCGCTTCGCCGATGCGGCCTGCCCCTGCTGGCGCTGCTTTGCCTTGTTGACGATCTTCTCCTTGCCGCCCTTGCGGTCGCGGTCACGGCTGCGGCTCTTGTCGCCTGCCATGTTGTCAAACTTCTCGTCGTACTTGGCTATGTTCACCGCCGCGCTGCCGCGTGTGTCGACAACGCGCTTTTCCGCGACCTGGCGCGGAACATGCGGCTTATTCTCCTTTTCCTTCTTTACGGGCGCGGGCTGCTCGGGAGCCGCCGCCTTATCGCCGGAGGGTGCGGCAGCGGGCTTGCCCTGCTTTTTCTCCGCGGGCTTTGCGGCCTCCGCCTTGGGGGCGGATGCGAATATATCTGCAAGGCTGTTTGCCTGATTATGCTGAGTCAGATACTCAAATATCACGTCAAGCTCGTTATTTTCAAGAACCTGCATGTGGTTTTTCGGAGTCGCAGCATAGTCCGTTAATATCTGAGTTATCACCTTGGATGTGGTGTTGAAATCCTTTGCTACCTCGTGTACTCTGTATTTATTAATCATGCTCATGCATTGGTCCTCCTTTTACCTGTCCTCTTGTTTTTCTGCCCGGTACTGTCGTTTTTTCGCTCTTTGCTGATCCGGGCGCGTATTTGTATCGTTTCGGCCGCCTCACCGTATTCTCCGGGCGATATACCGCACAGCAGCTTCATAAACGCGTCGGCAAAGCCGATATCGCACACGGCCGCCATCGAGCAGCCGCTCTTTCCGACGTGCTCCGATATCTCTTCCTTCGTAAACGGAACCGTTATCAGCGGCGCTTTGCTGCCGTACATATAGCCTGCGGCGCGCTTTCGCGCATTATCCGACGCGTCCGACGCAAGGATCACAAGCTTTGCCTCGTGTTCTCTGACTGCCGAGCCCGTGTCCTCCTCGCCGATGCGCAGCGCATTGGCTTTTCGCATAAGTCCGAGCAGATTCAAGGCCTTTTCTCTCATTGATCGGCCTCCATCTGCCGCTGCAGGGCCTCGTATATCTCCTCGGGTATCTTCATGGAGAAGGCCCGCTCGAGCGCCCTGGACTTCATCGCCTTTTTCAGGCACTCGCCGTTCGGGCACAGATACGCGCCCCTGCCGGGCATTTTTCCCTTGAAATCAAGGCTCACCGCCCCGTCCGGCGACTTCACCGCACGGATAAGCTCACGCTTGGGCTTCATCTCGCGGCAGCCTAAACACTGCCTCATGGGTATTTTCTTCTGCACTGCGGCTGCCTCCTTTCGCTTATGCCTCCGATTCGGGCTTTATATCGATCTTAAATCCGGTCAGTCTTGCGGCCAGACGCGCGTTCTGACCCTCCTTGCCGATGGCGAGCGAAAGCTGACCGTCGGGAACTATGACGCGGCAGCTCTTGCCGTCCTCGAGCATGGTGACGCTGACGACCTCGCTGGGAGCAAGCGCCGCGGCGATATACTCCTCGGGGATCTCGCTGTATTTGATGATGTCTATCTTCTCGCCGCCAAGCTCATCGACGATGCTCGCAACGCGGCCGCCCTTGGGGCCGACGCAGGAGCCGATGGGATCGACGTCGGGATCGGTGGACCAGACAGCCATCTTGGTACGGCTTCCGGCCTCGCGGGCAATGGACTTTATCTCGACCGTGCCGTCGAATATCTCGGGTACCTCGAGCTCGAACAGACGCTTTACGAGGCCGGGATGCGTGCGGCTTATGAGCACCTGCGGGCCCTTGGTCGAGTTTCTTACCTCGACGACGTAGACCTTTATGCGGTCGCCCTCCTTGAGGGGCTCGGTCTTGATCCTCTCGTTGGGAGAGAGCATGGCCTCGGTATACTCGCTGTTGGAGCTTATGCGGATGGACACGCTGCCCGTCCTCGGCTCGATGCGGGAGACGACGCCCGTGAGTATCTCGTGCTCCTTGGAGGTGAACTCCTCGTACACGATGCCGCGCTCGGCCTCGCGGATGCCCTGGATAATGACCTGCTTTGCCGACTGCGCCGCGATACGGCCGAATTTTTTCGTCTCGACGGGGATCTTTATCGTATCGCCGGGCTTTGCGCGCTTTGTTATCTTCTTTGCGGCCTCGATATCTATCTCCAGCGCGGGATCCTCGACCTGCTCGACCGCTACCTTGTTGACGTACATTTCGATGCGCTTTCTGTCCTCGTCAAGCAGGATATCGACATTATCCGCACACTCGGGATTATCGCGGCGGAACGCGGCAAGCATGGCCTGCTTTATCTTATCGTACATGTATTCTCTGGAGATACCCTTTTCTTTTTCAAGATCTTCGATTGCAGAAAAAAATTCAGCGTTCATTTTCAATATACCTCTTCTTTATTATATGTTGACATGCAGCCTTACCTGCGCGACCTGTTCTTTTTTGAGCTCCGCTCCGGAGACGGTCATATTCCCGTCGCTGTATCCGTCGAGCGTGCCGACGAGCGTTTTCCTTCCGCTGCAGGGCTGATAGAGCCTTACCTCGACCTCGGAGCCTATATAACGCTCAAAGTCCGACGGACGCTTGAGCTCGCGCTCGGCACCGGCCGAGCCTACCTCGAACACATAGCTGTCCGGCACGGGGTCTGCCTCGTCGAGTATCGGGTCGAGCCTTCGGCTTATCGCCTCGCAGTCGGCAATGCCGACGCCGCCCTCCTTGTCGATATACACGCGCAGATACCAGGTTCCGGCCTCTTTTACATATTCAACGCTCCACAGCTCGCAGCCCTCTTCCTCTACTACGGGACGCGCAAGCGCTTCAACCTTATCACTGATCTTACTCATATTAAGCTCCTGATTTTATCATCCGCAAAATGCTCAACAAAAAGAGTGGGCTGTGACCCACTCTTGCATGCTAACTAAACTACTTTCCTATAATACCATTTAAATACCGTGATTGCAAGCATTATTTTGAAATACCCCTGCAATTTACAGATCATTTATAATGCGCGGCGAATTCTTCGAGGCACATATGGTTTTCCGTGATAAATTCGGCGGCCTCTTTGCCGACATATCTGTAGTGCCACGGCTCATCCCAGCCGGTGACGCTCTTTTTATTGCTCGGATAGCGCTTTATAAAGCCGAACTGCGCGCAGTTTGCGTCGAGCCAGTCAAAAAAGGCTGAATCCATCTTGCTGTAGTCAAGGACCTCATACTGCTTGTCGAAGATATCGACGGCAAGACCGGTCTGATGATCGCTCGTGCCGGGCTTTGCAACGATCTCTGCTGCGATGCTCTTTGCTTCTTCATATGTATATGCGCCGTTTTGGCTCAGCTCCGAGGCCTTTTCGTTGAAAAGCTGCTGCTGATCGGCATAGGATCTGTACCCGACGCTTATATACGGCTCAAAGCCCGCTTCCTTTGCGGCAGAAACGAGCTCCGAAAGGCTGTCGATAATGCGCTTATCCACATACGGTCCGTCCGTTCCGAACTGTTTGACCGACGGCGCATAGGACTTCACGGGCGTGTCGGCATTTATGAGCGTATACTGCCAATCCGTTATAGTCACCGTCGGGAATTCGAGATCCGAATACTTTTCGAGCGCGGCCTTGCCGGAGGTCTCGTACCCGTCCATGGGATCCGAAAGAGCATCGGTCTTTACAAAAACCGAATCCGACCCGCCGACAACTATCTCTGACGTGAGCTGAACACGCGAGTTGACTATAAGCACGAGCATAGCAGTCATTATCAGCATGAAGAACGTCCACACCGTTTTCTTTATACGCACTCAGGCTCACCTCCCCGCAATTTTCATGTCATTGTATCACAATATTTCGACATATACAAGGAAATTATACTCCGTCCCCGTCCTCGCCGAGCTCGGCTCTGAGCTTTTCGAGTGCCTTTTTCTCGAGCCTGCTGACGTATGAGCGGCTTATCCGGCAGACCTTGGCGGTCTCGCGCTGGGTCATGGGCAGGCCGCCGTCAAGGCCGTAGCGCAGACGTATGATCCGCGCCTCGCGCTGATCAAGGCAGCCGTCAACAAGGCCGCGCAGCCTTCCGCACAGCTCAAGCTCTCCTATCCGTTCGCTCAGCTCGTCGCCCTGCGAGAGAACGTCCATGAACGACAGACCGTTCCCCTCCCCGTCCGTGTCGAGCACATCCGACAAGCTAACATCCCCCATCGTCTTCTTCTGACTGCGAAAATGCATGAGTATCTCATTCGCTATCCTCTCCTGACGGATACATAGGTTGCTCTACGGGCGGCAAATCCGCCTCTCCATCCTCTGCAAAGAGGTACACATAGGCATTTTTGCCGTCCCAGACCACTTTTTTGACGATGGTTCGCAGCAGGCGGCGCTTTTCCTCCAGCGTTGCCGAATCCACCGCATTGGCGAAGGACTCGATCATTTCCTGATGGAAGGCGAACTCCTGATGGAGCATCCGGCTCTGCTCGGTGAGGGCTTCCAGCTCAGAAAGCCTTGCCTGTTGAGTCTCGCTCTCCCGATGCAGCTCGTCGATCTGCTCCATGACGTATTTGGCAGAGGTCTCGCTGGCAACGGACAGGGATTCCACCAGCCGCTTGATGCGGTCTTCTGTTTCGGCGTGCTTCTCCTTCAGCAGTGCCAATTCCGCGTCGTAGCCCTCCTTGTTGCCGCTGATGACCTTCTTGGTCTGTGCCAGCAGTCTGGCAAGGGTCTCTTTGTCGGCGGACAGCTTGCGGATCTCTTCGATGATCTTGGCATCCAGCGTGTTGCCGTTGCAGTTCTTCATGCCGCAGACGGTACCGTGGCTGCGCTCCTTGGTGGAGCACATGTAGGTGTAGATCAGTTCGCCGTCCGCCGTGCGGCGGTTGGTCAGCTTCGGGCGCATATAATCGCCGCATTCGCCGCACCGCAACAGGCCGGACAGCAGCGCCACATTGCTGCGCGGTCTGCGATAGCTCTTGGATTTGTTCACGTCCAACATGGACTGCACCTGCACCCAGTCGCTGCCTGCAATGATGCCGGGATGCTTGCCCACCGCCACGATCCATTCCTCCATCGGGCGGATCTGGTTCGCCTTGCCGGGGCGCTGGAGGGTGCGGTTATACGCCATAATGCCGTGTTCGCCGTCGAATTCCGAGCGCTCGGCAAACAGATCAACATTGTTTTCTTTCAGATACTGATACGCCGTCTCGTCGGCAATCATGTAGACCGGGTTGGTCAGAATGCCTCGGATGGCAAAGCGCGTGAACTGTTTGCCTCGCTTCGTGACACAGCGGTGCTCCAATAGATACTGATCGGTCTTGCTGAGAGAACCGGTCTCCATGAACACCTCGAAGATCGTCTTGACCAGCTGGATTTCCTCCGGAATGGGTTTGAGCTTGCAGGCCTTCTTTACCTTGCCGTCCACCGTCACGCTGGACAGGCTTTCCGAGGCGTAGCCGGTGGGCGTCGTGCCGCCCAGCCAGCGCCCGGTCTTGGACAGCTCGTGCATGTTGTCCCGGATGCGCTCGGCAATGGTCTCCCGTTCCAGTTGTGAGAACACCGACGCGATATACATCATGGCTCGGCCCATGGGCGAGGACGTGTCGAACTGCTCCCGGATGGAAATGAAGTCAATGTGCCGGTCGCCCAGATCCTCAATGAGCTTCGCAAAGTCACCGATGTTGCGGCTGATCCGGTCGAGACGGTAAACCACGATGGCCGCAAATGCGATCTTCTGCGAGTCCTTCATCATTTTCTTGAACTGCGGGCGCTCCAGATTGCCGCCGGAAAAGCCCTCGTCCTCATACACCAGCGCGTTTTCCGCCGCGTCTTCTCCAAAGTGCATGGCAATGTACTGGCGGCAAAGCTCGATCTGGTTCTCGATGCTCTCGCCCTTCCCGGTGAATTTGGACTTGCGGGAGTAGATGACGTATTGCTTCGCCTGCGGCTTGTCTTTCGTTTTCATAGCGGCACCTCGCGTTATTCGTTAGGTTGGTAGATATATTATAACGGATTGGAATCTATTTGAAAAGGTGCCAAGAGAAGAATCTGAAAATATTTCTGAGAAAGTGCTCTCTTTTTCCGGTTTTTGAAAAGTGTCGATTTCCATGAAAAAGGCCTCCGTTTTGCCTCTCGGATGTGTTCCATAGGAAAACACCCATGCCCACCTGTTTGCGGCAGTCTGAGAGGAAAAAACAGAGATTTTCGCATCCTAAATGATGCAGTTTTGAGGGCATCGCTCATGCGAGTTGAAAATATGATTGATGAAATGAGCGATGCATGCTATAATATGGACAATCAAACTACGCTATGAGGTACTCATGAAAAACAAACAGCCGCCTTTTCAAATTACAAACAAAATCATTGATGAAGTTGCAGAGATTTCAGAGCTGACCGGCAGGCTTTCCGCTCACGACCATCTTTCCGGCAATCCCAATCTGCGCCGCACCAACCGCATCCGCACCATCCATGGCTCGCTCGCCATCGAGCAGAACACGTTGAGCTTGGAACAGGTCACCGCTGTTCTGAACGGCAAGCATGTTCTGGCTCCGCCCAAGGACATTGCCGAGGTCAAAAATGCTTATGAGATTTACGAGCGCTTGGACGAACTTGACCCCTACTCCGTGGAGGATCTGCTGACAGCGCACGGTATTATGACCCGCGGACTTGTAGAAGAATCCGGCATGTTCCGCACGCGGCCTGTTGGCGTTGTAGATCAGGAAGGCCACGTCCTGCATTTTGGCACGCTGCCCCAGTATGTGCCTGATCTGGTCATGGAGCTGTTGGATTGGGCGAAACACAGCGACCTGCACATGCTGATCCGAAGCTGCGTGTTCCACTATGAACTGGAGCTGATTCACCCATTTGCAGACGGCAATGGCCGCATTGGAAGGCTCTGGCACACGTTGCTGCTTTCCAAATGGAATCCCGTGTTTGCGTGGCTGCCGGTCGAGTCCATCATCCACGACCATCAGCAGGACTACTATGATGCTATCAATACCAGCAACGACGCAGGCGAGTCCACCGCGTTCATCGAATTTATGCTCTCCGCCATCAAAACATCGCTCATCGACGCCATCCACATGAGTGATGAAATGAGCGATGGAAAGATGGACAAGAAAACGCTGCGCTGGCAGAAGATCGAGCAGTTCTTGCAGACGCACGAGTATATCATGAACGCCGATGTGCGGGAGTTGTGCGGGATTTCGGCAGCAACGGCAAATAGAATTTTGGTAGAACTGGCGAACGAGGGAAAGCTATACAAAGCTCGCGCAAACGGGCATTGGGTGTATCAATCATCAAATTGATGAGAAGCCCCACGATATCCAAAAATCTTTTATGCCCCTTTATACCCTTTTCAAAAGGGGTATAAAGGGGCATAACTCATACTTACTGCCAATTCCGTTTTAAGATCTCACTTTTGAGATACAGCGTACTCTTTTCCGACGTCTTGATCGGGTGGAGTTTCCCACGCTTTGTCAGGTCGATGATGTTCTGTCGGGAGCAGCCTAATATCTCAGCCGCTTCTGCTGCGTTGATGACTCTGTGCGCAGCAAAGTTCCGGAAGTCCTCCATTGTCAGCGGAACGCTTTTGCCGATCCGGTAGAGCATCGTATCCGAAACGGTCATGTTCACATCCCAAGCAACGCCGTATCCGCCCGTCTGCATCTGCACATGCTGAAAATAGTCCGGCTTCTTGAGAAGTATCTGGAACGCCTTCGTTTTTTCAAAATGCTTCTGCAAATCGCACTTCTTCACCGCGCCATCCCGGAAAAACACCAACAGGCAATGATTCTCCAGCGGCAGTACGTCTTCAATCCGCTTTGAAAAGCGCTTCGTAATTTCTTCCGGGAGCTCCTTCTCGTCAATGGGAACGAGATAGTAATCATCCTGTGCGCATCGTCCCATTGCCAACATCAGGAGTGCATACTCGTCGTATTCTTTCAGATGATTATCGCGCAGAATCTCTCCGATATTCTGACGGTCGGGCGGAACAATCCGCTGCTCCACCCAGATTTTGCTCCAATAGGAATTGACCGTGGTTTCCCCACGCTTCACGAAAGAATCCAGCAGCAGCGGCGTCTCCCATGCGTCTGCGTTCTCAGGCAGCTCAATATAGAACCGCTTTTCCTGCTCGTAATACAGGAGATACGCCAGATCCTTCTGCTCCTGCGCCGATTCATTTCGAATTGCAAAAATCTTCATATGCGCACCACCTTTTCCAGATCATTTCCCATATCTTCTCCTGAAGCGTCTGAGAGATCACGCCGTCCAGTCCTTCCAGCAGAGCCAGCCTGTCGCTCTCTTGAAGCGGCGTAAGCTTCGGCATTTTGTCCTTCGGAATGATACGCAGATTATCCCATGTGGACTTTGAGCCAATATAGTTGTTGCAGGGTTTGTCAGCCATCACATCGAATTTTGCCGCCGCTGCATCGTCAGGACAGCTGCAAAGAAGCGAAAGTCCGTGGTCAAACAGGGGTGCCAGACGAACTGTTTTCTTTCGGCTGTTGCGCAGTACCTCGATATTCGCACCGTGACGATCCCGGTTCAGAATCAGGTAATCCACAACGATCATCTGATAAATATAGTCTTCCCAGCCCATTCTGGAACAAAACTCCAACGCAGATTCATCCGGCAAAGCCTCCAACTCCTTGTAGGCATCCAAGGCAATCTTCGACTCGCTCTTT
Source organism: bacterium (assembly GCA_963650165.1). Classification (GTDB taxonomy): domain Bacteria; phylum Bacillota; class Clostridia; order Oscillospirales; family Oscillospiraceae; genus F23-B02. Next base: position 219,415 of record CAVJKX010000001.1, read on the forward strand.
GCCTTGAAATCCTCCGACGCGCAGAGATATACTTCATGCGTCTTGCTATCTACGGTCACGTCTGCGTGAATCAACTGGTACGCCAAATGCGGAATTCCCAGTATCGTCAGCAGCCGGTCAACAATCAACTCGTTCACACATTCATGCCCAATGATGCCGCGTGCTTTATCAAAGTTTGAAAGCTTATAGTAAGTCTTTGTTCCGCCGAGTTCGGAATACGCTTTCAGAAAAGAACCGGCGGTTCCGGAAGAATTGCGGTAAACGGACCACGACAAATACGTCAGATCCTGCTTTTCTTTCATTAACTGCATGTGTACCTTCACCTCAAAATCATTATATCTTTTTACTTGTCATACGTCAAGTTGATTTCAGCGTATAACTTGTCGTATGACGAGTTTATCCGTTTTTTGCCCACATAAAACCGCCGCCCTGATTTTCAATCGGGACGGCGGTTTCGTCATGCAAGGCTTCGCAGATATTCTTCCACGTTCTGATACTGAATGCCCTCAACCACTTGGCTTTCCCCGCGATAGAGGACGAATTTTCCTGTGATCGGACCATAGCGGTGCTCGGTCTGCGCGCATTTTTCCGCGTCTATCAGATGGCGATACTGCTGCGGAACAGCTTCGTCACTATGCTTAATCTCAAAAATCCGGCAAGAGCCTGCTTCCGGGTCAAACACCACCATATCAAACTCGCCCACGGGGAATTGCAGGACAAACACCTGCTTCTTGGGGTTTGCCAGCTTGGTTTCCAGCAGGACAATGTCCTCCAGCATCCGCCCTTTGATTTCGGTCAAAATGCGCTCCTGCACGGCAGTGCGCTCCGCAAGAGACAGCGCGCTGAACGTCTCATCCAGCAGCAGACTGCGGATCAGCGCGTCCGCCTGTGCATACCGAAGACCGGGCTGCGCAATCACCGTGCGGCTGGACTTCGTGCTGACATCCGGCAGGTGCAGTACATCGATCTCCCGCGTCAGGTCCAGCAAATCCAGATACTCCTTGATCTCCGCCGCATGAACATCGTCCAGTTTTACGGTCTGCTCCGCCTTGTTGCGGATCTCCAGCAGCTTCCGCAGGCTGTCGGTGACAGCCGCAAGGTCAATGCGGTCAAGGATGTCCGTAGGGTTCTCCCGATCCCGGCGCAGATTGCTGGCGGAAATGCCGAGGTCATGGGACTTCCAATCCTGCGTCAACACCTCCAGCGTGAAGCGGTGGTTGATATCCTCCACCACGCGGTTGATAGCACTGGTCAGCTCATTCTTGTCATACAAATCCCGCAGATGGCGGAAATGTCCCTCGTACTGATAGCAGCGCAGGGAGTGCTGGATGTTGCGGGCGATGGCCGTGTCCACATACTCGTCGGCGCTTTCCTTGCTGGCAAACGTGGAGGTCTCGTTGTAGTGGACGCCGCCGAGACTCATAGTACCGCCGTAGCGGATGTACTCGTCGATGCCGTGGATGCCAAGTACAGATTCAAATTCACGGTAAGGAATGAATGTAGTGTGCAGCAGGATGCAGCGGTCGTAAAGCTGCTCGTCCTCGGTGAAGAGGAATCCCAGCGAGTCCGTGCCAGAGAGCACAATCTTCATACCGCAGGCCGCAAACACGTCAGAGAACAGCGCCGCGCCCTCGATGAAATCCTCCATCAGCGTCACTTCATC
>CAVJKX010000002.1:0-176381 GCA_963650165.1 bacterium
CCGCTCAACTGGAAGTCTCCTCGCGATATCCTTTTTTCTTTTCCTGCTCTGTAATTTATCATTGACTAACCTACAGCATATAACGCACAGTGGATTCATACTGTTTATAAGCATTATGATTGGAGGTATGTCATGTTTAAGGCTCCGATATTCAGAGGATCGTGCACCGCGATCGTGACGCCGTTTAACGATGACGGCATTGATTACGACAAGATGGCAGAGCTGATAGACTATCAGTACGACAACGGCACCGCTGCCGTCGTCGTTTGCGGAACGACCGGCGAAAACGCAACTATGAGCCGGTACGAGCACGAGGCGCTCATTGAATTTGTATGCCGTCAGAATAACGGACGCATGAAGATCATTGCCGGCATAGGCAGCAACGACACGAATAAAGCGCTCGGCTTCGCAAAATGTGCGCTCAGATGCAATGCCGACGGCATTCTGATGGTGACGCCGTACTACAACAAGGCAACACAGTCAGGGCTTATAAAGCATTTTATATATGTTGCCGACAGGGTCGACATTCCGATGATCGTCTATAACGTCCCGTCACGAACGAGCGTCGGCATAAAGCTTGAGACCTATGCCGAGCTTTCAAAGCACCCTAACATAAACGGCGTCAAGGAGGCATCGGGCGACTTCAGCCTGTTTGCCGCAGCAAGAGCGGAATGCGGAAACGACCTGTTCTTCTGGAGCGGCAACGACGACAACACGGTCCCGATGATGGCACTCGGCGCACTGGGCGTCATATCCGTTGCTTCAAACGTCGTACCGGCCGCCGTCGCAAAGCTGTGCGTGCTCTGCCTCGAAGGGAACTTCCTTCAGGCACAGCAGTTGTATTTTAAATACTCCCGCCTGTTCTCGGATCTGTTTATCGAAACAAATCCAATTCCGGTCAAAGCCGCAATGCGCATGATCGGCTTCGACTGCGGCCGGCTCCGTCTGCCGCTTACCGAGATATCTCCGGAGCACCGGCAGCGCCTTGCCGAGACCATGCGCGGCTGCGGCATAGCCGTAAAAGCAGAATAGAAAAACGCAAGGCATTGGCTCGGCCAATGCCTTGATGACATTATTCGGGATAGTGCGCCCTCACGCCGCCTATGAGCTTCGGCCTTGTATATGCCGCCGTGACGAGTGCGTCGCCGATATGCTTTACAGACAGCCGCAGCGGAACGGCAACCTCCTTCAGGTGCATACCGATAAGCGTGCAGCCGATATCCATACCGGCGTGAGCCCTGACATGCTCGACCATTACCGGCTCGCGCATCCTGTCATACACGGCTGTTCCGAACGAACCGCCGGCCTTCGGCATGGGTCTTACGCAGACCTCATCGAGAATATATTTCTCCGCAGCCTCACGCTCGATCACAAGCGCCCTGTTAAGATGCTCGCAGCATTGAGCGGCAAGATATATGCCGTTTTCGTCAAGCACCCTGAGTATCGTCTCTGCTACGGCAATGCCGGTCTCAGGGGACGAGCCCTTTCCTATACGCTCACCGAGGATCTCGCTCGACGAGCAGCCGACGACAAGGATAGAGCCTTTTTTGAGCTTAGCCTTTTCCAGCAGCTCTCTGACCGCGCTTTCGGTTTCGTTTTTTATCTGATCATACATTATAATCATCTCCTGTCCGCAATACTAACACATTTTCGCCGGTTTGACAATAAGGGCATAAAATAGTATAATAAATTTGCCATTTTTCAAAGCAAATATACAAAATGTGAGGTGTTTCAATTTGAAGAGAATATTGGCGCTCGTTCTTTCGGTGCTCATGCTGCTGTGCCTGTTTACCGGCTGCGGCAAGGATGACGATCAGAATGCCGGTGCACCCGACGTAAACGGTGAAGGTCTGAACAAGAACGAAACGGTATCCGGCCCCATCAATCCGCTGACGGGCGAAACGGTCAGCGAGGACATCAGCGATCTGCGCCCGTACTGTGTTATGATAAATAACCATCCCGATGCGCGTCCTCCCGTTGGTCTGTCGCAGGCCTCGATCATCTACGAGGCGCTCGCCGAGGGCGGCATCACCCGTATGATGGCCGTGTTCAATGACGTTGACGGCATTACCGTCGGCTCACTGCGCAGTGCAAGACCATATTACATCAGCATGGCTCAGGCATATGACGCAATTTACATTCATGCCGGCGGCAGCGAACAGGCATATTCGGACATAAAGTCTCTCGGTATCGACAACATGGACGGTGTGCGCGGCTCACGCTCGGGTGAGGCTTCCAGCTACTACCGTGACCAGACCCGCATAAATCAGGGTAAGGCCATTGAGCATACCCTGTTTGCCGACGGCACAAAGCTTGCCGCCTTTGCAGCAAGCAACTATGATCTCAAGCATGCAAGCGGCTATGACACGACCTACGGTCTCAGCTTCTCGGCAGACGCCGTTTCCCAGTGCAGGAACTCGACCACCGACTTCACCGTGCCCTACGGCTACTATAAGACCAATTTCAAGTACAACGCCGAAAAGAAGTGCTACAACGCATATATCAGCGGCGAAGAGTACATAGACGGCGGAAACAACAGCTCGATCGACCTTGCAAACGTCATCGTTCTTAATATTCCGACCAAGACCATCGACAGCTACGGCCGTCAGGCCATGGAGCTCACCGGCTCCGGCACGGGCTACTTCTTCACCGGCGGCAAGTACGTCGAGATAAACTGGGCACGCGCAGACCGCGCCGACAATTTCCACTACACGCTCAAGGACGGAACAGCCCTTAATCTGAGCGTCGGCAAGACCTGGATAAGCATTGCCCCGCTTGACAGCACCGACGGCATTGCATTCAACGCATAATAAACGTCACCACACGGTAAACCGTGTGGTGCAATTTTTATACCTTGCTGTCAATTATTCTGTACGCCGCGTAGAGCACGAGCAGTAGCGCGGCATCGGCCGCGATGTGCGGGCTGAATATCACCGTTTTCGGCAGCAGCAGCGTTCCGCCTACGGCGACGGCTATGATGAGAAGCAGCAGGCACACGAGCACATAGCCCCTTGCGGCGAAGGAGTATTTTGTTATGTAAACCACCGTCAGCGTTGCCGCAAGCAAAAGCGCCGCACCTATGAGCACATCCGAGGCGTAGAGCGGCGTTGTATACCAGCTCTCGCCCTTTATTGCCTGCGTAAGGGCTTCGAATGCGGCCCATATGCCGAACAGTACGCACAGCGCCGGCAGCGTGTCGCGCACGGCGGTCAGAAGCCGCTGCTTTGTGCTTATTTTGGGAATTTCATCAATTATCTCGTCGCAGAAGGCCTTATAGTCTCCGCCGATTATCCTCGGTGCGCCATAGCCGCGGCTCTGCCCGTCAATGAGCATCTGCGTTATGTCGCGGCGCACTTTTTCCTGCTCAAGATCACTGATGTGCGCACTTCTTATGTAAACCACAATGTCGGTCAGCACATCGCTCATTTCACGGTTGAGCTGCTTTTCAAGCACGTTGTTTTCGTGTCTGAGTGTTCTGGCTTCAATGCTCATCTTCATATCCTCCATTTATCGCATTTTCAACTGCGGCGCTTAGTTCTCCATAGCTGCCGATAAACGAGTCCAGTTCCTCCCTGCCGTGCGGTGTAAGGCTGTAATATTTGCGTTTCGGTCCGAGCTCCGAACTGCGGTACTGCGTGCTGACAAGGCCGTTTTTCTCAAGCCGCAGCAACAGCGGATATATCGTACCCTCGGCTATGCGGCCGAAGCCGTAATCACTGAGCGTTTCCGCTATCTCATATCCATATGTCTCGCTGCGTGAAATTATGGCAAGGATACAGCCGGAAAGTGTACCCTTGAGCATTTGGGACGGTATCATTGCGCACCTCTACATTGCAATACATAGTAGCTGAGTATATTGTAATACGCAGCAGTAAGTTTGTCAAGGATTAAACTAATCGGCCGCGGGTTCGAATCCGCTTATGCAAAAAAAGCGAAGCTCCCGTTGGGAGCTTCGCTTTTTGGCGGAGAGTGTGGGATTCGACCTGCGCTGCGGCGCAGGCCACCTCGGGTTGAAACGTGCCGCCGGCACGTTTCTAAGCACCCTCGGGTTCGAATCCTGTGCTGCCATAAAAGAAGCTCCCACCTGGCGGTGAGAGCTTTTTATGGCGGAGAGTGTGGGATTCGAACCCACGTGGGCGTTAGCCCAAACGGTTTTCAAGACCGCCTCGTTATGACCACTTCGATAACTCTCCGGATATTCAGTTCGGCTTAGTGAAAAGAGCACACCTAAGTGTGCTCTTTTCATGGCGCAGAAGGAGGGATTTGAACCCTCGCGCGCTTTTTACACGCCTACTCCCTTAGCAGGGGAGCCCCTTCGGCCTCTTGGGTACTTCTGCACATTGCCGCTGAAATATAATAGCATAGCCCGGCCATGATGTCAAGAAATTTATTCTGTAATATATCCGCCAAAATTGCCGGGTGAAAAGACGCGGCCGCAGCCGCGTCTTTTTCATACATATCGAATTTATATCACGACTTCAAACTCGTTGCTCTCGACCGAGAACTTGATATAGCTCATTTTCGCTTTGACAAGGCGCTTTGCGATGCCGTTATATACGAGCCTGTACGTTCCGCTTTCAAGATCGTCATCCTTCAGAAGCCAGCCGACGGTAGCTATCCAGCCGTAGCGCAGAGAGTTTTCAAAGCTTATGGTCGTATACGGATCTGTATCGGTGAGAACTCTGACCCATTCGCCGTCAACGAGCTTCTGCACCTCCATATAGGTGTATTCGTCAACAAGCTCGCTGTCCTTGAGCGTAAGGATGGAAATATGCCTCGGGTTTGCGGCGCTGAACTGCGCCGTTACCCACTCTCCTTTTGCATACGTCGCTTTGCGGACATCATCCATGAGGCAGCCGTAGTTTTTCCTGTCTATCGTCGGGGTCGATATCGCGGCAGCGGTGTAAACGAGTTTAAACGGCGTCGTCTGCATAAGTGCTGCGCCCTTATCGGCCTTCTCGCCGCTCGCGAGACCCTGAGCAAGCTTATCGAGCTCCTGGGTGAGAGCCGCACCGGACCACGGCCCGAACAAGCAGGTCGAGCCCTCGTAATGCTGCGCCGCGTACTCCTCGCGGGTCGTGACATACTGGCTGTAGGCGTTTGCGTGGGTGGCGATTATGACCTTTGTAACTCCTGCATCTGCAAGCGTTTTCTCAAGGACGGCGCGTGTTCTGTTTGCCTGCTCGTATGTTAGCTCAAACGGCACGCCCGCTATGGCTACGCTGCCAAGTCGAATGATCTGCAGGGGCTGCGCCTTCTGCATAAGCTTTCCGACCGCAAGGCAGACGACCTTCTCGGCCTGTGCCTCGTCGTAGCCGTCGGACTGGAGTATCTTCATGGCCGTCGGCCAGAGTGGTTTGAAGAGATATTGCAGACCCTTGAGGTCGATCATCGTGAAGTCACAGGCTATGCGCTCATAGCTCTGCGTTTCCTCATTCCATACAAACTGATGCCTCACCGCGCCCTCGGCGGCGTTATCGACGGGAGCTCCCTCCTCGTCGCCTGCAATGATGCCCGCGCCGATGCAGGGCTCGCTCGTCTTTACATAGCCCGCGGAAAGATCGTCGTAGGGCATGTGATAGTTGCCGACATATTCAAGGTCTACGGTGATATCGGAAAAGTCAACGGCGGTGTAGTTTACGGCGAAGTCGCCGGTGAGCTGCGTGCGCTCGTCACTTTTTATAAGCTCCAGCGCAGCCTCGGCCTCCTCGCGGCCGTGGATGATCTGATTTTCAATGGCATCCGTGCCGTAAAGCTCATCCGGGCGCTGGAATGCCTCATGGTAGTCTGTCTCGTTTACTGCATTGGGGCTTGTATCGCCGCTGTCGGCCTGCGCGAAGGCAGCGACGAAGTTCTCGCCCATCTCCTCCTCGACCTTGAGCGCCGCATAGCCCTTGTGGTCGGAGGCAACGAGCGTATTGTCAATGCCGTTGGACGTTCCGTGCGAGCCGAAGAAGTTGAAGAAGCCGATATCGTTTCCGCTGCTGTCTGTGAGTATAATTCCGGCCATCTCGTGGTTATAGGCATTTTGGGCAGCCTTAAGGCCGGTCTCGTATGTGAATGAGCCGTCGTCATTTACGTCATAGCCGTAATCGCCGACATTCTTGTTAGTAAGAAATGCGTCGGCCGAGCGGTTTGACGCGCTGATATCCGTCTCCTCGTAAACGAGCGATGCCGTGCCGGAGACGCGGCCTTCATAGGCCTGCTCAATTGCCTCGGCTATGCCCTTGACGATGATCTTATAGCTCTCGTCATCGTAGCCCGGTACGCCGTTTATCAGATCGTACAGCTCAAACCACGAGGTGTTCGAGGTCGATGAGTGGCAGTGCGTTGCCGTGAGCATCACATTTTCCTCGGAAAACTGCGTGTATCCGTCGGTCTTGAGCTTTGATATGACGCCGGGCTTGATGCTCTCGGTCATATGAACGAGCTCGGCCGAGACGAAAACGACGGGCGTTACTCCGTTGTCAATAACAAACGCGCGGGCGTACAGTCTCGTTAGAAGGCCTTCCATAAGGTCGCCCACGGAGTTGTAGCCTGTGCTGATCTCCGTAATGGGGCCGGTTATATCGACCTTTGCCGCGCCTACCTTGAGCTGGCCGCCTCCATCGGCAAAGCCAAGCGGCACAAGCGTGAGCAGCATCGACACGCAAAGCGCGAGACTCAACAGAGTTTTATAAAACTTTTTCATCCATATCTCCTCCTTTTGGCTATTGTAGCATATCAAAACACCCCGTTCAACAAAAAATTAATAGTTTATTAATAAACGATGTCGAAAAAACGTCAGCGCATCCTTAGATATAAAAAAACTACGGCCGAAACCGTAGTTTTTAAAGTATTGATTTATTTGAACCTCTTCAGTCGCAGTGCATTGGATACGACGGATATGGAGCTGAGCGCCATGGCCGCACCGGCAAACATAGGACTGAGCAGCGGCCCGCCGAAGGCGTAGAACAGACCTGCGGCAAAGGGGATGCCGACGCTGTTGTAGAAAAATGCCCAGAACAGGTTCTGCTTTATGTTTCTGATCACCGCCTTGCTCAGGCGCAGCGCCGTTACGAGCGAGCCGAGCTGAGAGCCCATGAGAACGATGTCCGCCGACTCGATGGCAACGTCGGTTCCGCTGCCGATGGCGGCACCGATATCCGCCGAGGCCAGCGCCGGTGCGTCGTTTATGCCGTCGCCCACCATGCAGACTTTTTTGCCGGCGGCCTTGAGCTTCTCTATCTCCCCTGCCTTGCCCTCCGGCAGCACACCGGCCAGGACACGGTCTATATTGGCCTTGTCGGCTATTGCATGGGCGGCTTTTTCATTATCTCCGGTTAACATAACAGTATCAATGCCGAGATTATGCAAAGCTGATATGGCTTCCGGACTGTCACTCTTTATTGTATCAACGGCTCCGAAAAGACCTGCAAAGCTGCTGTCGACGGCCGCAAACATGAGCATGCAGCCCTCGGCCTCGAGCTTTTCGCGCTCGGCTGCGGCATTGAATTCAACGCCGTTTTCCTCCATTAAAAGTGCGTTGCCTATGAGCACCGCCTTCCCGCCGACCGTCGCTTTTACGCCGCGTCCGGGCACTGCCGCTACGCTTTCCGCAGCCGGTACCGTCAGCCCGCGCTCGTCTGCCGCTTCGGTTATGGCCTTTGCAACGGGGTGCTCCGAGCCTGATTCGGCGGCGGCACATATGGAAAGAAGCTCATTTTCGGGAAGCGATACGGAGTAAATGCTGCGGAGCTTCGGCTTGCCCTCGGTGACCGTGCCGGTCTTGTCGAGAACTACGGTGTCGGCAAAGGCCATGGCCTGCAGAGCCTCGCCGCTTTTATACAGAATGCCCATCTCCGCGCCGCGCCCCGTGCCGACCATTATGGCCGTCGGCGTTGCAAGGCCGAGCGAGCAGGGGCAGGCAACGACGAGAACGGACACGAAAATGTTGAGCACAAATTCGATATCCTTGCCGCACAGAGCCCAGATGATCGCCGAAAGCAACGCAATGGCCATGACGACGGGGACAAACACGCCCGCTACCTTGTCGGCGAGCCTGGCTATAGGCGCCTTTTTGCCCTGTGCGTCCTCAACCATGCGGATAATCTGTGCAAGGGCGGTATCGCCGCCGACCTTGGCCGCAGTGAAAACTATGAGTCCCTCGCCGTTTATGCTGCCGCCGGTGACTTCGCTGCCGATATCGAGCGTGACGGGCACGCTCTCGCCGGTCAGCATGCTCAGATCCGCGCTCGACGCGCCGGAGGTCACGGTGCCGTCGCAGGGAAACCTTTCACCCGGACGCACGGTTATCACATCGCCCACGCGAAGCTCGGATACCGGGACCTCGCCGGTCTCGCCGTGGCGGGTTACGAGGGCAGTTTCCGGTGCAAGCTCAGTCAGGGCGCGGATGGCATCGGAGGTGTGGCGCTTGCTGCGCGCTTCAAGATATTTGCCGAGCATAACAAGCGTTATAACGACCGCCGCGCTCTCGAAAAACAGATTTTCGGAATATCCCGTATCGCCGAGCGCGATCTTTATAACGGCGTAAATGCCGTAGGCCAGCGCCGAAAACGTTCCGACGGCAACGAGGGTATCCATATTCGGATGTCCCTTGACGAGGCTCCCGAATCCGTTCGTGTAAAAATTGCGCCCGCCGATGACGATCGGCAGCGTGAGCACGAGCTGCACAAGCGCAAAGGTCAGCGGCGCATGGTGCGGCATCATGAACATCGGAAGCGGCAGGCCGACCATGTGTCCCATGGAGACATACAGCAGCGGAACGGCAAAGCAGATGCACAGGATAACGCGCCTTTTCATCGCACTCAGCTCCGCCTGCTTCTCGGCATCCTCTTTCCGGCGGTTTTCAGCCGCCAGTGCGTCGGCGGAGACATATTCCTCCGCACCGAAGCTGAGGCGCGAGACAAGCTCGCATATCTTGGGAACGTCGAGCGTATCGTCATAGACGATGTCCATCTTCTCCGTCGTGAGGTTAACGGAAACGCTCTGCACACCGGCCTGACGCTGCATGAAGCGCTCAAGGCTCGCCGAGCAGGCAGCACAGTGCATTCCGCTTATCTTAAATGTCTTTTCTGTCATACTGTCACCTTCAGTTAGCGTATGCTTATTTATTCTTAACATATATTATACCATGCGGTTAAAAAAAATAAAGTGATATTTTCGACAAAAAGCTATTCCCGAGGCAATTATTCGCCCCGGGAATTTGTCTACATTATAATAAAATACATCAGTGCTGCGGCGACTCCGCTGCCTATGAGTGCGGAGGCTGCTGCTATGAGTCCGGCGGACAGCTTGGATGTACGCAGTGAGCCGGTGTACTCCCCCGCCGCCTGCCGTGCCTCGTTCAAAAGCTGTGAGCGCGTAACTCCGGCGGTTTTCATATAGTCCTCGCGGACAATGAATATCGCCTCCTCGAACACCTTTGGGTCGGGCGATTTGACCACTATGACTCTCTTAGCAACTCCCTTTACCACATTACCGGCCTCCCTGCCCTCAGTTTTCTGCCTGTAGTTTAACCGTTTCGGCATGGCTTTATACCTCAGGCGCGCGCTTCTACGCGGACGGCAAGAACAGTCATATCATCCGCGCAGCCGCAGCTGCGTTCGGAGGCCTTGAGCGTATCCCGCGCAAGAGCCTTCATATCGTCGCCGCAGGATATGAGCATATCGCGCAGCCATGTGTCGTCGCTGTCGCCGATTACGCCGTCGGAGGCTATGAGTGCTGTGCTGCCGGGCTTTAGGCGCATGCGCACGGTATCCGGCGCGGCTCCCGCCGTGCCGCTCAGACCCGGAGCGAAGTTTTCGCATTTTATCCTGCGTATACCGTGCCCGGAGCTGACATAGCTGGGCGCGGCACCGTATTTATAAAAGCAGGTCTCGCCGGAGAAGAGGTCGACGCACATAAGATCTACCGTTGCAAAGCCCCAGTTATCGCCGCATTTGAGCAGCATGACGGAGTTGAGCGTTTTCATAGCGACCGCGGGATCCACTCCGGCACGCAGGAAGCTTTCAAGTATCTCTATGACCTCGCGGCTCTCGCTTGCGGCGGCCTCGCCGCAGCCCATGCCGTCGGATAAGATGACGCACAGTACGCCTGCCTCGGTCTTGAAATACGTTCCCTTATCGCCGCTGACCTTCTCCCCTTTCTTCTTCATCGCCGCTATGCCGACCGACACCGCCAGAGGCTCCGCCTCCATGAGAACGAGCTTTGCCTCGCTGTCGTTGAGGCTCTTTATCCTGCACAGGCGCAGGCCGAGCACTCCAGAGAGCTTATCGAGGTAATCGTCCTGCTTTGTCAGCCGCGGCAGGGCTCCGCTTTCGATAACGGCGCGCAGGCGGCCTCGTGCGTCGCGGTAAACGGCGGCGTCAGCATCAATCTCAAGCGACAGAAGATAGCGTATGAGCCGTCTCTCGGCAAGGTGGTCTGCGCCGTTTGTCCCGGAAAGCTCCTTTGACAGCGATGCAAGTATTGCGGACATGTCGGAATACTGCCCCCATGCGGTATTGCGGCTCTCGCGCAGGCTCTCGGCAAACTGCCTCCGGTAAGCCGCCGCGCGCAGCTCCGCATTGACGGCCGTGACAAAGGCCTCGGGAGTTCTGCATTTTTCGGTGAAGCGGCGCGGGATATCGCCGAGCTCCAGCATGCCGCGGCCGAGCATTTTCGGCGTCGCGTCATTGAGCGCGGACAGCGTGTCGATATAATCCCTGTTCCAGCAGCGGTTTTTCTCCCTGCACTTGAGACATACGCTGTCGGCCGCACGGTCGAATACCTTTGCGGGATCTGCGTCGTTATACTGCTCGTCAACATTGCGGCGGACAAGCTCATAAAGACTTGCATAGGCGCGGCTGAGGCCCATGATCCTGTTTGCTGCGCAGCGGCGCAGTCCCGATTCACCGCTGCCGCCGATCACCGGCTGCACCATAGAGCCCGCGCGGCTAATGAAGCCGGAGGGCAGCAGCAGAAATATGACGGATGCGGCAAATACTTCAAACAGTGAGTTCACCTCCGATTGAAACGACCACGCACAGGCGACCGCAGCCGCGTTGGCCGTGATAAACGCAAGCAGAAACAGCAGCCTGCCGTGTCGGTTGAACATGCCCGACAGCAGCCCGGCGAAGGCATAGGCCATGGTATAAAACGGCATTCCGCCGACCGCGAGATCCATTGCGATGCCGAAGGTCGTTCCCATGGCGCAGCCTGTCATGATGCCGCAGCGAAGAGTGCAGGTCATGACGATCAGAAGCGCGGCGAGCCGGCCGAGAGATATGGCGTCAAAGATCATGATCTGCGATAATGTCATGAGCAGAACGGCCGCGGTTATGAGTACGCTTCCGGTGTATCGCAGCTCCTCGCTTTCGGTAGTGCGCGTCTTGTCGCTCATTGCTTCACGGAAAAACCGGCAGCCGCCGAAGGAAAACACCGTCTCCAAAAGCACCACGGCGGCCGCCGGCGCCTGAGTAAAAACCGAGGTGAAGCTTGAAAGTATGCCGGTCGAGAGCGCTGCAAAGGCCGCGGTGCACGGCGCGAAGACGCTGCTTTTTGCAAGCTTTGTATCCTGAAAGGCAAAGCTTATCGTATACACCAGAACTATTGCCGCAAGATAGCGTATGCTGCCTGCAAGACCTGCGCTGATTATGTAGCCGATCGCAGCACCTATCAGGCAGGATACGGCGTTCAAGCCTGCGCCCGAGGCGGCAACGGCCGCCATGCCGAACGGTCCCGCCGCCCCGAGGAGCCTTGCCGATGCAAGCAGTACGCCGCCGATAAGATGCACGGCAGCATATGCTGCAATTATTACCTCCGGCGAGCTGCGCTCCGCCGCGCTTTTATTTATCGCGCCCTTGATTGCCGCGATCGAGCCCTTCATGTCCATTTTTCTCCTCCGTGAGTTTACATAAGATAATAATTATTATACTTATGTAATTCTCCGAAGCGTGTCACACGGTGCTGTTGAGAAATGTTATTTGCGCATGGAAAATACGGAGAAATAAAAATGAAAAAACAGGTACAGTCCGACAGACTGTACCTGTTAAAATCAAGCTTGGATATTACTGCTTTGCAGCGTCTTCCTTGCCGGCCTGAAGTGCCTTCATGTTGCCGGGCAGGAACTTTGCCTTGCGCTCGCCGAGCTCAATGCGGATAGCCTCGCTCATCTTCTCGTCGTCAACGACGGGAGCCTTTGCGAGCAGTGCGCCCAGGATGGCAACGTTTGCGCCCTTGGGGTTGCCGACTGCTTCTGCAATGCGGTTTGCGTCGCAGTATACGACCTGGATATCGTCACGAACCGACTTGCGGTCGATCAGAGAGCTGTTGATGACCAGAACGCCGCCGGGCTTGACGTGAGCCTCGAACTTGTCCAGAGAAGGACGGTTCATGGCAACGATAACGTCAGCCATATCGACCAGAGGAGAAGCAACGGGCTCATCGGAAACGATGACCGAGCAGTTTGCGGTACCGCCGCGCATCTCAGGGCCGTAGGAAGGCAGCCAGGAAACGTGCTTGCCGTCGAGCATGCAAGCCATTGCAAGGAACTTACCGATCAGGAGCATGCCCTGACCGCCGAAACCGGCGAATATAAACTCTTTTTTCATATTATTCGGCCTCCTTGTCTTTCTTAACACCGAGAGGATAGTAAGGAATCATATTCTCTTCGAGCCACTTCATAGCCTCGATCGGGCTGAGACCCCAGTTGGTGGGGCAGGTGGAAAGAACCTCTATCAGGCAGAAGCCCTTGCCCTGCATCTGATAGGTGAATGCCTTCTTGATGGCCTTCTTGGTCTTCATGATGTTTGCGTTGGTATTGACAGCGCAGCGCTCGATGTAGTAAGAGCCGGGGATGGTAGCGAGCATCTCGGAAACGCGGATAGGTGCGCCGCACCATGCCTCGTCACGACCCTTGGGAGAAGTGGTGGTCTTCTGACCAACGAGGGTGGTAGGAGCCATCTGGCCGCCGGTCATGCCGTAAATTGCGTTGTTGACGAAAATGGTGCAGATGTGCTCGCCGCGATGTGCAGCGTGAACGATCTCTGCGGTACCGATGGAAGCGAGGTCGCCGTCGCCCTGGTAGGTGAATACGAGGGTGTCCTTGCCGACAACGCGCTTTGCGCCGGTTGCGACTGCGGGAGCACGGCCGTGTGCGGCTTCGTACATATCGCAGTTAAAGTAATCATATGCAAATACGGAGCAGCCGACAGGTGCTACGCCGATGACCTTACCTTCTTCGATAACGCCTTCCTTTTCGAGCTCCTCAATGGACTCTGCTACCAGGCGATGGATAATGCCGTGGTTGCAGCCGGGGCAGTAATGGAAAGTCTTGTCGGTAAGGAGTTTAGTTCTCTCAAATACTACGGACATTTATTTACCCTCCTTCATGCTCTTGATCTTTGCAACGATCTCGTCGGTGGTGGGCATCTGAGAGCCGAGGTGACCGAAGAAATCAATGGGCTTTGCGCCGTTTATTGCGATCTTAACGTCTTCGAGCATCTGGCCTTCGTTCAGCTCTACGTCGAGAACTGCCTTAACGCCGTCAGCCTTTGCTGCTTCAGCAACAGCCTCGTACGGGAACGGCCATACGGTGATGGGGCGTACCAGACCGACATTGATGCCCTCGGCCTTGAGCTGGTCGATAGCGGACTTTGCGATACGGGCGACAGTACCGAATGCGGTGATGACATACTCAGCGCCTTCGAGGTTGTAGTTCTCCCACATCTTCTCGTTCTTGACGACCTCGGCGTACATTGCCTGAAGCTCAGCGTTATGTACGGACAGGGACTCGGTGTCGATGTAGATGGAGTTGATGACGCCGCGCTTTGCAGGATCGTCGCCGGGCTTCCAGCCGGTGCATGCCCAGGGCTTCTTCTCGGGATCGATCTTGAAGTCGACCATCTCGGGCATCTCGACAGGCTCCATCATCTGAGCGATGATGCCGTCTGCGATGAACAGTACGGGGATGCGGTACTGCTCTGCCTTATCGTATGCAAACATCATGATGTCGACAGCTTCCTGGACGGAGGAGGGTGCGTAGGTCAGCAGGTGATAGTCGCCGTTGCCGCCGCCCTTGACAGCCTGGAAGTAGTCGCCCTGGGAAGCCTGAATGTTGCCGAGGCCGGGGCCGCCGCGCATTACGTTCAGGATAACGCAGGGAAGCATTGCGCCTGCGCAGTAGGAGATACCTTCCTGCTTCAGGGAGATGCCGGGGCTGGAGGAGGAGGTGATGGCACGTGCGCCGGTACCGGCTGCACCGTAGATCATGTTGATAGCTGCAACTTCGGACTCAGCCTGCAGGAAGCAGCCGTTTACGTCGGGATCAAACATACGTGCAGACATGTATTCAGGAATCTCGGTCTGCGGGGTGATGGGATAGCCGAAGAAATAACGAGCGCCGGCTCTGATGGCTGCCTCTGCAATAGCTTCGCTACCCTTCATAAGAGTTTTTGCCATTTTTAATTTCCTCCTTAATCCTTCTCGATGTGGATTACCACGTCGGGGCATGTGCGTGCGCAGGAAGCGCAGCCGATGCACTCTTCAGGTTTTACAACCTCTGCCGGGTGATAGCCTTTTGCGTTGATTTTTGCTTTGGAAAGTTCAATGCAACCCTTGGGGCAAGCTCTTGCACAGAGACCGCAGCCCTTGCACAGGTCCTCATTGATGGTTACCTTTACCATTTTGCTACCTCTTTTCTTTATTTTTGCTTTTTGCCAATTTATTTAATCCGCGTAAAGCGGGGTCGCGCAGTTAATGCTTGAAGTTTTTCTGCGGGTCAACGGTATGCAGACCGTACTTGATGTACGAATCCCAGTCACGGTGCATGTACACGTCTATGGGAATGGGCTTGCCGATATACTTGGGATCATGCCCCTCGGAGAGAAACTCCTCGAGCAGGTCCTTTTTGCCTGTCGTATACGCAACGGGAATACCCGTCCTGTCGGAGACCTCCTTGAGCATCTCATATCCGTCGCGCAGCTCCTCGACAGACGTTTCCGTCGCGAGGTTCGTGTTATTTATCATGCCGGTTATCTGAAGTCTGGAATGGACCTGCATTCCCTCCTGAAGCCTTATGAGCTTCTCGATGGTGCCGGACAGCGGTCTGCGGATATTGACGACATTGAGCACTTCAAGAGCACCCGGTTCAAGATCAACGAAATCCTGATGATAACGGCCGAGCGCCGTTGCGCCGACATCGTCGCCGCCGACGTCAAACACGACCGTGTCCCAGTCAAGGACAAAGGCCGATGCGACCTCCGCCGGCAGGGACAGCGTTTCGATACCCGAGCAGGCATAGTTCGGAGAGACAAGCCTTATCTCCTTCTGCTCGACCATCTTGCCGCGCTCGGTAAGTCTGAAATATGTATTGACCATATCAAGGTCTATAAGCTCCGTCCTTTCTCCGCGGGCGGCAGCCTGCATTGCAAAGTTGAGCGCAAGCTCGCTTTTGCCGCTGCCGTAGTTGCCGATAAGGACCTTAACGTTTTTCATTAAAAGTAACCTCCGTTCATTATATGAACGCATTCAAACACATATATATTGTAGCATCATGTAATTTTAACGTCAACATTTATGCTTGTTAATTTCAAGATAATCGCATGCAATAATCCACAAAAATTGCGCACTTTTTTTGTGTATTTAGTCAAACGGAATATTTTGCACCGTGTTTTTAACTCTGATAAGTGCATTTTTGCTGTTTTGGTTTTGATTTTGCATCGTTTGACGAAAAAATGCATTTTTTCGGCCATGTGAGCATTTTTGATTTAAAAAATGTGCAGACACTTTTCTCCGGCGTATCTGCACATATGACTAAGTCATCATTCCGTATTTAATTTTAATACGTCTCAGCTTCGACAGGACAGGCTTTTTCAGCAGGAGCAGAAACACAGCCGTACCCGCCGCATGGACAAGGTTGAAGGCAAAGCCCGAGGCGTACATTGCAAGAAGCGCACTGACCGTGACGTCCTGCGAATACATCAAAAGTGAGCCTGTATCGAGCAGAACTCCGTAAACGATGAGCACCGAGAAGAAGCCATAGGATACAAGCGGCACGGTTTTTACCTCCCTGCCGTAAAACAAAGCTCCGCCGAAAAAGCCGACGAGGCCGAAGCCGAGCATCTGCCACGGCGTCCACGGTCCCTGTCCGAAGAACATATTTGATATGAGCCCGGATGCGGCGCCCGTTATGAAGCCCGCCTCCGCATTGAAGGCAGCGGCCGTTAAGATCACGATGGCGCACACGGGCTTGAACTGCGGTGCCCAGTAAAACGCCGCGCGTCCCGCGACTGCAAAGGCCGTCATCACCGCAAGCAGCACTATCTCGCGCACCTGCGGCCGCCTGCCCTCGAAGCGGGCAAAAAACGGCAGCATGGCAAGCAGTATGATGATAAGCGAGGTAAGGTAATATTTGCGGTTATTCCACAGATAGGTTTCGATAACTATGATCACAGCCGACAGCACAAGAACCGCTGCCATGACCGCAATGCGCCTGCTTTTCATTTTTTCAGGCACTCGATCACCTCCTCGCAGAGTATGGCTCCCGAGAGGCTTCCGCGGCTGAGCTTTGCGGCTGCTGTCGTGTAAAAGAAATTGCCGGAGAAAAATTCGTGCGGTGTGCCCTCCGTTACTGTCTCACCCCTGAACAGGAGTGCGCAGCGGTCGGCATAGCGGGCGCAGAACTCGACATCGTGGCTCACGATGAACACGGTCTTGCCCTCATCCCGCAATTTTTGCAGCAGCTCGCCGAAGCTGCGCTTGAACTGCCCGTCCATGCCCTTTGTCGGCTCGTCAAGCAGCAGAACGTCAGGATGCGTCAGCAGGACCTTTCCGAGCGCAAGACGCTGCTGCTCGCCGCCGGAAATATCAAAGGGATGACGGCCGAGAATGTCTTTGAGCTCAAGAAACTGCACGATGTGCTCAAGCTCGGCCCCGCCGCATCCGAGCTCGCGCAGCTCGTCGGACACGGTATCCTTTACAAACAGCTCGCGCGGATCCTGCGCAAGCGCGGCGATTCGCACGCCGCCGCTTTTGACCCTGCCTCTGTAGGGCTTGAGTCTGCCGGATAAAAGTCCGATGCTCGTGCTCTTACCGGAGCCGTTGCCGCCGAGAAGAGCGAATATCTCACCCCGGTACAGCTTCAGATCAATGCCGCGCAGCACATCCGGCGCGTTTTTTTCATACCTGAACCAGCAGTTTTTAAGCTCGGCTGCGGTTTCTCCGTGCCCGCGGGGCTCCATTGGCGTTATGTTAACCGCATTACCGGCGCGCCCTGCAATAAACGTCCTGCCCTGCCCTATTGTCAGCGGAGCTGCGCCCTCTCCGCCGAGGGCTGCGAATATCCGCACCGCAGCCGGCATCGAGGCGAAAACTGCGCTGTTTCTGATCTGCATTGCGGCCTTCGGTGGTGCATCAAAGGCAATGAGCCTGCCGTTTTCCATAACGGCGAGCATGTCCGCCATAGGCAGCGCCTCCTCGAGCCTGTGCTCGGTGAGTATCACCGTAAGGCCGAGATCCTCATTGAGCTTGCGCACGGCCGAGAGGAAATCGGCTGCTGCAATGGGGTCAAGCTGACTCGTCGGCTCATCGAGGATGAGAACATCCGGGTGCGCAGCTGCGGCCGACGCGAGGTTTACAAGCTGCTTCTGGCCGCCCGAGAGCTCGGAAACGTTTTTATCAAACAACTCGGAAATGCCGAAATAGCTTGCCATCTCCGAAACGGCAAGGCGCATTTTCCTTTGATCCCAGCCGAGACTTTCAGGGCCGAAGGCAAGCTCGTGAAACACCTTGTCGGTGACTATCTGATCGTCAGGATGCTGGAACACGAAGCCTATGCGCCGCGCCTGCTCGGCCTCCGGCACCTCGCCCAGGGCTCTGCCGAAAAACAGCAGCTCCCCCTCTGCCCGGCCGTGATCGGCAAGGCAGCTTTTCATTCTGCGCAGGAGCGTGCTCTTGCCGCTGCCGCTCGCGCCGCATATAAGAGTTATCCCGCCCTCGGGAATGTCCATGGTGATATGCTCGAGGGCCGGTTTATTTTCGTTCGGATATGTAAAGCTCAGATCGCGGATCTCAAACGCCGCCATACGAGAGCCTCCTTTGCATCAAAAAGCTGCGGAGCAAAGCACAGCAGCGCAAAAGCCGCGATGCCGGGCACAGACGCGCCCGTGAAGCCGCTTATTATGACCGACGGGTAGTAGCGTGCATATATGCCGCCGCTGAGAACACATGCGGCGGTCACTCCCGCAGTCAGTGCGCAGGCGGCGAGCGTTATGCCGTCGCGCAGGTCAAATTTGTATATTGAAAAGCTCGTTCTTTTCGCTGCACCGCAGCCGCGGCTCTTCATCGAGTTTGCCGCCGTCACTGAGCCTTCGAGCGCCCATGTGAGCGTGACGGACAGTATATCCATGCTGTTTTTTATGCGCCTGAAAAGTCCGCCCTGCGCGCTGCCGCGTCCGATCTGGCTGCGGGCAGCGTCTACGCTGCGTATCTTCTGCCCGAATTTCGGAACAAAGCGCAGTGACATTGACAGCAGAAGCGACAGCGAGGGGCTGAGTCTGCCGAAGATAAACAGCAGTTTATCCGAGGTCATGACAACGTTGAAGCACTCAAACCACAGTATGACCGCGCAGAACATAAGAGACGCGAAAAAGCCGAAGGTCAGCGCCTCCCCCGTTATCGCATTGCCGTTTGAAAGATAGTACAGCGGCGTAACTCCGGCATTGTTGAACAGCGCGTTTATAAGCGACATGAGCACAAGAAACGGCACGAGGTATGCAAGCGTTTTTGCAAGATGCCGCACGCCCTTCAAAATGCAGACATAGCTTGCCGAGCCCGCTAAGCTCAGCGCCAGAAGCAGCGGATGCATATACAGCATCGTGAGCGTCAGCACGGCGGCAAAACAGGCAAAGCTCACCGCCGGATGCAGGCCCGAAAAAGCGTCCTTATTCAACGCATTCCGCCTCCCACGTCCGAGCCGAGGTCGCAGGTGTAGCGCCAGCTCACGGTGTCGCCGTCATGAAGGGCATAGCGGCTGCATCCGTAATTGGGCTGCCAGCCGTTTACCATATACGTCCAGCCCGACAGCGTTCCGCAGTCCTTTTCGTACAGGTTTCCTATACCCTCGACATAGGCGCTGTTGTATGCCGGCGTAAATGACGCCTCGATCTGTATCCCGTTTTCGCGGCAGACGCGCTGAAGCAGGTCGTACACCGACTCGCCCTCGTAAAAGCCGACCTGCACGGACGCGAGAATGATACCGTCCGACGGCAGAACGTCAAGCTTTTCCGGCTTGAGCTTATCAAGATTATCAAGAATGGTCATGCAATCGATGGATATCGTGCAGTGCAGCAGCTTTTTTTCGTCGACGGGAGTGCTCGAAGGCTCGACGGGCTCGGGCTTTCCGCTCGGAACGGGATCCGTCTTGTACTCGTCCTGCTCGGTGCGGCTGCCGTCGGACAGCTTTGAGCTGTTCGTCGGTGCGGGAGTCGCCTCCTCGTCGGCACGGATGGTGTATGCAAAAACGCCGTCAGTGAGCTTAAAGCTCAAGGTGGTGCTCTCGCTTCCCGTGACGGAGGCAGCCGAGAGCTTGTTTCCCTGCGCATCGTAAACGCCGGCCGTGAGCGCGTCCCACTTGCCGGGGAGCGTTACCGACAGCGTCGGCAGAAAGCCGAAGCTCTCTTCGCTTTTGAGCGTTACGGCCACACTGCCGTCGTCGCTTTCCTCTATGCCGACGGCCATGCACAGATCGCGCGGCTCGCCGATATCGGCGCCGGACACAGTCCATTTATAGCTGTACTCTCCGCTTTTTCCGCATATGGAGGCTATTTCGTTTTGGCTTATAAGCTGCTCGAAAACCTCTTTTTTTATGATGCCGTCTTCGCCGAGGTCAATGTCCCCGGCGAAGTTTACGGCCTCCGCGTTCTTCATGCAGCCTGAAAGCAGGCTGCATATCATAAGAACGCAGAGCAAGAGTGATGCTGATCTTTTTTTCATTTAATTTATCACGCTGCCGCGCGGTAGATGAAGCTTACGATCTGTGCGCGGGTGCAGGGGTCGCCGGGATGGAAGAGGCCGTCATTATAGCCCTTTGCAACACCGTTTGCTGCCGACCACATGACGGCGTCGGCATAGAATGCACCGTCGGCGACATCGGCAAAGCCGCTGCCGGCTTCATATTTGGGAGTGCCGAGGTAGCGATAGAGCATGGTCATAGCCTGTGCGCGGGTGCACACTGCATTCGGGGAGAAGGTTTCGGCGGTAGTGCCGTTTGTGACTTTGTTCTCGGCTGCCCAGATAACGGCATTCTTATAGTAGCCGTCGCCTACGTCATTGAAGCTGCACTCGCCGCTGACCTCGGGGCTGCCCGCCAGACGGTACAGGAAGCTTACGATCTGAGCGCGGGTGCACAGGCCGTCGGGACTGAACACACCGTTGCCGTAGCCGTTGACTACGCCGTTTGCGCTGCCCCACATTGCGGCATCGAAGTAATAGCTGCCTTCCCTGACATCGTTAAAGCCCTTGGTTTCCTTGACACTCACCAGGCACACGGCGGGGATAATTGCGTTATTCTCGGCCGTTGCCACAACACTGTAGTCGCCAGGTGCGTAGAACGTGAGCTTGTATTCGCCGCTGCCGAGTGCAATGGCTTTGCAGCTGCTGCCGGCCAGCTCGTCGCCCTTATAGACGTTGATGACCGCCTTGTCATACGCCTCAAACTTCGGGCTCCAATTTTCGTCATAGCCGTTCTGCGCGGTGAGCTTGAGGGTGAGCGAGGCATAAGTCGCGGTGTCTGCCGAGGTGATGTCAAAGTATGCGTATGCGTCGTTGTTGGGATATGTGTTCGCGTTTACATAGGCGTAAACGTGCTGGCCGGCTTCGACCTTATCACCGAGGCTCATGGCCATTTTGTTGTCGACAAAGTAGCCGAAGTTGCCGCTCTCGTCGCCCCAGAGCTTGCTTATGTATGCGCCGTACTCGCTGCTTGCGCTGGCGTAGCCCTTCGCGGCACCGCCGTCGTCGTAATAATCGTTGTGAGCAGCGTAAAGTACCTCGTCAATGTCGATAATGCCGTCGTAGTTGCGGTCGGTCGCGGTGACGGCAGCATAGCTGAGCTCAACGCTGCCCTTGTTTGCGATGCTCACGAGGACTTCCTCGCTGTACTCGTTTTTAAGGCAGAACACTGCGCCGCTGTCGTTCTTGTAATAGATATTGCCGTCCGCATCGCAGATAAGGCTGCAAATGCAGTAGTTTTCATAGCCTGCGGCATCGTATATCTCAATAAGCTCCGTCTTGCTGACATCGTCCGCCTTGACCTTTATGAGCGAAACGCCGCCGGGCGTGGTGTTATAGGTGCTGTAGAAATACAGATATCCGTCGGTCTCGAGATATGCCGTGGACAGGAGCATGGAGCACTGGGGATAGCCCTTGAGCTCGACGGTGTTCTTTACCTCGAGGCTGTTCTTGTCCGCAATGATGAACAGACCTGGGTCGGAAAAGCCCGCGCCTGCGCCGATGTAGACGTAATCGCCGTAAACAACGGGGGTAGAGGTGCTCTGAGCATCAAAGGAGACGGTCTTTACGCCGCTTATCTCGCCGGTCTTGCCGTCAACGGAAGCAGAGCCGAGATAGCCGCCCTTGGTGGTGAAGTAAACCTTGCCGTCGGAGTATGCGAGGCTGCTGCGCACGTCGCCGCAGTCGGTGAGAGCCGCGCTCGATACGGGCTTTACCTCTTCGTTTTCCGCATAGCTGTTTTTGAAGGCCAGCAGCGTACCGTCACCCTCGGAGCCCTTGGCGCCGTCGTCGGTTCCGACAAAGATATAATCGCCGACAGCGACCGCACCGGCAAAGTAGAAGCCGCCCTTAACGGTGTAGCTCCAGTCGAGGCTGCCGGTCTTTGCGTCGATGCAGACGAAGTTTGCGTCCTCGGCCTCGCCCTTCCAGAAGCCGACATAGAGCTTGCCGTCGGAATAAAGCACGGGAGATATGGACTGTCCGCCGATCGCATCGGTATATACCCACTTGCTGTCGAGAGTTACCGCGTCGAAGGCCTCAACGACACCGCTGTCCAGAGGAGCAATTATAAGGCCGTCGGCGTAGGTCGGAGCGGTAAGGCCGTAGCTTGTGCTCATCTGCATTTTCGCCGTCTTTACAACTGCGCCGTTTTCAAGCGAGAGCTCGGTGAGCTCATCGCCGCACATGGTGACGAGCTTATCGCCCACGATTATCGGCGCCGAGGGAGCTTTGCTCCAATTTTCAGAGAGCTTGTTTGCCCAATTAAGCGTCGTATGCTGTGCATCGCTCGGGGTTTTTGCCGAGCTTATTGCCATGTTCGAGTCGCTGCCGCGGAAGCTCGGCCACTGCGAAGCATCGTCGGCAAAGGCCGCGGTACCGGGCACGATGAGGCTGAGCACCATTAAAAGAGCCAGAAGCAGGCTCAATGATCTTTTTTTCATGTTTTACCTCCAAGTAATTTGTTATGTCGTTTTATTATTTGCTTTCTCTACTCGTAGGTAATTTTGAGCGTCCATGCGTCCTCGCGCATATATCTCACCTCCTTAGAATTTTAAACACACGCGCTGCGGCAAGTCTTCCGGCTCATGGGTCAAGCTCGGACGCGCCTTCCCGCAATAAAGCAGTGGCCAATGCGCCCTCGTCGCCATTCACGGCAGCGGGACTGCTTCGGATTTGCACCGAATTCCTTGTTAGGCTGCGTAAAGCACCGCAGGCAGTATTTAATCAGTTTATATTATATCATCTTTAGGGCCCGTGCACAACAAAAACCGCGCTTTTCCCATGAGAAAAGCGCGGTTTGCAGACCTTCGGTATGAAATTTTTATTGCTTCCACTTCCGGCAGCGGTTGGCTATCCGTTTTTTCTTCCGCACACCGTGGATCACGAAGTAGGCCGTGAGCAGCACGGCGACGGCGCACATGGAAACTATCGCATAGGTGTCAACGCCGCCCTGGGTCTTGACCTCGAGCCAGAGCGAGTCCGTAAAGCGGCTGATCTCCTCCGAGAGGTTAATGAAGGCCTTGCCGCGTGAAAGCGTCTCCTCTGTGGGGTACGCTATCTCGCTCGACGCGGTTTCGGGGTCCATGTACTGCTTTGCCTCGGATATCGGCGTTGAGTAGCCGAGGTAATCGAGGTTTTCGCCCGATATCTCGGGATCGCACAGGAAGTTGATATACGCCTCGGCGGCGGCCTTGTTCTGGCAGCCCTTGGGGATACAGGCAGCGTCGATAAAGAGGTTATAGCCCTCCTCCGGGAAGTAAAAGCCGAGATCGGGGTTTTCCTGCTCCATGAGCAGGTAGTCGCCTGCGTAATACGGCGCTATCCACGCCTCCTCGCGCTCCATCTTGCTGAATATCTGATCCATGACGTACTCCTGCACGAGCGGCTTCTGCTCAATGAGCTTGTAGGCCGCCGAGCGCAGCTCGTCCTGATTCTCGCTGTTTATGTCTATACCCAGCATGAGCTCGGCTATGGCGAAGGCGTCGCGCGGGTTATCGAACATGAGTATCTTGCCGGAGTACTTATCGTTCCACAGGAGGTCCCACGAGCCGAGATCGGCTTCATCGACGTACTTTTTGTTGTATATAACGCCGACCGTTCCCCAGGTATAGGGCACGGAGTATTTATTCTCCGGATCAAAGGAGGTGTTCTTATACGCATCGTCGACGAGCGCATAGTTTGGAATGTTCGAGTAGTCAAGCTCCTCGAGCATATCCTCGGCTATCAGGCGCGCGACCATATAGTCCGACGGGATTATGACATCGTAGCTGCTGCCGCCGGTCTTGAGCTTTGTATACATGGTCTCGTTCGAATCGAAGGTCATGTAGTTTACCTTGATGCCGGTTTTTTCGGTGAAGGCCTTGTTGACGTCGATATAGCCGTCGGTACCGTCGGAGATATACTGCCCCCAGTTGTAGACGTTTATGGTAACGTCGTCGGCCCTGGCCTGCACGGGGAGCATGGTCAGCAGCATCACTGCGCACAGCAGCAGCGGTATCATTCTTTTCATGCACCCACCTTCTTTCCGCGGCGGAAGGCTCTGCGGTTTTCGCGTGAGCGCTTCGCGTCCCGCTCCTGCAGAAGGTTCATGAGCACCATCACGATCAGTATTGCCGCGAACAGCAGCGTAAACAGCGCATATATCTTCGGCTGAAGCGGCTTTTTGGTGTAGTTGTATATCTCGACCGGCAGCGTGACAAAGCGCGGGCCGTAGACGAAATAGCTGATGACAAAGTCGTCGAGGCTCATGGTGAAGGCCATAAGCGCACCGGACACTATGCCCGGCGTTATCTCATGGATAACGACCTTGTAAAACGCCTGCCACGGCGTGCAGCCGAGATCGAGCGCCGCCTCGCGCAGATTCGGATCCATCTGCTTCAATTTCGGCATGACCGAAAGTATGACGTAGGGCAGATTGAAGGTTATGTGCGCTATAAGGAGCGTCGCAAAGCCGAGGATGTTGTTTATCTTCATCACAGTTCCGACGAAGGCAAACAGCAGCGCCAGCGATACGCCGGTCACGATCTCCGGGTTCGTGAGCGGTATGTTCGTCACGCCCATGGTGAAGCGGCGAAGGCGCGGCCCCATAGAATGTATGCCGAGGGCGGCGGCCGTACCGAGTATCGTTGCGAATACCGAGGATAAAAGCGCAACTATCACGGAATTTAAGAGCAGCGGCAGCAGCACGCTGTCACGGAAAAGCTCGGCGTAATTATCCAGAGTAAAGCTCTTGAATACCGCGATATCCATGCCGCTGTTGAACGAGCCGACGGCAAGAACTATCATCGGAATATACAGAAACAGCAGGACAATGACGGTAAATACCTTGTTGAAATTCTTCACAGCGTCACGACCTCCTCTTCCTCATCGCCGAAGCGGTTCATGACCCCGATGCAGACGAAGATCATCACCATCAGGATAAGGCTGAGCGCCGCGCCGAGGTTCGGGTTGTACGCTGTCTTGAACTGGCTCTCGATAACGTCGCCGATGAGCGTCGTGCCCGACGAGCCGAGCTTCTGCGAGATGTAAAAGGTCGATACGGCCGGAACGAACACCATCGTAAAGCCCGATATGATCCCCGGCACGGACAGCGGCAGGATAACGCGGCGGAACACGTTCACTCCGTCGCAGCCGAGATCCTGCGCGGCCTCGATAAGCCGGCGGTCGATCTTCATTATGACCGTGTACAGCGGCATTATCATATACGGCAGGTAGTTATACACCATGCCGAGGACGACCGCGCCGTTATTGCGGATAAGCGGCAGCGGCTCAAGGCCGAGGGCCGTTATGAAGTTATTTATGATGCCGGTATCCTCCGTGAGCGCGACCCACGCGAGGGTGCGCAGGAGGAAGCTTATGCACATCGGAAGCATTACGAGCATGTACAGAAAGCGCTGCGTCGTTTCTTTGCAGTTTGCGATGAAATACGCCACGGGGTAGCCGATGACGATGCAGATCAGCGAGGATATGAGCGCAAGCCATATGCTCTTTATGAGTATCGGCATGTAATTGCCGAGGTTTGCGATATTTGCAAGGGTCCATTCGCCCGTCGATGCATCAGTAAAGGCATAATACACGACGATGGCGAGCGGCACTATCGTAAACAGCGCCATCCACACGAGATAGGGCGCGGCAAGAGCTTTATTCTTCATCTTCGCCGCCCTCCGGGGACTCCTCGCTCTCCTCCGCGTCTTCCGGATAGAGCTCGGGGTCGTCCATCTCATCGTACTCGGCTGAATAGGAGCTGTAGTCGCCGAACTGACCGGAGTATTCGCTCTTGTGCATGATGTGTATATCCTCGGGCTCGAGGCGTATTCCGATATACGAGCCGACCTCGTAGAAGTCGGTGGTCTGGATAAGCCACTTGAAGCCCTTGAAATCGACTATGGTGTCATAATGCACGCCCTTGAAGGTGACGGAGGTAACCGTTCCGCACAGGTGTCCGTCGTCGGGAGAAACAATGTCGATATCCTCGGGGCGGATAACGACGTCAACCGGCTCGTTTTTCTCAAAGCCGAAGTCAACGCATTTGAACTTGCGGCCGAAGAATTTGACCAGTCTGTCCTCGAGCATAATGCCGTCGAGGATATTGCTCTCGCCGATAAAATCGGCGACGAAGGCGTTTTTCGGCTCGTTATAGATATCCTCGGGCGTGCCGATCTGCTGGATGCGTCCTTTGTCCATGACAACGACCGTGTCGGACATGCTGAGCGCCTCCTCCTGATCGTGGGTTACATATATAAAAGTGATGCCCATCGCCTGCTGGATGCGTTTGAGCTCGTTCTGCATATCCTTGCGCAGACGGAGATCAAGAGCGCCGAGCGGTTCGTCAAGCAGAAGCACCTTGGGCCGGTTGACCAGAGCGCGCGCGATCGCCACGCGCTGCTGCTGGCCGCCGGACAGCTGCGAAACCTTGCGGTTTTCAAAGCCCTTGAGGCTCACGATCTCGAGCATTTCCGTAACGCGCTCGTCGATCTCCTCCTCCGGGAGCTTTGCAAGGCGCAGGCCGAAGGCCACGTTTTCATACACGTCAAGATGCGGAAACAGCGCATACTTCTGAAAAACCGTGTTGACCTTACGCTTGTGAGGCGGGACATCATTTATCCTCACGCCGTCAAAAAGCACGTCGCCGCCTGTGGGCTTAATAAAACCGCCGATGATTCTGAGCGTGGTGGTCTTGCCGCAGCCGGACGGGCCTAAGAGCGTGAGGAATTCCTTATCGTTGAAATACAGGTTAATATCGTCTAAAACGATCTCGTCGTCAAACGCCATTTGACAATTCACAAGGCGAATGAGTTCTTTGGACATTTATCCTCCCCCATTTCATAAAAATATATGAGAAAGGACACCTCGGACCTGCGTCCGGAGTGCCCTTTGCATCGTGAACAATATACATAATATATACCGCAAAGTCAACAACTTTCTGCTTTTTTCGCGATATTTTTTCAAATACCGTCAAGACAGCTTATACCGAAGTATTTTTCCGCGAATTCAACGCTCTCTACGGTGAAGCTTCTGCCCCTGAGATACTCCAGGATACCCGCGTCGGTCGGGAAGGAAAACTCGAGCTTATACGAGTAAAGCGCCTGCCCTTTTTCGCCGAAATTCCTGTTGAAGCGCTCGCTGCCGTACTTACCGTCTCCGAGCAGCGGCATGCCGGCATGCGCCATCTGGGCGCGTATCTGATGCGTGCGGCCGGTGAGCAGCCTGCACTCCATGAGCGAGAGCGCACCCTTGCTTTTTATGAGCCTGTACTCCGTAACGGCCGTCTTTGCGCCGGGCTCTGGGCGGCATTTGACATATACCTGATTTTTCGCGGCATCCTTGAAAAGATAGTTCTCCAAGCGGCCGCGAGGCTGCCCGGGTCTGCCCTGCACGGCGCAGAGATAGTACTTTTCTATCTCCCTGTCGCGGATCTTGTCATTGAGTATTCTCAGTGCCTCGGCGTTTTTCGCGGCAATGACTATGCCGCCGGTATTGCGGTCTATGCGGTTGCACAGCGCCGGAGCAAAGGAGTTTTCGCCTCTGGGGTCCCACTCGCCCTTCTGGGCAAGATAGGCCTGAATGTTCGCAATGAGCGTATTGTAATCCCATGCGCCCGCACTGTGGCACAGTACGCCCGGCTTTTTGTCGGCAAGCAGGATGTTTTCATCCTCGTAAACGATATTTATGCGCGGCTTTCCGACCTTGAGATAGGCGTTTTCCTCGCGCGGCTTTTCGAAAAACTCATCGTTTATGTAAAGGCTGAGCACGTCGCCCTCGTTAAGGCGCGTATCGCGCTTAGCGCCCTTGCCGTTTAATTTAATGCGCTTTATCCTTATGTACTTTTGCAGCAGCGTTTCCGGCAGCAGCGGCACGGCCTTGCCGACAAAGCGGTCGAGCCGCTGACCTGCGTCGTTTCGCCTTACGGTCAGTTCTTTCATACGCGATATTATACACGCCGGGGCATAAAAAAATCAAGTCCCCGCTCAGGGGACCTGATACTGTATCTTACACTCAATTAAGCCTTCTGCATGCCCTTGACGGTCATCAGGATCATGCCGGCGAGATATGCTGCTCCGAAAACACCGATACCTGTTAACATAGCTGTTTGCTCCTTTCAAATTCAGGCCTTGAGTTAATTTCCTCTTTGTGATTTTCATTATAGTCATCTTGACGAGAAAATCAAGCATTTTTCATAAAAGCGCATTTCTGTTTTTGTGAAAGATGCACAATAATTTGCGTTTTGCAGAATCATTTTGAAAACTTGCAGAATGGCTTTGTCAAAGTTTTTGCAGTTTGAATAATGCAGGGCTTCATTATTCGTTCTGAGGC
This sequence comes from bacterium, assembly GCA_963650165.1. Classification (GTDB taxonomy): domain Bacteria; phylum Bacillota; class Clostridia; order Oscillospirales; family Oscillospiraceae; genus F23-B02. The sequence continues at coordinate 28,306 of CAVJKX010000002.1, forward strand.
TCGGGAGAGCTTAAAACGGCCCGGTTTTTGCAAGTTTACGGGCTGTCTGGCTGCAAAAACGCGGTGTTCGGCAAGCTGTATTTTGCAGCCGTCTGCGATTTTGCCCTGCAAAATATGCATTTTCGCGGCGATCGGAGAGCTCTTATGCGCAGTAACGGACGTTAAAAACGTCCGTTACATTAAGAACTGTTAAGAATTTCGTTAAAACAGCACAGCCGGGAATAATTTCTGCGCAAAAATGCGTGCGGTTTTGTTCCGCATGCTTATTACGGCTTGCACGAAGCGCCGCCCTGCGATGCATTTTCCGGCTTTTTCAGCGAAAATCCCGCCAATGCCGCTCCAAGGACTACATAGACCCAGGGGTGATATATGTTCATATAATAGAAGAACCTCGCATATGACCACACAAAACCATATGTAGCGCTGAAAAATCCCAGTACAGCGAGCGATAAACCTATGTAAGCTGCCACAGTGAACACTATTACTGCGATTTTCACTATGCGAGTCCACTTCGACACTAAGGGCTTGCCCTTGAAAGCAAGCAGGGCCACATTCACTATAGTGTAGCCGAAAAGTATCCTTACCGTCGTTTTAAGTATCAGCTCTTCGATCGCAAGCGGCCAAACGATGAATGTCGACCATTTATATGCTGTAAACTCTCTGCGCAAATATAGTTCAAGCACCCACAGTGCCGCCGTCATGACGGCAAGGATCACGGCGCTTATTATCCTGCGCTTGCGGTCATCGACCGGTCTGCCGTAAAAGACCGTGTTCGCGTCAGCATCCAGCACCTCGGCTATGCGGAGTATCATGTCAACGTCCGGACGCGTTTTGCCCGTCTCGTAATTTGAAACGGTCTGCCGCGTCACGAACAGCCGCGCTGCCAGCTCCTCCTGCGTGAGGCCTTTGCTCTCGCGCAGGTCGCGTATGTTCTTCCCTATGTCTCGCATGTCATCACCTCGGTCTGAACGTAGCATGAAACGGCAGATTTGTCACGCAAGGATGCTTTTACATAGGCTTACGGGAGCCCAGCTTATAAAAAAATCAGCCGTAAAAACGGCTGATAGCTTATTTTCTTCTGCGTGAGCGGCCGCGGTCGGCATACATGCGGTTATCCGCGATGCGGCTGTCGGAGTCCTTCATGAACTGCTTGAGCTTATCCTCAAAGGCCTGATCCTCCGTGGGCGCTGCGACCTGACCGGTCGGCTGGCGCGGCGTCTGCTGCGGCTTCGGCGCGGAGGGGCGAGTCTGCTGCCGTTCGCGCCTGCGCGGTGCCTCTTCCGTTTCCTCGGCACGCTTTATCGAGAGATTTATCTTATCCCCGTTTATGCCGATGACCTTGACCTTGACGGTCTGGCCGACGCTGACAAACTGCGCAACGTCGCTGACAAAGGTGTTTGCGATCTCCGAAATATGCACAAGACCGCTCCTGCCTCCGGGCAGAGTCACAAAAGCGCCGAATTTTGTTACGCCGCTCACTTTGCCTTCCAGCACCGTTCCCACTTCAGGCTGCATATCTTATCCCCTTATATCTCTAAATATCTTTTCGTCCGAGCCAAAAAGCTTCAGCCGGTATTTTGCCAGACTCTCTATACCGTCGTCGGTTTCCGTGTCCTCAAGTCCGGATTTCAGGTACGCGCCTTCCTCCTGCGCCTGCCGTATCTCCTCCTGCAGAGTCCTTGACTGTTCAATCGCTTCCGCGAGGTCGCGCTTGAGGCTTACCAGGTTCAGAATAGCATATACGGCAAGCATCGTCAATGCCAGGCCGATGATCGTCGTCGATTTTTTCATTCTGCTCCTCTTTTCTGTTTTTTCCTCTTTGCCTCATTGTAAACCAGTTAAAGGCTTTTGAAAAGTATTTTTTGACGTAATCGCAAAGTTTTTTAATAATTTTTTCGGCAGGTGAAAAAAATCGCTTTGCGGCGCGCGCAAGACGCAGAAAAACGGGCAGAATGAGCGGACTTAAAAGCACAGTATACGCGGCAAAGCCGCAGGCTGCGGAGCAGAGCATGAATACATGCAGCCTCCCCTGCCCCATATCCATACCGAGGGTGAACAGCGCAAACAGCAGCAGGGCGCAGAACAGTGCATCGGGCAGGGCGTTCCTGTGTGCCGTGCGGCGCAGAGCGCGCAGTATATCATAAGCCGTGCCCAGCGCAAAGCCCGTCAGCACGGAGGCCGCAAGCTGCGCTAGCTGGAGCGATATCTCAAGCCGCATTTATCCGAACAGCTTCTGCCAGATACCGCCCGCGGGCGCTTTATCCTCATAGCTTAGCTCACTGATGCTGCCCTCGACGCTCAGCTGTCCGACATCAAGGCTTATCCTGCCGATGTGCAGTCCGCTGCCGCGAACGATAAGGTCGCCGCTGCTCGTGTTCATGACGATAAGGTTCTCGTCAAAGCTCTCGACATCCTCAACGCCAGTGACACTGAGCCGTTTTCTGTCCTCAAGGCTTATGCCGTGCGCCCTTGCCGGCTGCTGCTGTTTTTCATCATATGCCATGTACAGCCCTCCCTTTTTGTACAAGCATATGAGCTGCAAGCGCAAAAAATGCACTCTGTCAGAGTGCATTTTCATCTATGACAATTATGCCGTTTTCTTTCAAAAGCTCTGCCGTTACACCGTCACCGGGGACGAGCGTTCCCGTGAATGTGCCGTCGTAGACCGTTCCGCTGCCGCAGGACGGGCTGTTTGCCTTGAGTATGGCGCGCTTTGCTCCGAAAAGCCGTGCAAGGCAGAGCGCCGCCTGCGCACCCTTACGAAACTGTTCGGTAACGTCCGCGCCGCTTTTTGATACGACCTCGGCTCCCCTGCGCTCGGACGGGGTCCGCGGCGTCGTAAGTCCGCCATAGCACTCGGGGCACACGGGGATCAGCTCGTATTTTTCCGTGAGCATCCGGAGCTTTTCCTCCGGCAGACGATTATTTCCGCCGTCGTACTTACAGTCAAGCCCCAGCAGGCAGGCGGATATCAGTATCTTTTCCCTCATCGTCTTCTGAGCCCCAGCACCGCGCCGCACACGCCGCCGATGATATGCGTGAGCTGCGACACGTTATCTTTGAGCATAACGCCGTTTACGACCTCGTTGCCGAGATAGAGCACCAGCACAAGGATGAGAGTTATGGGTATGCAGCCGTCGCGCATTCCGGCGAGAGAGGCCATGACGATCATCATGAACACTATGCCCGACGCGCCCATGAGCATCGAGCCCGGAAACAGGAACCAGTACACGAGTCCTGACACGAGCGCAGTTATGGCAATGGCACTGAGAAGGCTGCGGCTTCCGTACTTCTCCTCAAGTCCGGGGCCGACGACGAGGATCATCATCATATTGCCTATGTAATGGTCATAGTCGACATGGCCGAGGACATGCAGGAAAAAGCGCGGATAGGTCAGGATATCCGACAGCGACGAGCGCCACACGCTGAAAAGATAAGTATCCGTCCAGCCGTCGGTGACCTTGCCGAGCAGCAGAGCTATAAGCGATATCAGCGCGAAGGTCAGCGTAACGGGGGCGTTATATTGCAGTCTGAACAGTCTTTTCATTTAAGCTTCTCCAGCGCCTTCTCGTAATACTCCTTCGTGCGTGCGTCAAAGCACACCATGCGCACACGCTCGATCTCCGGATGCTCGAAAAGATACTCGGAGATGGTTTTTACCGCGATCTCCGATGCCTTGGAGAGGGGAAAATGATAAACGCCTGTGGATATGGACGGAAAGTCCACGGTTTTGCAGCCGTTTTCGGATGCAAGCACAAGGCAGTTTCGGTAGCAGGAGCGGAGCTTGTCCGCCTCGCCGTTATTGCCGCCGTTCCACACGGGACCGGGCGTGTGGATAACGTACTTTGCCGGGAGCTTATAGCCGCGCGTGATCTTGGCCTCGCCGGTTTTGCAGCCGCCCAGCGTGCGGCACTCGGCAAGGAGCTCGGGGCCCGCCGCGCGGTGTATCGCGCCGTCAACTCCGCCGCCGCCGAGCAGCGAACAGTTTGCGGCGTTTACGATTGCATCGACCGCCTGCTTTGTTATATCACCCTGAATTATCTCTATTTTAGCCATATCGCACCTCAAAAGTTGTTAATATCGGAAATGAGCGCGTCAATATCGCTCTCCTTGCTCGCCCAGCTCGTGCAGAAGCGCACGACCGCGCCGCCGTCCGGCAGCGGTGTCTGAACGGAAAAGCTGTACTTTTCGCGCAGAGCTTCAAGCTGACGGCCGTTTAATATCGGAAATATCTGATTTGTCGGCGAGGGATAGGCAAACTCTATGCCCTTTGCTTCAAAGGCCGAGCGCAGCCGCGCCGCCTGCGCCACCTCGCGGCGGCCGATTTTGTAGTACAGTCCATCGGTGAACAGCGTGTCAAATTGCAGGCCGAGCAGTCTGCCCTTGGCGAACATACCGCCGCGCTGCTTTACGATATAGCGAAAATCCTTTTTTATCGCCTCGTTTTTTATAACGACCGCCTCGCCGAAGAGCGCACCGTGCTTTGTTCCGCCGATGTAAAACACGTCGCACAGCCGCGCAAGGTCCCGCATAGTCGGCGTACCCTCGCAGGCCAGAGCGCATGAAAGGCGCGCACCGTCAGCAAACAGAAGTATCCCGAGCTCGCGGCACACTCCGCTGAGCGCTTCAAGCTCCGGCAGCGTATATACCGTTCCAGTCTCGGTTGGCTGCGAGATATATACCATAGCGGGCTGGACGATATGCTCAAACGCTTCGTCAGCTCTGTGCCGCAGGACATATTCGCGCACATCGGCGGCATTTATCTTGCCGTCTGCGGTCGGGAGCGTTATGACCTTGTGTCCGGCGGCTTCGATCGCGCCGGTCTCGTGCACCTCTATGTGCGCCGTCTGCGCCGCCATGACGCCCTGATGTGGGCGAAGTGCGGCCGAGATGACCGTAAGGTTTGTCTGCGTTCCTCCGACGAGAAAATGAACGTCGGCATCAAAGGCATTGCACTCGAGCCTTATCTTCTCACGCGCCGCGCGGCAGTAGGGATCGGCGCCGTAGCCGGCCGTCTGCTCGTAGTTTGTTTCGATGAGCCTGCTCATGATCTCCGGCAGCGCGCCCTCGAGGTAATCGCTTTCAAACCTGATCATTCGCTTACCTCCACCGTTACGGCGCCGTTCTCGGCGCTTAAATATATCCTGCGGGCGTTCTCGCCGCGGCAGTCGATGATCTTCTGCGCGATGGCATCCTCAACGTCCTTCTGTATGGTGCGGCGCAGGTTGCGGGCTCCGTACACGACAGAGTAGCTTTTCTTTACAAGGTAGTCTGTAAGCTCCGGACTCCACGTCAGGCTTATGCCGCGCTCGGCAATGGCGTCGCGCGTTTCGCCGAGCATGAGCTCTGCTATGCTGCGGAAGTTGTCCTCGGAGAGGCTGTTGAAATATACTATCTCGTCTACGCGGTTTATAAACTCGGGGCGCAGGAAATCATTGAGCGCTTTGAGTGCACGCTCTCTGCCCATGTCGCTGACCGTACCGCCGAAGCCCATTGCGCCGCCCTTTGTGTTGGAGCCTGCATTGGTCGTCATGACGATAACCGTATTTTCGAAATTGACCGTTCTGCCCTGAGCGTCGGTGATCCTTCCGTCGTCGAGGATCTGCAGAAGTATATTCAGGACATCGGGGTGCGCCTTTTCTATCTCGTCGAACAGAACGACGGAGTAGGGCTTGCGGCGTATCTTCTCGGTAAGCTGGCCTGCCTCGTCATAGCCGACGTAGCCGGGAGGCGAACCGATGATGCGCGAGACGCTGAATTTTTCCATGAACTCGGACATGTCGAGGCGTATGAGCGACTCCGGCGAGTCGAAGAGATCGGCCGCCAGGCGCTTTACGAGCTCGGTTTTGCCCACGCCCGTACCGCCTACAAAGATAAAGCTCGTCGGCTTGCGCTTTGCCTTGAGCCCTATGCGCGAGCGCTTTATCGCGGCGCACACCGCGGCGACGGCCTCGTCCTGGCCGACGATATGCTCCTTCAGGCGCTTATCGAGCTCGGCAAGGCGCTCAAACTCGTCCTCGCGTATCGACGAGGCCGGTATCTTGGTCCACAGCTCGATTATGCGTGCAAGATTATCGACCGTCAGCTCGGGTACGCCCTCGAGCTCGAGCGAGGCAAGCTCCTGCTCGCGCTGCATCTCCTTGCTGCGAAGCTCGGCTATGCGCTCGTAGCGCTTATCGAGCGCTTCGTCCGTGAGCTCGCCGCCGTCGGGCGTATCGGAGCTCATTAGTGCCTCGCGCTCGTAGCGCAGATCGTCAAGATCCTTCTGAAGCTCGGCGCGGCGGACGATGTTTTTATCCTTGAGGTTTACATCGGAGCAGGCCTCGTCGATGAGGTCGATGGCCTTATCCGGCAGGAAGCGGTCGGTTATATAGCGCTCGGACATTTTGACGGCCTCGGCGCACATCTCATCGCTGATCCTGACGCCGTGGTAATCCTCGTAGTATTTTCTGATGCCCTTGAGTATCTCGACGCTGTCGGCTACCGAGGGCTCGTTTATGGTAACGGGCTGGAATCTGCGTTCGAGCGCGGAGTCCTTTTCGATATGCTTGCGGTACTCGGTAAAGGTGGTTGCACCTATGACCTGTATCTCGCCGCGCGAAAGCGCCGGCTTCAGGATATTTGCCGCGTTCATGCTGCCCTCGGCATCGCCCGCTCCGACGATATTGTGTACCTCGTCGATGACAAGGATTATATTCCCCTGCTTGCGCACCTCTTCGATAAGCCCCTTCATGCGGCTTTCAAACTGACCTCTGAACTGCGTTCCGGCGACAAGAGCCGTCAGGTCGAGGAGATACACCTCCTTGCCGCGCAGCTTATACGGCACCTGATCGAGCGCTATGCGCTGGGCAAGCCCCTCAGCGACGGCCGTTTTGCCGACGCCCGGCTCGCCGATAAGGCAGGGATTATTCTTCTGGCGGCGGTTGAGGATCTGGATAACGCGCTCGAGCTCCTCCTCACGTCCGATCATATTGTCAAGCTTCCCCGCTCTGGCGCGGTCGGTCAGATTTATGCAGTAATTGTCCAAAAACTTGCGTTTCGGCGGCTTTGCTCCCTCCTTAGGCTGCTGCTGAGCGGAGCTGTTGGAGCTTGCACCGCCGCTTTCGGCAGGTGTATTGCTGCCGTTTCCGAACAGTCTGTTCAAAAACGGGAAGGTCGCGGTCTTGCCGTCGTCCTCTCCGTCGGAGTCCGGATCGCTGTCGGGATCAAGGCTCATATCCATGAGGCTCTCGACACCGTTCAAGGCATTCATCATTTCACCGCTGAGGTTGTCGAGATCCTCGTCGGATATACCCATTTTTTCGATCATATCGTCAACGGGTTTTATATGAAGCTCGCGCGCGCATTTAAGGCACAGCCCTTCGTTCTTCTGAACTCCGCCCTCGAGCTTGGTAATAAACACGACAGCGACGTTTTTGCCGCAGCGTGAACACATTTTTGCCTGCATTGTTTATCCCCCAATCATTAAAATATTTTATCGGCCAGATTGCTCAGCGCGAGGAAAAATCTGCTGAACAGGCCGTCGTCCAATGTCGTTTTTCCGATGATGTTGCCGCAGAAGCTCAAAAGCCAGCACAGGCATATGCAGTATATGATGCCGCGTGCAAAGCCGAATGCGGCCCCTCCGTAGAGGTCAAGGTCATCGTTATCCCGTATGCGGAAGCGCAGTGCGAATATCTGCTTTATAATCGATATGAAAAGCATTATCAGCGGGAAAAATATAAGCGAGCATATCGCATAGGCCAGCGCCTCGCTTCCCGCGTGAGCCGCCGCAGTCGTTGCGTCTATATCATAGTCTGCGTATATTCTCTGCGCATTGACGCTGTAGCTTTCAGCGCGGCGGCTGCTGAAGCCGAGGCTTTCAAGGCAGCTTTCGGTATACGGCGTGAGATACTCCGGGTTTTCGCTTATGGTATCCTCTATGCGAGTTTCGTCGATACCTGCGTGACGCGCGGCCTCTTCCTCAAGCTGCGAGTCCAGATATCCGGCAAGGAACGGACGCAGCGGATACGCCATTGACGGCGCCGCGCTCGAGCCTATGACAAGCGCTGCCGATACTGCGATAACAAGTGCGGCAAAGCTTATCGCCGCGTTTATCGCACCGCGCTTATAGCCGCGCCATGTACAATAGAATATTATTAGCAGCAGACTGATTTCAATTACAAATCTCATTTGTTTTCATTTCTTTATCACCCATAAGCTGCCTCCGCCGACGGCTGCAATACCGCCGTCATCCAAAAGCAGCACCTTATTCGCACCCGGAGCTTTTTCCGAGTGCAGGAGCTTCCCCTCGCCGCCGTACACGCTCACCGTGCTTTGCGTGAGCAGCGCCATATTATCATTCCGGCAGCACAGGCTCAGGACCTCGCCGTCGGCAGATATACGTTTTTTGATATCGAGGCTGTCGTCGAGGATGTACACGTCGCCTTCTTCGGCTGAGCCGTCCCCTCTCACCTCTATTATGAGCTTTCTGTCAAGTACCCCGAACGAGCCGGTAATTTTGCCGGGAAAGGAGCGCTTTTCTCTGATCCCCGCCCTGTCGCCGCAGACATACACACCGCTGCCGCCGATGCAGCAGACCCGTTCTCCGAGCCAGACAATATCGCGCAGTCCGGCACATTCAAACGAGCTGCGCTCTTCTTCGCTGTCAAGCGCAAATATGTGCAGAGCCTCATCGGTCAGCACCGCAAGTCTTTTTCCGTCCGGCGAGACGGCGGCTGCCGTAAGAGCGCGGTGCGCACTGTACCATTTATACACCGGCTTTTTATCCGGCGAGTACACCGTCACGCTGCCCATGTAGCCGGGCTCATCCGTGCACAGGGCAAGGTACCCCGTTTCGGACAGTCTTGCGCTTATGATGCCGTTATCCGTGCTTATAAGCTCTCCGTCGGAGAAAACGAGACCGTGTCCGCCATCGGCGTAGGCCGCGGCAATGGAGTTATTCTGCGTCATGTGCACGGTGTCAAGCTCAAGCGCGTGCTCGAAAATGAGCTTTCCAGAACCGTCAAAGCATTTGACGCCGCCGCGTGCTGCCGTGAAAAGTCCCGCATCGCACATGGCGGCTTCATCGGCCTCGCCGCAGATAAAGCTGTCCGCAAGCTCCGTTTTTGCCGTGCATGAGCACAGAACGAGGCATATTATAACGGCAGTGATCAGTGTTTTTTTCATCAGGTAATCAGTCCTTCAGCATCATGATACCGGCCGGACCTTCATACCACACTCTGTTTAAATACAAGCCCTGCGGCGGCATCGTCGGCCCTGTGAGCCTCCGGTCGCCGAGTTCGAGGAGCTTGGGGATATCCCCGGGTTCTATCTTCCCGTAGGACGCATACACCAGCGTTCCGACTATCGCACGGCACATGTTGTACAAAAAGCCGTTGGCGCAGACGGAAACCGTGATGAGATCATCCGTTTTCTCGGCCGTGCAGCTGTAGACCGTGCGGACGGTCGTCTTCGTCTGCGTTCCGAGCGAGCGCACGGCGGCAAAATCATGCGTGCCCTCAAAGGCCCGCGCCGCCGCCTTCATTCTCTCCATATCCAGCTCCTGCGGATAAAAGCAGGCGCGCTTTTCAAGGAAGGGATCGCGGATGTTCGAATTGTGTATCTTATATATATACTCTTTTTTTATGCAGGAGGATATGGCGTTGAAGCGCTCGTCCGCCTCGACGGCATCAACAGCCGCAATATCGTCCGGCAGGCGCGAATTTGCAGCCAGCGGAAAACGGTCTATCGGTATGCGGCAGTCGGTGCGGAAGTTTGCGCAGTAGCGCAGGGCGTGAACGCCGGCGTCGGTACGGCCGCAGCCAGTGAGCTTCACGGGATGTCCGCATATCTTCGAGAGTGCGTCCTGGACCGTGCTGCACACGGAAACGTCGTTTTTCTGCACCTGCCAGCCGTGATAGCGGCTGCCGTCATAGCGAAGGCGCAAGGCAATATTTCTCATCGTTCCGCCCTCAGAGTCCGAAATGCTTCATGACGAAGATCACCGCGAGGAACACGGCGCCGAGCAAGAGCGCCCATGCGTCTATGCCCTGCATTCTGAGCTGCTTCATCCTGGTTCTGCCCTTGCCGCCGTGATAGCAGCGGCTTTCCATGGCAACGGCCAGCTCGTCTGCGCGGCGGAAGGCCGACACAAACAACGGGACGAGTATAGGCAGCAGCGCCTTTGCACGCTGAAACAGATTGCCGCTGTCAAAATCCGCGCCGCGCGCCTTCTGCGCGGACATGATCTTGTCCGTCTCCTCTATGAGCGTCGGGATAAAGCGGAGCGCCATGCTCATCATCATGCTCATCTCGTGCACGGGTATCTTTATTTTCTTGAGCGGCCCCATCATTATCTCAAGTCCGTCTGTAAGCGCGATGGGGCTTGTCGTATACGTCAGCATGAACGTTCCGACGATCAGGAGGATTATTCGCAGCGACATCATGACGGCGCGCTCAATGCCCTCCCAGGTTATTATCCAGCCCTCTATTACAGGCGTTCCGTCGGTGTAGAAGATATTGAGCACCGCGGTGAGGATGATTATTATGATAACGGGCTTGAGCCCCTTGAGCGCCGCCTTGGGCTTTATCTTCGATACCGCCATGCACAGCGCCGTTACGGCGATCACGAAGGCATAGCCCGCAAAGCCGACGGAGTTAAAAAGTCCTACTATATATATTACGACCAGCAGCAGCTTGGTTCTGGGGTCGAGCCTGTGCGCGACGGTATCGCCGGGGAAATACTGGCCGAGGGTTATGTCTTTAAGCATTGCGTCCGGCCTCCTTTTTAAGCTTCAGGATAGCCTCAAGGAGCTGCTCGGTCGTGTATACCGAGCCCTCTATCGCAACGCCCTGCTCACGCAGAGCGGCCGCTATCTGCGTCGGCGCCGGAACGGACAGACCGATGGCCGAAAGCTCGTCGGGGTTTGAGAACACCTCTTCGGGCGTTCCGTCAAAGCGTATGCTGCCGTGGTTAAAGACGATGAGCCTGTCGGCTATCTTTGCGACGTCGTCCATGCTGTGACTGACTATGACGACGGTCGAGCCCGTTTTTTCGCGGTAATCGCAGATGGTATCGAGTATTCTGCGGCATCCGGCCGGATCGAGGCCCGCGGTCGGCTCGTCGAGGATGAGAACGCCGGGGCGCATTGCGATAACGCCCGCGATGGCGACTCTGCGCTTCTGCCCTCCCGACAGCTCGAGCGGAGAGCGCTCGAACAGCTCCTCGCCGACGCCGACGAGAGCCGCAGCCTCGCGCACGCGCTCGTCTATCTCACTCTCGGAAAGCTTCATGTTCTTCGGGCCGAAGGCGATATCGGCATACACCGTTTCCTCAAAAAGCTGATACTCCGGATACTGGAACACTAGTCCGACCTTGAACCTCACGTCGCGCGAGGCGCTCTTGTCGCCGTTTATATCCACACCGTCAACGAGCACCGTACCGCCCGTCGGAACGAGCAGTCCGTTCAGATGCTGGATAAAGGTGCTCTTTCCGGAGCCCGTGTGGCCGATCAGGCCGACGAGCTGCCCGTGCGGTATCTCGACGTTGACGCCGTTTATCGCTATCTTTTCAAAGGGCGTATCCGCGCTGTAAACATGGCTCAGACCGCTTACTTTTATATCTGACATATTATTTTAATTCCTTTGCGATTTCCTTCGCGCATTCGGTAACTCCGAGCGCCGTAAGCGGCAGATCAAAGCCGTTTTTGTTGAGCTCATACATGAGCTGCGTCGTTGCCGGCACCGTGAGTCCCTCGCTGTTCATGAGCTCGACCTGCGAGAACACGTTTTCCGGACTGTCGTCGGCGATGACATTGCCGTTTGACATGACGATGACGCGGTCGGCCCCGATGCACTCGGACATATGATGCGTTATGAGTACGACCGTTATGCCCTTTTCGCGGCAGAGCTTTGTTACGGTGTCTATGACCTCCGCCCTGCCCTTGGGGTCGAGCATCGCCGTCGGCTCGTCGAGCACGACGACCTCGGGCTCCATTGCGATAACGCCCGCAATGGCGACGCGCTGCTTCTGTCCGCCGGACAGCAGGTGCGGCGCGTGGAGCCGGAACTCGTACATGTCCACCTGGCGCAGGGCGCTGTCAACGCGTCTGCGTATCTCCTCCGGCGCAACGCCGAGGTTTTCGGGCGCGAAGGCGACATCGTCCTCGACGACGTTTGCGACTATCTGGTTATCGGGGTTCTGGAACACCATGCCGACCGTCCGGCGGATATCCAGGAGCCTGTTCTCGTCGGCGGTGCTCATGCCGTCTACAAGCACCTCTCCCTCCGAGGGCGTGAGGATTGCGTTCAGGTGCTTTGCAAGGGTACTCTTTCCAGAGCCGTTATGACCCAGCACCGCGACAAAGCTGCCCTTTTCTATCTCGAGCGATACGCCGCACAGGCTCTCGATCTCGTCACCGGGGTAGGTGTAATGCAAGTTTTTTATGCTGATTATACTGCTCATTTCAGTCCCTTTCCCACCGGCAGGTCGCACCGCAGGGCAGCACGAGGCCGGAATCGGTGACGGGCAGGCCAAGCTCGCGGCTTTCCGAGCGTCCGCCGAATTTTTTGGTGAATATGCTCTCCGTGACATACGACAGCACCGAGGGCGAAAGACCCGTGGTGTAGGAATTTATTATCACAAACAGCGGATCGTCGGACAGTACGCCCGCGCACAGCGACACGAAGGGCCAAAGGTTCTGCTCGAGCTTCCACACCTCGCCGCCGGGGCCGCGTCCGTAGGACGGAGGATCCATGATGATCGCATCGTACCTGCGGCCTCTGCGTATCTCGCGCTCGACAAACTTTGCGCAGTCATCGACTATCCAGCGTATGGGCGCATCGGAAAGGCCCGACGCCGCGGCGTTTTCCTTTCCCCAGGCGACCATACCCTTGGCGGCATCCACATGGCATACGCTTGCACCCGCCTTTGCGCAGGCGACCGTAGCCGCGCCAGTGTACGCGAAAAGGTTCAGTACGCTTATCGGTCTGCCGCCCGAGCGGATCTTCCGCATGGCATAATCCCAGTTGCAGGCCTGCTCGGGGAAAAGGCCCGTATGCTTGAAGTTCATGGGCTTTACGTTGAACGTCAGCTCCCCGTAATTTATCCTCCAGCTTGCCGGAAGTCCGCCCTTGTCCCACGCTCCGCCGCCGGTCTGACTTCTGCGGTAGCGTGCATCACGCATGCTCCATCTGTCGTCGCTGCGCGGCGTGTCCCATATGGCCTGCGGGTCGGGGCGAACGAGGTAAAACCTGCCCCAGCGCTCAAGCTTTTCACCCTTTGAGCAGTCGATAAGCTCAAAGTCCTGCCATTTATCCGATATCCACATAAATATACCTGACCCATTATAAATAATAGCATTATATTTTATCATTTTTCAGCTGCATTAGCAAGGAAAAACCGTTCACAATTTTGCAGGCGCATACATACAAATTTTTAGCTATTTTTAAAAAGTTCTTGACAAGGCTTAACAGTGTGTGTATTCTAAGTGTGTGAGAACGAACCACACAGTTACTATGGAGGGATCGAACAGTGATCAGCATAAACTTCCGGGATCCGCGTCCTATATACGAACAGATCAAGGACGGGATGCGCCGCCTGATCGTGACCGGAGCGCTGCCTGCCGGCAGCAAGATAAGCTCCGTGCGCGAGATGGCCACCGGGCTTGCCATCAACCCCAGCACGATCCAGCGAGCCTACCGTGAACTGGAGGCCGAGGGATACATCTGTTCAGTGCCCGGAAAGGGCAGCTTCGTCTGCTCCAATGACGAGGCCGAGGCTCTGCGCCGCTCGGAGCTTATCGGAAAATTCGACGAGCTCGTCACGGAGCTTGGCTATGTCGGCGTTACAAAGCAGATGCTTTCGCAGCGCCTGAAAGGAGAGCTTGACCATGATTGAGATCAGAAACGTCGTCAAGGAGTTTGACGGCTTCCGCGCGCTCGACGAGCTGAGCATGAGCGTTCCCAAGGGCTCGGTGTACGGCCTTGTGGGGCCCAACGGCGCGGGAAAAAGCACGATAATCCGCCATCTGACCGGCATATACAGGCAGGACTCCGGCGAGGTGCTCGTCGACGGGCAGCCGGTGTTCGAAAATCCGGCGATCAAAAAGCGCATAGCGTATATCCCCGACGATATATTCTATTTTTCAAATTCGACCATTGCAGAGATGGCCAACTTCTACCGCAGCATTTATCCGCAGTTTGACACGGAGCGCTTTGACAGGCTCGGCGAGGTGTTCGGCCTTGACCGCAAGCGGCAGATGCGTAAGCTGTCAAAGGGCATGCAGAAGCAGGCCGCGTTCTGGATGACGATGGCGCTCAGACCCGACGTTCTCGTGCTCGACGAGCCGGTGGACGGGCTCGACCCCGTGATGCGCCGTCAGATCTGGAGCATCGTAATGGCGGACGTTTCGGAAAACGAGACGACGGTGCTCGTTTCCTCGCACAATCTGCGCGAGCTTGAGGACGTGTGCGACCACGTCGGCATAATGAACAAGGGCAAGCTGATGATAGAGCGCAGCCTGAGCGAGCTTCAGGAGGGCATCGTCAAGGTGCAGCTTGCGCTGCCGGACGGTGCGCAGCTCCCTGATGGGCTCGATGTGCTGCATACATCGTCCACCGGCAGGCTTCAGACGATGATAATGCACGGCACGACGGCGGAGCTTGAAGAGAAGCTTGCTGCCGCAAAGCCGCTGTTTATGGACTTTGTTCCGCTTACGCTTGAGGAAATATTTATTTACGAGCTGGGAGGTGCTGACTATGAAGTCAAAGATATCGTTCTTTAACGCAGGGCTTTTCAAAAGCACACTTCGGCGCTTCTGGCCGCTGTGGATCATCCACTTCGGAGGCTGGTTCCTGTTCATGCCGGTGCTGACGCTCGTCAACAGCATGGGCTCGTCGAAGACCTATGATTATGTGTTCATCATTGCGCACAGCGCCGTATTCGCCTCGCCCATCGTAGCATTCCTGATGGCGATAATATCCGCGATGGCCGTGTTCAGCTTTATGTACAGCTCCCGCAGCACGGGGCTCATAGCCTCCCTGCCGCTGCGCCGCGAGACCGTGTTCGGCTCGGTCTGGCTCGGCGCCGTCGCCGCCGTTATATGCTCTAACATTGTTATTGCGCTGCTGACCTTCGTGTTCTCGCTCGGCGCGGTATCCGGCACGGCGCTGGCATTAAAGGCCGTCATGATCTGGTTCGGCGTGTATTCGATGCAGTTCATGCTCTTTTTCGGCATAGCCTCGATAACCGCCGTCATGACCGGCAGCATAGTCGTGCTCCCTGTGCTGTTTATAATCTTCAACTTCTTTGCGGTCGTCATGGAGTACATCGTAAGAATGCATTTTTCCTGCCTCATCTGGGGCATGGAGAATTTCGCGTTCGACAGCGTGCTCGACTTCCTCTCCCCCATCGTTTACATGCTCGGCAGCTTTAGTCTTGAAACCATGCATGACTACGATCATCTGATCGGTGAGAGCTCCATTTTCTCCGTCACCTACAGCCACTGGACGGCAACGGCCATATACTGTGCCGTCGGCCTTCTGCTTTCGGCTGCGGCGCTGCTGATATTCAGAAAGCGCAGAATGGAATCTGCCGGAGACGTTGTCGCCGTGCGCTGCCTGAGACCCGTTTTCAAATACGGTGTCACGGTCTGCTCTGCCCTGTGCGGCGGTGCGCTGCTGTACACCCTGCTGTATGCATTGTTTTACAATCCCGCGCTGTCGGTCGTCATAATGATACCGAGCCTCATAATTTTCGCCTTCGTCGGCTACTTCGGTGCGAGGATGCTGCTTGAAAAGAGCTTCCATGTTTTCCATGACGGCTGGGTCGGTCTCATAGTCGTGTGCTGCCTGTGCGCGGTGTTCACGCTCGGCTGCGATCTCGACGTGTTCGGCCTCGGGCGCTACATCCCCGAGGAGAGCAGCATAAAGTATATGTCCGTGTCGGACAGCGGAAGGATCCACAGCGAAGAGGGCATCGCTAAATTTCGTGCGCTGCACGAGAGCATCGTGAAGGATAAGGACAAATACTGCAATATCAGTGAACGCGATACCTGCTGTGAGCCCATCATCTTCACATACACGCTCAAGAGCGGGCGTGAGGTCGTGAGAGAGTACGACATACCCGAAAATGATGAAAACTACACTAAGTACCACGAGCTGCTCAATTCGCAGGACATCCTGATCGAGCGCTTCACGACGGGCATCCCCGTCGATACCGAGCACTGCGTCTACACCGTTTTCAGCACCATAAACGGTGTCTACGATATGGCGCTCACTCCCGAGCAGGCCGTTGATTTTTACAGCAATGCGTTCATGCAGGATATCAAGGCCGGACGCATGAGCGCAGGCGGAGACTATCTCGGAATGATAAGTATCGTGCTTGCGGATAATCAGGCGGCAAACGGCAGTCCTTCAGGTGAAGATCTTGAGTGTACGATATACTCGACCTGCACGAGCTGCATTTCCTGGGTGAAGGAAAATCTCGGCGTTGACCTGACGGATCCGGCCTATTTAAACGGTACCGTAATGGACACCGTAGCATATTGATGATCAAAAACAAAGCTCCCGTTCGGCCGAACGGGAGCTTTGTTATACCTGTCATTTTTTATAATTGCCGGGCTTTTTATGGCCGCAGACGGTGCAGTAGGCAATGTCCTTTTCGTAGAAGTGGCGGTTTGATTCGATGTGCTGCTTCATTTTGACAAAACGCTCGCGCTCCTGCTTCGTGAGCTTGCCGCGGTAGGTGCGTCCGCTGTAATCACGCGCGATTATAATGCTGACGCCGAGGAATATCAGGCCGAACACGATAAATATCACCATCGCCGCCCACAAAACGCCCTGCGATACCTCGCCGATCACCGGCCCTCCGAGTATCGGACGGAAGTACACGGCGCATACGAGCGCAACGACCGTGAGCACGGCATAAACGCCGAACTGCGGCCACAGCGTCGGCGGCAGCTTTCCGCAATGCGGGCATATCTTCATTCCCTCGGGAATATAATTATTGCAGCTTTCACATTCACGCATGTTTTTTCTCCTTTACGGGATGATGCTTTGATTATATCATACTCCGGAAATTTTTCAATAATCAATAAGAAGAGGCAGCCGAAGCTGCCTCTATATTTCGTGTTATGTTGCTTACATGCTGCTTAGCCGAAGAAGTCGGTGATCTGCGAATACAGGACGAAGGCCATGCCGATCGGGGTAAGGAACTTGTAGCAGATATTAAAGAAGGTCTTGCCCCAGAACTTGTGACCGGACTGCTCGCACTCTTCAACGACCAGGTCAAGCTTCCAGACCCAGCCGATAAGGAAGGCCATTACCATTGCGCCGAGAGGCATCAGGATGCCTTCGGAGATCATATCGTAGAAGTCGAGCCAGTCGCCGTTCCATGTCTTTGCGGTGTTGAGATAATAGGTCTCGGATGCGTCGAAGGCTGCATCCTCGGCGACCGCGGTGTAAATTCCGTCGTCACCCTTTACATAGTAGTCTGTATCAGCCGCAAACTCGGTGATGTCGCCGGCCTCGGACCAGTGCATGCCGAAGATGTCGGCCGGGTTGCCCATGGCCGCGCCGCCGTTGGTGCCGGCGCCCAGACCGTCAAGGCAGGTGGGCAGGCAGAACACGAAGATGATGACTGCGCAGAGAATTGCGTACTTTTTGCGACCGGGTGCCTTGCCCTTTTCGACGTTCTGGTCGACCTTGTAGGAGGTGATGACCTCAAGCAGCGAGAAGGAAGAGGAAATTGCCGCGATGAAGACGAGGGAGTAGAACAGGAAGCCCATGATGTTGCCGACGTAGCCCATCTTCTCGAATACGATCTGCATGGACATGAACAGGAGTCCCGGGCCGGAGCTGGTGTTGCCGCCGAGGAATGCGTAGCATGCGGGCATGACGATCATGCCGGCCATGATGGCGACGAGGGTATCGCAGATAACGACGATAACTGCGTTCTTCTGGAGGCTCTCCTTCTTCTGGAGGTAAGAGCCGTAGTTGATCATGGCGCCCATGCCGAGTGACAGGGAGAAGAACATCTGACCGGCTGCGGTCTTGAGGACCTTGCCGAAGTTCTCCTTAAGAGGCTCAACGTTCCAGCCGAACATGAACTTGTAGCCGTCCATTGCGCCGGGCTGAACCGCGACGTAGATGATAACGACGATGAGCATGACAAACAGTGCGGGCATGCCGACGCGGCAGAAGTTTTCGATGCCGTCTTCAACACCGGCCGCGACGATGAATGCGTTCAGTGCGATGAAGATAGCAGTCCAGAGTATCATCTGGCCGCCGTTCATGATGAAGCTGCCGAAGTAGGTGGAGATGTCGGCGACGTTCCAGGTATTCCAGCCGAAGATAGCGGTCAGGTAGCCGAGTGCATAGCGCATGACCATGCCGCCGAGGACGAAGTAGAAGCACAGAATGAGGAACGGCGCTGCGATAGCCATATAGCCGAGCCATGTGAACTTCTTGCTGAGCTTGCGGTAAGCCGAAACGGGGCTCAGTCCCGTTTTGCGGCCGATGGTGAATTCGCCGATCATGACGGCGAGTCCGACGAAGATTGCGAGGATGAGGTAGACCAGCAGGAATGCGAAGCCGCCGCTCATGCCCATCTTGTACGGGAAGCCCCAAATGTTGCCCAGACCGACTGCCGAGCCGATGGCTGCCATCAGGAAGCCGAAGTTGGAGCCGAATGTTGCGCGATTGTTTTCCATAACTTTCTCTCCTTTATTTTCCTTTGCCGCGAATCGCACGCGGCATAAGAAGCGGGTGGGTGTTAACTTTCTATTAACGCCGTGCCGAACTTGTAAACAGACTTTACACTATATTCACACATTTTTCAATAGTTTTTTGCTGTTTAAATATTAACTTTCGCTTTCGTTAGTTAAAGTTTTGTGCATGTTTCACAAGGTATTACACATTTTCATATGTGATATTACCAAAATTCAAGGTATTGAACAATTGCCAAATTATTATCGTTCGCTTATGAGTTAACATTTTCTTAACACTGGTATTAATACACTTTATACGCCCGTGTTAACGCGTATTAATATATTTAATATGCGAAAGAAAAAATCCGCTTTGCACTTGATTTTTTGATTATATACTGTAAAATAATAATGTTTGGAATCACTACATAATACGGCGACCGGCGGCCGATAACTGCGGAATGCTGGTTTCAGCAGAATGGAGACATGAAATGACTTACGAAATGGACATTGCCGGCTTAAAACGCGAGCTGCCCCTGTGCAAGGTCACCGACGACCTCTACATAGGTGCTTTTGTCATGTTCGGCGATGTTGAGCTGACCGTCCACTGCGCAGCGGAGCTTCTCAAGAGAGCTCCCGAATATGACTACCTTATCGCTCCCGAGGCAAAGGCCATTCCCCTTCTCTACGAAATGGCGCGCCAGAGCGGCGCGGAGAAATACTTCCTTGCAAGAAAAGGCCCCAAGGCATACATGAGCGGCGTTTTTGAGGTGCACGTCAAGTCCATCACCACCATGGACGTGCAGCGCCTTGTTATCGATACGGCAGATGCAGAGCTCATCAAGGGCAAGCGCATACTTATCATTGACGACGTTATCTCGACCGGCGAGAGCCTCAGAGCAGTCGAGGAGCTCGTAAAAAAGGCCGGCGGCAATATAGTCGGCAGAATGGCCGTCCTCGCGGAGGGTGCGGCGCAGGAGCGCGACGATATAATCGTTCTCGGCGGCCTGCCCCTGTTTAATCCCGACGGCACTGTTAAAGAATGATAGACGCAAAAAATTCCACCGCAGCAGCGGTGGAATTTTTTATCGTTTATTTTGAAAAAAGTCCTTTAAGAGCCGTGCCGATTCACCGGCTCGGACATTTCCGTATATCGCCGGCCTGTGCCCGTAGCGCTCCTCAAACAGATTGATGACGCTGCCGCACGAGCCGGTGTTTTCATCCTTCGCACCGTACACGACGGTCGGTATGCGCGAATTGATTATTCCTCCGGCGCACATCGGGCAGGGCTCAAGTGTAACATATATCGTGCAGCCGGAAAGGCGCCAGTCGCCCAATGCAAGGCAGGCCTCGCGTATGGCCTCCATCTCCGCGTGCCGGGTCGCGTCATGGCTCTCCTCTCTCCTGTTGCGGCCGCGGCCTATGATAACGCCGTCGGCATCGGCGATAACGCAGCCGACCGGTATCTCTCCCTCGTCGAAGGCCTCGCGCGCAAGCTCGAGCGCAAGGCTCATGTATTGTTCTCTGTCCATGCAGTGCCTCCTATCGTCTCAGACGCTATGCGCATAAATTCGGATATGATCTTCCACTGGTACGGCCGGACACGGCAGCCGAAATTTATCGGGTAGCGGGCATTTTCGGCAAAGGTGAAGCTCCTCAGCCCCTCAAGCTGCTGCGGCGAGAGCGCCATTTCTATCATGTTCTCCGGGCAGAAGCATATGCCGATACCGTCGGCGGCCATTGCCATGAGCGTTTCGGCATTGTCCGACTGCGCCCGGATCTCCGGCTGAAAGCCCGCTGCCTTCAT
This sequence comes from bacterium, assembly GCA_963650165.1. GTDB lineage: Bacteria > Bacillota > Clostridia > Oscillospirales > Oscillospiraceae > F23-B02. Next base: position 48,799 of record CAVJKX010000002.1, read on the forward strand.
CATGCGGCGGCTTATCCTGCCGACGATATCCTCGGGGTTTCCCATGACAAAGGGCCTGTCCGCAAACAGTGCAAGACCAGCGGCGTCGAGCCGCTCCCCCGCTCCGGGCGGACACATGCTTTTAGGTGCGAGCATGACGACCTGCTCGGTGTAAAAATCGTGGAGCACTATCCCCTGCACCGGCTCGTCGAAATTCGCAACGGCAAGGTCAATATCCCCGCTCTGAAGCTTGCGCACAAGCACGGAGTTCACGCTCTCGTCAAGTCTGATGCAGATATTCGGGTACTCGCGCCGGAACGCCGATATGATATCCGGCATGACGGCTCTGCCGCGCGTATAGGATATGCCCACGCGCAGTACGCCGCGCTGATTGCCGGTTATATCCCGCAGCTCGGACTGCATGGACTGATAGGTCCTGTGCAGCTCGGATGCATAGCGCAGGAACACCTCGCCCTCGTAGGTCAGCTCCAGCGGGTTTCGCCGCACTATGAGCTTGCAGCCGAGCTCACGCTCGACGGCCTGTATATGCGCACTGAGCGTCTGCTGCGTTATGTGCAACTCCTCGGCCGCCTTCGTTATGCTGCGCTTTGCCGCGACAGTTACGAAATACTCCATTGTCAGAAAGTTCATGTCCCATGCTCCGCACAAGTATTTTACTGTATTATACTCCGAAATAATCAGTTTTACAACTGTTTTATATAGTAGTAATATTAAGCGCTGAGGTGAAAAAATATGCATCTTGCCGTATTCGGCCTGTTTGCTGCCGCGCTTATAGTCTGCATAATATTCGGTATTTCGATAATATACGCGCTGCTGGCCGGGCTTTTGATATTTTCCCTGTGCGCATTCAAAATGGGGCACGGGTCAAAAGAGGTACTTATAATGATGTTAAACGGCGTAAAAACCGCAAAAAACGTCATTTTGAACCTTATCATGATAGGTATGCTCACGGCGCTGTGGCGCGCCGCCGGAACGATACCGACGATCATATGCTATGCGTCCTCGCTCGTGCATCCGCAGACGGTCGTGCTGATGAGCTTTCTTTTAAACTGCGGCGTATCCATGCTCACCGGAACGGCCTTCGGCACGTCGGCGACGATGGGCGTTATCAGCATGACCATGGGGCTTGCCATGGGCGCGGAGCCCGTGCTGCTCGGCGGCGCGATAATCTCGGGCGCGTATTTCGGCGACAGAGCCTCGCCTATGTCCACGAGTGCGCTGCTCATAAGCGAGCTTACGGAGACTAACGTTTTCACAAACATACGCGCCATGCTGCACCGCTCGCTGGTTCCATTTATCGCCTGCCTCGTGATCTACGGTCTCGCCGGTGTGTTTCTTCACACTGGCGGCGACGCGCCGGAGTTTGAAAGCATATTTTCGCGCGAGGTTGAGCTGCACCGGCTGTGCCTTATCCCCGCGCTTCTTGTAATAGTGATGTCGCTGTTTAAGATACGCGTGCAGATAACTCTGTCGCTGAGTATAATAACGTCGGCAATAATCTGCGCTGCATTGCAGCATGAGAGCGCCTATTCGATACTGAGCTATGTCCTGGGAGGCTTTCACGCGCAGGATTATCAGGTCGCGGCACTGCTCGACGGCGGCGGCATAAGCTCAATGCTCAGCTGCATAGCGATAATCATCATCTCATCCACCTATTCCGGCATTTTCTCCGGCACGGGAATGCTCGACGGGATAAGGCAGCACATCGACTCGCTCGCCGCACGCACGGGAACATTCACCGCTGTGCTCGCAGCGTCGGCAATGACCTCCGTCATAAGCTGCAGTCAGACGCTTGCCGTCATGCTGACGCATCAGCTGTGCTGCGATACCGGCAGCGACAGGCAGCAGCTTGCGCTGTACATGGAGGATACGGTCATAGTCGTTGCGGCGCTCGTTCCGTGGTCTCTGGCCGGTGCGCTGCCGCTCGGCTCGATAGACGCACCGACCTCGAGCCTGCTTGCAGCCTGCTTTTTGTATCTGCTGCCGCTGTGGAGCATGTTCGGATCTGGAGCCGTTAAAAAGCATGTTAAGATACACGCCGAAAGCTAAGGCTTCCGGCGTGTATTATTTCGGATCGGATTTCAGACTTTTATTACGGCGACGGCCTGCTTATGCTGCTTTATGTAACGGTCCTCTACGGTCGCCCTGTCATATGCTGCGATGCCGTTGTTGTTCCACGGATCGTTGAATATGTAATGCTCGTCGTCGTAGCCGACAAGGAGCATGCAGTGCTCGTTTGAAAGCCATGTGAAGCGCTCGCCCGTATCGCCGATCGTCCAGCTTGGGCCGACGATTATGTCTCTGAGGTCTATCGTCGCCCAGAGCGCGACCGGCATATCCCTGTCGATATAGCGGCGCAGCAGATACTCAATGCCGCTTCCCGTTTCGTCGATCACGCGGTAAGCGTCTCCGAGCACGCGCTGCATTGATCTCTGAATGACGGGCGCATAGCAGCCCATGGCGTCCTTATCGTAGGGATCTCCGACGAACTTTTCGTAGGGGCTCGGGCCGTACAGGACGCCGTCACGCTCGGTGAAAGGCTCCTTTTCGAGATAGTTGTCGATAAAATCGTAAATGGATATATCGCAGCCGAGGTACTGAAGGAGCATGACCGCGGTTACGCTCTCGCAGCCGGTGAAGGCTCCGCCGCCGGTCTGATCTATATACGGTACGTCTATCTTCTTCATTGCTTACGCGGCATCCGCTGCCTTCTTGCCGTTCGATACCCTGTAAAGCACCAGGATCACTGCCAGCATCAGCACTACGGAGATCGGCAGAGCAATGTACCAGTGCTTTACGGCGCCTGCGATGATGTAGCTCACGGCAGACACGGCGATGACGGGGATGGCATACTGCATCTGGGTTTCAACGTGGTTGATGTGATTGCACTGCGCGCCGGCGGAGGACATGATGGTGGTATCGGAGATGGGCGAAATGTGGTCGCCGCAGACGGCGCCGGCCATGGTAGCGGAGATGCAGATGGTCATGACCTCGGGAACGCTCGAGCACATGGGAACGATGATCGGGATGAGAATGCCCATGGTGCCCCAGGAGGTGCCGGTGGAGAAGCCCAGCAGGCAGGCAATGAGGAATACCGCGACGGGCAGGAGCACGCTGAGTGCCGTGCTGTTCTCGAAAAGACCCTGCACAAAGGAGCCGATATCGAGCTGATCGACCAGACCCTTGAGCGTCCACGCAAAGATCAGAACGGTGATGGCGGGGATCATGACCTTGAAGCCCTCGACCAGGCAGCCGATAAACTCGCGTGCGCTGACGATCTTGCGGGGGATGTACAGTATGGCCATGACTATGACGGTCATGAACGTTGCGAATACAAGCGAGAGGCTTGCGGAGCAGTTTGCGAAGGCATCGACAATATTATCGGCGCCGCTCTGATAGCCGGTGAGGACCATGGCAAACACCGCAGTGGCGATAAGCACGACGATAGGGATAATAAGATCGGATACGCGGCCTCTGCTGCTGCCTTCCTGCTCGGACTGCTCCATATCCCTGAACTCCTCCCCGCCGGAGGTGAAGAGGTCACCCCTGGCCGCGTTGAGCTCATGGATGCGCATCTTGCCGAAGTCGATGAGGAAAATGCTTGTGAACACGACCATGATAAGGGTCAGAATAGCGTAGAAGTTATACGGTATGGCGGCGCAGAACATCTGGAAGCCGTTTATATCGTAGCCCTCGGGAATATAGCTGCTTACGGCAGCCGCCCAGCTCGACACCGGTGCAAGGATGCACACGGGCGCTGCGGTTGCGTCAATGATATACGCAAGCTTTGCGCGGGATACCTTGTATTCGTCGGTGATCGGGCGCATGATGTTGCCGACGGTCAGGCAGTTGAAGTAATCGTCGACGAAGATCAGAATGCCGAGAGCCGTTGTGGAGAGCATGGCGCCTCTCTTGCTCTTTATGCGGCGGCTTGCCCAAGCGCCGTAGGCCTTGGATGCGCCGGACTTCGCCAGCAGGACGATTATCATGCCCAGCAGGGCATCGAATATCAGGATATTAAGATCCATGTTGTCGGCCATGGAGCCGAACAGCTTTTCAAAGCTGCCCCATGCGACATTGCCGACCGACGGCCACAGCCCGAGACCCTCGGGAACCAGTGAAACCGCAACGAACACAGCCGCCAGAAAACATCCGGCAAACAGTGAGCTGTAAACTTCCTTTGTTATCAGCGCAAGAACAATTGCGACAAGCGGCGGGACTATAGCCCATGCTGTTCCGATAAACATAGCGTAAATACCTCCACAACAGAATTTTTCGGTGAGAATGACAAAATCGTGCCGCACATGTATATGCGGCACGACTGAAAATCACTTCTGCAAAAAATCTGTTTATGCAAAGCTCTCCACAACCGTGACAGTGCGTACCATGTTCTGGCACACCCCAGAAGCCTGACCTGACAGAGAACAGACATCTTCGGCGGAGCTTCCTTTCCGTTTTCCGTGCTGCCACACTCTTAATGAAAACGTACTGATAAGCGCCGCGCCTCTTAGCATAACATGAATCGGGCGATATGTTGGGATGATAATATCACCATGCTCCCTTCAAGTCAATTATTAATTCACCGTTTCTTCATATATCGTCGTTCTTCACAATGCATCAGCGCTCTGCGCCCGCATGATTGTACATTTGAGCATGAAAAAACGCCGGGCATCAGCCCGGCGTTAATATTATGTAAACTTACTTGAGTGCTGCGGTGATGATGGACATCTGGTAGACTTCCTCTGCGTTGCAGCCGCGGGAGAGGTCGTTGATGGGAGCGTTCAGGCCCTGAAGGATAGGACCGTAGGCCGCGAAGCCGCCGAGGCGTGCCGCGATCTTGTAGCCGATGTTGCCGGACTGGATCTCGGGGAAGATGAAGGTGTTTGCATAGCCCGCAACGGGAGAGCCGGGGAACTTGAGCTGGCCGACAACGGGAGAAACGGCAGCATCAAACTGCATCTCACCGTCGATCTTGAGCTCGGGAGCGAGCTTCTTTGCTTCAGCGGTTGCATTGCGGACGAGATCGACATTTGCGCCCTTGCCGCTGCCCTTGGTGGAGTAAGACAGCATAGCTACCTTCGGGTCAACGCCGAAGATCTTTGCGGTCTCGGCCGTTGCAATTGCGACCTCGGCCAGCTTCTGTGCTGCGGTGAAGGTGACGTTGCCTTCCTTGTCCACATTGTCCTGATAGTCGATGTTGATCGCGCAGTCGCCCATTGCGAGGGTCTCGTCGCCGCGGATCATGATAAAGCAGGAGGACACGAGGTGTGCGCCCTTCTTGGTCTTTACGAGCTGGAGTGCCGGACGGACGGTATCGGCGGTGGAATAGGTTGCGCCGCCGAGCAGGCAGTCGGCAACGCCCATCTTGACGAGCATGGTGCCGAAGTAGTTGCCCTTTGCCAGAGATGCGCGGCACTCCTCGGGGCTCATCTTGCCCTTGCGCAGTGCGACCATCTCCTCGACCATTGCGTCCATGCCCTCGTAGGTGGCAGGATCAAGGATCTCAAGACCGTCGATATCAAAGCCGCCCTTTGCGGCCGCCGCCTTCACCTCGTCAACATTGCCGACAAGGATCGGAGTCAGGAAGCCGTCCTTCTTCAGACGTGCGGCAGACTCGAGAATGCGTGCGTCGCTGCCTTCGGTGTAGACGATCTTTCTCGGATCGTTCCTGAGAATTTCAATAAGATTTTCAAACATTTTATTTTCCTCCATTAATGCGGCATTTTGGCCGCAAAAAATTCCGAATAACACTTTATCACTCCCGCGAAAATTTTTCAAGTATTTAGACCGATTTCTATTTACAAACCGTATTTTCGTATGTATAATATACAAACTGTAATCATTTTGGGGAGAGATATTAATATAATGAACGAATATGATAAAAAGGACTTCGCGCAGATACTTTCCGAGCTGCGCCGCTCCGCGAGACTGAGCCAGCGCAAGGTGGCCGCCGATCTGGGCATAAGCCAGGCGCTTTTGAGCCACTACGAAAACGGGGCGCGTGAGCCCGGTCTCAGCTTTGTCTGCCGTGTGTGCGATTATTATAATGTAACGGCCGACTATCTGCTCGGACGCTCACCGAATCCCGACGGTGTGGACAGGAGCGCGGATATAGCGCGCGTGTTCGTCGCGGAAATGCGCAGCCTTGCAAACAAGACGGAAGCCGCTTTGGAGGAACTGACATGACACCTCAGGATCATATAAGAAACTTTTCGATAATCGCGCACATCGACCACGGCAAGAGCACGCTCTCGGACAGGCTCATCGAGCTGTGCGGTGCGGTCGAGGAGCGCATAATGGAAGATCAGATCCTCGACAACATGGAGCTTGAGCGCGAGCGCGGCATTACGATAAAGGCGCGCGCCGTCGGCCTCAGCTACAAGGCCAAGGACGGTCAGACATACGTTTTAAACCTCATCGACACGCCGGGACACGTTGACTTCAACTATGAGGTAAGCCGTTCGCTGGCAGCCTGCGAGGGTGCGGTGCTTGTCGTTGACGCGTCGCAGGGCGTCGAGGCGCAGACGCTTGCGAACACCTATCTTGCACTGGACGCAGAGCTTGAGATACTGCCCGTTATAAACAAGATTGACCTCCCTGCCGCCGATCCGAAGCGCGTAAAGCAGGAGATCGAGGACATAATCGGCATCCTTGCCATGGACGCACCGGAGATCAGCGCGAAAAACGGCATAAATATCGAGGCTGTGCTCGACGATATCGTCGCAAACGTGCCGGCCCCGACGGGCGACGTGAACGCGCCTTTGAAGGCACTGATATTCGACAGCCAGTACGACAGCTACCGCGGCGTTATCGTTTTCATGCGCATTGTCGACGGCCGCATAGCCAAGGGGACGGAGGTGCTGCTGCACTCGACGGGCGCAAAGTACAGCGTTCTCGAGGTCGGACACATGCGCCCGATGGGTCTTGAGCCCTGCGCGGAGCTCACGGCCGGCGACGTCGGCTATTTCACGGCGTCTATCAAAAACGTCGCCGACACCCAGGTCGGCGATACCGTGACGACCGCCGCAAATCCCTGCGCCGAGCCTCTGCCCGGCTACCGTCCTGCTCGCGCGATGGTCTACTGCGGCATATACACCGAGGACGGCAGCAAATATCCCGACCTGCGCGACGCGCTGGAAAAGCTCCAGCTCAATGACGCTTCCCTGTCGTTCGAGCCCGAAAGCTCCGCGGCACTCGGCTTCGGCTTCCGCTGCGGCTTCCTCGGCATGCTGCACATGGAGGTCATTCAGGAGCGCCTCGAGCGCGAGTTTGACCTTGACCTCGTGACTACCCTGCCGAGCGTAATATACAAAGTCGTAAAGACCGACGGCGGCATCGTCATGGTCGATAACCCCCACAACTACCCCGACCCCGGCGTTATCGAGCACGCGGAGGAGCCCTATGTCAAGGTGTCGATCATAACGCCCAACGACTATGTAGGCAACATCATGCCCCTGTGCCAGGACAGGCGCGGCGAATACAAGGACATGCAGTATCTCGACTCGCACCTTGTCGAGCTGCGCTATGAGATGCCGCTAAACGAAATAATCTACGACTTTTTCGATACACTCAAGGCACGCACGAAGGGCTACGCCTCGCTCGACTATGAGCTGAGCGAATACAAGCCCTCGGAGCTTGTGAAGGTAGACATGCTTTTAAACGGCGATCAGGTCGATGCCCTCAGCTTCATTGCGCACAAGGATAAGGCCTATCCGAGAGCGCGCAAGCTGTGCGAAAAGCTCAAGGATAATATCCCCCGCCAGCTCTTTGAGATACCCATTCAGGCTGCCATAGGCGGCAAGATCATCGCACGCGAGACCGTCAAGGCTCTGCGCAAGGACGTTCTTGCAAAGTGCTACGGCGGCGACATTACGCGAAAGAAAAAGCTGCTTGAAAAGCAGAAGGAAGGCAAAAAGAAAATGCGTCAGCTCGGCACGGTTCAGATACCGACCGAAGCCTTCCTCGCCGTCCTCAAGCTCGACGAATAAACCTAAAGCCTCACCTTCCGGTGGGGCTTTCAAATTTATTACGGCCGGAGTCGGTGACGACTCCGGCCGCTTTGAAGGGGGGGTGTATCATATGCTCGTTAACAGGGAAATAGGAAGGGAGAATTACAAAACACAGCAAAAAACAGCTTTGACAATAAGGCTGCAACGAACATATTCTGAGCACATCTCAAGGCGCAGCTGTGGCAGGCAGCTTTGCTTCAAGGGCTCTACAGCTCAAATTATAGCATCATTTTAGCCTATGTCAATACATATTTATAAATATATTGATACATTATAGCATTTTCGTAATAAATGCATTGAATTTTTTAAATATTATTTTTGTTTTTCGTGCTTAGTGCATATGTGCTTATACAGCAGCAGGCCCGCAAGGCTTATGACGAGCGTCACGGCGAATACTATGGCCGCAAACCAGTAGTTTGACGTGCCAAGCGCATCGCCGCCGACTGTCGAGGTCACGATCGCGGGCAGCCTTCCGAGCGAGCATATAAGCAGCCAGACGGAAAATTTGATATCGGTGAGCCCTGCGAAATAGCACAGGAGATCCTTCGGCGTTCCGGGGATCATGAAAATGACGAAAAAGATAAAATCGCGCTTCGGCGTTGTTTTCAAAAACCGTACCCTGCGCAGCTTGTCCTCGGTGAAAAATATCTCGACGAGCTTGGGGCCGAAGCGGCGCACGAGCAGAAACACCATAACGCTGCCGAGAGTTGATGCCGCAAGGCACAGGAGCGTTCCCTCGACCGCGCCGAAGGCATAGCCCGCGGCGATCTCGAACGGTTCTCCCGGAAGCACGGCGATGACGATCTGAAGGATCACCATGCCGATATAGGCAAAGCGGCTGAGAACTCCGCTGCCGTTTACCCATTGGCGGAACTTTTCCGGCCGGGACGCAAAGCGCACGAGCGGAACGCCAGCATACCATATGATGAGCGCCGTTGCGGCGACGGCGATGGCTATCACCGCTATGCCGGCGTACTTCTGCTGTTTCCTTGTCAGATGCTTTTTCATTTCTTTTTACGAATAAGACCGGCCGTCCGGCCATATCATAACACGGGTGATAAACATGAAGATCAAGTGGAAAAAGCTCATTGCGAGCCTTGCCGTGCCGCTTGCCGCCGGCGGGCTCTCGGGGCTTATAACAAAGGATAACGTGATAATGTTCGAGCTTGTCACGAAGCCGCCGCTCGCGCCGCCGGCTTGGCTGTTTCCGGCTGTCTGGACGCTGCTGTATATCCTTATGGGACTTGCGTCCTGCACGGTTTGGGTTTCCGATGCACAGCCGAAGGTAAAGCGGCGCGGCGCCGTTTACTATGCGCTGTCACTCGTTCTCAACTTCTGCTGGCCGATTATTTTCTTTAATTTCGACAAATACCTCGCGGCCTTTATCTGCCTGTGCCTGCTGTGGATATCCGTGCTGCTGACGGCAGTGCAGTTTCGCAGGGCAGACGGCAGAGCCGGACGGCTCATGCTTCCCTACCTTCTGTGGGTCACGTTCGCGGGATATCTGAATATGGGCATTTATTTGCTTAACTGACGCATTTTTTCGACGCGTTCCCTGAGAGCGTCGATGAATATTGCGGCGTCGAGGCTGTATGCCATGCCGTCAAAGCCGCGGGCAAAGCCGTCCGCCACGCCCTCCACGGTGCCTGTAAACAGAATGCTCTTCTTGCCTGCCGCGCGGCAGGCATTTATTATGCGGTCGATTGCCGCCCGGAACACGGGGTTAGTAAAGTCGCCGGGCATTCCCATGGAAATGGACAGGTCGAACGGTCCTACGAAAATGCCGTCAACACCGTCGAGCGCGGCGATCTCCTCGATGGCTTCGAGCGCACCGACCGTTTCGCACTGCGGCAGTATGAGCGTTTCGGCGTTAAAGTGCGCCATCGTTTCGGGTACGCCGCCCAGTCCGTCAAAGCCCCAGCCGTCCTTGCGTGAGGGGCAGAAGCCGCGCCGGCCGACGGGATAGTAGCGGGCATAGGATATTATGTCCCTGACCTGATCGACGTTATTCACGTTGGGAATGATAAGGCCCTGTGCTCCGACGTCCAGAAGCTTGAGCAGCGCCGGACGGCTGATCTCGCGCACACGGCACAGAGGGGTTACGCCCGCGTTTTCGGCGGCGCGGATGAGCCTTGCGCTCGTCTCGGCCTCAACCGGAGAATGCTCGTTATCAATGATGACGTAGTCTATTCCGGTGCGGCCCGTGCACTCCATGAGATATTCGCTTGCGGTGTCGAAAAATATGCCGATGGGCTTTTCACCCTTATCCAGTTTCTGCTTGAGTTTATTGTTCATAAAAACCACCCTTTTTATATCATATAACGACATTATACAAACATTTTACGCAATTTCAAGTTGTAAATTGTGAATTTAAATGATATCATCAGTGTATAAAAAAGTACGGTAATCAAGAGGTTTTTACATATGAGTGAATTTTCGAGAGAATACCTTGAGCTGCTGTCGGAAAAATACCCCGACGAGGCGGCCGTTTGCTCGGAGATCATTAATCTTCGCGCGATCCTTGCCCTGCCCATGGGCACCGAACACTTTATAAGCGACCTGCACGGCGAATATGCGGCCGTGCGGCATATACTCAACAACTGCTCCGGCGTTATACTCGAGAAGGTCCTGCGCCTTTTCGAGGCCGAGATCGGCGAGGAGCGCTGCCGCAGTCTGTGCACACTCATTTACTATCCGCGCGAAAAGCTCAGCGCCATGCGCGAGTCCGGCGAGTATACGCACGACACGCTGAAAAGCGTTCTGACCATGCTGCGCACGCTGGCCGAGACGCTTTCGAGCAAATACACGCGCACATATGTGCGCCGGCAGATGCCGCAGCAATGGAGCTTCGTTCTCGATGAGCTGCTGCATATGCAGCGCGACGAGTATTCAAATCAGCTCCGCTATCACGACGCGATACTGGAGTCGATCATATCGACCGGCGCCGCCGACGACGTCATAACGGCTCTGTCGGATATAATAAAGCGCCTGGCCGTCGATAAGCTGCACATAGTCGGCGATATATTTGACCGCGGCCCGGAGCCTGCGCGGCTGCTCGATGCGCTCATGGAGCACCCGAATATCGACATTCAGTGGGGCAACCACGATATTCTCTGGCTGGGCGCCGCCTCCGGCAGCCCCGCCTGCATATTCACGGTGCTCAGGATCTCGCTCGACTACGGCAACGGGAATCTGCTCGAGCGGCGCTACGGCATATCGCTTCAGCCGCTGTATGATTTCACCCGCAAATACTACGGCGAGGCGACGAAGGAAAACGTCAGCATAGCGCTCAACACCATCGGCTTCAAGCTCGAGGGCAGGATAATACTGCGCCACCCCGGCTACGGTATGAACTCGCGCCTTATGCTCAGCCGCTGCGACTTTGAAAACTGCACCGTCATACTCGACGAGGGCGTTTATCCCCTGAACACCGACAAATGGCCGACCATTGACCGCAATGACCCGTACAGCCTGAACGACGATGAGATAGACCTCGTAAACGAGTACGTCAATCTCTTCCGCGAAAGCCAGTCGCTGCACCGCCACATGGACTTCATTTACCGCGTCGGCAGCACATACCTCTGCTGCAACGGCAACCTCCTGTACCACGGCTGCATCCCCATGACCGAGGACGGCGAGTTTGCACGCGTGCGGCACGGCGGCGTGTGGTACTCCGGCAAGAGTCTGATGGACTACTCGGACATGGTGGTCAAAAACGCCTGGGCAAAGCACGACGAGTCGGCACTGGACATGATGTGGTACCTCTGGTGCGGCAACGACAGCCCCTTCTCCGGCCGTGTTTTCCACACCTTTGAGCGCGGCGTCGTGGACGATCAGAGCACCTGGGAGGAGCCAAAGAACCCCTACTTCAGCTTCTGGGAGGACGAGCAGGTCGCGGGCATGATCCTGTCCGAGTTCGGCCTTGATCCCGAGCATGGGCACATCATAAACGGCCACACACCGGTCAAGGCCAAAAAGGGCGAAAGCCCCGTCAAGGCCGGCGGAAAGCTGTTTATCATCGACGGCGGCTTCTGCGAGGCGTATCGGAAAACGACGGGCATCGCAGGCTACACGCTTGTTTTTAACTCCCACGGTCTGAAGATCAAGGCGCACAAGCCCTTTGAGGGTGTCGCCGCCGTCATTGACGATAACGCCGATATCGAGTCCGAGGCCGTGCAGGTCGAAAGCTTCGAGCGCCGCCGCTACATCGCCGACTGCGACAGCGGAGTACATCTGCGCCGCAGGATAGAGGCCCTCGAAAGCCTCCTGGCCGCCTATCGCTCCGCAAGCTTTTAGAGCCAGACCGGCACAGCTGCCGATACATATATCACCGTTATCCCGAGCGGAAGCCGCCGTCAGGACGGAAATGCCGCCGCTTCCCTCAATACTTTGAAACAGAGAAAGCCACCGGTCAATTGACCGGTGGCTTCGAGACTGTCAAAAAACCTATGCTGCTGCGTAGAGATATCCGCGCAGCGGGGGAGCTCGAGGGGGTAAGACCCGCCTCAAATTGGATTATAGCCATCAAAAATGTCTGATCTATCAGACTTTTTGACGAGCGCAGCGAGATTTTTCGTGAAGCGCATGCTTCACAAAAAATGTGGCGTTTTTTAAGCGTGCAAAAAAGTCACCGACTTTTTTGACACGCTGAAAGCCACCGGTCAATTGACCGGTGGCTTCCCTTTCATCTCATCCATCTCATCTATTCTTCGATATCTCCGTCGGGCTCCTGGTCGAGCTCGTCAAATTCGTCGTCGTTGAGCTCATCCGGGTCGCTGCCGTTATAGTGCAGCGCGCTGCCGGAAATGAGCCTGCGGTGGGATATTTTGCGCGTTATGCTGCCTGCCACGCCGCCCACCATTGCCTGCGCGGCAAGGTGCTTGCCGATGATCGCCGCAAGGTCCGTTTTCGGCGAGAGGTCGGACACCGTGCCCTCCATGATCGACAGGCTGCGCCAGAACAGCGTCAGCGATTTCGGGACCTTGATGCCGAAGTCGCGTGCGATGCGGTAAAGGTCGGCAAAAATATCGACCGTGCTGCTCATCTGCGCCATGGACAGGACGCGGTATTTATCGAGATACGCCTGCATGCGTTCATAGTACGCCTCGCGGTCGAGCTCCGGATCGTGCTCGCAGATCTTGAGTATCGCATTTGCAAAGCTGAGATGGTCGTTGCTGAATATCGCCTTCATGCAAACCTTTATCAGCTCCGCGTCCGTGCTCGTGAGCGTACCCATCATGCCGAGGTCGAGCCACACTATGCGCCCGTCCCACACGCGGACATTGCCCGGATGCGGGTCTGCGTGGAAAAACCTGTCCTCGGAAAACTGCTTGATGTAGTTATTGATAAACTTCGTGCAGACCTCCTGCACATTGTAGCCCTGCTCGATCATCGCGGCCTTATTGCACAGCTCAAAGCCGCCGATATACTCCATAACAAGGATATGCTTTGTCGAAAGCTCGTCATACACCTTCGGGCAGTAAACGTACTTTATACCCTCGATATTCTCGCGCACACGGCGGATATTGTCTGCCTCGCGCTCGAAGTCCATCTCCTCCTGCGCGACCGCCCAGACCTCGTCTATCGTGTCGCCGATATCCATGACGTTGTTTATTTTTTTGAGCTTCACGACGTTCAGCGCACTTTTTATGAGCCTTACGTCGCGCTCCATGACCGAATATATGTCCGGCCGCTGGATCTTTACGGCGACGTGCGTCCCGTCGAGCAGCACGGCCTCGTGCACCTGTGCGATAGACGCAGCGCCCAGCGGATACGGCATTATCTGCCGGAACACCTTGTTCCAAGGCTTGCCGTATTCCTCACTTATTATCTCGCGTATCTGCGCCGTGACAAGCCTTGACGCGTCCGTGCGCAGATCCTCGAGCTTTTTGCAGTGCTCCATCGGAATGATCTCCGGGTGCATCGAAAGAAGCTGACCGAGCTTTACAAACGTCGGGCCGAGCTCCTTGAGCATGTCGCACAGCTCATCGGGGCTCATCCCCTGCGTGATCTTATACTTCCTGATAACCTTTATTATTTCAAACAGGCGCTTTGCATCAGCGCCCGTTTCCATTGCGGCATTTGCCATCTATGATCCTACCTTCAAATTTCAGTATCGAGAATATAGCAGGTGTGGGCAACGTTTCCGTCATCGGTAAAGCTGACTATATTCCCCTCGACCTGCGTATATGTATCCGGCCGCACGGCAAGGACGAGGTCGGAATCCTTTTCCCAGAGATAGACCGCGTTCTCGTATTTTATCTCGCCGCTGCGCAGTCCGGTGCGGATCGTCATGCTGACATTATCGTAGGTATATTCCTCCGACTTATCGCCGATCCTGATCCTGCCGAGCTCGACCGGCTCCGTGGCCGGGTCAATTATATAACCGCTGCGCTCCTTGCCGGAGGCGTTTATGAACTTCACCGCCGTGAAGCCCGTCTCCTCTGCCGAGGCGTCGATCTCCAGCGCTTCGGGCTTTACGAGATAGAGCATGCGCTTTCCCGTCCACACCCATGTGCAGCCGGGGTACTTTTCCGACTGCTCCAGAAAGCGCTTATAATCGGCCCTGCACGCGGCCTGAGCCTCCGCAGGCGTCGCGGCCTCCAGCCCGTCAACATGCACCTGATACACCGGCGCGACCTGCGATATTCTATATCTGTGTATGCCGAAAACTATGCCGAGCACCGCAAGCGTAAGCACAGCGCATATTATGTAAACTCGTTTTGAGCTTTTTCCGCTTTGCCTTTTTACAGACATTGCTTAGCCTCCGTAAGTAATCGTATCTGTATTTTAACAGAAATCACTCCATTTAACAAGTGTTTTTTGCTGTTGCTGCCGCTCGTGCACCCGCAAAGTGCGTAAGGATACAGCCTCAATGTGCAGGCAAAAAGGACCGGTCACTGTTGTGACCGGTCCTGAGACTGTCAAAAAACCTATGCTGCTGCGTAGCGATATCCGCGCAGCGGGGGAGCTCGAGGGGGGGGTAAGACCCGCCTCGAATTGGATTATAGCCATCAAAAACGTCTGATTTATCAGACTTTTTGACGAGCACAGCGAGATTTTTCGTGAAGCGCAAGCTTCACAAAAAATGTGGCGTTTTTGAAGCGTGCAAAAAAGTCACAGACTTTTTTGACACGCTGAGGACCGGTCACTGTTGTGACCGGTCCTGTCCGCGGCAATATGGAGTGAGGAAGAAAAGGAAGATGGTATGGGAGCCGCGGAATGATGGGGGGGATTTATGATAATTGACTGCTGAGCGTCATATCATACGGATCATATCTTGTCAAAGCGCGCGAGGATGGCTGCAAGCTGGGCGCGGGTAATGAGCGTGTTCGGGCGGAAGGTTCCGTCCTTGTAGCCGTTGACAACATCGTTTGCAACAGCCCAGCGGACTGCATTGCGGTAGCTTCCTGCTATAAAAGATGCGTCGGAGAACACGCTGAGGTCGCCGCTTGCGGCCGGTGTTCCGGCGTATCTGTGCATTATCGTCACGAACTGGCCGCGGGTAAGACCGTCGTTCGGGCCGAAGGTCGTCGCGTTGTAGCCGGAGATAATGGCGTTTTCATATGCCCAGATAATAGCGTCGCGCGCCCAGTAATCATCGGGCACATCCGTAAAGGGCTCGGTGAGCCCGCTCACGTTCGGTGAGCCCGCCATGCGGTAGAGAACCGTCACGGCCTGTGCGCGGGTGGTAGTAGAGGCAGGCGTAAACTCCGTGTCGCTCGTACCCTTTATAAGGCCGTTATACCATGCGTAGTAGAGCTCGTCGTAATACCATGCATCGGAGGGAACATCCGTGAACGGAAGCGTTCCGCGCTCGGGCAGCGCGCTGAGTATCTGCTGCGCAATGTACTGATGTCCGGCAATGGTCGGGTGAGCCTTGACGGTAAAATAGTCGGAGAAATGATTGTCCGTCACGTTCTGGTCATAGGTCTCGGTACCGATGATATTGACATAGCGGAAGTTATCGTACTTGAGCGCAAAGCTTTTTATATAGGTATTTATCATGGTAACGGTGGGAGCCGTGACCGCGCGCAGGCTGGTGAAGCTGCCGTCGCTTATCTTCGTGTGTTCAAAGGGATTGAACACGCCGAGAGCCACGACCGTGATATCGGGATTTATCTCGTATATCTTCTCAATGACAGCCTTATAGTTTTCGGTGAACTGATTGTATGTAACTGTGAGGTAGCCTGCCAGCATGGTGCCGAGCTTTGCAAGCTCACCGGCGGTCTGGCAGTATTGCAGCAGCTTTGCAAAACCTTCGCCGATGCTGCCGCCCTTGTTGAGAAAGTCCTTGATGCCCTTGAGAGTATTATTTTCCGTGTCCTTGGTGTACTCCTTGAGTACCAGGGATGCCGACATTGAGAAAACGTCGTTCGAGCCGAGGTTTATGCTGATGAGGTTTGTTTTCTTTATGGCTTCGGTATAGTTTTTCTGATCGGTGACATATTTGAAGTCGCTGAGAGTGAAAGAGCCGCTGCCGTCAAAATCGTACCATTTGTTGCCCCAGGTGTAGGTAGAGTCAAAATCATTGTACACGCCTTCGAGGAAATATCTGAACTCAACTGCACGCATACCGCTGAGCGCATACTGCAGAAGCTTTGCGTCAAGCTCATTTGCAACGAGGCTGTGGTATGCCTTCGGGACGGCAGTGAAATCAAAGCCATGGTAGAGATAGTTCGAATCCGTGATATATGTCGGATCGTCCGTTTCCTGGTCGAAATAAGTCTCGCTGCCGTCTCTTGTGAGGCCGCAGCCTGCGGCGATGCTGTCGCCGACGCACATATAGTATCTGTAAGGCTCATAGCTTCCGGCCGCCAGCGCAGGTGCGCAGAGTGCGAACACCATGACGAGCACGAGCACCAAGCTGAGTATTCGTTTTGTATGTTTCATATTTCTCTCCTATCGGCCGTTCAGACAGCCTCTGTAACGTAATTGATATCTTTATATTCGGCGGCAAGCCTGCTGTAATCTATCTTGCCCATGCCCATGTGGGGCATTTCGTCCACGAAAACTATGTCGCAGACCATCGAGCGGGCTTCAAGCTCCTTACGGCACATTTCCATAAGCTCGGTCTTTATTGCAAAGTGCCTCTCGCTCTCCCCTGCCTTCAGCTCGACTACCGCAAGAGGAAGCTGACCCTGCGCATGGTCCTTGTCGTTTACGCCGACCACCGCACAGCTGAGGATCCTGGAGTGCCGGCCGATGATGCTTTCAAGATGAGACGGGAAAACCTTATGGCCGTCAAAGAGCGTTATCATGCGCTTTATTCTTCCCTTAATGTACACAAAGCCGTCGGAATCCATGTGTCCGATGTCGCCGCTGTGCACCCAGAGCGTTCCGTCGGGGTGGCGGACGATGACCTTATCGGTCTCGGCCTTATTGTTGAGGTAGCCGAGCATGATCGACGGACCGCTTATGCAGATCTCGCCCTCCTCGCCGTAGTCGAGTTCGTTTGTCGTGCCCGGCTCGAAGATGCCGATGGTGGTGGTGAGAAGCGGGTAGCCGACGGACAGGCTCTTGAAGTTGCCGTTGCAGCAGCAGGATGCGGCCGAGGATACCTCGCTCATGCCGTAGCCCTGCGAAAGAGGATAGCGGCAGCCGCGGCTTTCAAGGAAGCTGTTGAGCTTTGCCTCGAGACCGGCGTTCATGGTGTCACCGCCGCTTCCGGCGGTGCGGAAAAAGCTGAGGTCAAAGCCCCTGGACATTTCCTTGCTGTTCATGAGCTTTTCGTAATGCGCCGGAACGAGCAGCGTGTGCTCGGGGCGGTACTTCTTGACGTAGTAGCCGACCTTATCGGCGTTGAACTTCGGGATTATAACGACCTCAAGGCCGAGCGTGAGCGGCATATGCAGGCTCGATACGATGCCGTAGGAGGCAAACATCGGAATGATGTTCATGAAGCGCTGGCCGCGCCTGTAGGACACGCCGCAGTGCTTGAAATCAAAGGCGATGGCGTTGAAGCCGTCGTTTGAGAGCATAACGCCCTTGGGTGCGCCGGTCGTGCCGCCGGTAAGCGTTACGGCCGCGAGATCGTTCTCGCCGTACTCGACGGTTTCGGTCTCGACGCCGCTGCCGAGAGCCGCAAACTGCGTCCATGTGAGGACTCTGTCGCCCGTTTCTATCCTGGGAGCGGGCATCTTGAGCTGCTTGAGAAAACGTATGGATGCGGGCAGCGAGGTGTCGGCCGAGATGACGACGATCTTCTCGACGCCGGACTCAAGGATGGCATCCTTTAGTGCGTCAAAGAACAGGTCAATGACGATAAATATCTTTGCGCCGGTCTCTCTGACAAAGCGCATTACCTCGCGTGCATTCGTTCTCGGGTCGAGAACCACGGGCGCGGCGCCGATCTTATTAAGTCCGTAGAGCGCGTAGACCATCTCGGGGATAGTGACGGTCGCGGCGGCGACGATGTCGCCCTTTTTGATGCCGGCTGCCTTGAAGGCGCCCGCTGCATTGTCTATCTCGTCAAGCAGCCTGCCGTAGCTGATCTTTTTGCCGAAGTAGTTGAGCGCCGTGTCATCGAGTCCGCCCTCGCTGCACTCGCGCAGATGACGGTAAATGGTGTTTTCCGGCATGGGCGCTTCCCTCGCCTCTTCCGTAAAGAACTTCAGCCACGGCTTTTCTATTGACGGCTTTAACAGTGTGCACATAGTTCTTCCTCCTCACTTAGTGCTGAACTTTTTGCTTTGTTTTGTCTAATCATAAACTTATACCAGCGTTTTGTCAAGCGCTATTTCATACTTTTCTTATGTTTTTATCCATCTTTGTACATTTCGCTGTGTTTTATCGTTAATCATATAGCGTTTTATACAAATTCGTATATTCCGTATATAGCTGTACGTTATCTGCTTATAAATATATTTTTGAACTTTTTTCGTTTTAACTATTGAAATTTATTCTACTTTCGGTTACAATCAGACTACAGGTATAAAATTAAACTTTTTTAATTTACATTTAAACATTCTTTAAAATTTTCAGGGGTGGAAATTATTCATGAGTACTAACAACAGAATGGTCGAAAAGTCCAAGAAAGCGATAAAAGACGCCCTTCTTGAGATCATGTACGAAAAGGACTTCAAGCAGATCACGGTAAACGAACTTTTGAAGCGGGCCAATGTCAGCCGCGGTACCTTTTATGCGCACTTTTCGAATCTTGAGGATGTGCGTCAGCAGCTTATAGTCGATCTTTATGCCCACGCCGACGCCATATTCGGCGACTATAAGGCAAGCGAGCTGGAGGAGGATCCATATCCCATCATGCTGATGGCGGCGGAGATGATAGTTGCCAGCCGCGACCCGGCAAAGAGACTTTTTAAGTTCGTGAACGTCTATGATCTCGGCATACACCTCAAGACCTGGCTTACGAAATACATCCTGTCCGACGAGGAGCTCGTCGCGCGCTGGGGCGGCAAGGAAAAGGCCATGGTGTACGCCCGCTTCATAGCAGGCGGCACGATGCACGCTTATAATATGTGGATACTCGACGACTTCGGCGTATCGGCCGAGGAGTTTGCGCAGACGCTGTCCAACATTCTCATGAACGGACTCAATGCCCTGAAGGCAAGCAACGCAGAGTAAAGCAAAAAAAGCAAAGGCACAGCCTCGGCTGTGCCTTTTACGGTAAAAAGGAGAAATTTTATGAAAAAGATCGCCGTTATCACCGGAGCATCCTCCGGCATGGGCAGAGAATTTGTATACGCAATCGATAAGGACACGGAGCTTGACGAGCTGTGGGTCATAGCGCGGCGCGAGGACAGGCTTCTGGAGCTTCAGCAGCATGTCAGGGCAAAGATACGCCCCGTTGTGCTCGATCTTCTCGACCGCGGCAGCCTCGGCACATTCAGGGCTCTGCTCGAGGCCGAAAAGCCGGAGGTCAGGGTGCTCGTAAATGCCGCCGGCTTCGGCCTTTTCGGAACCTACACCGAGATGGACATGGAAAAGCAGCTTGAGATAATCGATCTCAATGACCGTGCGCTTACTGGCATGACCTATATCACCCTCCCCTATATGCCGGACGGTGCGCAGATATACAACATGGGCTCGATGTCCTCGTTCCAGCCGGTGCCGTATATAAACGTGTACGGTGCGTCAAAGGCCTATGTGCTCAGCTTCTCGAAGGCGCTGCGCGTCGAGCTGTGCCGGAGAAACATCCGCGTGATGGCCGTGTGCCCCGGCTGGATACAGACGGAGTTCTTCAGCCACGCGATACATGACGACACCGTCAGCTACTTTAACCGATACTACGGGCCGAAGGAGGTCGTCGAAAAGGCCGTAAAGGACATGCACCGCAGCAAGGCCGTTTCCATCCTCGGTCTGCCGGAGAGATTGCAGGTGCTGGGCGTTAAGCTTCTGCCGACGCGCTTTGTTCTGAAAACCTGGTGCCGGCAGCAGAAAAAGCCGTTTAAATACTGATAATGATAATATAGAAAAACCTATGCTGCTGCGTAGAGATATCCGCGCAGCGGGGGAGCTCGAGGGGGGTAAGACCCGCCTCGAATTGGATTATAGCCATCAAAAACGTCTGATTTATCAGACTTTTTGACGAGCACAGCGAGATTTTTCGTGAAGCGCAAGCTTCACAAAAAATGTGGCGTTTTTGAAGCGTGTCAAAAAAGTCACAGACTTTTTTGACACGCTGAAAAACTCCCGTCCGCGGACGGGAGTTTTTCATATAACCGGCAATTTCAGTCGCCGAAGCATATGCCGATATCGCGTGCCACCTGGATGAGCGGGTGGTCGGTGGGCAGGAATTTGGTCTTGCTTGCGGCCTCCTCGAGCGGGATGGACACGATATGGCCGTTCTGTATGGCGACCATGCGGCCGTACTGCCTGTTGACGATGAGGTCTGCCGCTGCTGTGCCGAACTCGGTGGCGAGCACGCGGTCATACGGGCACGGAGGGCCTCCGCGCTGATAGTGGCCGGGAACCGTGACGCGGGCCTCCTGGCCGAGGGCGGCCTCGATCTGAGCTGCGATCTCGTAGGATATCGTCGAGTGCCTCGACTCCTCGCGGCGGCGGCGGCTCTCCTCCTCGGTGAGTATCTGATCGTGCACGCTCTTCGCGCCCTCTGCAACGGCAAGGATGGAAAAGCTCCTTCCGTGACGGCGGCGGTGGTCGATGGCCTTGAGGATATTGTCGATATCATAGGGTATTTCGGGGATGAGAATGATATCCGCACCCGAGCCTATACCGGCGTGCAGCGTGAGCCAGCCCGCGTCGCGTCCCATGAGCTCGACGAGGAACACGCGGCTGTGTGACGAGGCTGTCGAGTGGATATAGTCTATGACGTTTGTCGCTATATCAACCGCGCTCTGGAAGCCGAAGGTCGTATCGGTGCCCCAGATATCGTTGTCGATGGTCTTGGGCAGGGTCACGACGTTCATGCCCGCGTCCATAAGGAGCTTTGCGCTTTTCTGCGTACCGTTGCCGCCCATGATGACAAGGCAGTCGAGATTGAGCTTATTATAGGTGTCCTTCATCGCGGGGATGAGGCTGTTGCCGTCGTCGTCGACTATGTCCTTGCCCGGAATATAGCGCTGGCGCGAGGTGCCGAGGATCGTGCCGCCCTGAGTGAGGATCCCGGCAAAATCCTTGGGCTCCATATACTTATAATCGCCGTCTATGAGGCCGCGGTATCCGTCGTACATGCCGAATATCTCGAGATTTTCTATCTTGTTGTGCAGTGACTTTCCTATGCCGCGCATCGCGGCGTTCAGCCCCTGGCAGTCGCCGCCCGAGGTTATGAGCGCGACCCTGGTTATTTTCTTCAAGCTGAGCCCCTCTTTTACCGTTAAGATGAATTTATATTAGTATTTTAAAGCAATCTTAACAAAAGTCAATCGTGAATTATACCGAAATAAAGACGGGAGCCCGCGCTTTGAGCTCCCGCCTTTGTCTATTTTGCACTTTTGAGGCAGTCTATATACTCCGGAATATGATCGTAAAAGTCGCTGTTTCCGTCGCAGTAAACATCCATGACCTTATTTTCATATCTTATGACCAATCGGTTTATGCCGTACACATCGCGGCTGTCGCCTCTGTTATAGTATTGCCAGAACACCTCGGCTCCGTCTTCTTCATACTGCTCCTGACGATAGTACGGCACATTGCCGAGTCCATATCCCATAAGCCTTACTCTTGACAGCTCGTTCATGCTGATGAGTATGCTATTGTCGTACTCCGCCTTGATGAAAGCCATGCGTTTGGAGAAATAGTCCTTTGCGATCAGCGCCGTGGGAGCTTCACGGTACTCTGCACTGTATTGCAGGATGCCGCTCAGCTGCCCGTCAGAGTCTCTCAGGTCCTTTGCCTGAGACAACACGATCTTCTTTGTCAGGAATGCGTCTGCCGTCTCGAAAACTTCCGTTCTTCTGTCATAAGTACCGAGCTGTATGACCTCCTCCGCCGTGGGGATGCCGATACCGGATACGTCGTCGGGCAGCAGTCTCAGGTTCGGCGCAGTTACGGGGCATAGCCAGTGTACGATCCATACGACGGCAAGCGGCAGGCCTATTGCCGTTATAACATATCCTGCCGCCGCCCGTGAGCCCGGCTCCGCTGCCGAGGGCGCGGCCTCTGCGGCAAGACGCCTGAGCCTCAGCCATATCCTGAGCTGCACGGCCGCTTCCGTCAGCAGGAGCAGAGCCATGACGATAACGAGCACTGCGTATACTGCCTTGATATTCAGCAGGAAATCCAGCATATCTTCGCCGTACTGCCACATTGAGCCTAAAAACGGCGTAAGCTGCGTGCACAGCGCCATGACGAGAAAGATAAGCGCCATAAACAGATGCTCTCGTGCGAGCTTTTTAAGCGGCTTAACGAGAAGCTCCGGTTCCGTGTATAGCTCGGCCGCATCGGGGTCGTCGGTGCAGACGACTACGAAATCGTTTTTGTAATCGCCGACGACCTGCCAGCCGCTGTGCTCGTAAAATTCTTTTTTGTCATCCGGAATGTCGCAGGCCGCGACATCGCAGAAGTCGAGGCGATAGCGCATTTTCTTAGGCTCGCCCTTCTCAAATTTTGAAAACAAAATGCCGTCTTCTCTAAAAAACAGCCCCTTTTCGGCCATATCCTCAAGCCAGCGCTGCACGGCCGGGATATCTCCCGAGCCGAAGGGTACTATGCGTCTAACGTATCTTCCCATCTTTTTCCGCCTCCTTTGCGTCGTCAAGGCACAGTCTGAGCCGCACTAGCTCATCCTCATATGCCTTCTTCCCTATCGGCGTGAGCTCATATATCTTGCGCTTGCCCTCAACGCCGACATATTTTATAAGTCCCTCCTGTTCAAACTCCGAAAGCAGCGCATACAGCGTGCCCGGTCCGAGGTTTACCCGCCCCGCGCTGCGGCGGGCGATGCAGTCGCTTATATCTATGCCGCATTTCGGGCCGCCGAGCAGCGACATGAGCAGGTAAAACATCGGCTCTGTCAATGTCGAAAACTTTTTCCTTGCCACCGGCTCACCTCCCATATATCGATATTCGATGTTGCTTACAGTATATATCGATATTCGATATTTGTCAAGCTTGTTTTTTCCTTGACTAAATACAATATGTATATTAAAATATGTGTATCTAACGTTGGGAGGAATTACAGCATATGGATGCAATAAAAAATGCATATTATCGCTCGTTTCAGGCAGTTTTTAATGTCGGCGCGCGCGCGCTGCCGTGGCATAAGCCCAAAACCGTCGTGGGGGCAGGCTCGCTGAAGAAAGTCGGAAAGCTTTTTAAGAGAAAGCACGTCAAAAAGGTCATGATCGTAACGGGCCGCACGGTCGGCAAAACGATCGCGCCCATAGCAAAGGCGGCGCTGGACAAGGCCGGTATCGCCTATGAGCATTATTCCGACGTGTCCGCGAACCCGACCGTCACCGTCGTAGACGAGATACAGAAGCTGTACCTCGAGACCGGCTGCCAGGGCTTCCTCGCCATAGGCGGCGGCTCTCCGATGGACGCGGCAAAGGGTGCTGCGGCACGAGTCGTTCATCCGGACGTGCCGGTTAACAAAATGGCCGGACTTCTGCGCGTAAGGCACAAGATACCCACCTTCGTCGCCGTTCCGACGACGGCGGGCACAGGCTCCGAGACGACGATAGCCGCGGTCATCACCGATCCCGAGACGCATCACAAGTATGCGATAATGGATCTGTGCCTGATACCCAGGTACGCGATACTCGACCCCGAGCTTACGCGCGATCTTCCGCAGAAAACCACCTCGACGACAGGCATGGACGCTCTGACCCACGCCGTTGAGGCATATATCTGCTGGACCTACAACACCAAGGAGTCGCTCCGTCTGGCCGAGGAGGCGACGGTGCTGATATTCAAATACCTTGAGCGCGCATACAATAACGGCAACGATATGGAAGCCCGTCAGCAGATGCTCACGGCGGCCTTCAAGGCCGGCTTTGCCTTCACCCGTGCAGGTGTCGGCAACGTGCACGCGATAGCGCACACACTCGGCGGACTGTACAACACTCCGCACGGCCTTGCAAACGCGGTCATTCTTCCGATCGTCCTTGAGGACTACGGCGAGGCGGTTTATGAAAAGCTCGCGCATCTGGCGGAGCTCACCGGCGTCAGGACCGACGGCAGCGACGAGGAAAAGGCAAAGGCATTTATAGCCGAGATCCGCGCCATGAATAAGCGCATGAACATCCCCTCCGGCTTTGACTTCATCAAGGAAAAGGATATTCATCAGATGTGCGTCTGGGCAATGGAGGAGGCAAACCCCGTCTACCCCGTTCCCGTTATCTACAACGAGGCGCGCTTTACCAAGGTCATTCACCGCATAATCGCGGAGGCCTGACAAAAAAATTTTAAAGCCGTTTGCATTGCAGACGGCTTTACTTTATGGTACTGTAAAAGAAAAAATCTGAGGTGACACATGGAACTTCTCTACGCACTTGAAAAAATACGCACGCCGTTTCTCGACACCGTGATGAGTATCGTTACGAATCTCGGCGGAGAGGCCGGTTTTATCGCGGCGGCAATAATCGTGTTCTGGTGCATTAACAAAAGCTGCGGCTACTACATGATGACCGTGGGCTTTGCCGGCACCATCATAAACCAGTTTTTAAAGCTGTGGTTCCGCATACCGCGCCCCTGGGTGAAAGACCCCGATTTCACCATCGTCGAAAGCGCACGCGCCGATGCCGGAGGCTACTCCTTCCCCAGCGGACACACGCAGAACGCCTTTGCCGTGTTCGGCGCACCTGCAAGATTTTATAAAAGCACGGCTCTGAGGATAGCCTTCATCCTGTGCATCGCGCTGACGGCGTTCTCGCGCATGTATCTCGGAGTTCACACCCCGCTGGACGTAGGCGTGTCGCTCATAGTCGGAACGGTGCTCGTTTTCGTGATCTATCCCTTCTTCCGCAACATGGACAGCGATCCGAAAAAGGTTTACATAATATTTGCGATATTTATCGTGATGGCCGCGGCCTTCGTCGCCTTCGTCGAGCTGTATGACTTTCCCGCCGACGTTGACGCCGACAATTACGCGGAGGGGCTCAAGAATGCATATATGATGCTGTTCTGCGCGGTCGGACTGCTGCTGACGTTCTATATCGACACGAAATATATCCGCTTCCCCACGCAGGCCGTTTGGTGGGCACAGATAATAAAGGTCGCCGCCGGACTCGGCATACTGCTTGCACTCAAGGCCGTGCTCAAGGCTCCGCTGCTCGCACTCTTCGGAGGGCACTGCGTGGCCCACGGCGTGCGCTATTTCATCGTCATCCTCTTTGCCGGTATCGTCTGGCCGATGACGTTTAAATACTTTGCAAGGCTCGGCAAATAACAAAAAGCTCCCCCGGAGGGGAGCTTTTTTCTTATCCGAACAGGCTTATTCTTACGGTGTAGGTTACGGTTTTACCGTCGTATGTGACGGTCGCGTCACGGTTGCCGAGGCCCGTCATGTCGCACTCGACGCTGTATTCCTCGGGATCTGTTATGCGCTTTGCCGAGCCGTTATTGTAATAGGCTCTGAGCACGAGCCCGGTCGTATCGAGCTCCTCGCCGACGGTGTACACCGTCTTGACGGGCATTTCCTCGATCGTGAGCTCCGTTACCTTGGGGCGCTCGACTAAAACGGTGCACTGATCGTACACCTCCATCTTATCCTTGACGTAGACCATAACGGTGGCTGAGCCCTCGCTGACGGCCTTCAGCTTGCCGTCCTGCGTTACGGTGACAATAGAGGTATCGCTGCTCTTCCAGACATACTCCGGCTCATCCTGCCCGGCGGAGGGCTCGGGCGTGCAGCTTACCTTGAGCTGTGCCTCATCGTCAACGGTGAGCGTAAGGCTCGGGGAGCTGAGCATGACCGACTTCACGTCAAGCTTTTCAGGCTCCGGCGTCGCGGTCGGCGTGGGCTGAACGCTTGCCTCGGGCTTATCGTCCTTACCGGAGTCGCTGTTATTGCCCGACAGCGCAAAAACGATTATCGCGGTCGCCATCGCGGCGAGGATCAGGACAAGCGCAAGTATGTAGCCGAACATTGATTTTTTCGGTTTCGGCTCCGGCTCTGCCTGCCTGGGCGGAGCTTTTTTTGCCTGCGCTGTCTCGGGACGCGGCTTCGGCTTGGGCTGCGGTCTCGGCTCGCGCGGCGTTTCCGGTATATACTCCGGGCGCGGATCGGCCTTGAAGTCCTCGCGCACGGTAGCCTCGTCGCTGCCGTAGGACATCTGCACGGGCTCGGGCTCGGTTTTGCCCGATGCCGCGAGTGCAAGAGCGCGCTTAAACTCCGACGGTCCCGCATAGCGGTCGGCTATCTTATAGCTGCACGCGGTCATGACAACCCTTCTGAGCGCGGCGCTGCCGTTTTTCGGCTGCGGCAGGCTCTCGCCTCTGAAGCGCCGTATCTGCGCGTCGCTTATCTGCTCTGCCGTCGGAGTCTGCGGCGGCATCGGAAGAAACGGGCCGCGGCGCTCGTTTAAGAGCCAATAGAGCACCATGCCCAGGGAGTATATATCCACCCTGTCGTCATAGCCCTTGCCCTTATAGACCTCGGGCGCCATGTACGAATACGTTCCGACCTTATCCGCCGAGGTGCGGATGGTCGATGCCTTGGCAACGCCGAAGTCGCCGAGCTTGAACACCCCGTAGCGGCTGACGAATATATTCTGCGGCTTTATATCGCGGTGGATTATATTGTTTTTGCGGCACTGCTCGAGCGCGGTGCACATATCGCTGCCGAGCTTTATAACCTTCTCGGCCGTCATGCCGTTTTCGCGGACATAGTCCGGCAGGGACTGCAGAAGCTCCATGCGGATATAAATATCCCAGCCCAGATCGTTTTCGTGCGGGATTATCATCTGATCCTCGCAGTTGACGATATTCGGGTGTCCGCGCAGATCGCCGAGCAGACGGTACTCGTTGCTGATCTCCTCGACCTTTTCGCGGAGCTTTGCGCGCATGGCAAACTCGCTCATCGTGCCGAGCATTTCGTCGTACTCCTTCTGAGTACCGGGAACGCTTATCACCTTGAGCGCACAGTGAAAGTCGCCGCCGTATTCATCTTTTTTCTTTACCTCATACACCTTGCCGGAGCTGCCGCTGCCTATGCAGCGCACTATCTCCCAGCCGGGCAGCGATGATTGCAAATTCTCCATATCATGCATTCCTGATAACATATTAATTAGTCACCTTTAAATATAATATATTCACCGCCGATTGTCAAATTACTCTATTGATTTCAGTGCGCCTGCCATATCGATATTGTCTATCCTGCGGCGCATGATGGCGTTGACAATGGCGGCAAACACGAAGGTTATGACGATCGACACGGCAAAGCTCAAAAAGCTTATGTGCGGCTTGAAGTACATCATATCGACCTTTATCGCGTTCATGACAAAGGCGTGCAGCGCAACGCCGAGACCGAGGCCGAACACCGCGCCCGCTCCGGTAAGGATGAGGTTTTCGCGGAAAACATACTGCGCCGCCTCCTTCGGGTAGAAGCCGAGGACCTTGATCGTCGCAATTTCGCGTATGCGCTCGGAAATATTTATGTTCGTGAGGTTATACAGAACGATAAACGCCAGAAGTCCGGCGCAGAGGATTATCGCGGCGACGACGACCAGAAGTCCGTCCATCATGCTGCTCATGCGCGCCTTTGTATCGACGCTCAGCGTCACGCCTCTCACGCCGTCAACGCTGTTTGCGATGGCTGCGGCGCAGGCGCTCACGTCCTCCCCGTCAGGCGCATTTGCAAGAGCCGACTTATACACCGGCTCCTCGCCGAGCTGTTCCTCATACGTCTCCGGCGAAATGAACACAAAGCTGTCCACATAATTGTCAAACAGGGCGCTTACCGTTACGGTCAGCACCTTTTTCTCGGCCGTCGTCAGCTTTATCTCGTCGCCGACCCCGACGCCGCCGAGCTGACGGGCAAGGTTATAGTTTATGATCGCCTCGTTTTTGCCGGGATAGTCGACCGGGTCTCCGTCATAGGCAAGGTC
This sequence comes from bacterium, assembly GCA_963650165.1. Taxonomy (GTDB): domain Bacteria; phylum Bacillota; class Clostridia; order Oscillospirales; family Oscillospiraceae; genus F23-B02. The sequence goes on from CAVJKX010000002.1 coordinate 77,276, forward strand.
TATGAATTTATACAGCCCCTTGCCGTCGGACACGGTGAGCGTTGCGCTCTTGACCGGGCCGCCGCCGTCGACCTCCGCGAGGCCGCGGTAGAGGAATATCGCATCCTTCACGTTATCGCCCGCATCGCGGAAAAATATCTCCTGCTCCTCGTCGTTCATGTCATAGGCCATGGTGAGCTCATAGTCATAGAGGATTATATCGTCATACTGCCGCGTCACGACGTTCTGGATCGTATCGTTGAGGCCGAGCGCCGTCAAAACGAGCGCCGTGCAGCCGCCGATGCCGAGGAGCATCATGAATATGCGCTTTTTATAGCGCATGATGTTCCGCGCCGATACCTTCTGCATGAAGCTCATATCGTTCCACACGGCCGGTATGCGCTCGAGCAATATTCTCTTGCCGGCCTCCGGCGCTTTGGGGCGGATGAGCTCTGCCGGCACGCTTCGGAGCTCCTTTGCGCAGCAGTACCATGTTACTATCACCGTAACGGCGAGGTTTGCGGCCGTTATTCCGATAGCAAGCGGCCAGTCCATCGTAAAGGTAAGGCCCGAGAGGTTATATATAAGCCCATAGCCGAACCACACGATCGCCGGAAACGCTATGCTGCCGACCGCTATGCCGAACACGCAGCCGAGCACCGTGGCGCTGCCGGAATAGAGCATGTACTTGCTCATAACAGCGCCCGAGGAATAGCCGAGCGCCTTCATGATGCCGATTTGGGTGCGCTGATCGTCGATCATTCGCGTCATCGTCGTAAGGCACACAAGAGCCGCGACGAGGAAGAAGAACACCGGGAACACGGCCGCAACGCTCTGGACGACGTTCGTGTCGCTCTCAAAGCAGACGTAGCCCGCGTTAGTATCGCGGTCAAGGACATATGTATCGGCATGGTTTATGTTTTTTATCTGCTTTTCGGCGGCATCAAGCTCTGATGCCCCCTTGTCGAGCTCGGCCTTGGCACTGTCAAGCTGCGCCTTGCCGGATGCAAGCTCCTTTTCGGCCTCGGCAAAGCCCTGCTCGGCCTCCGCCTTGCCCTGCTCGTACTGCTTTTTTGCGGCTTCTATCTGCGCGCCGCCGCTGCTTATCATCTCGCGCGCCTGATCGAGCTGCGCCTGTCCCTCGGCTATCTGCGCATAGCCCGAATCGAGCTGCGCCTTTGCGTCCTCAAGCTGCCTGCGGTACGGCTCAAGCTCGGCATCGACCTCGGCCTTCTTTTCCTTATGCGCTTCAAGGCGCTCATTGCACAGCGCGATCTCGCCGTTTAAAACGCTTATGCGATTGTTCGCCGACTGTATTCTGCGCTCTATGAGCCTCGCCTTCAGATTTGCGCCGTTTGCCTGAGCGGCCGCGAGCTCCGTATTCAGGCTCTCGATCTCGGCGTTCTGTGCCTCTATATCGCTCTGCTTTTCGCTGATGCGGTTTTCGTAATAGCTTATCTGTTCATTTACCGTGCCGTAGGCGAGCGCCGACCGGGCGTTGAACTGCCGCAGGCCGGATTCGTACTCGGCCTGTCCCTTGTCAAGCTCCGCCTTCGCCGCGTCGAGCTCTGCCTGCTTCTGCTCGAGGACGGAGGAGTCGGCCATCATGCTCTCGGCCTCCTCTATCTGCTTACGCGCCTTTTCGAGCTCTGCCTCGGTCTCGCTTTTTTTCTGCGTATAGGCGGCATAGCCGCTGTCATACTCGGCCTTCGCAGCGTCGTACTGCGCCTTGCCCTCCTCATACTGCGCCTTCGCCTCGTCCAGCTGCGACATGGCATCGCCAATGATGCTCTCGCGCCGCACGACCGCACGCTCTGCCATGAGCGTTTCGAGCGGCTCAACGTATTTTTCGCAGCTTTCGTCGTATTCGTCGGAGTATACATAGCCATCGGCATCGACGCAGACGTAGATATCCGTATAATAATCCGTCGAGAAGCCGTCGGCCGGAATATAGATATAGCCCTTGACGCTGCCGTTTCCGAGCGTGCTCGAGCCGCGCTCCATATTGATATACAGTACGCTGTCGGTCAGGCCGACGATCGTGTATTCATCATAGGCAAAGGTGTCAAAGGTCTGCTCGCTGTTATCCTCAGAGAGCTTTACGGTGCTGCCGATATCGCTCTCGGAGTAGAGATTGGGGTCGGCAAGGCACTCGTTTGCTTTCTCCGGCATGCGGCCGGCCTTGAGCTCGATGAGGTTTACCTGCTCGGGTATGCTCTGCGCCATCATGATGAGGTTATCCTCTTCCGGCGTATTGAACAGGAAATCCGCGCCGACGGCGCCCTCGGCAAGCGTAACGCCGGAGAGCTTTTTCACCTCGGCAAGATCGTCGTCTGTCAGGCCGAGGGTGGAGACGAGGCGGAAATCGTAAAAATGCGTGCGATGCGTATAGTTATTGTACGTCTCCAGAAAGTCCGGCCGCGAAAGTCTGAGCCCGACAAACAGCCCGGCCCCCAGCGCAATGATCGCAAATATTGCAAGATAGCGCCCGAGGCTGCTCTTTATTTCCCTTTTTATAAGCTTAACGGTCGATCTGTTCATCGCTTTACCACTCTATATCTTCAATGGGTATGGGATGCTCGTTGCGCTTCACGTCCGTGACGACGCCGCTTTTGACGGAAACGACCCTGTCGGCCATGGCCGTGAGCGCCTGGTTATGGGTTATGATAACGACGGTCATGCCGTTTTTACGGCTGCAGTCCTGAAGAAGCTGAAGGATCTGCTTGCCGGTATTGTAGTCGAGTGCGCCCGTAGGCTCGTCGCAGAGCAGAAGCTTCGGGTTCTTTGCAAGAGCGCGCGCTATGGCAACGCGCTGCTGCTCGCCGCCGGAGAGCTGCGCCGGGAAGTTCTGCGCCCTGTCGTGCAGGCCGACAAGGTCGATGACCTCCGCCGCGTCCATGGGGTCTTTGCATATCTGCGCGGCAAGCTCGACGTTCTCTATCGCGGTCAGGTTCTGCACGAGGTTATAAAACTGGAAAACAAAGCCGACGTCATAGCGGCGGTATGTCGTGAGCTGCATGGAGTTATATGACGATATCTCCTGCCCGTCGAGAACGACGCGGCCGGAGCTGAGACTATCCATGCCGCCGAGGATGTTCAGAAGCGTGGTTTTGCCCGCGCCGGATGCACCGACGATGACGCATATCTCGCCCTTTTCTATCTCGAAGGTCGCGTCCTTCAGGGCTTCTATGCTCACCTCGCCCATGTGATAGGTCTTTTTCACTTTATCGAATATAACGTACGCCATAACATCCCCGCCTTACGCTAATGTATTAGATTTATTATACTAAATGTCTAAACTGATTGCAATAAAAAACCGTGGCCTGAGCCACGGTTTTTACGGTTTGTTAATTGTCAGATCCGGCTGAGCACGGCGCAGGCCTGCTCGCGGGTCGTTGAGGCTTTCGGATGGTAGCTGTAGCTGCCGTCGGCGTTATTAAAGCCGTTGAGTATTCCTGCGCGCTGGAGCGCGGCGACGCTCGAGGCTGCGTACTGAGCTATCTGAGAAGCGTCGGTAAAGCTCACGGCGGGCGTATCGTCGGAAAGCTTTATTCCCGCATACTCGGCGTAGCGGCATATTATTGCCGCCATCTGCTCGCGCGTGATATTGTCATTGGGCTTGAAGGTCGTCTCGTTTAAGCCGTAGACGATGCCGTTATCCGCGGCCCACTCGATATACGGAGCGAAAACGCTTCTGTTGCTCACGTCGTTAAAGCGGCACTTTTCGTATGAAGCCGTATCCACGCCGTCAAGGCAGGCAAGCATTTTCACAAATTCCGCACGCGTTACAATACCGGTCGGGTCAAACACCGTATCCGAACGGCCGTTCACAACGCCGAGCTGATACATCCGAAGGATGGCGTCATACGACCAGCGGTCGCTGCCGACGTCCTTGAACGGCAGCGTGTCCTTGCTTATCGTATCGTCGGACTTATCGCTGCCCTTGCCGTAGGTGCTGGTCACGCGGCTTATAAGCTCCATATACAGGTGGCGGGTATTCGACACCGTGTTCGAGAGTATGCCGCCGACGATGCTCAGATGGTCATACGGCTGCGTGGGCAGGACGTTCCATATGCCGCTGGCATAGTCCTCGTTATTGTATCCGTCACAGACGACGAAGGCCTTGCTGCCGTCGGCATTGACGCATTTGAGCTCGCTGTTGACGGGATACAGGCCGGACACGACGTTTACCATGCCGTCGTTTGGCAGCCATGTTCTGTCGATATAAACGCCGCCCGCGGTGTACTTGTCATAATACTTGCCTATCATCGCCGCGAAGGGCTTGAGCAGCATGAACACCGAGGAGTCGGGCACCTCGTTTCCGCTCACGGCACTTGCATGCGTTGCGTCGCCGCAGACGGAGAAATAGTAGACGTTATCCTGCATCTCGATGCCGTCGTTTATCTTCAGGGCATTGTCGATCGTCAGGTCATAGATCGCATTGTCGTTATGACTCATGAAATCGCTGCTGTTGAGAACGCGGACAAGATACTGAAGGTCCGTCTCGTCCTCATGACGATAAATGCCGAAATGCTCAAGCTGGAGATCGTATACGCCCTTGAGCTTGGTAAGGCCGAGCGACGCGCCGAAGTTGTAGATAAAATCGGTGACTACCTTGGTGGAGATATCGCAGGTCTCGATAAAGGTCGTTCCGTTATGCGGAGCGGCGACGGCCGTGAGTGAATACACCCAGTCGCCCTTACCGCCGGTAAACAGCGGCGACACCTCGGTCCCTGCCGCCTTTGCCGCCGCGACCTCCTCCGCACTGCCGTTTGCCAGCAGCTCGAGGAACATACGCGTCGTTGCGCCGCCGAAGCTGTGTCCTATGAGGTTGACCTTCTTCTCGGCGCTCCATCCCTCAAACAGCGGCGTTTCGTAGGTGATGCCATAGCGCTCATGTCCCTTTTCTGCCGAGTGCGCCGCGCCGTAGTCGACTCTTGTGCCGGTAAGCTGGGCATAGAGCTCGCAGGCTCTGTCCCACGCGCCGGAGAGCGGTCCGACCTGAGCGGCGTAGCTCTCGTAGCCCTTGCTCGTGAGGTACTTCATCAGGTTGCCCGTCGTCATGCCCCAGTACGGCACGATCGGGTCGAGCATCGATCTGTCGCCCCAGCCCATGAGGCCGTGGACAAACACGAAGGGATAGTCATCCTCCGCATTTGCGTTCTCTGCCGATGCCGCGGCTGGCAGCAGGCTGCACAGCAGCAGCACCGCAAGCATAAGGCTGAGGATCTTTTTTGTTTTCTTCATCATTTCCTCCTTGTTAATATTCTCCGTACAAAGTATAAACATACTGTATATTGATATTACCATATTTTTATGTACAGGTCAACAGGGCGGACGGTTTTTAAGCCCGATGTACTTTAGCTCTTGCATATTTGACCGCAATGGTGTAAAATACGGTGCAGTGCCGAAAATGCGGATGTCGTCTAATGGCAGGGCCCCAGCTTCCCAAGCTGGCGACGCGGGTTCGATTCCCGTCATCCGCTCCAATAATTAGCAAATCACGTAGTCGTTGAAACTACGGGATTTTCTTTGTTTATCAATGCTTTGCGGCTTTTCAACGATGTAGACAATTTCCATATAGTGTAGATAAAATCTACATCATGTAGACTTTTTAGACGGTCATTTTACACCAATTTTTACACCACCTAAAAATGACAGTGAATTTATCTCTCACCGTAAAGCGCCTCATGCGCGGCACTCCACCGCTCACGGAATAACGGGCATCGGAGTCGTTTGTCGCGTCGGTTTCGCGGGAAAAACTCTCGTTGACATTTTCAGAAGCGTTGTATATACTCTTATCAGAGATACCGCTTCTTAGGGCGAAACTCTTCGAGAGCCGCCCCACAGCCACCGGCTGGGCGGTATCTCTTAATTTTTGCGTTATATCGTAAATGTGGTTGCTCGCATCGTTTCTGGCGACGCCAACATTGAGATATACGGTAGCATTCTTGATTTTCGGCTTGACAGGAGAGTTTGCATCTCTTATACTTGATACAAAGCCATCGCTTGTGTCAGGCATCTTAGGCATTGTGACCTTTGAACCCTGATATAATGCGGCGGCTTTCTTTTCGTTCAGGTAGTAAAGGCGGAATTGCCTATTGCTTTCTTCTTGAATCGCGTCACGCAGGACTTTGACTATAGAGTGATCCTTGCCGTAAACGCTTGCTATGGCGTTACTGTCGATTCGAATGCCATTTTGATAGCCGAAACCTGTTATATTTACTGGAACAACAACCTGTTTTGCGTTATGGCGTATCTCTTGCTGCCGTTGTAGTCAATCGGGTTCTGAAGATTCACATACGCTTCCATGATCCTTCCGCTTCCTGAATAGGCTGCGGCATCCTCACGGTTTTGTGCGAAGAAAAAGCTTCCTTCCCTGTCTCTTATTTTGTTCGTATCAAACTTCCAGAATGTATCGTCTGTTCCGTGATACACAACCATCGGCGTACCGTCTTCGTTTACAACCTTGCTTGCGGGCTTGGGATTATAGCTTTTATCGTACTTATTGACAAGTGAAACAATATCTGCTACTGTAAGTGCAGTGGATGTATTGCCATCGGTTAAGCCTCCAGTTTTGGAGAGAACACCGTCAGGCAGTGCAGCCACTTTTTTTATGTCTTTAAGCTCATATGCGCGGGTAAATATCTCGCCACTTTTCAGTGAAACTGCTTCCTCCGCAAAAAGCTTGAGCAGATAGTTTGTTCCTTCGTAATTCACGACGGTGTAATAGCTGTGCATAAACGCCGTACCCGGCAGCTTCGTTTTGCTTGTGAGGCTTGAGGTATAGGTGTCAAGCAGAACGGCATTTTCCGCTATGTCCTCTATAGTGCCCAGCGCGTGACTTGCCACGCCGCCGAGGGGCTGATGCGTGATCGTCTCTTTTTTGAGAACATCTCCCCACGAAAGAGTTGTGCCGGTATCTTTGTTGACGGCCTTTCCCGCCTTGAAGCTTCCACCATCGGCATTGACTACGGCAATCTCGCTCTTGTCATTTGCCCGCCAATCTCCGAACCATGCTCTGAAAAACGGCGACTTCGTGCCCATCTCGTGCCAATACTTCGCCGCGAAAGGCCGTGTCTTTTCTATGTCCTCGGACGTAAAGCTGTTGATGCTCTTTCTGTCCATACCTTGGGCACTTTTGACCGCCTCTGCCGCCTCCTCACTCACGGAATACCTTCTGCCGTCCATCCTGAGCGCTTCCTGTGCAGCGTCGTTCCAGCGTCCGTCAACGTCAAACTCCTCCCAGTTGCGCCGGAGATATTCGTCAACGCTCACGCCCTCCGAATGTGCGCGGTCGTATATCTCCCGTGCCTCGTCGGAATAGCCCTGCATGTTGCTCCGGCGGTTGTAGCCGTCATTATGCCGGCGCATCGCGGAGCTTCTCCCGCTCTTCGTGCCGTCTATGCCGTCAACGTAGTTGAAGAACTCTCCCTTGCTTATCTCGCCCGAGGTGTAGCGCCGCGCCTGAGCCAATATTTCTTTTTTCTGCTCCGGCGTCCGCTCGCTTACGGAATATTGCTTGTTGACATTTTCCTCAGAACTGCGTATACTGCTATTGACGGTGGATGTGTCCAACTCGATGGACTGCCCCGTCGGAAGTGGGGATGTGTCCAACTCGATGGACTGCCCCGTCGGAAGTGGGGATGTGTCCAACTCGATGGACTGCCCCGTCGGAAGTGGGGATGTGTCCAACTCGATGGACTGCCCCGTCGGAAGTGGGGATGTGTCCAACTCGATGGACTGCCCCGTCGGAAGTGGGGATGTGTCCAACTCGATGGACTGCCCTACTTTTTTTATTGGTCCGATGTCATAAAGGATTTTTCTGCCGTCCGTGGCATTTGCAATGTTCAAAGTCGCTTCCCATATCGTTCCGTTCTTATCCTGAACATAGGTCGTCCAATAATCCCAGCTATTTTCTCCGCCATTGTCCAGCCAGCCGTGGGAGTACGCTGGCTTTTTGCTTGTGTCAAAGCTCGCTGTCTCAATTAATTCGTCGAGCAGTACAACGGATTCCTGTTTCGTCTCATTTCCGATATACTTTTCCGTCAGGTCTTTGTTGACCAGCTTTTTCTTACCATTGCGGTTTTTGAAGCGTTCATTCGGCTTTGCAATCGAAATATTTACGGCATTTCCTGCACTGTCATAGGCTGTAAAGGCCTCGCCTCCGAGCTCTTTGACGCGCTCCTTGACCATTTCGGTTCTTTCTTTAGGTGTCAGATTTTCAAGAAGAGTTGAATCCAGATGAACTCCAACGCCATAGTTTGTCTGATCGTCGCCGACAATCTCGCCGATGCTATAGCTTTTCCCGTCCTCTGCAAACACAGTATTCTCGTCTCCGAGATCGGGGGCTTTATTTTTTCGCTCTTCAGGTGTCAGTGTACGGCGGCTCGCTGCATCTCTCGCCTCAATCTCTCCCGCCGTGTCGCGGGAGGTCTTGACATTCCCGTCAGAACTGCGTATACTGTCCTCGGAGGAAGCTTCCCTGCCCAGAGCGCCGCTGTTTGCGGAAGAGCCGTTAAGCGCTTTTTTGCGCAGTGGGGAAGCTTCTTTCTTGCATTGCACCGATATTATAAACGGCATTACCGTCTGAACCGATTGCAACAGAAATCCCGTAGTCGTTGAAACTACGGGATTTTCTTTGTTTATCAAGGGTTTGCGGCTTACATTCAGTTTTTGCCGGGGACGTTGAAGATGCCGGACTCGACAAGCTCCTTGAGGCCCTTGTGCGACTCGTACATGACGAGCAGTCGGCTTTCTATGACCGCCCACTTTTCCTCGATCTCGGCATCGGCGGCGGCAAGGCGCTTGGCCGCGACATCCTCGGCCTCCGCGATTATCTGCTCTGCCTGCTTCTGAACGTCGGCAAAAGCGGCCTCCGCCTCTTCGTCGCGGCGCTTCATATTTGCAAGATACGTATCGACCGTGAGCTGCGCCGCATCAAACAGGCCGCTTACCTTCGCTGCCGCTTCGGCAAGGCTGCCGCTCTCGTTTATTTTAATTTCATATCCGTCGAGCTTCGTCTGAAGCTCCTCGACCTGAGCCTTGAGCTTTTCTATCTCCTGCTCCTGATCGTGCATGACCATCATCATTTCGTTTTTGGAAAGATTCATCGCTTCGTTTCTCATAGCGCCGCTCCTTAGTCACAAAAGTATGTAATATAATATCATTCAGCGGGATATATTTCAACAAAATTTTTAAAAAAGGCATGGATGAACCATGCCTTTCCGGATTTATATTTTGCCTGTCAGTTTACCGTGCCGCTGCTGAATGCGCGGAACATGAAGCTTACGACCTCGCAGCGGGTGCAGGCGGCGTTGGGCGCGAACTGCGTTGTCGTCTTGCCGTTTGTGATGCCGTTTTCGGCTGCCCAGAGTATGGCCTTATAGTACACGCTGTTTGACGAAACGTCGTTGAAGGCCGTGCTCATATTGCTCGGCGAGGGTTCGCCGGCATAGCGCCAGAGGAAGGTCACGAACTGGGCGCGGGTCACCGTGGCGTTCGGTGAGAAGGTGCTTCCGTCTCCCGTGCCGGTGGTTATCCCCTGCTCGGTCGCCCATATGATGGCCTTGTAATAGGGTGCATAGCTGTTGTTGTACGGAACGTCGCTGAATTTCATCGTGCTGCTCGCGGGCTCGGGCTCACCGGCTGCGCGCCACAGGAACGTTACGACCTGTGCGCGTGTGCAGGAGGCCTTGGGTCTGAAGTGGCTTGCGTCAACGCCGGTCGTTACGCGCGGCTCGTTATAGTACGCCCACATGACGGCGCTGTAGAACCAGTCGCTGCCGTTGACATCGTAGAAGGGATTGGAGAATCTGCCCTTGCAGCTCTCGCAGACGCCGTATTTTATGATATGGCCGGTCTTGACCGTCTCGCTGTCCTTATAGCTGCTGCCGCAGCTTGCGCAGGTATATGTCGTGTAGCCGTTGCTCGTGCAGGTCGGCGCAGTCACGACGGCCTTGTACCTGTGGTCGGCAAGCTTGCCGTATGCGTCGCCGCATTCGTCGCAGACCGCCTTGTCCTTGCAGGTCGCGGTGCCGCCGCTGTGGGGAGTCTTTTTGCTGAGCTCGTACCACTTCTCGTTCACCGTGAAGCCCGAGGCCTCGAGCTCCTCGCGCAGATCCTCAAGCGTCTTGCCGCAGCGCTGGCAGCCGAGCCAGTGATAGGTATCGTCGCTGCAATGGTCAATGTCCTTGATCTTCACGGAACCGATGATATTTTCCATGCTGAAGGTGCCGTTTCGTATCATTTCGACGATCTCCGGGGTGCTCATGCCGAGCTCCTTGGCAAACTGCTTGAGATTATCCTTGCTGATATCGGCAAAAAGATCGGTGCCGGGGTGCAGATCGTGGCCGGTGCACTTATCGATAAGATCCTCCTCGGTCAGGAGCACGGTTCCCTTTTCGTCCTTGTACTTGTTCTGGCAGGTCGGGCACTGGTAATAATCTATCGTACCGTCGGCCGTGCAGGTCTTGGGCGTGCCCTTTACGAGCTTGAGGTCCTTGCAGCCGCCGGAGCACTGGGGAGCATACTCCGTGCCTTTTTCAATGAACGCGCCGCAGTCGGCACAGTACTTATCGCCGGTGTAGCCCTTCGTTGTCGCGGTGGGCTTGACGGCGTTTTTATACTCGAAGTTTATGTGGTTATCTGCGTCAAAATCGCCGTAGCTTGCGCCGCACTTGGAGCACTCGGCCTTGGCCTTGCAGCTTGCCGTACCGCCGGTGTGGCTGCTTGTTGCCGTAGTCTTATCGCAGACTCTGCACTTCTGATAGTGGACGTTTGCGGTCGTGTCGGCTACCCAGTAGTAGTCATGGTCGGCCTTGGAGGTCGTGACCTTTGCGTGTGTCGTCTTTGCCGTGCCGCTTGAGTTTGAATAGTAGTTATCGCAGCCGGAGCAGTACCAATACTCGATATTGCCCTCTTCGGTGCAGGTAGCCGCCTTTGCTATAAAGTGTTTAAGATCTGTGTGGTTGGTTTCATCTTTCTCCATGCCGTTATCGAGCTTGCTTTTTCTTATTTCAGTCGTGCATGCAGCGTCGGTGAAATACTTGCCGCAGTCCGGGCAGTACCAGTATTCTATATGCGGATTACAGGTTCCGTCCGACTTTGCATAATGCTCAAGGCTTGCATGGGTGCAGACGCTCGGGCTTGCCGTCGGCGTCGGGCTTGTACTGGGCGCAGGCGTAGCCGTCGGCGTCGGGCTTGTACTGGGCGCAGGCGTAGCCGTCGGCGTGGGTGTAGGCGTTACGCCGCTGACGGTAAGGGTCGCGGCATTGCTTATGGCATAGCCCAGGCCCTTGCTCAGGCCGCCGGACAGGCCGCCGCAATACGCGATGCACTTATATTGGTTGCCGTTGTGGTCGGCGGTGACATTCTCAATAGTTAAAGTCTGCTCGGTTCCGACCGCATTTTTAACAAGACCGAGTATGTCCGTAAGGCTGAGATCGCTGCCGGAGTTAATATCCGTTGCATTGAGCCAAACGTACTTTACATCTCTTGAATATGCCGCATCCACCTGTGTCTCGATCGTAAACGTTGCGGTTTCGCCGGCCGCGACCGTGACACTCTCCGGCTGCTTTGTAATGCTGACCGTTATCTTGCTGGTGCTTCCGCTCCCGCCTCCTATGATGCCGCCGAAATCGATATCCGCCATTGCGCCGAAGGGCGCAAGCGAAACGAGCATCAGGGCTGCCATCAGCAGGCTGATAATGCGTCTTTTCATTAATTCTCCTCCTAAAATTTTTCTCCACCGGCCGCTCATGCGGCCAAATTCAAGCTTATTATACTATCTTGTCACTTTGTTGGCAAGTGTCGGCTTTTCGTCATTGTGAACATTTTTACCTGTCCGCCTTTGTTCATTAAGCCGAGGGGCATAAGCGCTCGGCGCCGCTCATATACATGGACTATGTGAGTTTTGGGGAGTGGTGCATGTGTACACGAACATCGAAGAGCGCGCCTGCGATCTTGCCGAATACATAATCGAGAACAAGGCAACGGTAAGAGCCGCCGCGAAGCGGTTCAACATCTCAAAAAGCACCGTACACAAGGATCTCACCGAGAGGCTGAAAACCGTCAGCCCGGCACTGTATCATCAGGTGCGGGAGCTGCTTGATATCAACAAGGCCGAGCGGCATATCCGCGGCGGCATGGCGACAAGAAGAAAATATAAGGGCGAATAGGTACGAAAAAGCTCCCCTGACGGGGAGCTTTTGGATTGGATATCAGATAATGATGCCGCGCTTTTTGGCTTCGAAGGTGAGCTCGTCGCGGAAGTCGGGATGGGCGATGGCGATGAGCTGACGGGTACGCTCGCCGAGGCTGCGGCCGCGCAGATGAGCAATGCCGTACTCGGTGACGATGTAGTCAACGTCATTTTTCGAGGTCGTGCAGACCGCGCCCGGAGTGAGGATGGGCTTGATCTTGCTTATCGTGCCGCCCTTTGCCGTCGATGTGAAGGCGATAAAGCTCTTGCCGCCCTTGGACTGGCATGCGCCGCGCACGAAGTCGATCTGCCCGCCGGAACCGGACATGTGCTTTGTGCCGACGGATTCCGCGCAGACCTGGCCGAAGAAGTCGACCTCGATGGCCGCGTTAATGGATATCATGTTGTCGTTCTTGCAGATGACGTTGGGGTCGTTGACGTAATCGACGGGCAGGATGACCATTGCGGGGTTATCGTCAACATAGTCGTAGATCCTCTTGGAGCCGTAAGCGAAGGTGGTGACGCTCTTTCCGCGGTGGATCTGCTTCCTGGAGTTGTTGACTGCGCCGCACTCTATAAGCTCGACCATGGAGTCGGTGAACATCTCGGTATGTATGCCGAGGTCGTGCTTTGACTTGAGCGCCATGCCAGTGGCGTCGGGGATGGCGCCGATGCCAAGCTGGATGCACGCGCCGTCCGGTATCTGCTCCGCTATGATGTTGCCGATGGTCTGGCTGACCTCGTCAATTACGACGGGCGGCAGGACGGGCAGCTCGTGATTGTTCTCGACGATGGCATCGACCTGCGAAATGTGCAGCTGAGCGCCGGTCACGCATCTGGGCTGCTGCTCGTTGACCTCGACAAACACTCTCTTTGCCTTGTCGATCATCGCCTCGGCGTAGGAGCCGTTGAGCGCAAGGCTGAAGTAGCCGTGGCTGTCCATGGGCGAGACCTCGATGCAGAATGCGTCGTACTCGTACTCGGCGCGGATGTGGCGCGGGATATCGCGGTAATAGGTCGGCAGAATGTCCGCCCAGCCGCCGTTTACAGCCTTGCGGGCATAGCCCGAGCTGAACCACGAATAGCCTGTCATTTTGCCGAAAAGCTCTGGATCGGTGTAAAACTCAAAGGGGTATGCATCCAGAAGGGTCTGGACCTGAACGCCTTTTATGTCGCTGTTCTTGACTCTTGCGCTGATTGCGTTCATAATTGCCGGTGTCTGCGAGGGTGCCGTATCCATGCCAAGAACCCAGCCGGACTCCACCTGCTTTGCAAGCTCCTCTGCACTTATGAGTTTTTCAGCGTATAATGCTTTAAAATCGGTCATTATTAACACTCCTGAAACAATATTGCGTCTAAGCTGGTGATATTATATAATAGTATGTCGTTAAATTCAAGTATCGGACAGGCCTTATTAGGCGAAATCACTATAATTTATTTTCTAACGAACACGGAGGTCAGTATGAAATTCACGAAAATGCACGGCGCAGGCAATGATTTTGTCATCATAAACACGCTGACGGAGGCGGTCGAGCCCTCATCCGTACCCGAGCTTGCAAGAACGCTTTGCAGCCGCAGGACGGGCATCGGAGCCGACGGGCTCATGCTCGTGGCTTCGCCGCAGGGCGATGCCGACTACCGCCTGCTGTTTTATAACTCCGACGGCAGCCTCGGCGAAATGTGCGGCAACGGGGCTCGCTGCATAGCGCGATACGGCCATGAGCACGGCCTTGCAGGCGATACGCAGCGCATCGAAACGACCGCCGGTCTCGTCATCGGCGAGAGGATAGACAAAACGCTCTACCGCATACGCCTGAACGATCCCTCAACAGTTGATCTGCACCGCGCGGCCGAAGGAAAGGACTGCGCATACATAGAGCTCGGCGACCCCGGAATACCGCACGCGGTGCTAATAAAGGACGACTGGGACGTCGTACCGGAGGAGGAGCTGCGCGCGCTCGGCAAGGCGCTCAGGTACTCCCCCGCCTTCCCCAAGGGCGCAAACGTGAGCTTTGTAAAGCTCACAGGCAGGGACTGGATAAAGGCCGTCACCTACGAGCGCGGCGTCGAGGATTTCACCCTCGCCTGCGGCACCGGCTGCGGCAGCATCACTACGGCGCTGACGCTCATGGGTCTGGTATCCGGCAAAGACGTCAGGATATCCATGCCGGGCGGTGAGCTGTTTGTTTCGCTCACGCAGGGCGGCGGCTCGGTGCACGATGTGTATCTCACCGGCCCGACCTGCATAGTTTTCGAAGGCGAAACAAAAGAAATTTGAAAATTTTCCTTTTCCGTGCAATAAAACCGGCCGCTCGCGCATTGTTATAGTGAAAGGACTTCACATCATGCTCTCTATAACGCTTGCGACAAGTGAATACAAGGTTCTTGAGGCGCTGATTGCGCGCATCGCAGACGGTGATAAGGACGCGCTGGGCGAGCTTTACGGGCGCACGCACGCGGCGGTGTTCGGCTTTGCAATGAGCATGGCCTCCTCCCCTGCCGACGCCGAGGATATCCTGCACGATACATATCTTGCGGTGTTTTCCTCCGCCGGGAGCTACAGGGCCATGGAAAGCCGATGACGTGGATAATGACCATCGCAAGGAACCTCGCGCGGATGCAGCTGCGTAAAGCCGGGCGGCAGCTCGATATCCCGTCCGATGATTGGGAGCGCTATCTTTCCGCGAAAAGCGATGTCAGCTCCGATGAGCGCATACTGCTTCAGGCCGCGCTGAGCACTCTCGGCGAAGCCGAGCGGCAGATAGTTATGCTGCACGCCGTTGCGGGTCTGAAGCACCGAGAGATCGCGGCAATGCTGGACATGCCGGCTGCGACCGTTCTTTCAAAATACTCGCGGGCATTAAAAAAGCTCGCAGCCGCAATGGAGGTGCCCAATGAATAACGAAAGCATCGAAGTCCTTCTCAGTTCCGCAGTTTCCCACGCGGCTCCCGACGCGCTCGGCGATATTCTCTGCGCGTGCGGCAGCGAGAAAGGAAAGGTGTTTTGCATGGAAACAAAAAGAAGCTCCCGCCTGCGCCGCTTTGCCGCCGTCGCCGCGGTGCTTGTGCTGATAATCGCAGCTGCTTTTATCGCAAAAGGCTTTACTTCAGGCTCAGGCGGCCTGCATCCGCAGTTTAATCAGTCCGGCGGCGGAGGCTTGTTTGATCTGCTGTATCTGCCGGCCAATGTCGAGGTCGAGTGCGCCGGAGAAACCGCAAAGCTGTACGAGCTCGATGCGAGCACCGAAAGTGCAAAGCAGCAGGCAGAGCGCTGTCTCGGCATCGAGCTTTCGGATGACGAAAAGCAGATCTGGGAAGACATCGGCGATCATTACACCGTCGGCAACTACTTCGTAAACATTTACAGCGACGGCACATGGATGTTCAGCCTCATAAACAAGCCGGCGACCAGCTCCAAGCTTTCAATGAGCGACGAGGAGGCCATTGACATAGCCGTGCGCTTTGTCGAGGAAAACGGACTGTGGCCGGATGTCTCAAAATATGCTCAGGCCGTCAATCAGACCGGGCTTCTTGACGACGGCGAGGAGGGCGTATGTATGAAAAGCGTTTATATATACCCCGACATTGACGGCAGGACCGTTCTGGGCATATACAGGATATGCGTTGATGTAAGCCTTGACGGAGAGATACTCGAGGTGTTCTGCCTTGCAAATCCGACGGGCGCTTCGACAGAGGTCAAGCTTAAAAGCCGCGCTGACATTGCCGCCGACATTTTATCGAAAAACTATAACGGCGACCTCTGCAAAATCAAAAGCGGAGCCAAGATAGTATCCTGCGATCTCATATATTACGCCGACGGCTATATGCACGACGGCAAGACCTACGCTTTCCCTGTTTACTGTCTGGACGTTGAGGGCAAGGACAGCTCCGGCGAAACGGTGAGATCGAGCATTCTGATAGACGCACAGAAATAATCAAATTCTCCGGCTTGAGCCGGAGAATTTTTGCGTCATACGGCTTTTGCGAAGCTCCAGTTTTTTATCTCCCGACCGCAGCGCGCAAGGCTGCGCACGGCAAAGCAGTCAAAGCCGTTTTTCTTATAAAATGTGCAGTTTTTCTCGGTATTCGTGGTGAGGGCAAGCTCGCCGCCGCCGTTATTTTTGATATAAGGTATAATGCAGTCGTTTATCATGCCGCTGCCGAGGCCGCAGCCCTTCATTCCCGTGTCCACCGCCAGCAGCTCAATATACCATGCGTTCGGATACTGCTCAGCGCAGTCGAGGTGCCCCTCCTCGGAAACGGCAAAAAAATCGAGTATCTTTGAAAAGCCGACCGGAAAAAGCAGGCTCACGCCGCCGGACATGATATAATCGGGCACGCTTATGCGCCTGTTTGACGGGTCCTGCAAAAGCGCCGCCGAAACTATCCTTCCGTTTTTTATTCCGACAAAGCACTTATGACGCTTCATATTTGCCCGCGTGTGCACACGGTGCAGCTTTTCCATATATCCGAAATATTCGTTTTCGCTCTCAAACGCGCTTTGAAACGCAAGGTCGAAGAACGGATAGTGCCCGAAGGACACAGTCGCAAGCCTTGAGATGTATTCAATTTCGTCATGCCTTGCCTCGCGGTATTCGATCATATAAATTTCCTCCTGTATGCGTGAATTTTTATAAACACATGTTTACTAATGTGCATGTATGCAGTATAATAAGCCCAGGCGCAAAAGCCAATACTCAGCTTTGTGACGGCCGTGCATTAATGCACAGGCAGGCGCATACTGTTCACGGGAGGAATATATGGAGGACAGGCGAACGAGGAAAACAAAGAAAGCTGTCGAAAGCAGCTTTCTTACCCTGCTCGGGCACAAAAGCCTTGACAGGATCACCGTTGCGGAGATATGCCGCATGGCGGATATAGGCCGCGGGACCTTCTATCTGCACTACACGGACGTGTACGATCTTTACGGCAGTATCGAAAACGAGGCAGGCTCCGGCCTGTACAGGCTGTTTGAGGATGCTTTTCCCTCGACCGACAGGGATAACGGCCGAAGGCTCGCATACGAGCTGACGGCTTATATCGAGGATAGGCGCGAGCTTTTCCGGCTGCTTGCCCGCGATGACAACCGCTCGTCGCTCCGTCGGATCACAATGAAGCTGAACGAAAAGGTGATAAACGAAAACCGTCTGCTCCACCCCGACGGCAGCGAAAGCTACGACGCCATGGAGGCCGTGTTCGTCGTCTCCGGCATGACGGGCGTTCTGGAGGAGTGGCTCAGGGGCGGAATGTCGGTGCCGCGCGAGGAGGTCGCCGCCGCGCTCGATAAAATGCTCTGCAAGATAAATATTTAAAACGAGAGCCGCTTTTTGGCGGCTCTCGTTTGATTTATACATACTGCTTTCTGGGGATGCGGTCGTAGTTCCATTCGAGGATGGGCTCTACGCAGTAGGCAAGGAATTTCATATCAAGGTTAAAGAAGTATATCGCAAAGGTCACGGCGAAAAGCCCCGCTCCGCCGCCGAGCATCTTCAGGGGCAGCATTTTTAATTTTGACATATCGTTTATCCTCCTTACCACGCATGCTCATCCGGCAGGAATTCAATGCTCGGATCAAGCGGCTCTTCGCGCATAACTGTGCGCATGTACTGGTTGAACTGATCGCGGATAGCCTGACGTGTGTAGACGCGCGGGTCGCACAGATCGTGGCAGACCCAGACGAGGTGGATGCCGCGCTCTCTGGCCTGCTCCTCGAACTGGCCGTGCATGCCGGTCAGCGCCTTGCAGGACATGTGCTCCCACATCATGACCATGTCGGCATTCATTTTTTCGCAGTATTCCCAGAGCTCATCCACAAGCACCTTGTAGCCGCCGTGAGTGTGGTTGCGCATGATCATGTTCATCGTAAGCCACGCCATGTCGTGATATGCCCTCTCGCGGTTTTCGGGCGTATCCTCCTCAGCGATCTCGTCGCTGATGACCATAGAGAGCATATCCGTCAGCGGTACGACGCCCCAGCACTGTATCATCCAGTAGAGCATGTCGATAACATACTGCGGCTGCACGCCCCAGACGATGCATCTGTGGCGGTACTCGGAGGCCATCATTGTCTTGTTCCTGTAGCCCTGCTGAACGAGCCTGTTTATCTTCTCTTCTATCGGCGGGAACTCCGCGCTGCGGCCGCAGTTGCCCATGTAGTCGGTGTCGTTAAACAGCGAGAACACCGCGCCGACAAACTGCGGATACGGCGTGCTGTTGACCTCGAGCCAGCCGACACGGTTGCGGGTCGTCTGATTTACGCGCTTTGCACACTTGAAATAGTGCTCCCAGTTCCACTTGGCGCCGGTCGTTTTTTCAACGAACTCTATCGCCTGCTTTATATCGTTGGCGGCGTACTGCTGAACGTCCTCCTGCGTGTGGCGCATGGGGGCCACGAGCTGGAAGGTCGGTATGCCGTATTCGCGCTCGAGGCGCTTTGCGATCAGGCCGTTGCCCATGAGCGAGCCGTCGCAGGTCGTGTTTACCTGAACGGCGCACTTGCCGAGGACGGGAAAATCATCGTCGATGGAAACGCCGAGCTCCGCCTCCGGCATGGGACACACGTCGCCGGGAATGCCGAACTGCTGGGCGACGTCAAGATAATGCATCGCCGATTTCTGGTTGAGCAGGTTTGCCGAGAACATCGTCGGCACCTCGCGCAGGATGCAGTTGAGATCGGGGAAGCCCATCATGAGCGCCGTCATTGCGTTCTCGTCCCAGAGCACACACTTTTCCGAATACTTTACGTCGTTGCCGGTGCGGCGGTCGCCGCGCATGGCGTTGCTGATGGCCGTTGCGATGTCCTTGACGACGAAATTCATTGCTATATGCGTTATACGCAGCGGCTCGTCGCGCAGGCCGATGGTGAACTTATCCATCATGTGGGGCACGGCAAGATAATTGGCAAACCATCTGTAGCGGAACATGCCCTTGATATTCCGGGGGTGGATTATGACACCGGCAAGGATCGACAGTATGTAGAGCCATCTGCCGTAATCGTACAGCGTGTCCTTCAGTCCGCGCCACTCGCGGCGGCGACGCACCTTGCCCTGATCAAAAAGAACGCCAAGCTGCTTTTCGCCCTTGCGCTGCTTATCATTCACTACGATCGCCATTACTTTGCACCTCCCTGAAGCTTTTTGATCTCAATACTCTCCACAAAGGCCTGAACACGGGTGCGCATCTGGCCGACGGACGAGCTTATATTATATGGTCTGTCAACGGACAGCACGGGATAGTTATAGTCCTCGCGCAGCATGGTCGAGCCGAGAAGCCGCTCATACGCCCACGGGTCGCAGAACTTTATCTGCTGATACAGTATGCCGTCGGCCTTATACTCCTTTGCGATCTCGTTTACATATGCCTTGCGGCCGTAGACCTTTTCCATATTGAACATGCGCGGACAGTGGCCGTTATAGACATAGTGGCGGCAGAGCTGAGTGAGCGCATCCTCGTTTTCATCGAGCTTTATCTCCATTCTGCCGGGCAGTGAGCCGAAGCAGAAGCGGTCGGCGCAGACATAGGCGCCGGTTTCCTCGATGAGCTTTATAAAGCCGCTGTCATCGACCTCGGAGCCGACGACCGCAATTCGTGCGCGGTATTCCTTTTCCTCGGGCTCGCGCGTTTTCAGCTCCTCGAGCGTTTCCTCGAGCTTGTCGATGATAAGATACTGCGGCATAACGTAGGTCGCAAGGGTCAGTATGTGGAACTCATAGCCCGTGATGCGCGGCCTTGCCTCCTTGCGGAAATTGCCGATCTCGGTTATGACGCGGCATACGCGGTTATGCTCCATGACTGCTCTGCGTATCGCTGCGTCTGAGACGTCGATGCCGTAATGCTCGTGCAGCGGCTTGAGTATATGATTTTTACACTGGAGAACGAGCAGCTCGACGCCGTTATCGTCGGCCTTGAGCGGTATCTCCATATACTCGTGGAAAAACCTGTCGTTCCCCTCTCCCATGGTCTTGAGAAGCTCCATGTTCTCCACGCAGCGGTTTATCATCGTGCAGCCGTCGGGTGCGATTACGCAGTCGGCAAAGTTGAAGCCGCCCTCGATGGCACGCTCCAGAAGCGCCCTCGACGTTTCGCACAGGAAGCTCGTCATGTAATACGTCGCAATGTCCATCGAGCCGGTGTTCGGCGCATGCAGACGGATACCGAAGGCATTGCCGAGGTTCATAAGCGGCTCCGGCGTATTCTCGCAGACAAAGGCGACGCATATCTTCCCTTCCTTTTTGGCCTGACCGATGAGCTCATTGTTTGCCTCCTGAAGGAGGTTTTCAAACCAATTCAGATGCTTCAGGTCTCTCATTGTTAAACTCCCCCATTTCATGTATTATTGCCGCTGCCATATGGCATCTGTTAACATTTTAGCATTTCATGCATTTTGTTTCAATATATTTATGCACTTTCTCTGTTTTGTATATTTACTGCACAATTTTTTGTATATTATCACAACAATTATAATCGTTTGTATATATCTTTTTATCATTTTGACATAATGCAGGCTTTTTGAGAGCTTCGGGATGAGTGCCAAAAAGGCGCAAAAAATCACGGCAGCGAAAAACGCTGCCGTGACGGGTATCTTATATGGGATTATGCCGCTCTTGCGATGAATACTGCAAGCTGTGCGCGGGTGCAGCTTGCGTTCGGGGAGAAGGTGCTGTCGGTCGTGCCCTTGGTGATGCCCTTTTCCACTGCCCACGATACGGACATTGCGTAGTAGCAGTTGAACTGGCCCACGTCGGTGAAGTTGCACCAGCTGCGGACCTCCTCTGAGCCGTTTGCACGCCACAGGAAGGTCACGATCTGTGCGCGGGTGCAGGTGGCATCGGGACTGAAGGTGGTCTTGGTGGTACCCTCGGTGATGCCCTTTTCGACTGCCCACAGGACTGCCTTCTCATAGAAGCTGCCTGCCTTCACGTCGGTGAAGTTTGTGGTCTTTATTGTGGGCTCGGGGCAGCCGGCTGCACGCCAGAGCATGGTGACTGCCTGAGCGCGGGTGCAGGTGGCGTTGGGACTGAAGGTCGCTGCGGTCGTGCCCTTGACAACGCCGCTCTGTGCAAGCTGCATGACGCTGTCATAGTACCATGCGCTCTCGGATACGTCCTCAAACGGATTTTCAAAGCCCTTGGCCTCGATCTTCCAGGTGGACTTTATCTCGGGAGAGATGGTGCCCTGCTCCTTGATGTAATCGGCAAGTATGTTGCGGGCCTGACCCTTATCCTCGCCCTGGATCATGTCGTACTGGGTCGAGTAGATCACGCGGCTGTCGTCGTTGGGAGTGAAATTGCAGCCGTGCTCGTTGAGGTAGGTGATGTAGTTGCCGCCGTCATTGTAACGGTAGTTGTTGATAACGACGGTGAAGGTATCGTCGTCTGCGACCTCCTTGCCGTTATAGGTCATGGAGCTGATGCGGCTGCCGTCGGGAGCCGTCGGGTCGATGACATAGCTGAAGCCGTCGCCGTAGATAACGTCGTAATAGGTCAGGCCGCCGCTGATGCCGTAGGAGCCGTCGTCGTTGGTGACGACCTTGGAGGCCGAGCACTCAAGCCAGGTGCGGACTTCCTTGCCGCTCATCTGTATCTGATAGAACCAGTTTTCATAGCGGTACAGGGCGAACATGTCACCGAGAACTATCTCGCCCTCGGCGATGAGGTTCTCGTTATTGCCGGAGAGAAGCGGCGCGGTGATTGAAAGCTGGGCGGGCTTATCGTCGCTCGTATCGTCGGGCGTGTTCACGCCGCCGCGGTCATACGCGCCCCAGATCTGGGCCTGGTTTACGAGATCGACAAAGGCCGAGGGTGCGGTGCCGAGATTGCTCGCGGTGAAGTTGCCGCTTGCCGAGCCGATGGGCTGGAGCATATATTCGCTCCAGGTAGCGTCCTCATAGGGCTGGAGGGCCGCAACGAGCTCTGCATCGGGCTCGTAGAGAGCAGCTCTCTTTTCCGTCATCGGAACGCTCTGTGCGTCAACGGTGTACTCCTTGGTGGTCTTGTTGTAGGTGAAAAGTGCGCGGCCCACGGCTGCTGCCTTGGTGCTCGGAGAGATAACGGGGATCTCCTTGCCCGCGGTGTTTGTGATCATGGTAACGCCGTTGCGGTGCTCATGGCCGGAGAAAACGAGGTCGATGCTGTCGGTGGTGGAGACGAGCTCACGGATGAAGTCGGAGCGCTCGGAGTCGCCGTCGATGCCGCTGTGGCTGACGAGGACGATGAGGTTTGCCTTCTCCTTCATCTCTTTTTCGTAGTGCTTATAGGTCTCGACAACGCCGGCAAAATAAATGCCTTCCCAGTTTTCGGGGACATCCCAGTTTGAGATGTTGGGGTTGCCTATGCCCATAATTGCGACCTTTACGCCGTCATATTCCTTGATAACATAGGGTGCATAGCCGTTCCAGGTTTTCCAGTCCCGGCTTGCATCGCTGTTGCTGCTTGCGTCGAGGTAGTTTGCCATGGAAACGCCGACCTGGGACTCGGTCTCGGTGGACTTGGAGGTCAGGTAATCGAGCTGACGCTGGAGTATATCCATGCCGTAGTTGAACTCATGGTTGCCGACTACCCACATGTCGTAGTCGAGCATACGCATGACCTTCATTGCGGGGTCTTCGACATCCTTCTTCATGAAGGCATAGTAGTAGGTCAGCGGCGTACCTTGGACGGTATCGCCGGAGTCGCTGAGGAATACGTTTTCATACTCGGCACGCTGCTGCTTAATATAGGTCGCAACGCGCGTCATGGACTGATAATGCGTTCCGGACTGCTCCTGATCCTTGGTATAGTCCGTTGCAAACTGCTGGCCGTGAACGTCTGAGGTATCGAGGAAGAGTATCTCAACCTCATTGTCATCGGCAAATGCTGCTGGCATCAGGCTCACACACATGCACAGAACGAGCGCGAATGCAAGCAGGCGCGACAGTCTTTTCTTCATTCAAGCGGTCTCCTTTATCAATATTTTTTGAGCGGTCAATGCCGTTCACACTTTAATAATAAAATAATTTTGTATCAAAGTCCATACGCTATATTTTTTTCAGCGTTATTAACAATTGCATGCTTTTAAATTTTCAAATTTTCATTTTCTTCACGAAAACATAACGAAATCCCTGCGCCGCGGAAGCAGCGCAGGGATCATGGAATTTATGCTTTTATCATATTTTCGGCTCTTGCGATGAATACGGCAAGCTGTGCGCGGGTGCAGCTTGCGTTCGGGGAGAAGGTGCTGTCGGTCGTGCCCTTGGTGATGCCCTTTTCCACTGCCCACGATACGGACATTGCGTAGTAGCAGTTGAACTGGCCCACGTCGGTGAAGTTGCACCAGCTGCGGACCTCCTCTGAGCCGTTTGCACGCCACAGGAAGGTCACGATCTGTGCGCGGGTGCAGGTGGCATCGGGACTGAAGGTGGTCTTGGTGGTACCCTCGGTGATGCCCTTTTCGACTGCCCACAGGACTGCCTTCTCATAGAAGCTGCCTGCCTTCACGTCGGTGAAGTTTGTGGTCTTTATTGTGGGCTCGGGGCAGCCGGCTGCACGCCAGAGCATGGTGACTGCCTGAGCGCGGGTGCAGGTGGCGTTGGGACTGAAGGTCGCTGCGGTCGTGCCCTTGACAACGCCGCTCTGTGCAAGCTGCATGACGCTGTCATAGTACCATGCGCTCTCGGATACGTCCGCAAACGGATTTTCAAAGCCCTTGCTTTCAGTCAGCAGAGTCCATTTTGAATCCGTACCGTGAGAGACCTTATCCGTGGGAGATACCGTACCCATATGTGCGACATACTCGCCGATCAGGGTGGGAACGGGTGCGCGGTCGGCGCCCAGGTACTGGCTCGCCGTCCAGCAGCAGTCGGCTTCGGTCAGGCCAGTTGCCTCGAAGAAACCGTATCCGCCGGACAGACGGTAGGAGTTGAGGGTGACGCGGATCTTGCCTTCCATTTTCAGAAGGTCAACGCCGTTTATCGACGCCGAAACGACGCGCTCACCGGCGGGCTTTGTAAGATCAAAGGTGTAGTCAACGCCGTAGAAGGTGTCCAGTCCGAATATGGACACGCCCTCGGCTACCGCTGGCTTTCCGTCCTTGATCGCGTACATGTCGGCTACGGCGCTCATCCAGTTATAAAGCTGCTGCGGCGTCATATCGACCGCGCAGAGCAGGTTATTGGAATAACGGTAGAGCTTTGACAGCTCGAGCGTGGAAACGCTGCTGCCGTCTGACGGGACAAAGCTCAGAACGCCGCCGCTTGCGGTACCGAATACCGGCGAAGCGATGGAGACGACTGCGCCCTCTATGCCCTTTTCCTCATAGCTCTGCCATGAAGCCCATATCTGTGCCTTGTGAATGAAGCTTGTCAGCTGGGTCTGGCTGAGTACCATGTCGTTATTGGTCTTTCCCTCGGCTTCGGAGCTGACTGCGTTCCAGCCGTTATCGAACTTGCCGAGAGGTGCGGATGCCCATGCATAGGTATCGTCATACCAGGGCTGAAGCGTCTCTGCGAGGGTCTTGTCGTTCTCTTCCCCGCTGAGCTTTACGGAATCGGCGGTAACGGTGAAGTCAGAGACCTTGCCCTGCTCGTCAAAGCTGACGGTAAAAACATTCTTCGTGAGCGTCGTGCCGCCGCCGTTTACGATGTATATCTCCTTGCCGTCGGCATTTTTGACAGTCTCGATGTTGGCTCTGTGGTCATGGCCGTAAATGAGAAGGTCAACACCGTGCGACTTCGTCACGCCGGTATAGGCCTGAGATTCGAGATCGTAGCCGTCATTGCCGCCGCGTCCGGTATGGGCCGCAACAACGATGATATCCGCAAGATCCTCGTCCGTTATCTTCTTGGTCCACTTATTGATCTCGTTTTCGAGCTCGCCGTTGGGGTTATCAAGGTTGCTGAACTGGAGATTGGGGTAGTTGGTGGCCAAGTCCCAGGTCGCGTTCGCGGCGTTGCCTATGCCTATTATCGCAACGCGCACGGTGCGGCCGCTGCCTGCATCGAGGGTCTTGATGATGTAGGGATCATAGTAGGAGCTTCCGGCCGCAGCAGGCTCGCCGCGGAAATTCGTGCCGTCCTTGATGAGCGTGAGGTTTGCGCTGAGGACCGCTATCCCGGCTTTGTCGGCCAGGTTTGTCTGAGCGTCTCTCTGCTCCGGCGTGAAGTTGAACTCATGGTTTCCCATTCCCCATACATCGTAGCCGATGTATTTCATTGCGGTGATCATGGGATTTTCCTTGTCGGCATTCTGCGTAATGGCATACTGCGCGACGAGGGTGCCCTGGATAGTGTCGCCGTTGTCGATGAGTATGGTGTTTTCCTTACCGTACTCGGCGCGCTCCTTTGCGACCGCAGTGGCCACTCTGAGCATGGAGTTCATGTCTTCCTTTTGGGTCGAAACATCGTTTGCAGTTGATCTTCCGTGCATGTCAGTCGTGGATAAAACAGCAAAGCTGTAGGTATCCTTCGCACCGTCGGCTGCGGTCTCGTCTCCGTCGGCAAATGCCGCGGGCATAAGACTTATGCACATGCACAGTACGAGTATGAATGCAAGAAGGCGCGAGTGTCTTTTCTTCATTCGGGTGTTCTCCTTTTTCAAATATTTTTCGAGCGGTCATGCCGCTGTTCTGCACTTAACTATAAATCACTTTCGTGTCAAAGTCCAGCGGACATATATTTTTCATCATTATCTACAATCGGATGCTTCGAATTTTTTATATTTTGACGTGCTTCACGAAAACTTAACGAAGCCCGTCAGCGTCCCGAGGGGGTAGCCGAGCGTCCATGCGTTGTCGCCGCATTTCGGGCAGACCGTGCCGCGCTCGTGCAGCTCGTCGATATACGCCTCGGCGCGCTGGATATACATATTGGTCTTGACGACGTATTTGCATTTGGGACAATACACGAGGTAGTTAGCAAAGCTGTCGTATATGCCCTTTTTGCGGTTCTCCTTCTCCTCGTAGGAGAGTGCGCGCGGGAGAATATTGTGATTGGTATAGCTCATGTTCTTCCCTCCTCAGATCAGGTGCTCGCGCTTTACGCTGTCATGGTGCTTATCGAGGAAGGGCACGATGACGCTGCGCATAAGACGCATATCGAGATTGAAATAGTATACCGCAAAGAGCGCTGCGAGCGTAAGACTGCCGGCGCCCATTATCTTAGCCAATACTTTCATGCTGCTTCTCCTTTCTTACCAGCCCATCTCGTCGTCGAAATCGACGAGGGTCGGGTCTACGGGCTCTTCGTGCATAACGCTCTGCATATACTGGTTGACGGTCTTGCGCGCCTCGTTTGTCGGAACGATGCGGCAGTCCATCAGCGCATGCGGCATCCAGATGATATTGAACCTGTCACGGTGCTTGTGGAATTCCTCCTCAAGCAGTCCCTGTGCGCCGGCCATGCCCTTGCAGCCGATGTCGTCGTACATGATAATGGTGTCGCAGTTGAACTTCTCCGCCGTCTCCCACATCTGCATCAGGTGGCGGTTGCCGCCGACGGTGTGCGTGCGCATGGGCGTTCTCGCGTGCCAGTCGGCAATATCGCTCATCATGGTATCGCGGTCGGTGGTATCGACGATATTGTGGCCCGTGAGCGAGTCCATGTTTATGACGGTCATGATGCCCCAGCAGTTATACAGCCACTGCACGCCGTGGGCATAGTAGGTCGAGCCGCAGGACCAGGCCAGTGCGCGATGACGCGCCAGTGGGAACGGATGAATGTTCCTGCGCACGCATTTTTCAAAGACCCTGTTTATCTTCCTGTTGGCCTTCTTAAAATACTTCGTGCCGCCCTGCTGATAGAAGTAGATGCGGAACAGTCCCTGAACGACGGAGTTCAGCGCGCCGTTATCGCTCTTGGCATAGATATCCCAGCGGTTCAATGAGCCGCGGTTAAACTCGTTGGTATCCTCGATGTGCTCGATAAAGGCATCCCAGTCAAAGGGAACGCCGAACTGCTGCTCGAGAAATTCGATGGCCGAGTAAACCTCGTGTATGCCGAGCTCCTTGGTCGTCGGATCGTCGTACATAAGCGGAGAGGTGAACGGATGCACGGCCTTTTTGCCGTCGGCAGACAGCGCGCGCCACATTGCGGTGTTGTCCATCATGTTTGCGTCGCAGGGGTTATTGGTCGTCAGCCAGCAGTTGCCGATATCGGGGTATTCGCCGTCGACGGCCACGCCGACCTCGACGAGCGGCAGCGTGCACATGTCGCCCGGTATGCCGCAGGCGACGGCCTGATCGACATAGTAGCAGCCGAGCTGCTTGCGCATGAGCGGCAGCATGAACGCCGCGTGCTGCTGCATGTTTATCGCATAATGTCCGGGGAAGCCGAAGATTATGTGCTTGGGCAGTGTGTAGTCAAAGGCGACGGTAACGTCCGTCCACTTGGTCTTTCCGAGCTTGCGGTCGGCGCGCAGGCTCTTCCACAGGGTATCGGTCGAGTCGGAGATCATGCAGTCGAGCGCGTACAGATCCGCTCTGAGCGCCTCGCCGCGGTCGCCCTCAATCCACTTATCGACCATCATCGGAGCGGCAAGGTATGCCGACAGCCAGCGATATTTCCAGAACGCCTTTGCGATGCGCACGGGATCGTGCATGACGAATATCGCCATCTTGACCCATGTGCACAGCCATTTGTAAAACGCAAACGCCGTGTCCTTCACGCCGCGCCACTCGCGCCGTGCGTAGAAGTTCGTGCCTTCAATGTATCTCTGACCTATGTAATGGCAGGGCTCATCGCCTTTGAGGAAGTGCTCAAGGCTGCCGTACTGCTCTTTGATGCTGATCTTTCTTTTCCACATAGCCGTTTACCTCCTCAAGTGGCCTGAATTTTCTTGATTTCAAGCGATTCGACGAAGGCCTGAAATCTTGTGCGGAGCTGGCCTGTTGCCGCGTTTGCGTAATCGCGCTCTATCTGGCAGGTGGGTATCGCCGAGGGGACGTTCAGGCCCTCTGCCAGCCACTTTGCCGCAATGGCGCGCTCATAGCCCCAGTATTCGCAGAACTTCATATTCTGAAGGATGATGCCGTCGGCCTTGTATTCCTTTGCGATATCGTACAGAAACTGCTTGCGGGCAATGATATTCTCCGTACCCATCGCACGGGGGCACTCGTTTATCTTCATATAGTGCTCTGCCAGCGCGTCAAGCGGGTGCTGTCCGGGAGCGACGCTTATCTCCTCCCTGCCCGGCAGTGAGCCGAAGCAGTAGCGGTCGGCAACGACACGTGCGCCGCACATCTCGACAAGCTTCGTAAACTCCGGATCGTCGATCTCGCTTCCGACGAGCATGACCTTGGCCCTGTAGTCCGGCTTATCGTCAGGCTCACGGGTTTTGAGCTCCTCGGCCGTCTCGCGCAGCTTATCTGCGATGAGATACTTCGGGCAAACGAGCGTCACGAGCTGGATAATGTGGAATTCATAGCCCGTTATCGTAGGCTCGTCAAGCTTGCGGTAGCTGCCGATCTCGGTAATGAGCCGGCATATCTCATTGTGCCGCTCGATGGCGTCCATGAGCTTTTCCTCGGAATAATCCACGCCGTAGGTCTCGCGCATGGGAGTTATGATCTTCTTTTCTATCTGGCGGCGGAAGTATCCGGCGTACCAATCGCCCTTTTTTATGGGCATGTCGATGCAGGCGGTAAAGAATTTTTCGTTCGGGATGAGCTTGCAGTAGTCAAAATACTGCTCCATGCGGTTCATGGTGGTGCAGCACTCCTGGCCGATGAGCGCGGAAATGAAATTGTATCCGCCTTCAAAGGCGCGCTCAAGGATGCTCTTGGAATACGGGCAGGAGCGGTTTGTCATATAATAGGTCGCAAGATCCGGGTTCGTGCAGCCCGGCGCACGCAGTCTTACGCCGAAGCAGCCCTCGACATCGAGCAGCGGCTCGGGTATGTAAGAGCAGTTGTAGGCAAGCGCAAGCTTGCCCTCGGAGCACGCCTGCTTTACAAGCGCGTTGTTGGCCTCCCGCAGGAGACTTTCGAAATAAATAAGATGCTTCAGGTCTCTCATAGTGTTCCCCCGTTTCAAATGACCGCGACAAATGTCCCTTCGCAGTCTGGATGTTATAATATTATCACTCGCAACAATAAACTTCAATTTATTTGTACATTTTCGACATGTTGTACATATTGCAATCCCCTTTTTGTGCACATTAACAACATAATATGTAAGCTGTGTTAAAGGAAAACCGGAAGCCGTAAAGACTTCCGGAATTGATACGATTAATATAAAAAACAAAGCCCCGAAGGCATAGACCTTCAGAGCTCTGGCACCCCCGGCGAGACTCGAACTCACTACCTTGCGCTTAGGAGGCGCACGCTCTATCCTGGTGAGCTACGGAGGCATAACGGAGTTATTTTAACCCATAGCGGCCAAAATGTCAACACCGGAAGCGCGCTTATCTCCTCTCAGCATTTTCTTAACTTTTTGTTACGGCTATTGACTTTGATATGAAAAAAGCCGATAATTACTCCATTATACATTAATATAGGAGAATTGCTGAATGCTCAAACTAAAAGGCATAACAAAGGACTATTCCGTCGGCGACGAAACCGTGCACGCGCTCAAGGGCATCGACCTTGAGTTCAGGAAAAGCGAATTTGTCGCCGTGCTCGGTCACTCCGGCTGCGGCAAAACGACGCTGCTGAATATCATCGGCGGCCTTGATCAGTACACGAGCGGCGATCTTATCATAAACGGCCGCTCGACGAAGGAATACAGCGACCGCGACTGGGATACCTACCGCAATCACTCGATCGGCTTTGTTTTTCAGTCGTATAACCTGATCCCGCACCAGACGGTGCTCGCTAACGTTGAGCTTGCCCTCACACTGTCGGGCGTGAGCAAGTCGGAGCGGCGCGAGAGGGCCGTGAGGGCTCTTGAGCAGGTCGGCCTCGGCGATCAGCTCGGCAAAAAGCCCAACCAGATGTCCGGCGGTCAGATGCAGCGCGTTGCGATAGCCCGCGCACTGGTAAACGACCCGGATATCCTCCTGGCCGACGAGCCCACCGGTGCTCTCGACTCGGAAACAAGCGTGCAGATCATGGAGATACTCCGGCAGATATCCAAGGATAAGCTCATTATCATGGTTACGCACAATCCCGAGCTTGCCGACAGCTATGCAACGCGCATAATACGGCTCAGGGACGGCCTCATAACCGGCGACACCATGCCCTACTCCGCGCAGGACGACGTGATCCCTGAGCCTGCCGCAGAGCGGAAGACGGCCATGAGCTATGCCACCGCGCTCTCGCTGTCGCTCAACAACCTCATGACGAAAAAGGGCCGCACGATACTTACGGCCTTTGCCGGAAGCATCGGCATAATCGGCATAGCGCTGATCCTTTCGATATCAACTGGCGTCAATAACTACATTGACCGCGTTCAGGAGGACACGCTGTCGTCCTACCCGATATCCATTCAGGCCGAGACCGTGGATATGTCCTCTCTGATGACGACGCTTATGGGTATAAACGCAGAGGACGCGGCAAACAAGCACGATAAGGACGCCGTGTACGGCAACACCATCATGTATGAAATGATGAACGCCATGACCAGCACCGAGGTGCAGGAAAACAACGTGACAAAGCTCAAGACCTTCCTCGACGAGCAGATGAGCACAGACTCAAAGCTCAGCCGGAACGCGACGAATATCCAGTATACCTATAATCTGCCGATGAATCTCTACACCAAGGATTCCGACGGCAAGATCGTAAAATCCGACGTCATGAGCCTCATGAGCAAAATGCGCGCCGGAGTTATCGGCGAGGACGCCGAGGAGTCGGTGAACGAGTCGATGAACAGCATGTTCTCGTCCTCCGGCATGAGCAGTACGCAAAGCCAGTTTGTCGTATGGCAGGAGATGCTGCCCGGCGACGACGGACTTATAAGCCCTGTTCTGCAGGGGCAGTACGATGTGCTCTACGGCTCATGGCCGCAGAACTATGACGAGGTCGTCCTGATAGTCGACGAAAACAACGAGGTATCGGACATGGTGCTGTACGCGCTGGGGCTTAAATCCTCTAACGAAATGCTCTCGGCCATGACAGGCTATATGAGCGGCCGGCAGACCGACACCTCGAAGATAGAAAGCTGGAGCTACGCCGACGTCTGCAAGAAGACCTTCAGCCTCATCCTCCCTGCCGACTGCTGGCAGAAGGATCCCCAGACCGGCGAATACAAGGACATAAGCAGCGACGAGCTCGGGCTCAAGACGCTGTATTCAAACGGCATCCAGCTCAAGATAGTCGGCGTCGTGCGCCAGAGCGCGGAGGCCGTCACCGGTATGATGAACGGTGCCATAGGCTACACTAACGCGCTGACAAAATACGTCGTCGAGCAGACTGCACAGAAGGAGCTCGTAAAGCAGCAGCTCGAGGATCCGCAGCACGATATATTCACCGGTCTGCCCTTCAAGGCAAGCGACAAGGCTCTGTCCGCAGACGAGATCAGGCAGGCCGTTCAGGACTACTGCGCAGGCATAGATCAGGAAAAGAAGGCCGAGCTTTACGTCTCGTACATGTCACTCGCGCCGGATTCCTACGTCAGCTCCGTGATAGACGAAAAGCTCAGCGGCGTCTCCCGTGAGGATATCGAAAAGCAGGTAGTTGAAAACTACCCCGAATATGCGGATATGCTCAGCGCAATGGATGACGATACGCTGATGAGCTATATGCGCGAAATGCTGACAGAGCAGGTGAAAAAGGCTTACGCCGAGGAGGTCAAAAATCAGATGAGTCAGCTCTCGACCGCCTCCCTCGCCCAGGCATTTGACAGCTGCTATCTCACCGACGAGGGCTATGAGCTGATCTACAACGAGCTTATGCCCGAGACCTTCTCGAGCTCGAGCTACGAGAAAAATCTGCGCACGCTCGGCTATGTCGATCTCGACTCCCCCTCCGGCGTGAATATATATGTCTCTACCTTCGCGGCAAAGGATGCCGTCGCCGAGGTCATAGAGGAGTATAACTCCACGGTCGATACCGACGATCAGATAAGCTACACCGACTACGTCGCGCTCATCATGAGCTCCGTTACGACGATCATAAACGTAATATCCTACGTTCTCATCGCTTTTGTTGCGATAAGCCTGGTCGTTTCGAGCATCATGATCGGCATCATAACCTATATAAGCGTTCTCGAGCGCACGAAGGAGATCGGCATTCTGCGAGCCATCGGCGCATCGAAAAAGGACATATCCAGCGTCTTTAACGCCGAGACCGTCATAGTCGGCTTTGCCGCCGGACTCATAGGTATTCTGGCGACCATCCTGCTGTGTCTGCCGATAAACGCGGTCGTACACAATCTGACGGGAATTAACTCGATAAACGCCGTGCTGCCGCCGGTCGCGGCCGTAACGCTTATCGTCATAAGCATGCTGCTGACCGTCATCGCGGGCCTCATCCCCTCACGAGTCGCGGCAAACAAAGACCCCGTCGTCGCCCTCCGCACGGAATAGCGGGGAAGTGAATATAGCAAAAAGCACGTTTCAAACGAAACGTGCTTTTGTTTTTGACTGTTTACTTATGCAGCAGCGTATATGCCTTTTCGCGGGCGATGGCGCGGTGGAGGGAGAGCTCCGCGCGCTGAAGGTCCGTGTCCGACGCGTGCTGCTCGATGCGCTGACGGGCTCTTCGCTCCGATGCCTGAGCACGGGCGAGGTCAATGGTCTCCGCCTTTTCCGCCGTGCGTGCGAGCAGGATGACCTCGTTATCGGCGACGCTGAGCACTCCGCCGCTTACGGCGGCAAAATGCTCCTGCCCTTCGGAGACGTATTTGACTACGCCCTCCTTCACAGCGCCTATCATCGGCGCGTGGCCGCACAGTATTCCCGCATCGCCGTCGGAGAGAGGAACGAGCGCGTAGCTTGACATCGCGTCGCACACCACGCCGTCGGCAGTGGCGATCTGAAAATGGATCTTATCTGCCATGGCGCTTTACCTGAACTGGTCGCGCTTTGCGAGCACTTCGTCGATGGTTCCGCACATGAGGAAGGCCTGCTCGGGAAGATCGTCGCATTCGCCGCCCAGTATCGCCTGGAAGCCGCGGATGGTATCCTCCATCTTGACATAGGCGCCCTTGGTGCCGGTGAAGTTCTCCGCAACGTGGAAGGGCTGCGAAAGGAAGCGCTGAATCCTTCTTGCGCGGTTGACGGTGGCCTTATCCTCGACGCCGAGCTCATCCATACCGAGGACCGCGATGATATCCTGCAGCTCCTTGTACTTCTGGAGCACCGCCTGAACGGCACGCGCCGTCTCATAATGCTCCTTGCCGAGGATGTTCGGGTCGAGTATTCTCGAGGTGGACTCAAGAGGATCGACGGCGGGATATATACCGAGCTCGGATATGCTTCTGGACAGAACGGTCGTTGCGTCAAGGTGAGCAAAGGCCGTTGCTGGGGCGGGGTCCGTCAGGTCGTCTGCGGGAACGTAGATCGCCTGGACCGAGGTAACGGAGCCGTTGCGCGTGGAGGTTATACGCTCCTGCAAAGCGCCCATCTCGGTTGCCAGCGTCGGCTGATAGCCGACGGCGGAGGGCATACGTCCGAGCAGTGCCGAGACCTCGGAGCCTGCCTGGGTGAATCTGAATATGTTGTCGATGAACAGCAGAACGTCCTGACCGGACTCGTCGCGGAAGTTCTCCGCTATCGTAAGGCCGGACAGAGGAACGCGCAGACGCGCTCCGGGCGGCTCGTTCATCTGGCCGAATACAAGCGCCGTCTTGTTTATAACGCCGGATTCGGTCATCTCGTGCCAGAGGTCGTTGCCCTCACGGCTGCGCTCGCCGACACCGGCGAATACGGAGTAGCCGCCGTGCTCGTAAGCGACGTTGCGGATAAGCTCCATGATAAGCACCGTCTTGCCGACGCCCGCGCCGCCGAACAGGCCGATCTTGCCGCCCTTTGCGTAGGGCGCGAGCAGATCGACGACCTTGATGCCGGTCTCGAGTATCTCGGTCGAGGGGGCGATATCCGTGAATGCCGGAGCCTGCCTGTGTATGGGCATGTACTCCTCGGCATTTACCGGGCCTTTGCCGTCTATGGGGTCGCCGACGACGTTGAACATGCGGCCCAGCGTCGCTTCGCCGACGGGCATTTTGATCGGGGCGCCCGTATCGACTGCCGGGCAGCCGCGGGACAGGCCGTCGGTCGAAAACAGAGATACGCATCTGACGCTGTTGTCGCCGATATGCTGGACGACCTCCATTACGATCCTGCGGTCGCCGAGCTTTACCTCGATCGCGTTATAGATATCCGGCATTTTGCCGGAGGGAAACTGGACATCGACAACAGGTCCTATGACCTTTCGGATTATTCCGTTTTCC
Source organism: bacterium (assembly GCA_963650165.1). Taxonomy (GTDB): domain Bacteria; phylum Bacillota; class Clostridia; order Oscillospirales; family Oscillospiraceae; genus F23-B02. The sequence goes on from CAVJKX010000002.1 coordinate 111,754, forward strand.
ATTCATTTACCTCCTAAAATTGAGGGTTTAAGCAATAATTACTTTTTCTTTTTAAGCGCCGATGCACCGCCGACGATCTCGGTGATCTCGGTCGTGATGGCGGCCTGACGGGCGCGGTTGAGCTTGAGGTCGAGCTCTGCAATGAGGCTCTTGGTGCTGTCGGACGCGGCGGTCATTGCCGTCATGCGCGCCGAGTGCTCGCCGCACTTGGTGTCAAGCAGGACGCTCATTATCTTATTGTTGAGATACAGCTGCATGACGCTCTCAAGCACGCTGTCCACATCCGGCTCGAATATGAATATCCTGCTCACGCCGCCGTGCTTTTCGCTCTTTTCGGGCACTGCCGGCAGATACTGCACATTCGTCGGATCCTGGCGCAGAGCCGAGACGTAGTGCTGATATACAAGGTGTATCTCGTCATACTCGCCGCTCAGATAAAGCTCCTTGAGATAGTCGGCTATCACGAGCGCCTCATCGATACTCGGCGTGTCGCTCAGCTCGGAAAAGGTCCTTATGACGTTGAGCCGGCTGTTTGCAAGAACATCCCTGCCCCAGCGGCCGCAGACGACAAGGCCGTAGTCCTTCCCCGACTTCTTTATCACCGAGTTTGCATAGTGCAGGATCGCACTGTTGTACGCTCCGCACAGGCCGCGGTTGCCAACAAACAGGACATAGCAGACCTTTTTCACCTCTTTATGAGGCGTGATAAAGCGGTTATCAAGGCTTGCCGGGCTCGACGACAGCAGGGTGTCTATGACCTCCTGGCTCTTTTCCGAGAAGGGGCGCATGGCCTGCATGCTGCTCTGCGTCCTGCGCAGCTTCGACACGGCGACCATCTTCATGGCCTTGGTTATCTGCTCGGTATTCTTCACGCTTTTTATTCGCGTGCGTATGGCTCGCATATTAGCCATTTATGCCCCTCCCTTCTTCGTTCCTCAGAACGTTTTTTTGAAGTTTACGATACATTCTTTAAGCTTTTCCTGCTGTTCGGCACTCAGCTTCTTACCGCTGAGCACTTCAGACTGGAATTCGGGATAAGTGCGGTTTACATAATCTATGAGCTCGGATTCGAAGCGTGCGATATCCGAAAGCTCGAGATCGTCCGCATAGCCCTCGGACACGGCGAAGATCGCAATTACCTGATCGGCAGCGCTCATGGGCGCGTACTGGCCCTGCTTGAGGACCTCGGTCATACGCGCGCCGCGATGCAGCGTATCGCGCGTGGACTTATCCAGATCCGAGCCGAACTGTGCAAACGATGCAAGCTCGCGGTACTGAGCAAGGTCAACACGCAGACGGCCTGCGACCTGCTTCATTGCGCCGAGCTGGGCTGCGCCGCCGACACGGGATACCGACAGACCGACGTTGATGGCCGGACGCACGCCGGAGTGGAACAGATCGCTCTCGAGGAAGATCTGTCCGTCGGTGATGGAAATGACGTTTGTCGGGATATACGCCGAGATGTCGCCCGCCTGGGTCTCGATAATGGGCAGAGCGGTCATGCTGCCGCCGCCGGACTCCTCGTTGAGGCGCGCCGCGCGCTCAAGCAGCCTGGAGTGCAGGTAGAAGACATCGCCGGGGTATGCTTCGCGTCCGGGCGGTCTCTGGAGAAGCAGAGAAAGCTCACGGTAAGCGGTGGCCTGCTTGCTCAGGTCATCGTATATTATGAGAACATCCCTGCCCTTGTACATGAAGTATTCGCCCATTGCAGCACCCGCATAGGGAGCTATGTACAGCATGGGGGCGGGCTCGGAGGCCGTTGCGGAAACGACGATGGTGTAATCCATTGCGCCGAAGCTGCGCAGCTTATCCACAACGCCGGCAACGGTCGATTCCTTCTGACCGATAGCGACGTAGATGCAGATAACGTCCTTGCCCTTCTGATTGATGATCGCGTCGAGCGCGATAGCGGTCTTACCGGTCTGGCGGTCGCCGATGATGAGCTCACGCTGGCCGCGGCCGATGGGAACGAGCGCATCGATGGCCTTGAGGCCGGTCTGCATAGGCACGGAAACGGGCTGCCTTGCAAGCACGCTCGGCGCCGGGCTTTCGACCGGACGGAAGGTGTCGGTCTTGATGGGGCCCTTGCCGTCGATGGGGCTGCCCATCGCGTCGACAACGCGGCCGATAAGCGCATCGCCCACGGGTACCTCGACTATACGGCCGGTACGGCGGACGCTGTCGCCCTCCTGCAGATGACCGAACGGTCCGAGCAGGACGACGCCGACATTGTTCTTGTCCAGATCCTGCACCATGCCCTTGAGTCCGCCGGGGAACTCGAGCATCTCGCCGGCCATGACGTCGGCGAGGCCGGATACGCGGCAGATGCCGTCACCGAGGGTGAGCACCTCGCCGGTCTGGTATACGTCTATATCGTCGTTTACCTTCTCAAGCTGCTGCTTGATGCCTTCGGCGATGGATCTCATCTGAGTATCGCTCTGGCGGGTGTTGTCTTCAACATCCTGGCTGAGCCTGTCAAGCGTGTGGGCAAGAGTGCCGTCATACACGGTATCGCCCACCTGCATGCGCACACCGCCTATCACATCCGAATCGACCTCGTTATGGCATGAGATAAAGGTCTCGCATATGATCTGCGTGAGCTTCTGCATTTCGTCATCGCTCAGCGGCTGCGCGCTCTTTATTGAAATGTCAAGTTTTTTAAGTTCGTTCATGTTCAAAATGTCACTCGGCATTGCCGATACCAATTCTTTAATTTGTTGTATAAACTTATCGTTGAGCGCCTGCTTGGAGTCCTCGAAGTTTCCGCTGCGAAGCACCTCGGCCGTTATCTCGGCAACACGGCGCACCGCCTCGCCGGACACCCTGCCACGCATCTGCGCCATGAGCTGCTCTTCGCTGCTTTCGGCATTTTCAATGAGGTTCTGAGCCTCCTGCCTGCCGGCTTCCGCTATCGCCTCGCCGTCTGCCTTGGCCTGAGCCTCGGCATCCTTGAGAAGCTGCTGCTTGCGCTCTTCGTTCTCTGCCTTTGCCTTGTCGATATCCTCGCCGAGGGCCTTGGCTTTGGCCTTGGCCTTCTCCGAGCTCTCGATCTCCTCGCCGATGCCGCGTCTGCGGCTTCCGAACATTTTATCGAAAAGCCCCATCTTGCGGCAGACTATGAACAAAGCGCCGAACAGTATGATAAAGTTAACTATTTTCCATATGATTTCCACTTGAGAACTATCCCTCCTTTCCCGTATTTCCTGTTATACATGGGATCATTCCTTGGTTTTGCCGACACATTCGTCGATGAGCTGCCTGTTTTTCTCGGAGCCGCCGCCGACAAGCCTGTCGGACAGCAGCGCCACAAGCTCGGACATGCTGCCGTCGATCTCTCCGGCGGCCGCCTTTTCCTCGCTCTTTACGCGCTCACGGACGTTTTTGTGAAGCTGCTCAGCCTCGGCATGGGCTGCGCTGAGTACCTCGCCCTTTGCCTTTTCCGCGTCGCTGCGTGCCGCGTTTATAACGCCTCTCGCATCGGCGCCGGTCTGCGCAAGCTCCTGTGCAAGCTGTACCTTGTTCTCCTCAAGTGCCGCCTCGGCCTTTTTGCCCTCGGCAAGTCCCGCGTCTATGCGCGCCTTTCGTGCGTCCATAAAGCTCAGGACAGGCTTGAGAAGTATCTTGTTCAACAGGAACATAAACAGGAAGAAGCTGATAATAGTCAGTATGAATTCAGGTACGCTGATCTGAAGTCCTACTATGTCTAAAATCAATCCGGTCTCCCCCTTTCAAGATGCCTTTTTGTGAGTTACATCTTGGCAATAAGCATGAATGCGATGACCAGACCGTAGATAGCCAGCGCTTCCATAAAGCCCATTGCGAGGATCATGACAGACTGGAGCTGTCCCTTCATATCCGGCTGACGTGCCATGCCCTCAAGCGCCTTGGACGCTGCGAGACCCTGGCCGATGCCGACGCCTATCGTGCTCAGGCCGATGGCCAGCGCTACGCCTATTGCGATAAGACCCTGTGCTATTGACATTTGTGTTTCCTCCTATAATTGTGTATGAGTTTACTTGTTTATTCTTCGTCCTCGGTCGCTTCATTTATAAATACCGCAAGCAGCATCGTAAAGACCATTGCCTGGATGAAGCAGAACAGAAGACTCAGTATGTGCATGACTATAGGCAGGCCCACAGGGAACAGGCCGAACAGCGTTTCCGCCGCCAGCTCTTCGCCGTAGATATTGCCGTACAGTCGCAATGCCATGGATAGCGGGCGCGTAAACTGCTCCAGAATGAGGATCGGGAACAGGAACGCAAAGGGCTTGAAAAACGTGCCCAGATATTTGCCGAGACCGTGCTTTTTTATGCCCGAGGACTGGATCGCCACGAAGGAGATCGTTGACAGCGCCGCCGTTACCGTCAGCACCGAGGTAGGCACCGTGAACAGCTCGCCCGAACCGGGGATAAGTCCCGAATAGTTGCAGACGATGATTAGGATGAAGAACGATGCGAGCATCGGGAAATAGTGACGCGCCTTCTTCTCCCCCAGGACCCCGGCGAAGAAGCCCAGAAGTCCGGACACCGCCATCTCCGCCACGTTTTGCAGCGGGCCCGGCACGTCCTTCATCTTCCGCGTCGCTATAAAGCTTACAAGCAGTATCAGCGCCATGATCACCCACATTGAATATATGGTCTTTGTGGGCATCAAAAAGTTTTCAAAAAATTCTTTCAATTTTTTTCACCTCCGTCCGCCGTTTCTTTGCTTTGCGGCTGAGTTTTCCTGACCATATGCCTCAAAAACAGCATTCCGCCCAGCGACAGTCCGACAGCGGCGGCAATGAGCGTTGCCGTCATCGGAAGCTTATACGCCCGGCAGACAAAGAAACATACCGCCAGCGCCGCGGCATCAAGCAGCAGGCGCAGCAGATTGACTCCCATAACGGCAGCCATGTTCGATGCATTCAAATTGGCTTTGCTTATTCGCATGTTGAAATACGCAACGCCCGTTCCGAGCAGCGCACCGCCCAGCACAGACAAAACATCTGCCAGGTTCATAAGCTTTTCCTCTCGTTGGTGACTATTGGCCAAGGTATTATAGAACATTATTATTTAACACCAAATTAATGCGAAATGCAACGGAATTTTTCGTTTTTTTTAACAATTTTGACGAATTGCACAATTTTTGTGCTTAAAACAATTCATCATTCTGCATAGTTATTTTGCTGACATTCTTTCTTTTTTGCTGCGCGATATTGTCGAAACACTTGCCCGATTTTTGTATGTATGCTATGATTATAGCAGTATGTCAAGGAGGACTGTTTATGGAAACTCTGATAATCATAGGGATCGTGCTGGCAGCCGCTGCAACAGTTTTTATCTGTGCAAGGGTATTGCCGAGGAAATATGACGGAAAAACGGGCAGCAGGTTCCTTCAGTTTCTGCACGACTATTTTAATTTCAAGACTTTCTATGTTGAGGTGCTGACGAAATTCATCTTCGTGCTTTTGACCTGCGTCTGCGTGTTCGTCGGCTTTCTGCTCATGTTCGGCGAGTTTGAATACTACGGCTATTTCGGCATGAGATTCACGCAGAGTACATTCCTGTACGGGCTCGGGCTCATGCTGCTCGGACCGCTGGCTCTGCGCGTGACGTATGAGTTTGTCATGATGGCTATACTGCTGGTGCAGAACGTCATAAGCATAAACCGCAAGCTCAAGGCGCCGGAGTGCAGTCCCTCCCCTGCCGGGGATCATGAGGATCATAATGAAATGCCCTGACCGGAGTCAGGGCGTTTTTTCATATATTCAGACCGAGGAGCGATATCAGCACCGGGATGGTGAACATGGAGAGCACCGTGCCGAGGAATATCGCCTCGGAGGCCTCCACGCCGTCGCGCCCATAGTCCATGCCGAGGATGGCGCACACCACCGCCGAGGGGCAGGCTGCGATGATAACGATGGAGCCGAGCATCACGATATCGCTTACGAAAAATTGCAGTACGAACCACACTGCAACAGGCGCCGCGATAAGGCGCATGAAGTTAAGCCCGTAAAGTCTGGGATGAATAAAGGCATCCCTTATCGAGACATTGCCCAGAGACAGGCCGATGCACATCATGGAAAGCGGCACGCAGGCATCGGCCAGCATACCGGCGGCATCCTCGACTATGGCCGGCATCGGTATCTCAAAGAAAAATATTACCGTAGCGATGACGGTTGCGATCACGGGCGTATTCAGCATGCTTCTGATGTTTATCTTCTCCCCGCTGCCGCTGCCGCTCTGAAGGAAGATAACGCCGACCGTGTACAGAAAGATATTGAACGGTATGTTGCCGAGGGAGGCGAAAAACACCGCGTTCTCGCCGTAAACGGCAGATATGATGGGGACGCCCATGAAGCCGAGGTTTGAAAAGGACGCAACCATGCGGTACATGCCCTTGTCGCCGTCCTTTATGCGCATGGCGGCCGGAGCTATGTAGCCTACGGCGAGGCAGACTATCTGCGCGATGCTCAGCATAGCTATGCCGAAGAGCATGTCTCCACTCGTCATGTCAAGCTCCTTGTTGATGACCGACGAGAGTATCATGCCCGCCAGAAACACGTTCATGACCATTTTGCTCAGGCCCTTGTTGAATTCCGGGCCGACGAGCTTGATTTTTGCGCACATGTACCCAAGCGCCAGGATGATGACAAGCAGCGCCATTTTTTCGAATATTACAAGCATATATTGTGTCCTTACCGATCAGAAGCTTATCATGAGCTTTGCGATCTCAAAATAAATGAGCAGCGATACCGCGTCGGTTATCGTTGATATAAGCGGATTTGCCATGACCGCCGGGTCCACGCCGAGCTTTTCCGCCGCAATGGGGAGAACGCTGCCGACGACCTTGGCGAACATGACGATGAACACTATGGATAAGCTGACCACCGCGGCGACGGTGAGCGTAACGCCGGCGTTGCCGAGAAGCAGCCTGTCCACGAGCAGCATTTTGACGAAATTGACGGCCGCAAGCGTCATTCCGCAGAGGACGGCAACACGGAATTCCTTCCATATGACCCTGCCTATATCCTCGGGCTCGGTATCGCCGAGCGAGATGCTTCGTATAACGGCCGTCGAGGCCTGAGCGCCGGAGTTGCCGCCGGTGCCCATGAGCATTGGGATGAAGCCGATTAGCACGGCCTGCACGGCAAGCGCGTCCTCAAAGGAGTTGATTATCATGCTCGTGAAGGTGGCGGAGAGCATGAGGAACATAAGCCACGGGAAACGGCGCTTCCACATATCAATGGCGCTCGTTCTCGAATACGGCTTATCCGAAGGCGTCATTGCGGCCATGATCTCGAAGTCCTCGGTGGCCTCGGCTTCCATAACGTCGATGACGTCGTCAACGGTGACGATGCCGACGAGGCGGCCTTCCTTATCCACGACGGGCAGCGCCATGAGGTCGTAGTCGGAGATCTTCTCGGCTGCCTCCTCCTGGTCGTCGTGCGTCATGCAGAATACGATATTCGTATCCATGATGTCCTCGATGACCGTTTCGTCGTCGGAAAGCAGAAGATCCTTTACCGACAGCACGCCCTCGAGCTTACGGTCGGCGGAGGTGACAAAGCAGGTATAGATGGTTTCCTTATCCTCGCCTATCCTGCGTATGCGCGCAATCGACTCGCGCACGTTCATGTATTTTTTCAGATCCACGAACTCCGCGGTCATGATGCTGCCCGCCGAGTTTTCGGGGTAGTTGAGATACTGGTTTATGAGCCGCCGCGTTTCCGGCGTTGCCGTTCGCATGACGCGCTTTACGACGTTTGCCGGAAGCTCCTCCATCATGTCGACCGCATCGTCAACGTACAGCTCTTCAATGATCGCCGACAGCTCCGAGTCGGTGATGGAGTTTATTATCTGCTCCTGCTCGGGCGAATCGAAGTTTGCGAAAACGTCCGCCGCCATCTGCTTGGACAGAAGCCTGAACACCATCGGCATTCGGTTGTCGCCGATCTCGGACAAAAACTCCGCCACGTCGAACTCGTTCATGTCCTCAAGGCGGAGCTGGAGCTCCTTCATTCTGCGCTCATCGAGAAGCTGCATGAGCTCATCGGCCTGCTTATCACGCATGGTCTCAAAATCCATATTCTCCATGTTTTCCATATCAGGAGTCTCCTTTCTTTCAGTTTATTTTTTGATGGGAAAATTATTTTCCGAGATACTCGGCCTGCTCGCGGCTGAGCCTGTCGATGCCGACACCCATTGCCTCGAGCTTGCGCTCGGCTACCTCGCGGTCTATCTCGCGCGGAACGGGGACGACGTCGGCTTTGAGTCTGCCGCGGTTATCCGCAAGATATTTTGCCGACAGCGCCTGGATGGCAAAGCTCATGTCCATTATCTCGGCCGGGTGACCGTCTGCCGCGGCAAGGTTTACGAGCCTGCCCTCGGCGATGGTGAAAAGCGTTCTGCCGTCGGGCATGACATAGCCCTGTATATTATGCCGCGCCTCGTATTTCTTAACGGCCATTTTCTCCAGCGCCTGCATATCGACCTCGACGTTGAAGTGCCCTGCGTTGCTGAGTATCGCGCCGTCCTTCATGAGTGGGAAGTGCTCGGCGGTTATGATATCCCTGCCGCCGGTGACGGTGCAGAAGATATCGCCGATCTTTGCGGCCTCGGCCATGGGCATGACCTCGTAGCCGTCCATGACGGCCTCGAGCGCGCGGATGGGATCAGTCTCCGTTACGATGACCTTTGCGCCCAGGCCCTTTGCCCTGAGCGATACGCCTTTGCCGCACCAGCCGTAGCCGGATATGACGACGTACTTGCCGGCAACGATGAGGTTTGTCGTGCGGCAGATACCGTCCCACACGCTCTGGCCGGTACCGTAGCGGTTATCGAACATATGCTTGCAGTCTGCGTCGTTTACCATGACCATCGGGAAGCGCAGAGCGCCCGAGGCGGACATTATGCGCAGACGGTTTATGCCTGTCGTGGTCTCCTCGCAGCCGCCGATAACGCCGGGGATGAGGTCTGAAAACTCCTCGTGCATGAGATGCACAAGGTCGCCGCCGTCGTCGATGATGATATTCGGGCCGACCTTCAGCACCTCGCGCAGGCAGTCGTTATACTGCCGCTCCGTGCAGCCGTATTCGGCAAAGACGTTCATGCCTCCGGCGGCAAGCGCCGCGGCGACATCGTCCTGCGTGGAAAGGGGGTTTGAGCCAGTGACGTACATTTCCGCTCCGCCGAGCTCCATCACGCGGCAGAGATACGCCGTCTTCGCCTCAAGGTGCACCGAAAGCGCGACCTTCAGCCCCGCAAAGGGCTTTTCCCCGGCAAAGCGGCGGCCTATGCCCCGCAGAACGGGCATATTCCGTTCGACCCAGTTTATCTTCATCTCGCCGGACGGCGCAAGACTTATATCTTTTATTATACTCATCAGCGTGCAGCCTCCTTTTATTCAAAACAATTTATTTTAACACTTAATTTACTCCTCTGCAAGTATTGAAAGCAAACATGGCTCATGATATAATTTTCGTGATTACATGAATATATATAATAAATGTATATTGAAAGGATAATAAATATGGGTCTTATAAAAGCAGGCGTCGGAGCCGTCGGCGGAACTCTGGCCGATCAGTGGAAGGAATTTTTCTACTGCGACGCGATAGACAAGGACACGCTTGTCGTCAAGGGCGTAAAGCGCACAGGCTCGCGCTCGTCAAACACCAAGGGCAATGACAACATCATTTCCAACGGTTCGGGCATCGCCGTTGCCGACGGTCAGTGCATGATCATCGTCGAGCAGGGCAAGGTCGTCGAGGTCTGCGCAGAGCCGGGGCAGTTCACCTACGATACCTCGACGGAGCCGAGCATCTTCACCGGCCCTCTCGGCGAGAGCATCAAGGAGACCTTCAAGACCATCGGCAGGCGCTTTGCCTACGGCGGCGACACCGGCAAGGATCAGCGCGTTTATTACTTCAACACCAAGGAGATCGTGGACAACAAGTTCGGCACGGCTACCCCCATTCCCTTCCGCGTTGTCGACAGCCGCATCGGCCTCGATCTCGACACCGGCATCAGGTGCAACGGTGTGTACTCGTACAAGATAACCAATCCCCTGCTGTTTTACGCCAATGTCTGCGGCAACGTCGAGCAGGATTACGAGCGCTCGGAGATAGACTCACAGCTCAAGACCGAGTTCGTGACCGCCCTGCAGCCTGCGTTTGCAGAGCTCTCGACCTTCGAGATGCGTCCCAATCAGATACCGGCGCACACGATGGAGCTGTGCGATCTGATGAACGAGACGCTCACACGCAAATGGTCCGAGATGCGCGGCATAAGCGTCGTTTCCATAGCGATGAACCCCGTCAGCATTCCCGACGAGGACGCGGAGACCCTGAAGGAGCTCCAGCGCGCGGCGGCGCTTTCAAACCCGGCGCTTGCGGCAGGTACCATGGTCGGCGCTCAGTCCGACGCCATGCGCACGGCAGCAGGAAACACCGGCGGCGCAATGGCGGGCTTTATGGGCATGGGCATGGCGGCAAACGCGGGCGGCGTGAACGCGCAGGCGCTGTACGGCATGGCGGCTCAGCAGCAGACGGCCGCTCCTCAGCAGCCCGCCGCTCCTCAGCAGGCTGTGAATGCATGGACCTGCTCCTGCGGTGCCGTAAACAAGGGCAAATTCTGCTCCGAGTGCGGAAAGCCCAAGCCCGCGGGCACTCCGAAATATAAGTGCGACAAGTGCGGCTGGGAGCCGGAGGATCCGGCGCATCCGCCCAGGTTCTGCCCCGAATGCGGCGATCCGTTCAACGATAACGATCAGGTTTAAGCGCCATGGAAACTGAAAGCTTACTTCAATACAAATGCCCCTGCTGCGGCGGATACATAGCCTATGACAGCCGCGCGAGCAAGATGAAGTGCCCCTATTGCGACACGGAATTCGAGCTTGAGACGCTCAAAAGCTACGACGAGGATCTGAAGAGCGACAAAAAGGACGACATGAGCTGGTCGGACGACGACAACCGCGAGCGCTTTGACGATGACGGCGGCATGGGCGTTTACGTCTGCCAAAGCTGCGGCGGCGAGATAATCGCGGACGAGACGACCTCGGCAACGAGCTGTCCCTTCTGCGGAAATCCCGTCATCTTCAAATCCCGTCTCTCGGGTGAGCTCAAGCCGGACTATATAATCCCCTTCCGGCTCGATAAAAAGGCCGCCAAGGAGGCGCTCAAAAAGCACATGAGCGGCAAGAAGCTCCTGCCGAAGGTCTTTAAGAGCGAGAACCATATTGACGAGATAAAGGGCGTGTATGTTCCCTTCTGGCTGTTTGACACCGACGCCGACGCCGAGGTCAGATACCGCGCGACAAAGACGCGCTTCTGGTCTGACCGGGATTACGATTACACCGAAACGAGCCATTTCAGCCTTCTGCGCAGCGGCAGCATGGGCTTTGACCACATCCCCGTTGACGGCTCGAAGAAAATGCCGGACGATCTCATGGAGTCGCTCGAGCCCTTTGATTTCAGCCAGGCCGTTGAGTTCAGCAGCGCCTACCTCTCCGGCTATCTTGCCGACAAGTACGACGTTTCGGCCGACGAGTGCAACGGCAGGGCCAATGAGCGCGTAAAGCGCAGCGCGGATATCGCCCTGCGCAGCACGGTGGTCGGCTACGACTCGGTCACTCCCGAGAATATCGCGGTGCAGTTTTCCGAGGGTCGGAAGCGCTACGCCCTCTACCCCGTGTGGCTTCTCAATACCACATGGAACGGCAATAAATACACCTTTGCCATGAACGGTCAGACCGGCAAATTCGTCGGCGATCTGCCGGTCGACAAGGGCGCCTACTGGAAATACTTCGGCGGGATATTTGCCGCGGCGTCGGTAATTGCGTATGCCGTCGAGCTTCTGCTGTTTCATTGAGGAGGTGCGGCATGAACAAAAAGCTTTTATCTCTTCTGCTCGCGCTTATACTCTGCCTTGCGCTCATCCCCGCCGTTCTGGCGGACAACTCCAAGAGCGTCGTTTACGATCAGGAGGGTCTGTTCGACGCCTCGGAGCTTGAGATGCTCAACACAAAGCTCGAGGAGCTGAGCAGGACATATAACATTGACGCCGCCATCGTGACGACGGCCTCTCTCGACGGGAAGACCGCGCAGGAATACGCGGACGATTTCTACGACGAAAACGGCTTCGGCCGGGGCGACGATCTTGACGGCATACTGCTTTTGATAAGCGGCACGGAGCGTCAGTACGCGATAAGCACCTCCGGAAGCTGCATCTATGCCTTCACGGACGCTGACCTTGAGTACATATCCGAGAACTTTATCCCCGATCTTTCCGACGGTAACTGGTGCAGCGCCGGTCTGAGCTTCATAAACGACTGCGGCCCCTGCCTTGCCGCCGCGGAGGACGACGATTACGTCTATGATCCCGACGATTTTGACAACGACTACGATGACGGGTACGTGCTTATAGGCTCAAGCAGCTATTTCAGCCTCCCCTGGCTGTTCATGGCGCTTTTTATCGGGCTGATAGCGGCATTTATCGGCATGAGGATCATGAAAAGCGGCATGAAGTCCGTTTCCATGCAGGCCTCGGCAGCCGATTATCTGCGTGCCGGCAGCTTTAAGCCCGGCAGGCAGCAGGATCTGTTCCTGTACCACACCGTCACCATGACGGCGCACCCGAAGGATAACGACAATGACGGCGGCCATCACGGCGGCTTCGGCTCCGGCGGCGGCTTCAGCAGCACGCATGTTTCAGGCGGCGGCGCCACCCACGGCGGCAGGAGCGGCTCGTTCTGACGGCAAATTCCATCCTATGAACCGGAGCTGTCCAGACAGCTCCGGTTTCTATAAATAAATATGCAAATTTTTTAACATTTGCCCTGAGAATTGTAGAATATGCTACAGGTTTTTGCTTACCATGCGGCTATAATATAGGCAAAGGAAATTGGTAAAGGAGTATAAAACATGGATCTGTACAACGCTCTTATAGAACACACCAACGAGCTTCTGGCAAAAGGCTCGCCCAGGGTATGGCCGTACAAGTCCGGCAGAGCCTGGCCCGATCTCGGTGCGGCGGAGCTGGTGCTCCAGTCGGACGCGGCATACGAGCTGGGCGCTCTCGGTCTGGGCTCGGCAAACTACATCTGTACGACGACGAGCTCCGAGCTTGTTGACCGTGACGAGGTTCTGCTTTACGGTCCCGACCTCAAGGCCATCAAAAAGGACGTTCCCTTCGCACGCATAGTTCTGCTGCGCGTCGGCGTTCTCGAGGGTGAGGACGAGGAGGTCTACCGTGCACTCAAGGACATCGAGTTCTGCAAGTACCACGTCTATCCCGACGGCTACATGGTGCGCATGTCCCCAGAGAGCCACCGCGAGCAGGTGCGCGTTTCCAAGAAGGCCATAAAGCGCGGCATAAACTTCGAGCAGGTCGGCTACCGCTACATCGAGGCATACAAAAAAGACCCCAACGTTCTCAACGTCAAGGTCATTTTCGTAACCGATCCCTCGCTCGACTTCAAGGCGATGCTTGAAAACGCCAAGAAGGCCGATGCCATCACCAGCACGCTGACCCACATCATGGAGGGTCTGCCCACCGACTGCTCCGTCTGCCAGCTCAAGGATATCTGCGACGAGGTCGAGGGTATGAAGGAGCTCCACTTCGGCGTCGGCGACAAGGGCGCAAACAGCAAGGAGCATCACTGATATTTAAAATTAAAGATCCCCGACCGGCGGTCGGGGATCTTTTTACTTATCTGCCTGCGCCGATGAAGAACAGCGAGAGCATGCCGGGGCCGACATGGATGCCGGTGTACGGCTCGTGGGTCGCAATTATGAGCTCCTGCGGTTCGGCTATGGCGCGAACCATCTCTGCAAGCTTTTCCGCATCCTCGGGGCAGTCGCCGTGGCTTATCGCAACGCGCTGATGCTGCGGATCGACGGCCTTGGCCTCGTACTCGTGCGCAATGGCCTCGATGGCCTTCTTCCTGCCGCGCAGCTTTGAGAATACGACTATCTTCCCTTCCTCGTCGCCGCGCAGGAGGGGCTTTACGTTGAGCACCGTGCCCACCATCGCGGCAATGCCGGACAGACGTCCGCCGCGGCGCAGATGCATGAGATCGTCAACGGTGAAATACTCGCACAGACCGCTGCGGTCGGATGCGAGGTGCTCGATGAGGGCGTTCATGTTAAGGCCCTCGTCGCGGTAGTCGGCAGCCTTCATCGTAAGCAGGCCGATGCCGAGCCCGGCGCCCATGGAATCAAAGACCTCTATGCGCCGCTCGGGATACTTATCGCGCAGCTCCTCTGCGGCAAGGCGTCCGGCGTTGAAGGTTCCGCTGATGCCGGATGAAATGCTGATGTAAACGATATCGCTGCCCTTTGAAAGCTCCGTCTCAAAGGCTTCGGCAATATCGTGCGAATTGGTCATGCTCGTGCGCACCTCGGTCTTGGCGCGGAGCATATCGTAAAACTCGTGTCCGTCAAAATTCTCGGGAGCTAAGGGGCACTTTATGATCTTGCCGCCCAGCTCATAGCTGCACGCGATCACATGTATATTCAGCTCCTCGAGCTTCGCGGCCGGAATGTTGGCCGCCGAATCGGTGAATACTTCGATTGACATCATACACCTCCGTATGAGTAAGATACCGTGCGTATCTAATATGTTATATCATATTACCGCATTTCCGCCGTTAAGTAAATACTTTTTATAAATAATAATCAATATTATATTTTCTTGTAATGTCTGCGGCTTGGTGCTATAATTATTAAATATGAAAAAACTCAGCGCGGGAGGTAGGACCTATATATAACAGCAAGCATGTCGCGGCGAAGCTGCGCCGCTGGGATAAATACATAAACCGCTTTTCGCTCCCCTCATGGGATGAGCTCCCCGATTTTGAGCTGTACATGGATCAGGTCATATCACTTGTGCCGCGCTTTCTCGACCTGTTTCCGCACGCCGAGGGCAGCGATCCGATCATAACGCCGAGCACGATAAACAACTATGTGCGCATGAAGATAATGCCCGCACCCGTTAAGAAAAGATATACGAGGATACATCTTGCCTATCTCATCATGATATGCACGCTCAAGCAGAGCCTGAGCATTTCGATAGTGAGCAAAATAATACCCATGAACATATCCGAGGACGAGGTGAAGGAGATATACAACGACTTCGTCATGCGCCACCGCAGTCTGTGCCGTCTGTGCACCGAGCAGGTGCGGCAGCTTGCCGTCGATGTGTTTGACATGAACCGCAAGGATGACGAGGCGGTGAAGCATCTTGTCGTGGAGTCGGCGATATATTCGCATCTGTACAAGCTGCTGACCGAAAAGATCGTTGCGCTGGCCATCGAGCCGAAGCCCGAAGCCGAGGAGGAAAAGTCTGAATAAACGATGCCCCGAGTGCCATGACACTCGGGGCAATTTTCTTACTCTGTTATAACTTCAAAGCCGTGCTCTCCGGTGAAGCTGTCGGCAAGGCCTGCGTCAATATACACTGTCTTGAGCGCCGTGAGCGAGTCGAGCTCCGACCAGTCGGAAACGCCGCGCGTTCCCGTAAGGCGAAGCACGGTAAGGCCGGTGAAGTCCGAAAGTCCTGCGGTCGAATCGACCGTGCAGCTTACAAGCTCAAGCTCCGTTATCGCGCGTTCGCGGTCAAACGAGCCGAAGAAGCTGCCGCTGAGGTTGCAGTCACAGAGCTTTACGCTGCGCAGTGAGCTCATGTCGAGCACCTGCGAGATATCGCTCAGCGAGCAGTTTGAAAACGCAACGGACTGTATCTTCGTCAGCGGCTTGAAAGCCGAAAGTTCCGTGACGCTTGCGCCGATAAACGAGGCGTGGGTAAGCTCATGGCATTTCTTGAGGTCGCCGAGCGAGCTGACGGGGTTATAGTCGGCACTTATCTTCCGCAGCTCCGGCAGATTGCCGATGCCGGTCAGGTCGGTCACACGGCTGCCGTTGAGATCCAGGCTCGTTATCGAGCGGGCCGGCATCGTGTCGAGGCTGCCGAGGCTCTGATACTGGAGCCACAGGGTCTTGAGCCCCGTGAAATAAGCTATATCCGACAGATTGCTGACGCTGCCGCGGCTCACGCTGCGGCTGCTGCCCTGCCAGTCGGTGTATGACGCCGTTTTATCGCTTTGACTTACCTTGCCGACGCCGGAGACGGGCTCGCTGAGACTGTATTCGTCGCCGACGATATACAGCTCGGTAAGTCCCTTGAGCTCGCCGACCGTGATATCGCCGTCGCTTTTGCCCGTGTACTCACGCGCGGCGCTTTCAAAGACGGCGTTTTTAAATTCGCAGACCGTATCGTCCGCGAGGGTTTCTATCTGCGTCGTCGGCGTGAGGAGCTTTTCGAGGTAGCCCGTAAAATATCCGACGATGAGCGCGGCCAGAACGAGGCCGAACACGACGACCGCCGCCGACCAGCCGACTATCTTTTTGGTCTTGCCGCTCTTCTTTTTTTCTTTTTTCTCTTTCTTTTTGGGAGACGGCACTTCCGCTGTCTTCTGCGTCTCTGTAATCGGGCGCGGAGCGGAGTCGGCAAAATTTTCGCTGTTTAAAAGCGGCGCGCCGTACAGCTTATCGTAAAAATACTCGTCGCTGGGGTAGGTGTACTTCATAAGCGCATAGATATTGCCTATCTGAAGCTCCATACCGGGCGTGAGCGACGTTTCCTCGACGAAGATATTTATTGTCTTAATCTTTTTCGACTGCGCATAGTGCATCTCGCGGCGGCAGTTATCCGAGCGCATGTAGGCGTTTGATATGAACGCGACGACAAGGTGCGCATCGGCAAGATGCGAGGCTATGCACTCCTGCCACTCGCTGCCGACCTCTATCCCCTCGTCGTACCAGATGTTATAGCCGCGCCGGTGCATGTCGGCGATGATGGGCAGGACGACATCGTCGTCTGCGTGCGCGTAGCTTATAAATATATACGGTTTATTGCCCTCATAGGGCTTAAAATACTCAAAATCGTTCATCATTCTCTCCTTTTGACAAAGCTAATTATAACTTTGCATGCGAAGAAATGCAATTACAATTTTGTAAATCCTAAAACAGGCACACAATATAGAATATCCCCGAACCGCGGTTCGGGGATAAATTTCACTTTATTTCCTTTCGTATCTCGGATAGCGATACGCCGTTTTCCCTTGCGAGGGCCGCAAGATCGTCGTACTCCGCCTTCGAGCGCTTTACGCCGAAGCCCTCGGCGGTTTTTACGCGCACGGGGCCATACTGCGTCTGCACGGTCTCAACGCTGCGCACAAGGCCATATCGGCCGCATTCGTATTCGCGCACGCCGAGGGTCGTTGTGTGCTTAAATATGCATTCGAGCATTTCGCCGCGCATTTCCTCGCGGCACATGCAGGTGAGCATCACGCCCGGTCTGCTTTTTTTCATGCCGATATCGGTGAAATACACATCCAGCGCGCCGCGCGCGAACAGCTCATCCATAGCGAAGGCGAGCTCCTCGGGCGTCATATCGTCAAGATTGCAGGCAAGCTCTATGATCTGCTCTTTTTTATCCTCCGTATCGCCGAGCAGGACACGCACGACGTTTGCGGTCTTGAAATCCTTCTTTCCCGTGCCGCAGCCGACGCGCTCGACCGTAATGAGCGGCATCGGGACAAAGCCCCGGGCAAAGTGCCGGAGCAGCGCAGCACCGGTCGGCGTGCACAGCTCGGATCTTATCTGCCCGGAATATATCGGAACGCCGCGAAGTAGAAGCTCCGTCGCCGGCGCGGGAACCGGCAGCACTCCGTGCGCACACTTTACAAAGCCGGAGCCGACGTTCACCGGCGACGAAAGCACCCTCTCGGGTGCAAGCTCGTGCATAAGCTCGCACACGCTCAGAACGTCTGCCAGTGCATCGAGCGAGCCGACCTCGTGAAAATGTACGTTTTCCAAGGGACTGCCGTGTACGCTGCTCTCTGCCTCGGCTATGAGCGAGTACACCGCCTTTGCGTTCTGCCTCACAGTCTCGTCAAGAGGCACGGAGTCTATAAATTCCCTTATCTCCGAAATGCTCGTGTGCTGATGGCGGTGCTGCTCCGGCTCCCCCTCCTCGTCACCGTTTATTGAAACCGTGACATGCGTGCCCACGATGCCGCATTTTGAGTCAGGCGCGGCGGAGAGCACCGCCCTGCCGCCGAGCGCGGTGTTCATACGTGCAATGAAGCCTTCTTTGTCCGGGTGCAGCTCCAGAAGCGCTGCTGTCAGCATATCTCCGGCGCAGCCCATGGAGCAGTCGATATACAGTGTTTTCATTTGCTCTCCTCCCTCGCCTGCGGATCGAGTTTCACGCTGTCAAAGTACCTTGACAGCTCCGCTTTTATCTTATCGAGCTCAGCTTCGGCTCTTTTGTGCTGCTTTTCGGTAAATTGCAGCAGAGCCCCTTCTCCGCGCAGACGCACGCGGAAGTCCGTGAAGCCGAGCGAGAACAGATAGCTTTCGCTCTGCTCAACGGCGTCGAGCTTTTCGGCCGTTATCCTCTCGCCGCTCGGCACACGCGTAGCAAGGCAGGCGTAGGCGGGCTTATTCCATGTAAACAGCCCCGCCTCGCGTGAGAGCCTGCGCAGCTCAGCCTTGCTTATGCCGCACAGCCTGAGCGGTGAGAGTATCCCCTCTTCCGCAAGCACCTTCATTCCCGGCCTGTCCCCGCCGTCGTCGCTTGCGTTCGTGCCGTCTATTATCGTTTCATAGCCGTCGGCGGCCGCAGCTGCGCGTATGACGCCCATTATGCGCTTTTTGCAGTAATAGCAGCGGTTTGATGGGTTTGCCGCAACCTCGTCAAATTGCAGAACGTCAACGCTTATCTCGCGCAGTCCGACACCGAGCGCGGAGGCTAAATTTCTCGCGTCCTCGTGCTCAAACTCCGGCTGGAACTGCGATTTGACGTAGTACGGCCGCACATCCGCGCCGCAGGAAACGGCGGCGTACAGCAGATATGACGAGTCGGCGCCGCCGGAAAAGGCCAGCGCGATTTTATTGTGTTCGGCAAAAAATTCTTTAAGCTCCATATCAGTCAAGGTGGTTTATCATGCTGGCGAGGTAGCCCGCGCCGAAGCCGTTATCTATGTTAACTACCGACATGCCGCTCGCGCAGGAGTTGAGCATGCTCAAAAGCGCGGCAACTCCGCCGAAGGATGCACCGTAGCCCACGCTCGTGGGGACCGCTATCACCGGGCAGTCGGCAAGGCCGCCTATAACGGACGGCAGCGCTCCCTCCATGCCGGCAACGGCGATGATGACGCGCGCCGTCATGACTGTGTCCATCTTCGAAAGCAGCCGGTGTATGCCCGAAACGCCCACGTCGTACAGACGCAGAACGTCGTTGCCGAGGGCTTCGGCCGTCATTGCCGCTTCCTCGGCTACGGGAATATCGCTCGTGCCGCCGGTGGCTATGACTATGCGTCCCTTGCCGCTGGGCTCGGGAAGCTCGCCGATGATGCCGATGCGTGCCATGCTGTTGTATTCCAGCGGAAGCTCTGCCTTGACGTACTCGGCCGCTTCTTCGGTAAGGCGCGTTATGAGTATTGTCTGCTGGCCGTTTTTCATCATAGCCTTTGCTATGCCGAGGATATGCTCCTTGGCCTTGCCCGCGCCGTATATGACCTCGGGCACGCCCTGGCGTATACCGCGGTGATGATCGACCTTTGCATAGCCTTCTATCTCCTGAAACGGCTGCATTTTGAGCTTTAGCGCCGCGTCGTCCGGGCTCAGGCTGCCGTCGGCGACATGGTTTAAAAGCTCTGTGAGTTCATGCTTATCCATTCGTTTCTCCTTTCATGATACTCTCTGCTCAAAGTTTCTCCGAAGCTATATAAAACAGGCGGCATTACTCAACCACCGCCCATCCGTTCTTTAATGCTTTACATTGTATCACAGCGAAACATGCCGTTCAAGCTATGTCACAGAATTATCTTTTGCCGCCTCACAAGGCGCATAAAAGCCTCCCGTTCATGCGAACGGGAGGCTCAGGCTTAATTTACATTGCTTCGATCTCTTTTATGATGTATTCGTTGCCGGTCACGAGATATGTATTCTCGCTCTGACAGTACGGACACACCTTTGCGTATTTCACCGTGGAATAGGTCTGCTTACAGTCCTCGCAGAAGGTCACCGCCTCAAGCTTTTCGACCTTCAGCTCGGCCTCCTTCATGTACTTGGACTCCTTGATCGCCCAGTTCCAGCAATCGGCGATGTATTCCGGTATGATGCCGCTGACCTCGCCGATCTGAAGCGTGACGCTTCCGACCTTTGTGAGACTGTTCTCGTCGCAGAGCTTCTCGACTTCCTTTATGACGTAAAATACAGTTCCGAGCTCATGCATGTGTCATTCCTCCGATGTGCTTACTTCGCGAGTTTTTCCTTGAGATCCTTGATCTTTATCTTCACGCCGCGCTTTGCCGCGTACACGGCCAGAGGCAGGTACTTGTCGTCGGTGTTGACCATCTTGCTTGCCTCGGGATGATCGCGGTGCAGGTGGATGGCGTCAAACTCGCAGCGGGTGGTGCACAGGCCGCAGCCGATGCACTTGTTCTGATCGACGACAGACACGCCGCAGCCCAGGCAGCGGCTCGCTTCCGCCTTGACCTGTTCCTCTGTGAAGGCGATACGGTCGTTCTTCATGGTCTTGGCCTTGCGCGGATCGTGCTTTACCTCCTGGCGCACGGGTGCGTCAAAGCAGTTGATGTCGATAACGACGTTGTCCTTATCCAGCTCGTAGAAGTCGCGCGGATTGCGGGCAAGAGTGAGGCTCTGTCCCTCGTGGACGTAGCGGTGCAGGCTGATAGCGCCCTCGCGGCCTGCCGCGATAGCGTCGATGGCGAACTTGGGGCCGGTGTAGCAGTCGCCGCCGACGAAGATATCGCTCTGCGCGGTCTGGAGAGTTACGGGGTCTGCAACGGCCTTGCCCTTTGCGGCGGTCTTGAGCTCGCCCACGTCGAGCGTGCCCCAATCGATGGTCTGACCGATGGCGGCAATGACGGTATTTACCTTGAGGGTCTTGAACTTGCCGGTTCCGACGGGCTTTCTCAGGCCCTTCTCGTCGGGCTCGCCGAGCTCCATGATCTCGACCTTCAGGCCGTTGACCTTGCCGCCCGCCGTGCCGGTGATCTCCACGGGTGCGTTGAGATAGCAGAACTTTACGCCCTCGGCCATTGCCTCGGCGACCTCTTCCTTGTCTGCGGGCATCTCGTTTTCGGAACGGCGGTAGACTATGAAGGTCTCCTCCGCGCCGAGGCGGACGGCCGTGCGCACAACGTCCATTGCGACGTTGCCGCCGCCGACAACGGCAACCTTCTTGCCGATCTCGACCTTGTTGCCGAGATTGACCTCGCGCAGGAAATCAACGCCGCCGTACACGCCCTTGAGCTCCTCGCCGGGAATGCCGAGCTTTGCCATCTTCTGTGCGCCGATGGCGACGAAGAAGCCCTTGTAGCCCTGCTCGCGCAGCTGGGCTATGGTGATATCCTTGCCGACCTCAACGCCGCACTTGAACTTGACGCCCATTTTCTTGAGAACGTCGATCTCGGCGTTGATGACCTTGCGCTCGAGGCGGAAGGACGGGATGCCGAGAGTCAGCATGCCGCCGGGGATCGGGTTGCGGTCGAAAACCGTGACGTTTGCATAGCCCATTTCGGCCAGATAGTAGGCACAGCTCATGCCGGCGGGGCCTGCGCCTATGATGGCGATCTTCTCGACATAATCGGTGTCGGGAGTCTTATGACGGCGCTTTTCGGGGATGTAGCGGGTCTTTTCGCTCAGCTCCTTCTCGGCGATGAACTTCTTGATCTCGTCGATGGCAACGGCGCGGTCGAGTTGGCCGCGGGTGCAGGCATCCTCGCAGCGGCGGTTGCAGATGCTGCCGCAGACTGCCGGGAACGGGTTATCCTGCTTTATGAGCTTGAGAGCGTCGAGATATCTGCCCTGAGCGGCCATCTTGATATAGCCCTGAACGGCGATATGCGCGGGGCAGGCCGCCTTGCAGGGAGCGGTGCCGCTCTCGTGGCAGTTTTTCTGGTTGTTGTTCTTGTAATCGGGATCCCACATGTGCTCGCCCCAGTGGTTATCGTCGGGCAGAGGCTGCTTGGGATACACGACGGGGCCGTCCTTGGTGCACAGCTTCTGGCCGAGCTTTGCGGCGCCCGCGGGGCAGACCTCGACGCACTTGCCGCAGGCCACGCACTTTTCCTTATCGACGTGCGCACGGTATGCGGAGGCGGACATGTTGGGAGTGTTGAAAAGCTGGGAGGTACGCAGAGCGAAGCAGGAGCCGAGCGCACAGTTGCAGATGGCGAATATCTTATCCTCGCCGTCGATATTGGTTATCTGATGGACATAGCCGTTTTCCTCGGAGCGCTTGAGGATATGCATTGCCTCTTCATAGGTTATGGGGCGGCCCTTGCCTGTCTCGACACAGTATCTTGCAAAGGTGCCGACGGCTA
Organism: bacterium; assembly: GCA_963650165.1. Lineage (GTDB taxonomy): Bacteria > Bacillota > Clostridia > Oscillospirales > Oscillospiraceae > F23-B02. Next base: position 134,152 of record CAVJKX010000002.1, read on the forward strand.
TGCACAGCTCCTCCTGCATCTCGCCGCAGCCCTCGCCCATGATGCGCATTGCATTGCGGCAGGAGCAGTAGCCGACGCCGAGCTGACCCTCGTACTTCTTGAGCCAGTGGGAGATATGCTCGACGCTGACAGATTCGTTGGTCGCGGGTATCGCCTTCTCGACGGGGATAACGTGCATGCCGATGCCGTTGCCTCCGGGAGGTACCAGCGGGGTGATCTTCGTCAGCGGCAGGAACGCCATACGCTCGAAGAATTTAGCTATCTGCGGGTACTTCTCGACCTGCTCGAGATTCATGTTCATAAGCTCGGCAGAGCCTGGAACGAAGATGGGCAGGACGTACTGGCGGCTGCCGTCGGGAGTGTCGTAGTTATACTCCAGCAGACCCTTGTCGGACATAACGTCCATGTTCCTGCGGAGATATTCGACGGGCTTGCCCATCTTTGCCGCGAGCTTTTCGGGCGTTGTGGGCTTGCGCACGTCCATAGCCAGCGCAATGTCTGCCTCCTCGTCGGTTATGACGCATTCAAGGCCGTAGTATTCGGGATCCGTCTCGGTGATCTTCTCGAGTCCGAGCTTCTGCGGTACGCGGTCGGTTATCTTCTTTCCGAGCGCCGCTATCTTTTCTCTTGCCATATTTGCTCCTTCCTTATTCCTTTACCTTATTCCTTTGTTCTCATCAATTAGTCAGGTCTTTAACATTATATCATACTCACCGGCATCAACACAACATTAAATTGACAGCAAATTTACAATTATCAGATGTAGAATTTATCCTCCTTGCGCTCGGAGCAGAGCTTTTTGAGCGTGAGGTAAGCCGTCAGGCGCATGGGTGCGGGAACCTTGCGCGACTCGGTCGAGCACATGGCGACGCATCTCATGCAGCTTATGCACTTGAGGGGATTGGTGGTCATGTGCTTGCCCTTTATGGCGTTTGCCGGGCAGTATTTTTCGCAGATGCCGCAGCCGATGCACTCCTTTGAAGCCACGGGGTACAGCGGGAGCGGAGCGCTCTTTTTCTTTGCGTAGCCGGGGTCGCCGGGCATTTGTACGGGGCTGAAGCTGTCCTTTGCCTTGAGCTTTTCGACAAACTCATGGATCTTTGCCCTGTCGGCGGCGTCGGGTCTGCCCGCGCCGAAGCGGGGATCTATCGAGTGCGGGGCCACGATCTCGCAGCCGGCGACGGTGACAAAGCCGCATTTTGCGGCAAGGTCGCTCATTTCGAGCAGAGCGTCGTCCACCGCGCGGTTTCCGAATACGGCGACGGGAACGCAGGGCGTATTGTCGCCGCTTATGATCTTCATGCGCTCGTACATGGGCTTGGGTATCCTGCCGCCGTAGACGGGGATGAAGAAGAACGTGAGCGTATCGTGGTCGATGGCCGTGTTCATGCTCGGAGTGGTCAGCTCCTGCATGGGAGCGTCGCCCAGCTCCTTGCTGAAAATGTCCGCAACGGCCTTTGTGCCGCCGCAGGGGCTGAAGTAGAATATCGCGTATTTCATTGTTTTTCCCTTCCCTTTTTCCTCATATGTGATCTTTATTAACTTACCTGTATGCAGTATGTGCGCATGGCGCGCGTGCCGATGACGGCGTAGCTGCCGTACATAGCCGGCGAGGCCTCTATATTGCCGCCGAGGTTGAGATAGTCGAGCTCCTCGCCCGTTTTCCCGTCGATCAGGAACATGTTGTAGCCGGAGTTGCAGTAGAGAAGATATCCGTTGCCGTCGGAGTCGTAGAAATCGACGGGCGAGCTCCAGCTGTACATGAGCGTTTCCTTCTCCCAGACCTTTTCGCCGGTGTCCTTTTTGAGCGCGACGAGCGTGCCGGAGCTTGCGCCCGGAGTGCGCGCAACGGGGACGAAGATCATGTCCGAGAGCTTGTTTTTGCCGACCGCGATCGTGCCCTGAACGCCGCCGGAAAGGTCCTGCACGGTGTAGCAGGTGTAGTCGGTGCGCCAGACTATCTCACCGGTTTCTGCGTCTATCTTGAATATGGGCACCGCCGCCGTTGAGTACGAGCGCCAGCCGTAGTGGAACGAGGTGCTTATGTAAATGTACGGATGTCCGTCCTCGACATCGACGACGGGCGAGCAGTTGGTATCGTCAAGAACGTCCTGCACCCACACGAGTTTGAGCGTATTGAGGTCAAGACACATGAGGTTTCCGCCGTTGTCTGCGAGGAACGCGTAATTATTGATTATCGCGGCCGAGGACTCGACGCCGAGCCAGTATTGGCTGCCGGTGCGCGTGCCGTTATACTTCCACTTGACTATGTTGTCCGGATCGACGGACAGCTCGCCCGTCTGCTCGTTGTACTTCGTATTCAGATGGATGATGTAAAGTATGCCGTTCTCGCCCGGATAGATGAGCTGGTCGGTGTCGGCGCTCACCAGCGGCGAGGAGTCGAACATGTGCCAGCCGCGGTTTGCGAAGGTCTCGTTATGTCCGAACTCGAACATGACGCTGTTGTCGATGAGGTTTACGACCTTGACGCGGGATTTGCCGTTTATGCTGTCAACGCCGGAGCCGACGTAAAGTATCGGATAGCCGCGCGGATCGAGCGCACCCGCGCCCTTGTAGTTAAAGCCGAGGTTGAGCGGCTCGCGCGTGTACTCTCCCGTCGTGAGCTCATAGAAATAGACGTGGCCGTCGAGCGTTGCGTAGATGACCTCGACGAGGTCATCTTTCTCGCGTGCCCAGTCGTACATTGCGCTCATGTTCTTTCTCGTGGCCTCGGGCCACTTGACGATAAGCGGCTGACCTGTCCAGCCGCTGCCGGACCAGTAGGTGCCGTCGGTATCGCTCAGGCCGCTTGTCGACTGCGTCCAGAGCTTGGTGAGCTTCTTTTCGCTCACGGAGGCGGTGCCGTAGGCCGCGCCCGTGCGGTAGTTATCGCCGCGGAAGGTGATGACGCCCTCGAGCTCGGTGTATTTTTCCGGCAGGTCGAAGTTTATCTCGTAATCGCTTTCGTATTCCCCGACGATCTCGCCGTCTACCATGATCGCCGTGCTTGAGATGAGCCGTTCGGGCTCGGTGCCGTCGACCGAGTGGGGCTTGAAGTTTGCAAGTCCGACCGGCGTGGGCGTGGGCTCCGGAGTCGGCGTGGGCGTGGGAGCTGCGGTGACGGCCGGGCTTTCCGCAGTCTCGCCGAGCGATTTGTTGGCCGCGACGCCGCGCATCACGACAAACACCAATACCGCCAGAAGCAGCACGAATATGACCGCTCCGACGACAGTTTTTACGCTGAGCTTTTTGTTCTTATCCATATCCTTATCCACCCTCTGTTTTATTCCGTAAAATGAACGTGGTTATTTATATGATCCTGGCAGAAGCAGTGATAGCCTGCGCATTTGGAGCAGTAGCGGAACTCGAGATTCGGAAAATCCCTGTCGGTCCTGCCGCATACGCAGCACTTGTAGCTGTAATCCTTCTGACGCTGTTCGTATTTCATTTTCTGCTTTTCGCGGTTGAAGTTTACCGTCGTCTGACGGTAGTGCGTCCTGCCCGAGAACAGGGACGATATGAGATCCGAGCCGAAGAAGATGAGGTAGTTGAGCATTGCGATGAGCGGCAGGAGATTATACGGGAACTTTGTCGCCAGCATCTCGAAAACGAAGAACGCCGCGTTTACATACGCAAGCCATTTTATCTTCATGGGGATTATGAACATGAACAGCACCTGCGTGTTCGGGAAAAGCGTTGCAAAGGAAAAGAACATCGAAAGATAGATGTAGTACGTTCCTATCGAGGCGGACTGCCCGGTGATGAGATAGATCAGCATGCCGTAGATGATCGTCAGCACGACGCCGGAGAAGATGAAGATATTGAATCTTGCCGTGCCCCATTCGCGCTCGAGCGTGCTGCCGATCCAGTAGTAAAAATAGAAAAACAGCAGCGCCCACATGCTCAGGTCCTGCGGTATGAACATGAACGTTACAAGCCGCCAGACCTGCCCCTTCAGTATGAGCTCGGGTGAAAACGCAAAGTAGGTCAGAAGCGTGCGGCTGCTGTCCATAATGCTGAGAAGCCACACGGCGAGGCTGATAACGACGATGTAGAGCATGAGGTTCGGAATTCCGAAGCGCGGGTGCCTGTAGCAGAACATGTCGATCTTTTTGTTAAGTTTTTTCATTTTGCTTTCCTTTCGCAGGGCATAGTTACTCATTATATTAATCTATAGTGCATCTTACAACCAAATTGTCATAATGTCCACAAAAAATTTGTCGCGGCAAAAACTTTTCCTTTAAACTTTTACAAGGATATGTTAGAATGTATTTTGAATTATTATGAGCATAGGTGAAAACATGCAGGACAGAGAAAATAATTTTGAAATAAAAAACGATATAATCGAGGGCAGAAATGCCGTTATCGAGGCACTGCGCGTGGGACGCAGCATAGATAAAATATTCATCGCCAAGGGCGAAACGGATAAAACTCTCGGCCATATAGCGTCCAAGGCGCGCGAGGCAGGGATAGTGGTCGTGGATGCCGACCGCCGCAAGCTCGACAACATGTCGGTCACAAAGGCGCATCAGGGCGTCGTCGCCCTCGTCGGCGTGAACGAATACTGCGAGGTGGCCGATATTCTTGCGCAGGCGGCCTCGCGCGGTGAGCAGCCGTTTATAATCGTCTGCGACGAGGTCAGCGATCCGAGAAACCTCGGCGCGATAATCCGCAGCGCGGAGTGTGCCGGTGCGCACGGCGTTATTATTCCCAAGCGCCGCAGCGCGGGGCTCACGGCCATCGTAGGTAAGGCCTCGGCGGGCGCCGCCGAGCACATGAAGATCGCCCGCGTGCCGAACATTCCCTCCGTTCTCAAAGAGCTCAAGGATAAGGGCGTTTGGGTATACGGCGCGGCGGCCGGCGGCAGCAGCGAGCTCTGGAGCACCGACTTCACGGGCTCGTGCGCTATAGTTATCGGCTCGGAGGGCGACGGCATGGGCAGACTCGTGCGCGAAAGCTGCGACTTTATAGTGAGCATCCCCATGGCGGGAAAGATAAACTCGCTCAACGCCTCCGCGGCCGCCTCCGTTATCATGTACGAAGTCCTGCGCCAGCGCAGCAGACGAGGGTAAGCTATGAGTTCAAACGATAAAAGCTCTTTCAATATAAATTTTGATCTCGACGATATATTGAGCGAGTTCGCCTCTCTCGACGAGGAGCCCGTTTCCGAAAAGCCCGTGTTTGAGATCAGGGGCATGATAAAGGACGAGTCCGAAAAGGGTGAGTTCGTGTTCTCCTCTCACATCGGCGACGGTGTCGAAAGCACTGCCGAACCTGATGCCGAGGCCGATTTTTCCCCGGAAGACTTCGGCTTTGTGCGCGCGCAGATCGCCGAGGAGTTTGACGGCGAGGACAGCGTATCGGAGGATACTGCCTCGATAGACCCGGAGAGCATACGGCGCGAGTTTGACCTTGAGGACGGCACCGCTCTCTCCCCCGCTCCGCAGAAGGATCCGGCTGACGCTGCCTGCGCTCCCGTATCCGCGGAAGAGCCTGTCGCGGAAGCCGCCGTGCAGTCTGAGGCCGACGATGAGCTCGACGGGCTCGACGAGGTTGACCGCATAATCGCGGAATTCAGGCACGCAGAAAAGGTATCGGAGCACATAATCGAGCCCGAGCCCGTCAGTCAGCCGGAGCAGTCCGAACCGGAGCCCACAAAACGCTGCGAACCGGCCGAACCGGAGCCCACCAGGCGGTGCGAGCCGGAAAAGCACGCTTCCGTTCAGCCGCCGGAGCCCGAACAGGCTCACGAGCAGACGAAGGTTCACATTGAAAATACTCCCGCCGCGGAGCCGGAGCCGGATCTTTACGAGGGCTCCGGCATTTCAGAGGAGCCGGAGGATAAATACGCTACCGACGCCGATTACACGGTCATCGAGCCAGAGTCCCCTAAAAAGCAGAAGGCTCCCAAAGAGCGCAGATCGCTGCGCGACTCCGTCGCCGTGCCGCTCATAACGGCTCTTGCGTTTATTGCCATGAAGATAAAGCAGAGCCAGGTCACGCTCGGCGAGACGAGCTATGAGACCGAGGAGCTCGGCGAGGAAATGCCGCCGGATAAGGCCGCGCGGTTTTACGATAAGCACATCGCCGGTCTGCGCCTGCGCACGAGGATCGCCTTCGTGCTGTGCGCCGTGATGATGTATATATCCTACGGTCTGCCCGTTCCGGGCGCACTGTACGACGCGGGAGTCAAAAGCGCCGTTTGCCTTATCATGATGACAGCCGTCATGATCTGCGGCCTTGATATCATAACGACAGGCATAATGAGCATTTTAAGGTTCAAGCTGCATGCAAGCGCGCTGATCGCAATATCCTGCCTGCTGTGCATGATCGATGCCTTCCTGTCGGCGGCAAACGTCTCGGAAAAAGTCGTTCCCTTCTGCGTTATCCCCGCGCTTACGATAGCGTGCACGCTGCTCGGCTGTCTGCTGAACGCGCGCAGCAACCGCGTTATCTTCAACACGGCCGCCGCAGCGAGGCACCCGTTCATACTCACCGCCCAGTCCGATATCTCCGGCGGAGAGATCACCCTCATCAAGGGCAGGCGCAGCATTGACGGCATAGTCCGCCGCACGGAGGAGGACGGGCCGGACGAGTCCGTTTTCGGAGTGCTCACGCCGTACTTTATCGCCGCAGCTCTTCTCCTGAGCATCATTGCGGCCGCCGTGAGCAAAAGCTTCGGCTCGTTTGCGCACATTCTCTCCGGCATATTCGTGTGCGCGGCTCCCATTGCGATGCTTTTAAGCTTTCCCCTGCCGTTTTTTATTTCGATAAAGAGCCTCATCCGCGGCGGCTCGACGATAGCCGGATGGTCGGGGCTTTACGATATCGGCAAGGCAAAGCACATCATCATAAGCGATAACGACCTGTTCCCGAAGGGCTGCGTCAGGATAAGCCGCACGCGCGTTTTTGCCGGTATGCCGCCCGAGAGGATCATCTCCTTTGCCGGAAGCATAATCTCGGCATCCGGAAGCTCCATGGTGCATCCGTTCAGTGAGCTCATGCACAAGGCCGGAAGCCGCCCGATGCCGGTCGAGGCCTTCTCGGTGCACGAAAGCGGCGGACTTACCGCCATGGTCGACGGTGAGGACGTTTACTGCGGAAACGCTGCGTTCATGCGCCTCATGGGCGTGGTGCTGCCGGAAAAATACGTCCTTGCAAACGGCGTTTACGTTGCCGTTGCGGGCATTATCTGCGGCGTGTTTGAAATGGAATACACGGCCTCCGACGCCGTGAAGGACGCGCTCAGCGAGCTGGTCGGCTCGGACAGGCACGCGATATTTGCCGTGCGCGACTTCAACATCACTCCGCAGATGCTCTCGGTCAAGTTCGACATGCCGACCGACGGCTTTGACTTCCCGCCATATTCCGAGCGCTATGCGATATCCGGCGCGGAGCCCGCGGAGGGCAGCAAGCCCGCGGCGCTTATCACGCGCGAGGGGCTCAAGTCTCTCGTGAGCCTTGCGGATCACGGCAGAGTGCTCTTCTCGCGCATAAGGCTGAGCGTCCTGCTCAGCGTTCTGAGCGCAGTTTTCGGTATGCTCCTCATGTTTATCGTGAGTCTCGGCTCCCTGCCCGGAGTCGTCACGGCGCTGAGTTATCTCCTGGTCTGGCTGCTCATAACGGTCATACTCAGCTTCACGATAAGTACCCCCTAAAAAAATGTTGCCAATAAATATACTATAGTGTATAATTAATTGATTGCGTTTTACACGAAATTAAATTTTTAATATATCTTTCAAGAGAGGAAGCAACACATGAGCTACGAAACCAAAAACATCCGCAACATCTGCTTCATGGGTCACGGCAACAGCGGTAAGACCAGCCTTGCTGAAAGCATGCTGTTTACTACCGGCGCTATCGACCGTATGGGCAAGGTCACCGACGGCAACACCGTCTGCGACTATGACGCCGAAGAAATCAAGCGTCAGATCACAATTGCAACCTCCGTCGCTCCCGTAAACTTCGGCGGCTGCAAGATCAATGTACTTGACTGCCCCGGCTACTTCGACTTTGTCGGCGACGTTCTCGCCGCCATCCGCGTTGTCGAAGCCGGCATCATCTTCTGCTCGGCCAAGGACGGCATCACCGTCGGCGCGGAGAGAAGCTGGAAATACCTCAAGGCCGCCGACGTCCCCGCAATGTTCTACATCTCCAAGACAGACGAGGAGCACGGCGACTACTACGCAGTCCTGTCCGCACTGAAGGAAAAGTACGGTTCGATCGTCTGCCCGGTCATGATCCCCATGTCCGACGGCACCGGCGTTATCGACCTTGTTCACAATGTCGCTTATCAGACCAAGGGCGGCAAGACCGCAAAGGTCGCTGTTCCCGCAGCCGACGCCGACAAGGTAGAAGAGCTGCGCATGGAGCTCATGGAGGCGGCAGCCGTCACGGAGGAGCTCATGGAGAAGTTCCTTGACACCATGGAGCTTACCGACGACGAGATCGTCACCGGCCTCAAGGCAGGCCTTGCAGAGCGCAGCGTAGTTCCCGTAGTCTGCGGCGCGGCAATGTCCAACATCGGCACCGAGGCCGTCCTGCAGGCCGTCTGCGATTACGTTCCCGCTCCCGAAGATAAGTCCGCAGAGCCTGTTTGCGGCTTTGTTTTCAAGACCGTTTCCGATCAGTTCGGCAAGTACAGCTTCGTAAAGGTCGTATCCGGCAAGATCACCGCCGACCTCTCGCTGCGCAACGTCCGCGCCTCCAGCACCGATAAGCTCGGCAGGCTCTACACCATCTGCGGCAAAAAGACCACCGAGGTCAAGGAAGCCTGCTGCGGCGATATCGTTGCCGTCGGCAAGATGGAGTGGAAGACCGGCGACACCGTATGCGATCCCAAGAACGAGGTCGAGCTCCCCGCACTTGTTATGCCCGATCCCTGCTACTCCATGGCTATCTCCCCCAAGACCAAGGGTCAGGACGACAAGGTCGCGGGCGGCCTTTCCAGACTCAACGAGGAGGACGTTTCCTTCACCCTCGTCAACAATGCCGAGACCCATCAGATGGTCATCTCCGGCGCGGGCGACATTCAGGTGGACGTTCTGTGTGCAAAGCTCAAGAGCCGCTTCGGCGTCGAGACCGAGCTCAAGCCCGCGCGCGTTGCATACCGCGAGAAGATCAAGGGCAAGGTAGAGGCTCACGGCCGCCACAAGAAGCAGTCCGGCGGTTCCGGCCAGTTCGGCGACGTTTGGATCCGCTTCGAGCCGCAGGACGAGCAGGACGAGATGATCTTCGCTGAGGAAGTATTCGGCGGCTCCGTTCCCAAGAACTTCTTCCCCTCCGTCGAGAAGGGTCTGCGCAATGCTGTTCAGAAGGGCGTTCTCGCAGGCTACCCGCTGGTCGGCCTGAAGGCTACCCTGTACGACGGCTCCTACCACCCCGTCGACTCGAACGATATGGCCTTCCAGACCGCCGCACGTCTTGCATATCAGGACGGCATCCCCAAGGCAAAGCCCACCATTCTTGAGCCTATCGGTCTCCTTCAGGTCACCATCCCCGACGCGAACCTCGGCGATATCATGTCCGATATCTCCTCCAAGCGCCGCGGCACGGTTCTCGGCATGAACGCCGAGGACGGCATGCAGACCGTCGAGGCCGAGGTCCCCATGGCCGAGATGAGCTCCTACACCATCGACCTGCGCTCCATGACTCAGGGACGCGGCTCGTTCACCTGCAAGTTCATCCGCTATGAGGAAGCTCCCGGCAATGTCCAGCAGAAGGTCATTGAAGAGGCCAAGGCTCTGGCTGAGGCAGAGTAATTCAGTAAATTTCAAAACGGTGGGCGTTTCCGCCCACCGTTTTCAGGTAACGATATGAAGCTCAATATCCCCGAAATCAAAATTCCGGAAATCAAAATTCCCGAGGTAAAGATACCGAAGCTCAAGCTGCCCAAGGGCGGCCTGCCGAAGGTGAATATACCGAAAATACGCAGAAAGCTCAAAGAGGACGAGCCGGAGACGGACGAGGCTTTTTCCGGCATCTCCGACGACGAAGAGCCCGTCTTTGACGATATCACCGACGAGCCCGCGGATGCGGACGCCGCCGAGGCTGTGCCCGAGGACACGGCGGAAGATACGGCAGAGCCTAAGCCGCAGAAAAAGGTCAAAAGCTACGGCATGGTCATATCCGAGGATCAGCTCCGCATGGTCTGGGCCGGCGAGATCGGCTTTTCGCTGCTGGCGGCTTTCGCTGCGGTACTCATTGCAATTGCAAGTTAAAAGGACAAAAGGACAGTCAAACCGACTGTCCTTTTTCTTATCTGACTATGCCTTTTATGAACGGCGGCCTTTCCACGGACTCGGGAACTATGCTGTAGCAGCTTCTGAGCATCTCGGCTGCCTTCTGCGCGGCCTCCGCGGTCTTCGCGTGGATGGTGCCGAGGCTCTCTCCTGCCTCCACCCTGTCGCCGACCTTCTTTTTGAGGATAAGGCCGACGGAAAGGTCTATGATGCTCTCCTTGGTGGCCCTGCCGCCGCCGAGGTGCATGGAAACAAGTCCGACCTCGTCGGCACATATATGCTTAACGTAGCCCGAACGGTCGGACACGGCTTCGAGCCTGACCGGTGCCTGCGGCAGGAGCGAGGTATCGAACACGGCGCTGCTGTCGCCTCCCTGAGCCTCGACAAGCTGCGCAAGCTTATTGAGCGCCGAGCCGTCGGCTATGCCCTTTTCGAGCATTTCCCGCGCGGCGTCATCGTTTTCGGCGATGCCCGCCTCGGTGAGTATGCACGCGCCCAGCGTCAGGCACAGCTCGAGCACTTCGCCCTTTCTGTCGCCGCGCAGGACCTCGATGGCCTCCCTGACCTCGAGCGCGTTGCCCACGGCCGATCCCAGGGGCTCGTCCATATCCGTTATGACGGCAACGGTCTTTCTTCCGGCGAGCTTTCCGACGGCCGTGAGGTTTTCGGCAAGCTCTTTTGCGTCCTCGGCGGTTTTCATAAACGAGCCGCTGCCCATCTTAACGTCAAGAACTATGACATCCGCTCCGGCGGCAAGCTTCTTGCTCATGATGGAGCTCACTATAAGCGGTATGCTCGGCACGGTTCCCGTAACGTCGCGCAGGGCGTACATTTTCTTGTCCGCCGGGTCGAGATCCGCCGTCTGTCCGGCAATGGCGATGCCGTATTTATTTACGTTTTCAATGAACTTTTCCTCGGAAATGGCCGCATTGAAGCCGGGAAAGCTTTCAAGCTTGTCTATCGTGCCGCCCGTGTGGCCGAGGCCGCGGCCGGACATTTTGGCGATCTTCACCCCCTGCGCGGCAACCATGGGGCAGAGTATGAGCGAGGTCTTGTCGCCGACGCCGCCTGTCGAGTGCTTGTCGGCCTTCACGCCCTTTATGGCGCTGAGGTCGAGCGTTTCGCCGGAGTCGCGCATTGCCATGGTCAGCTCCAGCGTCTCCTCCCTGTCCATGCCGCGCAGCAGTATCGCCATCATGAGAGCCGACATCTGATAGTCGGGTATATCGCCTCTCGTGTAGCCGTCAACGACAAATTTTATTTCCTCCGCGCTGAGCTTTTCACCGTCGCGCTTTTTTACGATTATATCGGTCATCAGCATAGCAGATACCTCCGTAAGTATATCTATTATGCCGTCATCTTAACACAATCGAAGAATTTTTTCCACACATATCACAACTTTCTTTCAAATATCAGATATGTTTTTCCTTCTATGCTGCGGAGCTTATCCGAAACGCGGCCGAGCTTAGCTCCGTCTGCCGGTATGGCAATGAGCCCGTCGGACAAAAGGCAGCCCATTTTGCCGCGCCGCCACAGAGTATCGCCGCTTTTTGTGCACGGCAGCGGTCTGTCGGCTGCGTATTCGACGCGATCGGGCAGCCTTTGAAGCTCCAGGCGTGAAAAGCGGCGCACTATAGCCATACCGCCGTCCTTGGGCTGCACCGTGCCTAAAAGCGCGCGTTTCCCGCCGCCGTAAAGATAAAGGCGCACGGGCCCAGCCGCCGCGGCTTTGCATCGGGCCTCGAAAACGGTCATGAGGCCGTCGGCGTATATCTTCAGGCTTCCGCATTCTTTTCCGTCTATGTATACCGGCAGGCTCTGCACGTCCCCCGCCCTCCTTACAGCTCGCTCCCCGGTTTAAACCGGGGAGCATGGTATTGTTACAGTCCGAAGCTCACGGCAATGGCGTTGTCTACCTTAGTCATAGTGCCCTCGTCGAGCTTTCCCATGCGCTCGCGCAGACGCGACTTGTCGATTGTGCGTATCTGCTCGAGCAGGATCACGCTGTCACGCGAAAGTCCCACGCTCCGGGCGTTGAGCTCAATATGGGTCGGCAGCCGCGCCTTGCCCGTCTGACTTGTTATGGCCGCCGCGATGACCGTCGGGCTGTGCCTGTTGCCGGTATCGTTCTGGACGATGAGCACGGGGCGCATGCCGCCCTGCTCCGAGCCCACTACGGGGCTCAGATCGGCGTAAAAGATATCTCCACGTTTGACTATACTCAATTTGATTCACACTCCGCTACGGTATATAGCCGCCCGCTACATCTTATGTAGTGTGCTGACTATATTCTCCCACGCGGGCATGAATTTTATACCCGGCTCACGAAATGACCCAGTCGGATATCTCGGCCATGACGACGGTGCTTTCCTTATGGCTTATCTCGGCCGAGCACGGCGTGAGGTTCGAGTCTATCCACAGCGTCACGACGTAATCGTCCGACGGTATGAGCCGGGCGGCCGTCATGCCGCCCTCTGTCCAGCTTATCTCAAGGTGACCATCGCGCATGGCGCGGACTATGAGCGGCAGCGAGGATACGGGGCTGAGCTCGGCATCGCCGAGCGTTCCGATATCAAGCATTGCGCCGTCAAACTCAAGGCTCAGATCCTCTCCAGTCAGCCTGGCCTTTATGCCGGATAAAAGCTCCGGCTGCACGACCGAAACGGATGCGCCGTCCTCCGTCTGAGCATAATTTAGCGTGAACTCGGCGGTCCTGTCGTCATACTGGGCCGCAACGCGGGCCGTAAACGAAATGTTCTCCGCCGACGAAACTATCTTCACGAACTCCGCAAACTGCGCCTTCCCGTCGTCGGCACAGCCGCACAGCAGGATAAGGCACAGGATAAAGGGCAATACTCTTTTCATATCCGACCTCCGAAAGTGTTCTTGTTCTATTCTATTAGCCGGGCGCGGCGAACATTATTCAATTTTTCTCTTGACATTTATTTAAATGTAGGCTTTAATACTATAGTAATACAGATATTGCTTCGATCGGGAAGATAATATCGCGGCATCACCCAGAGAACGGCGGTCACCGGCTGCAAGCCGCCCGTGATGCGGATATTCGGTTCGCCCGTGAGCTCCGGCCAATCACCGGCGGCGGTTCCGTTATAACCGTTTTGAGTGCGATAAACATCGAATAAGGGTGGTACCGCGGAAGCTTGGTCTTTCGTCCCAGTGCGGACGCAGGACTATTTTTTTGTTTATTTTTGATCTAAAGATAAAGGAGAGACACGATGAAAGCATTGATGAATCAGCTCAGAGAAAGCGCCGTCAAGGCCATTCTCAACGCTGACAGTCCCGAAAATCTTGAAGCGCTGAGAGTCAGATATCTCGGCAAAAAGGGTGAGCTGACCGCTATTCTCAAGCAGATGGGCAAGCTCTCGGCTGAGGAGCGTCCCGTTATGGGTCAGCTTGCAAACCAGATCCGCGCAGAGCTTGAGGCCGCGATCGACGAGACGCGCAAAAAGCTTGAGGCCGCCGCTCTGGAGGCACGGCTTGAGCTTGAAACGGTCGATGTCACCGTTCCCGGCGAGAATATCCGCCTGGGTCACAAGCACCCGATGTACAAGGCTCTCGACGAGATAAAGGACATCTTCGTCGGCATGGGCTTTACCGTTCTCGACGGTCCGGAGGTCGAGCTTGCAACGTATAACTTCGATAAGCTCAACGCCGATGAGGGTCACCCCTCCCGTGACTGGTCGGACACCTTTTATTTTGACACCGACAGCCGCGTGATGCTCCGCTCGCAGACCAGCCCCATGCAGGTGCGCGCAATGGAGACCATGAAGCTGCCCATCCGCATCGTCGCCCCCGGCAGAGTTTACCGCAAGGACGAGGTCGATGCTACGCACTCTCCGATGTTCCACCAGGTTGAGGGCATGGTCATAGACAAGAACGTCACCATGGCAGACCTCAAGGGCACGCTCAATCTCGTCATGCAGGAGCTTTTCGGCGAGGGCACCGTCACGAGATTCAGGCCGCACCACTTCCCCTTCACGGAGCCGAGCTGCGAGATGGACGTCCAGTGCCACAAGTGCGGCGGCAAGGGCTGCCCCACCTGCAAGGGCGAGGGCTGGATCGAGGTGCTCGGCGCGGGCATGATCCATCCGAAGGTTCTCGAAATGAGCGGGATCGACAGCGAGGAATACACCGGCTGGGCATTCGGCATGGGTCTTGAGCGCCTTGCCATGCGCAGATTCAGGATATCCGACCTGCGTCTGATATTCGAAAACGACGTCCGCTTCCTGGAACAGTTCTGATGGGAGGAGAAATGATATGAATTTAAGCAGAAAATGGCTCACAGAGTTTGTTGACGGCGTTTCCGTCAGCGATATAGACGACCGCGAGTTTTCCGAGGCTATGACCCTGTCCGGCTCGAAGGTCGAGACCTACGAGGATCTTGGCGCGGAGATAAAGAACGTTCTGGTCGGCCGCATCCTCTCCATGGAAAAGCACCCCGACTCCGACCATATGTGGGTATGCAGCATAGATATCGGCCAGGCCGAGCCCGTTCAGATAGTCACCGGCGCGTGGAATATTCACGAGGGCGACCTCATCCCCGCGGCGCTGCACAATTCCCTGCTGCCCGGCGGCAAGAAGATCACCAAGGGCAAGCTCAGAGGCGTTGCGTCAAACGGCATGCTCTGCTCTCTCAAGGAGCTGGGGCTCGACGAACGCGACTTCCCCTATGCCGTCATCACGGCTGCCGCGCTTTTGAACGACTATCACCCTCTGGATAAGGACAAGCCCTCCATCCCTGCGGATATCAGGGCCGGAGACAAGGTGTTCGGGCCGGTCATCGCGGCCGAGGTCAAATCCGTTGAAAATGCCGGAGTAAACCTCTGGAAGTGCAGGCTCTGCACCGGCTGCGAGGGCGTTTTTGTCACGACCGGGTGCCAGAACCTCCACGCCGGCGACATTGTCGCATACAACACCAAGTCCGAGAGCATCTGCACGCTCGGGGATCTTCACGCGCAGCAGGCGGAGTTTCCGCACTGCATACCCGACGGCATATTCGTTCTGCACGAGGACGGCGTAAAGCCCGGCGACGATATCAAGCCCGTCATCGGCGCTGACGACCACGTTATAGAATTTGAGATAACCCCCAACCGCCCCGACTGTCTGTCGGTCATAGGTCTTGCTCGTGAGGCCGCGGCGACCTTCGGCAAGGAGCTCAAGACGCACACGCCCGAGGTAAAGGGCGGCGCGGAGGGCGTCCTCACCGAGCTTCTGTCGGTCGAAACTCCGGCGGCTGACCTCTGCCCGAGATACACGGCGCGCATGGTGCGCAACGTTAAGATCGCACCCTCGCCGAAGTGGATGCGCGAAAGACTGCGCGCAATGGGCGTAAGACCGATAAACAACATCGTCGATATAACAAACTACGTCATGATGGAGTACGGCCAGCCGATGCATGCCTTTGACTACCGCTACGTCAAAGGCGGCAGGATCGTCGTGCGCAGAGCCTCCGAGGGCGAGGAGCTCACGACGCTCGACGGCAATGTCAGAAAGCTCAATCCCAACATTCTCGTCATCGCAGACGACACCCGCGCTGTCGGCCTTGCCGGCATCATGGGCGGCGAGAACAGCGAGATCGTATCCGACACGGTCGATGTCGTGTTCGAGTCGGCAAACTTCGACGGCACCTGCATCCGCAAGGGCGCACTGTCGCTGGGCATGCGCACGGAGGCCTCGGCGAAGTTTGAAAAGGGTCTTGATCCCCTGAACACCCTTCCGGCGGTCAACAGAGCCTGCGAGCTCGTTGAGCTGCTCGGTGCGGGTGAGGTCGTCGACGGCGTTATCGATATAGTAAACTCCGTTCCCGAGCAGACGGTGCTCGCACTGCGTCCGGAGAAGATAAACGCGCTTCTGGGCACCGACGTTTCGGTCGAGACGATGCAGAGCATCCTGCGCAGCCTTCAGTTCGGCGTTGACGGCGAGACGATAAGCGTTCCCTCGTGGAGAGGCGACGTCGGCCACTACTCCGACCTTGCCGAGGAGGTCGCGCGCTTCTACGGCTACAATAACATTCCCTGCACCCTCGTTTCCGGCGAGAGCACCCTCGGCGGCTACTCGGACGAGCAGCTTCTCGAGCAGCGCCTCGGCGCACTGTGCCGCGCGGCGGGCTATGACGAGATAATCACCTATTCCTTCATCTCCCCCTCGTATTACGACAAGATCCGCATGCCCGCAGACTCTCCCGAGCGCGAGAGCTTCAAGATACTCAATCCTCTGGGCGAGGATACCTCCATCATGCGCACGACCACGCTGCCGTCCATGCTCGAGATACTCACCCGCAACTACAACTTCCGCAACAAGGAGGTCAGGCTCTACGAGCTGGGCCGCACCTATCACCTCGGCGGCAAGGACGGACTTGCGATAGAGAAAAAGTACCTCACGCTCGGCACTTACGGCGCAAAGGTCAATTTCTTCACCGTCAAGGGCCTTGTCGAGGCCGTCATGAAGGATCTGCGTGCGGCCGATGTCCGCTACGAGGCATGCAGCGACAATCCCTCCTATCACCCCGGCCGCTGTGCGACAGTCTGGGCGGGAGACGAGTGCGTCGGTGTGTTCGGCCAGATACACCCGCTGGCCGCGGCAAACTATGGCGTTGACGCGGAGCTCTACTGCGCCGAGCTTTCGCTCGAAAAGCTTCTGGCCTCCTGCGGCCCCGATCCCGTGTACAAGCCGCTGCCCAGGTTCCCCGCAGTAACGCGCGATATCGCCGTTGTGTGCGACAGGAGCGTTCCCGTCGCAAAGCTCATCGACTGCATCACGAAGGCCGGCGGCAAGTACCTCAAGGGCTGCGAGCTGTTCGATATCTACACCGGCTCGCACATTGCAAGCGGCATGAAGTCGGTCGCCTTCTCCCTGACGCTGAGAGCCGACGATCAGACCCTCACCGACGAGCACGCCGAGGAGACGATGAAGGCCGTTCTCGATGCTCTCGAACACGAATTCGGCGCGGTAATGCGTTAAAATTTCACTTTTCGAGCTTTATTTGCAGCTTTTCTCGCATATTGGCTTTACAAGCGAGAATAAACTGGTTATAATATCAGCAAGATAATTTTTTGACCGAGGAGTGATAATTATGGAAGACATCACGAGAAAATTTGCCGTCGTCGACAGCAAGACCGAGATGCGCGAGATTCTGTCGTCCGTATACAATTCGCTTAAGGTTAAAGGCTATGATCCTATTAACCAGCTTGTCGGATACATTCTTTCCGAGGATCCGACGTACATCACCAACTACAACAATGCGAGAAGTCTTATATGCAGGATCGACAGAGACGAGCTCATGCACGAGCTGCTGACAAATTATCTGAAGGATAATTGATTCCCGAAAATGTCAAAAGGGCTTATGCGGTTTTCCCGCATAAGCCTTTTCTATATTTTCAGCAAAAAATCCGCGTGATTTTATTGACAATTGTCTGAAAATATTATAAATTAATTGCGTTAATTTTGGGGTTTTAATGCAGAAAAGGAGAAACGCTATGAACAGAAAACTCATAAGCATTCTGCTGGTCATCGTCATGATAGCCGGACTCTTCCCCGCCATGGCACTGGCCGGAGACACCGCGGCAGCCGAAAGCCAGTATGAAGCCGGTCCCGCAGGCGACAAAAATGTTGCCGTAATGGTGTACGGCAAGAGTGTTTCGGATATCGTCTGCACCGGCAACTATTCGCTCGATAACTTTTCGACCAAACTCAAAAACGAGCTTAAAGGCTGGCTTGCAAACGAGAAGCTGCCCGAGGTTGAGATGTATCTTGTAAACAGCGATGGTCAGGGCTATAAGCTCACGCAGGAGGGCAAGCCTGAGAACGCAGCGTTCCTGTCGTCGTTCAAGGTCGATGCAAGCGGTCTTACCGGTTGGCTCGAATACTTCACCGATGCCGTTCAGTATGTGTTCGGCTGGCTTGTAAAGGACGTTGGCACCGTCGGCGAGTTTTACAAAATCTACGGTGCGACGAACGTGCCCGAGGGTGATTACACGCTCAAGATACTCAACATAAGCGGTGACGGCTACAAGCTCTGGTATCCCGAGAGCGGAGATATCTCGGTGCATGTCGGCAATGACAGCGTAAACTATGTCGGATACGAGGCTCCTCTCAGCGACTACAGTCTTGATATTTGGGGCTGGAATCTTGCCACTTTAAAGCTCAGCATGCCCGGCGTATTTCTCAAGGCCGAGGATCCCGGCATAAGCTTCACCTCCGCAAACTACGGCGGGCAGGCCGTGCCCGGCGCCGAGTTTGTGCTCGTAAACCGCGACGAGGTCGAAAGGATCGTCAAGGCCGCTGCCGTTATGGGTGAAAACACCTTCACCAACGCCATGGAGAAGATCGGCTCCGACGGCTTCACTTGGAACGAGCTGAGCATCCTCAACAAGCAGCTGCTCGAATGGGACAGCGAAAATCAGCAGATAAGCATCAACAAGGAGAACGCACGCAAGCTTCTGGGCACATACTGGGCGCTGGTCGAGGCTTCGGCAAAGGAGCCGATCACCGACTTCCTCAACGACCAGCCGTATATCCATGTACCCGCGATACTGCTTGCAACAGCCGATGAAAACGGCGTAGTCCGCTTCACCGAGAACAGCAACGTGACGCTCGTCTGGTCGATGCAGATACTCCTCAAGCTCGGCAACGTCGTCATTGACGAGGTTCAGCACGCGGAGCTGCTCGACGGCGTATTTGATAACAAGAGCACCGAGGCGCTCGTCAATTTCACGATCATAGCGGCAAAGTATCTGCTCGAGAAGGGTCTGGATTATTCAAAGGATCCTGATTTTGCCGAGCTCATAAACGACTTGGTCTATCCCGTGCTGCAGAACGACAACGTGATGCAGTATGCCAAGGATCTTCTCAAGGACAAGGCAAGCGACTATGAGGACGTTATAAACATGCTCCCCTCGCACGCGATACTCACGCCTAAGATGCCGTCGGGCAACTACATCCTGTTCCAGTCCGAGGCTCCCTACGGCTATGTGCGCAGCCCGCTGTTCTACACGGTGCAGCTTAACTGGGATACCACCGGTCAGGATATAAGCGAGTGGTGCTTTGCAAACGTCGGCAACTGCGGCATTGTCCTCCCCTACTACGCCGAGGACTGCTACACATATCTCAGGGAATTTGACCTCGCCCAGTCCGTGGACGGCATTCTTGACAACATAACGGGCGGAAAGCTCAACAGCTTCGTTCAGGACATGCTCAATAATACGACCGACGTCACATCAGCAGCCATCGCGTACCAGAGCTACTACATCTACTGGTACATGGGCGGCAATCTGGTATATGACTCCCAGGAGGAGCTTGCGGCGGCTCTGACGGAGTATCTCTACTCCTATGGCCGCACGGCGCAGAATATGATGATATTCGCAAACAAGGTCCTGAAGGACTCCAAGAGCGTCGTAACGGGCACTATAGACGAGAACTGGACCTTCTACAGTGTTTCGACAAGCGCGAGGACAAACGCGGCTCTGGCCGTTCAGGCGACCATCAAGGGCATTGCAAACAGCATCGACACCTCGAACAGCGAAGCGCTCGGCAAGGTGCAGCAGGGTCTTAACGATCTTGCCGACAAGATCGACACGGAAAACCACATCGCCGATAAGGCCGAGGAGTTCATCACCAAGATCGAGGACGGCGTGAAGGATGCGGCATCCAAGCTCGGCACCTCCGCCCTCCAGACCGGCATGAAGCTTGCCAAGGGCTTCATCAGCTGGATGTCCAAGAAGTAATATCCGGACAGAGCGAAGCTCTGTAAAACAGCAAAACGGCTTTAGTAAAGAGCGTTATTTGCCTTTGTAAAGCCGTTTTTTTTATTATATTTCATACACAATCAAGAATGTGTATGTATTTTGGTCTTTTTTAGACAAAAAACCGTTTTTGCCATTTATTGCCTTGATTTCGGTGCTTTCGGCAGTTATAATATAGGAGCTTTTTCATATGCGCTCCACGGAGCGCAAGAAATTATAGGAGGAATAATCATGGCAAAAGCTGTTAACCAGGAATGGTTCGAGAAACTGTGCGCAGATGTTCTGCCCAAGTTCTCCGAGAAGAAGACCGGCAAGCTCAATACCTTTACCTACACCGAGATATGGACCGAGAACCCCGACGGCAGCACCTTCTGGTTCTACGTTGACGTTCAGGACAACGTCTGCGTCGAGCATAAGTGCGGCACCGGCGAGGCAAGCGCTCCCGATGCAAGCTTCACCGTTATCGGACCTTACGAGAACTTCGCAAAGGTCATCACCGGCGAGTGGGACTCCAAGACTCCCCTCATGAAGGGCAAGTTCAAGCTCAAGGGCAACCTGCTTTCCGCAGTCGCTCACCTGGGCGTATACGAGAGCCTCATCGACTCCAAGAAGGCTGTCGACTGGGACTACGGCGTGTGATTTGAACATAAAAAACTCCGAGAAAAAACTCGGAGTTTTTTGCGTTTATTTTGCCTTTATCGCGGCCTCGATGGCAGCCGCCTTGTCGGCGGGTACAAGACCCTTGCTTGTTACGAGATCGAATATCTCGCCGCAGGTCTTTTTATAGAACAGCTTGATCGGATACTTGAGGATATTGGGCGCATACTTCTCGCACAACTCGCGTCCGCCGTTTACCTCGAAAAAGTCCCTGACAGTCATGCTTTTAAAATCCATGGTGACCCTCCCTTTATGACAGCTTGTTTAAAAACAGCCCCGCCTGACGGCAGGGCTGTCCTTTGGTTTAATTATTTATCGCCGTACAGAGCATTGAACTTTGCGATAAGCGCATCTGCCGCAGCCTGATCGCAGTAGCCCTTGCCGAGAATGTAGCCGACGACGTCCTTCGCCTGCTTCTTGTGGAAGGGAACATATGCTATGCTGGGCATCTTGCCGATAACGGGGATGAACTCCTTGAAAAGCTCCTTGCCGTTGTAATCCTCCAGGAACTGCTTGCCGGTCACTTCATCAAATTTAGGCATGATAAATTCTCCTTTTCTTTTATACGCGGGCCTTCCCTGTGTCCGCTTTGATGATATGACCATGTTACAACAGGTAACTCGCATTTGTCAAGAGTGTGAAGCCATTAACAAACAATTTCGACATTTTGAACAAATTTAGCCGTAAAACTTTTTGCACTATTTTTTCGCATGGAAGTCTCCCTCCGTTCCGTGAAGGAGCCTTGCTATGTTGCCGCGATGCATGAAAACGACGAGCGCGGCGGAGAAAACACACATGAAAAGCATTGGTTTTCCTGCGTTTGTGAGCGCTGCGGCTATAGGCAGCGAGACGGCGGCGCATATGGAGCCGAGCGACACCTTGCGGCTCGTCAGGCTCACTGCGAAAAATACGGCCATGATGATGCAGAACACCGCAGGCCCCGTCATGAGGCCGAGCGCCGCGCCGACGGATACGCCCTTGCCGCCGCGGAAGTCAAAATATATCGGGAAGCAGTGGCCGACTATGCAGACGGCTCCGGCGAGCGCCTCGCCCGTCTCCCCTGCCAAGTACAGACCAATGAGCATCGCGGCGGCTGTCTTTGCGGCATCGAGCGCAAAGGTGAGCAGACCGGCCTTCATGCCGTAGACGCGCGCCATATTCGTCGCGCCCGCGTTGCCGCTGCCCTTTTCGCGCACGTCGCCGCCGTACACGCGCTTTGACAGCGGGATGGACGCGCAGAACGAGCCCAGAAGATATGCCGTCAGCACGATAATAATATATTTCATTGCCGAAGCCCTCATGTTTCAAAAATTTTAAGTATATTATATCAATATTTTTAAGTATTTCAATAGTAAAAATGCACAGTTCAAGACTGTGCATTTTGTGGATATCTTATAATAAGCCGGACATCCGCAGTCCGCCGATGAGCATCTTTATGCCGAAGGCCGTGACGAGGACCGCGCTGAGCTTTATCATATACTTCATGTATTTTCGCGGCAGCAGCGAGCCGAGCGAGCCGAACAGCAGCATGAGCGGTACCGTTCCGAGAACGAAGGCCAGCATGACGAGCGCTCCCCTTCCGGCGCTGCCTCCGGACATTGCAAACAGCCACATCGCGTACATCGAGCCGCAGGGCATTATGCCGGTCAGCAGTCCGACTATAAGAGGGCGTGAGGCATAGCGCCGCCGTGCGCCCGATGCCGCCGTACAGAAGGAGCTCTGCTGCGGCGCAAGAGAGCGCAGTCCCGGCAGGAGTCCCCACATGTTGATGCCCAGAAGAGCAACGAGTATGCCGATCATGGTAAAGGCGATGCTCTTGGTCTGCATCGTGTAGCTTATGACCGTGCCGATGGCGCCGAACACCGCGCCCATGGCCGTGTATGACATGAGCCTGCCGGCATTGTATCCCGCCGCGGCTCTGAGCGGTGATGCTGCCGCCCCCGTCTGGCTGAGCATGATGCCGCCGCACATGGCAATGCAGTGCGTGCCCGTGAGAAGGCCGATGAGGAAGATATAGCCGAGCGGTGCACCCTCATAGGCCTCGGGTACGACGTTCAGCTTCAGGTTCATCAGAAGCCAGACAAGTAATACCGTAAGGACCATGCATATTATGTCAACCAAATACCCGAGCTTTCCCTTTTCGCCCGTCTCATATCCGGCGCTCTCGACGCTGCGGCAGAGAGCCGCCTCGTCCGTTATGTCAGGGTCGTACTCAACGCGGGCAAGGCCCTTGAAATAGCTTGCCTTTGCCGAAACGACGCCGCGCGTTGAGATGAGCGCCTGCTCCACCGCATCGGTACAGGCACGGCAGATCATGCCGCGAATTTTTATCTCGCTTTCGCAGGTTTTCATTTTTCGGCGGTCTCTCCCTTCAGAAGAAGCGTGAACACGGCGGTCATTCCGAGCAGCGACGCGGCAGCGGACACTGCCTTGGGAAGCGCGGGGCTGCAAAGCGCCGATATCTTCCTTTGCAGGACGCTGTCCTTCCCTGTCCGCACGGCTTTTATGCGCGGCTCGCCCGCGCGAAGAAGCGTACCGCACAGGACGGTATCGCCCGCATGCTTTGCTTTAAGCTCCCTTTCGCCCGTTACGGCGGAATCATCGACCGTGCACTCGCCGGATATTATCTCGCCGTCGGCGGCAAAGCGCTCGCCGGGCAGGACGCAGAGTATATCGCCCATGCGCAGCTCGTCGGCAGGCTTTTCAGCAGTCTCGCCGTTTTGCAGCACCCGCGCGGTTTTCGGCTGCATATGCGAGAGCCTGCGCGCCGACGCACCGAGGGCATACACCGCGCGGCACTCGGCAATGCGGCAGGCAAGCAGAAGCAGCACCGCCGCCGTCAGCAGCAGAAAATGCGCCTTTCCGGCTGCGCACAGGGCATACAGTGCAAGCAGTATCACAGCCGCCGCAATATCGGGGCTGAGCACCTTTTTTCTTACGGCGCGGACAGACGCCCGGAAAAAGTACGCACCGCCCAGAAGCGTCAGGGCGCCGAAGATCATCCGCGCGGCAGCTGCTGTATCCCAGAGCTGCGGGAGCGAAAAGAACAGCGCGCAGAAAGCTCCGCGCCAAAGCCCCGCCTGCCCCGCAGAGCACGCGCTGCCGGTGTCGGCTCTCGTTATGACAATCTCGGCATCACTGCCGAGTGCACTTCTTATGCAGTCCTCGTCGATTCCCACCGGCCAGAGCTGCGCCTTTACAAGTCCGTTTTCTTCGTCGCTTTCGAGCTGTGCAGCGCAGCCGAGCGAGGAGAGCGCTGCAAGCGCCGCCTCGGTGTTTTCGCATTTTACACTCAGCGTGTCCGTCGGCACGCCGTAGCCGGCGTTTTTTATGCATCGCGCAATGCCCGCAATATCGGTCTCAGCCTCGTCGTAGAGTATCTGTGCGCTTTGAGCGGCATAACTCACCTGCGCCGATATAAGGCCGCTGTGGGCGCTCAGGGCGCGGCTCAGGCGTCCTACGCATGCGGCGCAGTCTATACCGCTTATCTTCAGCGAAATTTCAGTCATGGCAATGAACCTGCCTTTTATTGACCATTTGGTAAATTTAATATATCACTTCTTTACACTTTCGTCAAGCCGATAAGGATCAAAGTGTCGCCGCTGACGCGGAATTTGACCTCCGTGCCGCCGTATTCCATGCCGTACACGCGCTCGGGATCGTCATGATAGCGCGGGCGCGGGTCGTTTTCGAGCACCTCAATGAGCCCGTCGGGCAGCGGCTGCACTATGCCATCGGAAAGCTCGACACGGAGCTTTTCAAACCGCACGCTGTCGGTAAAGCCGCCGGTGGCCTCCGGGTGGGAGTCAGCGTAGGCAACGTAGGGCTTAATGTCGAATATCGGCGTTCCGTCCATAAGGTCTGCGCCGCGAACATGCAGTACCGGGCCGCGGTCGGAGCTTAGCTCTATGCTCTCGAGCTTGACAGAGGACAGGCCTATCGGGTTCGGGCGAAACGGCGAGCGCGTTGCAAACACGCCCATGCGCACATTGCCTCCGAGGCGCGGCGGACGCACCGTCGGCGACCACTTTGCTCCCTCCGACTCGGAAAAACACCATATCAGCCATATATGAGAAAAGCCGTCCAGCCCGCGCACCGCATCGGCGCAGCGGTACTCCGGTTCAAAGACTATCTCGGCCTTAACGTCTGCCGCAACGCCGCTCTGCCGCGGTATGCCGAATTTCGTCTTAAACGGCGTGTGTATCCGTGCAATTATCTTCATTTCCGACATAACTGTACATACTCCTGTTGATTTTTTCCGATTAATATTATATTATATAGTTAATAAACTAAAAGTCAATTCACCCGGAGGCGAATTATTTGAATTACGTTCTGCAAACGGAAAACCTTACGAAGCAGTTCGGAGATAAGGCGGCCGTCAAAAACATAAGCATGCGGATAAAAAAGGGCGATATCTACGGCTTTATCGGCAAGAACGGCGCGGGAAAAACCACACTCATGCGGCTTGTGCTGGGCGCTGCCATGCCGACGAGCGGCAGCATAGAGCTGTTCGGCGGCAGCATGAGCGAGAGCGAGGCGCGCCACCGCATCGGTGCGCTGCTTGAGTATCCCTGCATATACAAAAACTGCACGGCACTTGAAAATCTGCGCCGCTTTTCGATACTGACCGGCGGAGATACCGACGAGCTTGAGGATATACTGGAGCTTGTCGGGCTCGGAAACGCCGCGGGGAAAAAGGCCGGGCAGTTTTCGCTCGGCATGAAGCAGCGTCTGGCAATAGCCATCGCCCTGCTCGGACATCCCGACTTTCTCGTGCTCGACGAGCCGATAAACGGCCTCGACCCTGCCGGTATAAAGGAGATACGCGACGTTATCCTCACGCTCAATCAGAAAAAGGGCGTTACCTTTCTCGTGTCGAGCCATCTGCTCGACGAGCTGTCGAAGATAGTCACGACCTATGGCATCATAAATAACGGCGTGCTCATAGAGGAGATATCCGCGCAGGAGCTTGAGCGCCGCTGCCGCCATCACCTGAAGCTAAAAGTGGACAACGTGCCCAAGGCGCAGGCGCTTTTATCCTGCCTTGTTGAAAAGCCCGAATCCGTCAAGGCCCGCGACGGCTGCATTTACATGTACGAGCTGCTCGACAGGAGCGACAGGATAAACCGACTGCTCGTGCGCCACGGGATAAAGGTCAGCGAGCTTGCGGTGCAGACGACGGGACTTGAGGATTACTTTCTTGAAAGGATGGGCAAGTGATATGGGAAGGCTTATGCATTTTGAGCTTCACAAGCTCATCCGCCAGAAGAGCTTTTATATCTGCCTTATCGTCGCGGTCGCGCTGCTTTTTGCAACGGTGTATACGACGGTGCTCCTGACAAAAGACACGGCAGAGCCTGCCGATGTTGGCGTAGACGGCATGGACGTCATGATAGGCGCGGTATCCGGCGGAGCGCTGAACATGGTAATAGGCGTGTTCGTTCCCCTTTTCGTGTGCGAGGACTATGCCTCGGGCACGATACGCAACATCATAACGCGCGGCTACACGCGCCTGGGCATATTTTCCGCAAAGCTCATAAGCGTTCTGCTGGCCGCCGCCGTGATGACGCTTGCCTGCATTGCATCGGGATATATCATCGGAGCGGTGCTCGGCGGCGCCGGAGAGCAGAGCTTTGACGCATCGGTCGTAAAGCTTCTGCTGTGTCAGCTTGCCGTCATGCTGGCGGAGGCTGCGCTGTTTTACGCCGTCAGCAGCATTCTGCAGAAAACGGGCGGAGCCATCGCTATATGCCTCGTGCTGCCGATGGTCATGAGCATTCTCCTCGCACTGGCGGACACGGCGCTGGCGGAAAAGGAGATCGAGCTGTCCGGCTACTGGATCGACAGCATAAGCAGTACGCTCAATTCCTTTGAGGCGAGCGGGGACGATATGAAAAAGGCGCTGCTTGCATCGCTGTGCTACTTTGCCGCCGCATCGGCCGGCTCGTTCCTGCTGATATCAAAAAGAGAATATTAAATTCAGACTAAAAAATCTCGGTAATACACTGCGTATTACCGAGATTTTTTAACGGTTTTAATTACTTCTTGCTGTTCTCGAGCGTTTCGCTGCTGCCGGCCCTGGCGCTTGCCGCGACCAGGCCGCTGAGTGCGAGCAGTGCGATGACGTTCGGGATGACCATGAGCTGGTTGAACATGTCGGTCAGCTCCCAGACGAGGTCATTGGACAGCAGCGAGCCGAGGAATATGAAGGCCACCGCTACGATCGAGTACGGCAGGACCGCCTTCTTGCCGAAGAGATACTCGATGTTGATGCGTCCGAAGAGGTTCCAGCCGATGATGGTTGTGAATGCGAAGAACAGCAGGCAGATCGCCACGAACGCGCTGCCGAGGCTCTCGCCGAACACGCTGCCGAAGGCAAGCTGTGCGAGGTTTGTTTTTGCTATGCCGAGCTCCGCGAGCGTATCGGAGGTGGTCATGACGCCCGCGAGGACGCCGTCGCCGGTGTACATGGTCGAGATAACGACGAGGGCTGTCATGGTCAGGACGATGAAGGTGTCGATGAACACGCCGATCATTGCAACGACGCCCTGCTCGTGCGGGCACTTGACCTTTGCCTGAGCGTGTGCGTGAGGAGTCGAGCCCATACCGGCCTCGTTGGAGAACAGGCCGCGCTTGACGCCCTGGGAGATGGCCTGCTTTATTGCAAAGCCTAACGAACCGCCGATGACTGCGGTCGGATCAAATGCATAGCCGAAGATGAGGCCGAAGGTCTCGGGAATGTACTTTGCGCGGCATACAAGAACTACGAGGCCGCCGAGGACATACAGGCACGCCATGAGAGGTACGATCTTCTCCGCGACCGCCGCGACACGGCTGGCACCGCCGATGAAGATGATGGCGCAGATGATTGCGATGACCGCGCCGACAGCCCAGGACGGGATGCCGAAGGCGTTCTGGCAGCTCTCGCCGATGGAGTTGGACTGCACCATGGCGCCCATGAAGCCGAGCGCGAGGATGATCGCAACCGCGAAGAAGCCGGCCATGAACTTGCCGAAGGCGTTGTTGAAGGCTTTCTTTATGTAGTAAACGGGGCCGCCTGCGACGGTTCCGTCGGGGTTGACTATGCGGGTCTTCTGTGCGAGGACCGCCTCGGCGTAGATGGTGCTCATGCCGAAGAAGGCGATTACCCACATCCAGAAGATAGCGCCGGGGCCGCCGATGAGGATAGCGCCGGATGCGCCGACGATGTTGCCGGTGCCGACCTGCGCGGCTATTGCCGTTGCAAGCGCCTGGAACGAGCTCATGCCGCCCTCATGCTTGCCGCCGTGCAGCGAGAAGTTGCCGAAAACCCTGCGCCAGCCCTCGCCGAAGCAGCGGACCTGAACGAACTTCGTCCTGATGCTGAAATACAGGCCGCAGCCGACCAGCAGGATTATAAGGATATAATCCGAAAGGTAAAGGTTCACGGTCTGAACGATTTTTAATACTGCATCCATTTTCTTTGTTTCCTCCTTGTTTTTTGCAACAAAAAAACTGCTGAATCATATCAGCAGCTCCGGAGACATATTAGAAAACATATTGATCTTGAATTTATGCTTTCCTCTGTCCTTTTGCCTGAGAGATTCGGCGCGCCGCGCCTTACACCTTCGGCACCCTTTCGGGATTCTCCAGAGCATCCTCCGCCCCCAGTCTCTTTCGATCCTTGAGGTTTCACAGGATTTATGAACGTATGTTAACACAGTGTTCACAGTATGTCAATAACTTTAAATCGTTAAATTATTATTTATCGTCATGCACAATTAATAGATCGTTAACACAATCAAAGTTTACATATACTACAATGGATGGACTTCCGTGAAAGGACGGTTTTGATATGAAAAAAGTAATTTCGCTTATTCTGTGCGTGCTCATGCTCGGCAGCTGCTTTGCCTTTGCCGACGCCGTCGAGGGCAGCCGCGCCGTGATAGGCGCAGATCTCGACGCGGACGAGATCGCATATGTTTACAAGCAGTTCGGCATTTCACAGGGCGACGTCAAGGAGCTTACGGTCACCAACGCCGAGGAGCGCGAGTACCTCAGCGGTCTGGTCGACGAAAGCCTGATCGGCTCGAAGTCGATCTCCTGCGTGTACATCGAAGCGCTCTCCGAGGGCAAGGGTCTTGACGTTTCGGTCGACAACATCACCTGGTGCACTCCGGATATGTACATGAACGCGATGGTCACGGCCGGCATCACCGACGCGAACGTGAAGATCGCAGCACCCTTCAAGGTCTCCGGCACGGCGGCGCTCACGGGCATATACAAGGCCTATGAGGACATAAGCGGCAAGAAGCTCGACGAGAACGCAAAGCTCGTCGGCACGCAGGAGCTCACAGTTACGGCGGAGCTGGCCGAGGAGATCGGCAGCACGGACTCCGCCGCGATAGTAAACCAGCTCAAGCTCATCCTCGACGAGACAAAGAACATGAGCGACGACGAGCTGCGCGAGCAGATAAAGGAGATCGCCGAGGAGTATGATGTGACCCTCACCGACAGCCAGATCGACAGTCTCATATCCCTGTGCCGCTCGATGGAAAAGCTCGACACGGCCGCTCTCAAGGAGAAGGTCGAGCAGGTGCAGCAGTACCTCAAGGACATCGTCTCAAAGCAGGGCGAGATAAAGCAGTTTCTCTCCAACGTCGCCGACACGGTGACCGAGTTTGTCAATAAGGTCGTAGATTTCATCCGCGGCATCTTCAGCTGATGAAAAAATTATCCTCTGCACGAAATGTGCAGAGGATTTTTTCGTTTATGCGCTTTTCTTTTTAAAGCTCACCTCGCTGACTATCGCAGAGCCGATGACGAGCACCGCGCCGAAGATGCCGAAGGCGGAGAGCTTTTCGCCCAGCACTGCCGACGAGAGGATGAGCGCGAACACGGGGTCAATGTAGCTCAAAACGGCGACCGACTGCGCCTTGAGTCCCTTCATGGAGCCGAAGTACAGGGCGTAGGCTATGCCGGTGTGCACAAGGCCGACGATAAGCACCATGACGGCGCCCAGCGTGTCAAGGCTTATATCCGAGAGGTTTTCCGTCAGCAGCAGGTACGGTATGAGTATGACGGCCGCGGAGACGAGCTGGATTATCGTCTTTTCGTAATCGTCGTCAATCTGAACCTTTTTGTTCATTATAACGACCGTCGCGTAAAGCGCGGCGGCGGCAAGGCCATAGAGTATGCCCTTCACGTCCTGCGCCTGAATGCCGCCGCCCTCCGTCATGCCGGAGACGAACACCATGCCCACGATGGCGGCCGCGGCGCACAGCAGCTTCTTTGCACTCAGCTTTTCCCTGAACACGAGCGGCGACAGCAGGATAACTATGGTCGGCTGCATGTAGTAGCACATGGTTGCCGTCGAAACGGCGGTGTAGTTGTACGCTTCAAAAAGGCACATCCAGTTCAGGCCCATGACAGCGCCCGTCACGGCAAGCAGGAGGAGCTTTTTGGGCTCGATGCGGGCAAGCCTCCCTCCCCTTGCGAGCACGAAGCTCAGCAGGAACGCACCACCCAGCAGGCCGCGCGAAAACGCGAGCAGGCCGGAGGAAAGCGGTATGTATCTTCTGAATATCCCTATCGTGCCGAAGATCAGCATCGATGATATTATCATCAAATATGATTTTGAATTATTCTCGTTCATTGACCTTTCCTCATCTTACGCAAGTCTTAACCCTATAACACCGAGGAGCACAAGCGCCATGAAAACGAGCTTCTCAGGGCTCTTGCTCTCTTTAAAAACGATTATGCCGAACAGAACATTGAACAGCGTTCCGAGTCCCGTCCATACGGCGTAGCTCACACCCAGCGGCAGTGTCTTTGCCGCGACCGACAGAAGGCCGATGCTTATAAACGAGCAGAGCGCCGTCAGTACCGTGTATTTTACGTTTTTAAAGCCGTTTGACAGCTTCATGCACACCGTGAAAGCGAGCTCAAAGCATCCGGCGATAACAAGGACTATCCACATCATTTTGTGCCGCCCTCCTTATCGCAAAGCTTGAGGCCGAGTATGCCGACAATGAGCATTCCGAGCGAAACAAGCTTCAGTACGCTTGCGCCCTCATTGAGCACAAATATGCTTATCACCGTCGTTCCGACAACGCCGATGCCTGTAAACACGGCGTAGCTGAGGCCTATTCCGAGCGTATCAATGGCTTTTGCGAGCATGAAAAAGCTCACGACGAGTATGACGATCGTTATAACGCTCGGCCAGAGTACCGTAAAGCCGTGACTGAGCTTCATGGTATACGCCCACACGATCTCAAGAAGCCCTGCGATTATGAGCAGTATCCATGCCGTATTTTTCTCTTTCATATATCCTCCGATATTTAAAAGTCCGGAAGAAAATTTTGTTCTTCCGGACTTTGTGTTTATTCAAGTTCGTCTATATACCGGCAGGCGGCAAGCGCGGCGCTCGATCCGTCGGCAGCGGCGGTCGTGAGCTGCCGCACGCTCTTTTTCCGGCAGTCACCGGCGACGAAAACGCCGGGCGTTTTGGTCGTGCAGCTCTCGTCGGAGTCTGCGTAGCCGCCCGCGTCGAGGTCTATAAGCGATGAGAATATCCCGTTATCCGGAGCATGGCCTATCGCAACGAACAGACCGTCCACCGCGATCTCGCGCTCCGTGCCCTCACCGTCGGCGATCCTTACGCCGCACAGCTCGTCCTGTCCGAGCAGCGCCGTTATGCTGCTGCCGAGCACGAACTCGACGTTGTCCTTCGCCCTGAGCGCCTCGACGAGCCTTGCTTCGCCGCGGAAGGTATCTCTGCGGTGAATTATGTAAACCTTAGAGCAGGTGTCGCTCAGGAGCATCGCGTCCTGAAGCGCCGAGTTTCCGCCGCCGGTGACGGCCACCTCCCTGCCCTTGTAAAACGCACCGTCGCACACAGCGCAGAAGCATACGCCCGCGCCCATGAGCTCCTCCTCGCCGGGAACGCCGAGGGTGCGCGGCCTTGCGCCGGAGGCGATTATGAGCGCCTTTGCTTCGAAAACGGCGCCGAAATCGGTTCTTACGCGCTTTATATCGCCGTCAAGCTCGACCGATACGACCTCGTCGAGCTCAAGCTCCGCGCCCTGCTCGATGGCCTGGGCGGTGAATTTATCGCCGAGCTCCGCGCCGGATATCGAGGGTATGCCGGGGAAGTTTTCGACCTTGGGCGACCATGTTATCTGACCGCCGAAGCTGCTTTTTTCAATTACGAGAACGCTTTTTCCCGCTCTCAAGGCGTAGAGGGCGGCAGTCAATCCTGCCGGCCCTCCGCCGATGATTATTATATCATGCATTGCTTTGCCTTCGTTTATTTAAACAGATAGCTCTTTATTGCGCCTGCTCCGGCAAACTTCTCGACATGCTCACCGTCGGCAATGATGAGCGTCGGAGCCTGCTTTACGCCGTAGGACAGCGCAAGCTCGACGTTTTCCTCGGCCATGACCTTCTCGCAGTCAAAGCCGGCCTTGTCCATATAGCTGTAGACTATGCGGCAGTTCGGGCAGTTTTCACGCGTGAAGAGGATGGCGCGTCTGCCGGTGGAGTCCTTGCAGATCTCCTCCTCGACGGCAGGCTCCTGCTCGGGCTTTGCCTCGGGATGGAGAGGACCCTTGTGCCTGAGGACGGAGGTCCCGATATTGTACTCCCTGCGCTCCTTGTACTCCTGGGTCTTGCCGGCGTTCCAGTTCTGAACGGGGCGGTAGTAGCCGGTTATGCGGCTGTAGACCTCGGCGCTCTCGCCGCATTCGGGGCAGGTGAACTGCTCGCCTGCGAGGTAGCCGTGATTTTTGCACACGGAGTAGGTCGGGCTGATGGTGTAGTACGGCAGCTTGTAGTTTTCCGCGATCTTGCGGACGAGGTTTGCCGCGGCCTGCCAGTCGGGCAGCTTCTCGCCGAGGAAGGCGTGGAACACCGTGCCGGAGGTATAGAGCGTCTGGAGCTCGTCCTGAATGTCGAGGGCGGAGAAAATATCGTCGGTATAGCCGACCGGGAGGTGGCTGGAGTTGGTGTAGTACGGTGTGTCGCCGTGGGAGCCGGTGATGATATCGGGATACTGCTCGACATCGTGCTTTGCAAGGCGGTAGGACGTGCTCTCGGCCGGGGTGGCTTCGAGGTTGTACAGGTCGCCGTACTGCTCCTGATAGTCCGACAGACGCTCGCGCATGTGGTTGAGGACGCGCTTGGTGAACTCCTGGCACTTCGGATCGGTCATGTCGGCACGGATCCACTTTGCGTTCAGGCCCGCTTCGTTCATGCCGACAAGGCCGATGGTGGAAAAGTGGTTGTCGAAGTTGCCGAGGTAGTACTTGGTGTAGGGGTAGAGTCCCTCGTTTAAGAGCTTGGTTATGACGTTGCGCTTTACCTTCAGTGAGCGCGCGGCGATATCCATCATCTTGTCCAGGCGCTTGAAGAAGTCTGCCTCGTCGGCCGCAAGATAGGCTATGCGCGGCATGTTGATGGTGACGACGCCGATAGAGCCCGTGCTCTCGCCGGAGCCGAAGTAGCCGCCGGACTTCTTGCGCAGCTCGCGCAGGTCAAGGCGCAGACGGCAGCACATGCTGCGGACATCCGAGGGCTCCATGTCGGAGTTTATGTAGTTGGAGAAGTACGGAGTACCGTACTTTGCGGTCATCTCGAACAGGAGTTTGTTGTTCTCCGTGGGAGACCAGTCGAAATCGCGGGTGATGGAGTAGGTCGGGATCGGGTACTGGAAGCCGCGGCCGTTCGCGTCGCCCTCGATCATGATGTCGATAAAGGCCTTGTTGACCATGGCCATTTCCTCGACGCAGTCGCCGTAGGTGAAGCTCTGCTCCTTGCCGCCGACTATTGCGGGCATGTCCCTGAGGTCGGCGGGAACCGTCCAGTCAAGGGTGATGTTCGAAAACGGAGCCTGGGTGCCCCAGCGCGAGGGAGTGTTCACGCCGAAGATGAACGACTGTATGCACTGCTTGACCTCTTTATAGGTGAGATTGTCGATCTTCACGAAGGGGGCAAGGTAGGTGTCAAAGCTCGAAAACGCCTGGGCACCGGCCCACTCGTTCTGCATGATGCCGAGGAAGTTGACCATCTGATTGCACAGGGTGCTCAGGTGGCTTGCCGGGGAGGAGTTTATCTTGCCCGGAATGCCGAGGCCCTGCTGGATAAGCTGCTTGAGGCTCCAGCCGGCGCAGTAGCCGGTGAGCATGCTCAGATCGTGCAGGTGCAGATCGCAGTTGCGGTGAGCGCTGCCGATCTCCTCGTCGTAGATCTCGCTGAGCCAGTAGTTAGCGGTAATGGCGCCGGAGTTTGAAAGGATAAGGCCGCCGACGGAATAGGTGACGGTGGAGTTTTCCTTGACGCGCCAGTCAAGAACGTTTACATAGCTGTTGACCGTCTCTTTATAGTCGAGGTAGGTGTTTTTCATGTTGCGCAGTTTTTCGCGCTGCTTGCGGTAGAGTATGTAGGCCTTTGCAACGCCCTCGTAGCCGCCGCGCGACAGGACCGCCTCGACACTGTCCTGAATGTCCTCAACGGCGACATAGCCGTCCTTTATCTTCGGCAGGAAGTCGGCCGATACCTTGAGTGCGATGAAGTCGATGATATCATCGGTGTACTCGGTGTCGGTCGCCTCGAAGGCCTTTTTGATGGCGTTGGCGATCTTCGTGATGTCGAAGTCAACGATTTTTCCGTCTCTCTTAATGATCTGATACATTTCTATCCTCCGTTTTCTCTCACACGCCCCTGAGTTCGACCGCGGGGACATATTCCCTGACGGCGTCGGCCAGCTCGTGCATCTGCTTCTTGTCGTATGCCGCAAGTCCGTCCGGCAGGATGAGACTGCCCGAATCCTTGAACTGCTGCAAGTAATATTCCTTTGCGCCCTTTATCCACTTTGCCGCCTCAATGAGGCTCTCCTTCGTGTGGATGCCGCGGACCACGGTCGTGCGGAACTCGTAATCCACGCCGCCGCCGAGAAGAAGCTCCTTCGAGCGCTCGACGGGCGCAATGTCAAACTCCTTCAGGCCTATCGTCTTCGCATAGTCGCCCGGCGCATTTTTAATGTCCATTGCGACTCTGTCGACAAGCCCGTCTTTTATGATCTCGGCCAGAAGGCCGGGATTTGAACCGTTTGTGTCGAGCTTTATCTTATAGCCCAACAGCCTGACGCGCTCCAGAAACTCCGGCATGTCCGCATGCAGCAGCGGCTCTCCGCCGGTTACGGCGACACCGTCGAGCACTCCCCTGCGCTTTCGCAGGAAGTCGAACACCTCGTCGTCCGTGAGGCAATCCTCATCGATCTGTTCGGGCAGGACAAGCGCCGCATTGTGGCAGAACGGACACCTGAAATTGCATCCGGCCGTAAACACCGTGCACGCGACGACACCGGGATAGTCAAGAAGCGTTAATTTTTGAATGCCTGTGATCTTCATTGCACACTTCCTTTATGTTTAACGGTCTAAACAATAGCATAAGCCGATTGTCCTGTCAAGAGAAAAACACAAAATGTAGTTATTTTTACCGCTTTGTAACCCATGCTACCACTAAATATTGTGGTCTGCAATTTTACAGAGAGTTATTATCTATAGGCGTTTTCAGGCTTTGAAACTTTTGCACCGCAGGCAAAACATTGCTGTTTCAAGGCTTAGAGGCACTCTGAGCCGTATTCGTTTCATTAATCATTTCGTAATTGCAAGTTTCGATGCAGCACAACATTTTGTGTTTGTGATCTTATGTTAACACAAGCCGCGATCCTCATTCTGTAGCATTTGCCACATTTTCAGAGGCGCATTGACGCAGTCACGGATACACATATTGCGATGGCCCTGTATCGATACCATAATATAGATAAGAACGCTTCGCGCCCCGCAGGTGCGGCGCAGTATTCGGCATGCCGTAAAAACACTGCACCGCGCCTGTGGGGCGCGAAATATACTTATTTTTTCCTGTGTTTCGATACCGGGCTGACGCAATAAACGTATAAGCAGATGCCTCAATGCGCCTCTAAAAAGGCGCAACTAAAATGGCTTCGGCGCATTTCATGCCGTCAACGGCGGCGGAGGTAATGCCGCCGGCGTAGCCTGCGCCCTCTCCGCAGGGGTAGAGCCCGCGTATGAGCGACTGCCGGCTGTCGCCGCGCAGTATACGCACGGGCGAGGACGAGCGCGTCTCGGGCGCCGTGAGCACGGCCTCGGGCGCGTCAAAGCCCGACAGCTTCTTTCCGAGCTCCGGCAGCGCATTTTCAAGAACACCCGTTATGCGCTCGGGCAGAACATCATGCAGATCACACCAGTATACGCCCGGCCTGTAGCTCGGGGTGACGCTGCCCGCAGCGACGGAGCTTTTGTGCGCGAGGAAATCGCCGACGGTCTGCGCCGGTGCGCGGTAGCTGCCCGAAGCGGTAAAGGCCGCACGCTCGATATCGCGCTGCCAGTACATACCGCCGAGCGGCCCGTCATAGGGGAAGTCCTCCGGACGGAGCGTCACGAGCAGAGCACTGTTGGCATTTTCCGCGTCGCGGCGTGAATTGCTCATACCGTTTGTGCACACGCCGCCGGGCTCGGACGCCGCGGCGATGACCTCACCGCCGGGGCACATGCAGAAGGTGTATGCGCTCGTGCCGTCGGGCAGGTGGACGTTGAGAGAATAGTCCGCCGCCGGAAGTCCTGCCGCGCTCTCGCCGTACTGCGCACGGTCGATGCCGCTCTGCTTATGCTCGATGCGCGCACCCATGGAAAAGGGCTTTGCCTCCATCGGAACGCCTGAGCGCTCGAGCATCTCGAAGGTGTCGCGCGCGGAATGGCCTATGGCAAGGATGAGCTGAGAGCAGTCGAGCACATACTCGCCTTCCCTGTCCGTTACCTTCACTGCGCGGAGAGTGCTGTTTTCAATAACGAGCCCCGTGAGCTTTGAGTTAAAGCGCACCTCGCCGCCGTTATCTATGATGCTTTTTCGTATGCCCTGAACCACATTTATAAGTATATCGGTGCCGATATGCGGCTTTGCGTCATAGAGTATGCTCTCGGGTGCGCCGTGCTCGTGAAAAACGCCGAGTATCCAGCGTATGCGCTTGTCGCGTATGCCCGTACCGAGCTTTCCGTCGGAAAACGTTCCCGCTCCGCCCTCGCCGAACTGGACGTTGCACTCCGGATCGAGCTCTCCGCCCGCTCTGAACGCATCTACCTTTTCCTTCCGCGTCAGGGCGTCGGCGCCGCGTTCGAGCACGATGGGCTTCAGTCCCGCCATGCTGAGCACCAGCGCGGCAAACATTCCGCCCGGCCCGAAGCCCGCTACGACGGGGCGCTTATCGGACTCAAGCCTTGGGACGACGTACTCCGTTTCCTCGTACAGGGCAAGGTTTTTGCTCCTGCTCCTGCCGAGTATTTTTGCCTCGTCGTCTGCTTCGACGGCGACCGAGTACAGCCGGTGTATATCGTTTTTGCGCCGCGCATCGAGCGAGCGCTTTGTTATTTTGAGACTCTTTATCGACCTTACGGGAACGTGCATTTCGCGCGCGGCCTTTGCTTTGAGCTCATCCTCGCTTTTGCCGATATCAAGGCGCAGGTTTCTTACAAGTATCATTTTCCGAGCCTCCCCGCCGTAACGCCGCTTGCCCATGCCCATTGGAGGTTATAGCCGCCGCAGTCCGCGTCGACGTCCAGAAGCTCGCCCGTTATGAAAAGCCGCGGTACGAACCAGCTTTCAAGCGTTTCCGGGTTTACGCCCGTGGTTTTTATGCCGCCGGCCGTCACCTGCGCGTGGTCAAAATCCTCAACGCCGCGCAGAGCTATGGTAAAATCGCGGCAGGCCGACGCTATGGCCGCAATGTCGCCGCCGTCAAGCTCAGACAGCGGCTTTGCACCGGGCACTCCGGCGTATTTGACCGCCATTTTGCCCAGGCGGTTATGCAGAACGCCAGTGAGCGCATCGTCGGCGCAGAGCGCGGGATTTGCCTTTATCCGCGCCCGCAGCTTTGCTTCAATGTCCGCGCCGCCGGAGAGGTCAATATGTACCTCTCCCCTGCCGAGCCCGGCCGCCGCGCGGGATATGTCGAAGGCCGCGGGGCCGGACAGCCCCGTTTCGGTAAATTGCAGCTCGCCCGCACTGTGCGCTATAGGCTCGCCGTCCTTTTCAAGGCGCAGCTTTGCCATGACGCGCACGCCCTTGAGCGCACGCGGATATACGGGATCCGTCAGAAGCTGCACAAGAGACGGCAGCAGCTGCGTGCACTTATGCCCCAGCGGCTTTAAAAGCTCGTAGCCGTCGTAAACTCCGCCGACCTTCGCTCCGGCCGCTCCGCCGCAGGAGACGATGACGAAATCCGCGTCTATGCTCCCGCCGTCTGTGACAACGCGAAAGCCCCCGCCGCGCTTTTCTATCCGCCGCGCCGGACAGGAGGTCCTGACGCTAATATTATCGCGCATGAGCGCAAAGCGCAGAACGTCAACGACGCTGTTTGCGGAGTTTGACTGCGGGTAGACCCTTCCGCCGTATTCGACGTTCACGGCAAGGCCGAGAGAATCGAAAAGGCGCAGCGTATCCTCCGGCGTAAAGCGCGAAAGCACTGTATCCGAAAAGCCCTGCTGCGAGCCGTGATAGTGCTCCGGAGACGCGCCGGTGTTCGTGAGGTTGCATCTGCCGTTGCCGGTGCTCAGGAGCTTTTTCCCGACGCGCTGCTGCCGCTCGAGCAGTATAACATCATTATTTTTATCCTCGGAGGCCGTTATCGCTGCTGCCATGCCGGACGCGCCGCCCCCTATTATTACGACCTTATTCATTTGCATCTCCGCAGTGATAAAGTATATCGTGAGCAACGGGCTCGTAAAACGCACGGTGTATCTCGTCGGAATCGCGCGTCGTGCCGAGAATGCACATTATCTTTGCCAGCGCTGACTCCGTCGTCATGTCATAGGCCTCCAGCACATTCCGCCAGCCCTTGAGCCGGTGCCCGACGTTGTACACCGCAAGGTCGGAGCCCTCGTTCTGCACCTGCGTGGTCATGATGATGACCTTCCCCTTACCCGTTGCGTTTATGACGGTATCAAGAAACCTGTCGTCGCCGTATGAGGGCAGTCCGCCGACGCCGAAGGCCTCGATTATAACGGCGTCATTGCGCTCCGTCATGAAGCGCAGAAGCTCAAGATCCATGCCGGGGATCATTTTTATAAGGCCGACGTTCGTATCAAGCTCCGTAAAAAACTCCGGCTTTGCAAGACATTCCGGCTTTATATACTGCATGAGCACCCCGTCCTGAAGCGTTGCGATAAATGGGTAGTTTATGCTGGAGAACGCAGCATAGGACTTTGAGCGCGTTTTTCTCGCGCGGGTGCCGAGAATTACGCGGCCGTTAAAGACGATGTTCACGCCGCACATATCGTCGGAGCAGGCGCAGATAAAGGCATCGCGGAGGTTTATCTTCGAGTCCGTGGAGTCGAAGCCTATGGGCTTCTGGGCGCCGGTGAGTATGACGGGCTTTTCGGAGCCGCGTATCATGTAGCTCAATGCCGCCGCGGTGTATGCCATCGTATCCGTACCGTGGCTTATGACAAAGCCGTCGTACCTATCGTAATTATCCTTTACGCACTGCGTTATCTTGACCCAGTGCGCGGGGGTCATGCTCGTGCTGTCGACATTAAAAAGGGAAATGCACTCGACCATGCACAGCTTCGATATCGCCGGAACGAGCGAGAGAAGCTCCTCGGGTCTGAGCTGCGGAGACAGTGCGCTTCCGCTTATCTGCGAGGCTATCGTACCGCCCGTGCCTATCATGAGTATTTTTTTCATTTTTTCTCGAACACCCCGCTTTTGCCGCCGGTCTTTTTGAGAAGGCGTATATCCGTTATCTCGATATCACGCTGCACGGCCTTGCACATATCGTACACCGTGAGCGCCGCAACGGACACCGCCGTGAGCGCCTCCATCTCAACGCCCGTCGCGCCCGTGCATTTCGTCGTGGCGACGATCTCGACGCTGTGCCTTTCCTCGCACAGCGAAAGGGCTATATCCACGCCAGATATCATGATCGGGTGGCACATGGGTATGATCTCCGATGTGCGCTTTGCGCCCATTATGCCGCCTATCTGCGCGACGGACAGCACGTCGCCCTTTTTCATGCCGCCGGAGCGTATGAGTTCAAAGGTCTCGGCATTGACGAGCACCCTGCCGGCTGCGACCGCCGTGCGCACGGTGTCCGCCTTTTCGGACACGTCGACCATCTTTGCTCTTCCGTTTTCGTTAAAATGAGTAAAATCAGCCATAGTCTTTCTCCGTATCGTAAAATAACCACCCGACGCATCAGGTGGTTATTTGTCATTTCTCTTATTCAACCGATATCATGTAATAGTAAACGGGCTGGCCGCCGTCTACGACCGTGACCTCCGCGTCGGGGAAGGCATCCTCGAGCGACTGCGCGGCAGACTGTGCATCGTCCCCGCTCACGTCCTCGCCGTAGTAAACGGTGATGATCTCCGGCTCGAGTTCGTTAAAGGCATCGGACATCTGACCGAGCGCCGCGGACATCTCCGAGAAGCTGCCGATGAGCTTTCCGTCCAAAAGCGCAAGATACTCGCCCGCGTGGATGGCGTAGCCGTCAAAGTCCGAGTCACGCGCGGCGTATGTAAGCTGCGCCGTGTGCACACCGTCAAGCGTGGCGCTTATGGTCTCGACTATGTCCGACACTTCGCTTTCGGGGTCAAAGTTGAGCATTGCGGTTATGCCCTGGGGAATGGTCTTTGTCGGGATGACGACAACGGTCTTATCCTCGCACAGGGGAATGCTCTGCTCGGCCGCCATGATGATATTCTTATTGTTTGGCAGGACAAACACGACCTCCGCCGGTGTGCGGTTTATCTCCTTGATTATATCCGCCGTGGAGGGGTTCATGGTCTGGCCGCCGGTGACGATGGTGTCGGCTCCGAGCTCTCTGAAGAGGTTTGCTATGCCCTCGCCCGCGCAGACGGCGACTATGCCGTAGCGCTTGGTGGGAGCGGCATGCTGCTCATCGCCGCCTTCAAGCTCCTGCTCGATCTTCTCGAGATCGTCGGTGGTCTGAGCCTTGCGGCCGGCCATTATATCGTCATACTGCGTGCGCATATTTTCGATCTTGGCAAGCTCCAGCGTACCGTACTGCTGGCTCTTGGTGAGCGCCTCGCCGGGGATATTCGTATGGACATGCACCTTGAACGCCTCGTCGTCCTCGCCGATAACAAGACTGTCGCCTATGCTGGAAAGATAGGCGCGCAGCGGCGTAAGGTCAACATTCGGCTCGTGCTTGCGTACTATATATACCGTATCGAAGGCGTAGGTTATCTCGTCCGTTCCGAAAACGTCAAAGGCGTTGTTCTCATTTGCGATAACACCGGCCCTTACGGCCTCCGTGGGTGCCGTCACCTCGCCGCGCAGGCATGCGAGCATGGCGGAGAAGATGACGATATAGCCCTTGCCGCCGGCATCGACGACTCCGGCCTTCTGCAGGACCGGGTTCTGATTGACGGTGTTCTCAAGCGCTTCGTTTCCGATCCTGAGCGCGGTCTCGAGAAGCTCTTCTATATCCGTGCCCTTTTTCGCATATTCTGCGGCGGCTGCCGAGGCCATGCGGGCAACGGTCAGTATCGTGCCCTCCGCGGGCTTCATAACCGCCTTGTAGGCCGCATCGACACCGTCCTCCATGGCGGAGGCGAATTCCTTTGCGCCGACGGTCTCCATGCCCTTGAGTCTGCGCGATATGCCGCGGAACAGAAGCGACAGGATAACGCCCGAGTTTCCGCGCGCGCCGCGCAGCAGAGCGCCCGCCACGCAGTCGGCAACGGCATCGACCGCGTAAAATTCTTTCTTTCTGAGCTGGGTCGCCGCCTCGTTCATGGTCAGGCCCATATTTGTGCCCGTATCACCGTCGGGCACGGGGAAAACGTTAAGCTCGTTTATCTGCTGAGTGTTCTCAGCAAGCGCGGCGTCAGCGCAGAGGATCATGTTCTTGAACACCGCGGCGTCTAAATATTCTGTCAAATTAAAAGCACCTCCGGGAGGGATTTTCTCTGTAATTAACCGACTATGACCGTATCGACATAAACGTCGACACTCTTGACGGGAACACCCGTGGCCTTAGCGACCTTATAGCGCACTTCCTTGATAATGCTGCGGCATACGGCGCTTATATTAACGCCGTTGTCAACGCCGATATGCAGCTCAAGCGTAAGCGTACCGTCGTCATTAAGATGGGTCATGACCCCCTTGGACATTGACTCTCGTCTGAGAAGCTGGAGCGGGCCGCCTTCCTTACTGCGTCCGGCCATGCCCTTTACGCCGAAGCAGCTCGTCGCCGCCGCGCCGGCAATATTCGTAAAGACCTCACTGGTGATGCTTATATTTCCAAGCTCGTTGCCTATGTTCACCATGCTGAAAGGCTCCTTTCGTCAAAAATACGCGCAATTATAAAATTGCTACAATAGTATAATACACAGCTTTGAAAAGTACAAGCAATAATTTCGTGTTTACATCGCATTTTTTTAGTGATAAACTCAAAGTATATAATATAATGTACATTTATAAGAAATCAATTAACCGCATAATGGGAGGAAAAGATATGACAAGAAGATACAAGACGATGGACGGCAACGAG
>CAVJKX010000003.1:0-136935 GCA_963650165.1 bacterium
TCGCCTATTCGCTATCCTTTTTTCTTATCTGTCTCTCATCATTGTAACTCCTACATTTCTTTGAATATATGCTGCCGCGGCGGCAACAATAAGCCGCAGGAGGCGATATTCATGAAAGCTGTCATTATGGCGGGCGGCGAGGGAAAGCGCCTGAAGCCCGTGACGGGAGATATGCCCAAGCCGCTCGTTCCGCTGTGCGGCAGGCCGGTCATGGAGCACATAATCCTGCTGCTGAAAAGGCACGGCATAACGGAGATCTGCGCCGCACTCAAATACCGTCCGGACGATATAAAAAATTACTTCGGCAGCGGCGAGAGACTCGGCGTAAAGCTGTGCTGCCGCGTCGAAGCTCAGGCTCTCGGCACGGCGGGCGGAGTCAAAAACTGCGAGGATTTTTATCGGGACGACGACTTTCTCGTCATATCCGGCGACGCGGCCTGCGACATTGACCTGTCCGCGCTGATTGCCGGGCACGAAAAGCGCCGTCCCGCCGTCACCGTTGCGCTGTGCCCCGAGCCCGAGCCGCTGCGCTACGGCCTTGCACTGTGCGACCGCGAGGGCTTCATACGCTCGTTCATCGAAAAGCCCGACTGGCGGCACGTCGTTACGAACCTCGTAAACACCGGCATTTATATCGTCTCGCCGCGCGCCATGGAGTCTGTTCCGAAGGGCAGGGAGTTTGATTTTGCAAAGGATTTGTTCCCCCTGCTGCTCGACAGGGGCGAGAGGCTGCTCGGCGTGCCCTGCGGCGGCTACTGGTGCGATATCGGGACGCCGAAGAGCTACTATGAGTGCTGTGCCGACGCGCTGAGCGGAAGGATCCGTCTGGAGCTTGCGGGCGGCTTCGAGGCCGAGAGCGCGGATAAATGCCGCGATGCGGAAAGCAAATGCATGCACAGCGCAGACTGCCGCTGCTGTGACCGCGCCCGGCTCATGGACAGCGTGAGCACTGCGTTTATCGGTCTCGGCGCGGACTACTCCGACGGCTTCCGCCTGCGCGGCGGGGATTACGAGCTGCGCATCTGCCCTCTGGCCGGCAGTGCCGCAGTGCGCATAGCCGCAAACGCCGGTGACACGGAGACCGCGAGGGAGCTCGTTGACTCCGCCTGTGCGCTGGTGTCGGAGCTTGAAAAACGCCTTGATTAATAAATGCGCTTATTATATAATATCCGTCAGAAGATAATTTTGACGGAGGTATACATATGGACGTTGAAAAAACGATCGAAAACCTCAGGGCGCGCCATTTTTCGGTGCAGCACTTTGCGGACGGCGAGGAGGCCTGCGCTTACCTTCTCGGCGAGATAAAGGGCACGAGCGTCGGCATCGGCGGCTCGAAAACCGTCGATCAGCTCGGTCTGTACGACAAGCTCGTTTCCGGCGGCAACGAGGTTTTCTGGCACTGGCGCGAGCCGGGCTTTGACACGCTTTACAAGGAAAACGCCGCCGAGGTCTTTATCTCGGGCGCAAACGCCATCGCCGAGACGGGCGAGATAATAAACATCGACGGGCGCGGCAACCGCCTTGCCGGTCAGGTGTTCGGCGAAAAGACCGTTTATATCATCGCCGGAACGAACAAGATCTGCCCCGACTTCGAGTCGGCGGTGTACCGTGCGCGCAACATTGCGGCGGTTCAGAACTGCAAGCGCTTTCCGGCAAAAACGCCCTGCAAGATCGACGACAAATGCCACGACTGCCGCTCGCCGGAGCGCGTGTGCAACGCGATGCTCGTTCTGTGGGGGCCGATGATGGATATGAAGAAGGTCGAGATAATACTCATTGACGGGGAATTGGGGATGTGACGCATGTACATTGACTGGACCTATATAGTCCTTGTTCTGCCCGCGATGCTGTTTGCGATGTGGGCAAGCTCCAAGGTGAACTCGACATTTGCAAAATACAAAAACACGCGCAACTCGCGCGGTCTGACCGGCGCTCAGGCGGCGCGCTGGGTGCTCGACC
The DNA here is from genome assembly GCA_963650165.1 of bacterium. Taxonomy (GTDB): domain Bacteria; phylum Bacillota; class Clostridia; order Oscillospirales; family Oscillospiraceae; genus F23-B02. The sequence goes on from CAVJKX010000003.1 coordinate 1,960, forward strand.
GCAACGGCCTCGGCAATGTGCCCATCGAGCACATATCCGGCTCGCTGACCGATCACTACGACCCCTCGGCGAACGTCGTGCGCCTGTCCGACGACGTGTACGGCAGCACCTCGACGGTCGCGATAGGCGTTGCCTGCCACGAGGTCGGCCACGCGATACAGCATGCGACAAACTACGCGCCCGTTAAGATACGCACGGCGATAGTTCCTGTGACGAATATCGGCGCGAAGCTCTCGGTGCCGCTGATAATCCTCGGTCTTCTGCTCTCCTCGCTCGGCGAGGTGTTCGTCATGCTCGCCTACCTCGGCTGTGCGCTGTACGGCCTTGTGACGATATTTCAGCTCGTGACGCTGCCGACGGAGTTCAACGCATCGTCAAGGGCGCTGAAGACCATTGAGGAGACAAATCTTTTGCAGGGCGAGGAATTCAGGCAGGCAAAGCAGGTGCTCTCGGCGGCGGCGATGACCTATGTCGCGGCGCTGGCCGTATCGCTTGCACAGCTTTTGAGATTTTTAATAATAGTCGGCGGAAGGAGAAATGACTGATGATTATCCGGAACGAAGAACACAAGCGTGAGACGATTGAAAACGTGCGCGGCGGCAAGGGCGGCATACACTTCAAGCGCATGATCGAATCGCCCGAGCAGCTTTACGGCAAGGGCAGCGTATTTTCCGTCATGACGCTCGAAAAGGGCTGCGAGGTCGGCTGGCACATACACAAGGGCGACGGCGAATACTACTGCGTGCTCTCGGGCCAAGCCGAGTACAGCGACAACGGCAATATCGTGACTCTGCACGAGGGCGATACGGCCTTCTGTCCCGACGGCGAGGGGCATTACATAGCAAATCGCTGCGACGAGCCGCTCGTGCTCCTTGCACTTGTTATCTACAACTGAACGTAAAAAACGGAGGCGCTGCTGCCTCCGTTTTTCATTGCGTTTATTCTTCCTGCGTCTCCTGCTGTGCGCGCCAGACGCGGTAGCGGTCGAGCTCCTTGTCGATGCAAAGCTGAATGACGATGTTGATTATGAGCGCATCGTCTATAAAGCCCAGTAGCGGTATATTATCCGGGATAAGATCCAGGGGACTTACGAGATACGCAGCGATCACCGCCGTGCCGAGCATGACTACGGCGGGTACCTTTTTATATCTTCCGTGGTAATAGTCGTGCAGCATCGACACGAGGTCCTGCACGTCGCCTATCGTGTCGCCGATGATGGGTATGCGCGAGAGCGGACGGAGCTTCGTGCCCGTTTTATCGAGGAAATCGAGCAGCACGCCCGTGTATTTTACTGCGGTCTTTGCGCCGGTCTTTAATGTAACAGCCATATTTCTACCCTCCTGATGCTACAATAATAACACATACCCGCGTATTTTCAAGCACAAACAGCATATAGCACAAATTTTATACACAGGCGCTTCGGGCTATTTGGACAAAAAACGCAAATAGTAATTTTAACTGGATTTTACCTGTGCTTTAATATATAATTACATTGTATAGATATCGATAACGGGAGATATGTTAACTTGGGGATTTCAAATGTACTTGAGCTTTTAGGCGGCGTTGCGCTGTTCCTTTTCGGCATGGCTCTTATGGGCGACAGTCTGAAAAAGGTCGCGGGCAACAAGCTCGAGCTTATTCTGTTCCGCCTTTCGAGCACGCCTTTAAAGGGCATTCTGCTCGGCACGGGCGTCACTGCCGTCATTCAGTCGTCCTCGGCAACGTCGGTAATGGTAGTCGGCTTTGTAAACTCCGGCATGATGAAGGTTCGTCAGGCCATCGGCGTCGTCATGGGCGCCATTATCGGCACGAGCGTCACCGGCTGGATAATCTGCCTGTCGGACATCGGCGGCGGCTCCTCCGGCTGGCTCGAGCTTCTTTCCACCGACACGCTGACGGCGATAATCGCGGTTATCGGCATCGCCCTGCGCATGTTCTGCGCAGCGCCCGAGAAAAAGCATGTGGGCGAGATCATGCTCGGCTTTGCCGTTCTCATGTACGGCATGAAGGCCATGAGCAGCGCTGTGTACGATCTGCGCTCGAGCGAGGTGTTCATAAGCACGCTCACCACCTTCTCCAATCCCCTTCTCGGCATCGCCATCGGCATTGCCTTCACGAGCATTATCCAGAGCGCCTCGGCCGCCGTCGGTATTCTCCAGGCGCTGGCCGTGACGGGCGCCATACGCTTTGATATCGCGCTTCCCATCACCATGGGCATTGCGATAGGCGCAGCAGTTCCCGTCCTGCTGAGCGCCCTCGGGGCGAGCGCGGACGGAAAGCGCACGGCGCTTTCCTACCTGATGGTCGATACCATCGGCGTTATCCTGTTCAGCATAATTTTCTACACGCTCAACGCCATATTTGATTTCTCCTTCATGTCGGTCACCATGACCGCGGTCAGCCTTGCTCTTATGAACACGGTGTTCCGCTTCATCATCGTCACGATGCTCGCTCCCTTTATTCCCGTGCTTGAGAAGATATGCCGCACCATAATCAAGGACAAGCCCGAGGATGCCGCCGTTCTCGAGGATTTCGACAGGCTCGAGGACCGCTTCCTTGACCACCCCGCGCTCGCCGTCGAGCAGAGCCGCCTTACGGTGAACTCCATGGCAATGAAGGCGCGCGAAAACCTCTTCGACTCGTTCCGGCTCGTCGGCAATTACTCCGACGAGGGCTTCCGGCACGTAAACGAGCTTGAGGATATCGTCGACAAGTATGAGGACAAGCTCGGAACATATCTCATTCATGTAACCAGCCGCGAATTAAATCCCGATCAGTACGAATCCGTCGGCAAGTACCTGCACACGATAAACGACTTCGAGCGTATCTCCGACCACGCGCTCAATGTTGCCGAGTGTGCGCAGGAAATGCACGAAAAGGAGATCGTATTCTCCGCCGACGGCGAGCGTGAGCTGCGCGTTCTCTTCGCCGCCGTGACCGAGGTCACGAACATTGCGGTCAACTCCTTCATAAACAACGATCTTGACCTCGCCTACCGCGTCGAGCCGCTCGAGGAGCTCATAGACAATCTCTGCGACGAGCTGAAGCTGCACCACACCGACCGTCTGCAGAAGGGCATATGCACGCTCAACCACGGCTTTGTGTTCAACGACCTGCTGACCAACCTCGAGCGTATCTCCGACCACTGCTCGAACATCGCCGTTGCGAGCATAGAGCTTGAGTCTGACAGCTTCGATACGCACGAATACATTAACAGCGTCAAAGAGGTCCGCTCGCATTATTTCGACGAGTATTACGCGGAATACAGCAAAAAATTCGCGCTCTGACGATTATTTAAGACAAAACCTCCGCCCAAGGGCGGTGCAGCATAGGGATAAACCGGTTTTGAGCGGATCTTTTCCGCCCATACGGCATAAAAAATCTCGGTAATACACAAAGTATTGCCGAGATTTTGTTATTTTACCTGAACGAAAATATCTCGCTCAAAACTGCATGCACCCTGTAAAATCGGATTTTGTTCTGTGGCAAGGCGAAAAGCGCAGGAATAATGGAGATATATTTTGAGCATTTTCAACGAAGCCACAGGGCAAAAGACTTTTTACGGGGCGGCTGTTTTTTTATTTTTCAAGCGATGTATAAGGCAGCATCATCATTATGCGTCCATACAGCTCCTCCGCCTTTGAGCCTGCGGCATTTGAAAGCTCATCGGCAAGCTTGATTATTTCGTCGTTTTGACCGGCATTTTCGTATATATCGAAAAACGCCGCAAGCGTATCTGCCTGCTCCGCGGCTTTTATGTCCTTCGAGGCCAACGCATCACGGTAGCGCTCCCAGTTTCGGTCGCTGAGCTCGCCGAGCAGAAAGGAACCTTTCTTCAGCTGCGAAAGCGCGTCCGGGCACTCTGTCTTCACGTTCTCCAGCGCTTTAGTGGGATCGTCGAAGGTCGCGTAAAGGTCATACTCCTCACCATCGATCAGAAGACAGGTCTTAACAGACCATGTTCCGACATCGGAAAGCAGCTTATTTGTCTGCTCCTCGCCGTTCTTATCCTTGACGGCAACAGTCTTTGGGAGAACCGCGTCGTCATACTCTGCCGGCGGATCGCTGCACGTCAAATACGCCGCAAGCACAGCCGAGACAGCAACCGCCGCTATAACGATCCATAACGTGTACTTTTTCAAAACCAAACCACCTATCATTCCGTTAATTTTGACTACACAGGCCATGCGTCAAGCTTTGCGGCAGATACTCACTTTATAGCTATATATTGCCATAAGAATATAAGCTTGTCAATCAGCATTTCACAAAACCGCCATCCGTTTGGATGGCGGTTTTGCTGTATTTTATTCCTTTATGACCTCAAGGCCCTGGAGATAGCGGCGCATCATGTCGAAAACATAGTTTCCGGAAACGCGGCGGACATAGCTGCGTGGGCGGCGGTCGCCGACGTGCAGCTCGCGCACGAAGGTGCCGTCAGCTGTCGCAAGCGACACGAAAACGGTTCCGACCTCGTGCACTCCGTCGCCGTCGGGGCCGGCAAGCCCCGTCACGCCGATGCCCATATCGGCGCCGAGAAGCGCGCGCACGCGCTCTGCCATTTCCTTTGCCACCTCGTAGCTTACGGCGGTCTTTTCCTCGATGAGCGCGGGGTCTATGCCCAGAAGCTTTGTCTTTGCTTCATTCGTATAGGTCGTCACGCCGCCGAGGAAGAACTCGCTCGCGCCGGGCATATCGGTAAAGCGCTTTGCAAGCTCGCCGCCTGTGCAGCTCTCGGCCGCAGCGAAGGTCATTTTCTTCTCCCGGAGAAGCTGCATGACGCTCTCCTCAACGGTGTCGGTGTCAATGCCGAAGATGATATCGCCGAGCACATCCTTTACATGCTCGATAACGGGCTTCATCATCTCCTCCGCCTTCTCGACGCTCTCGGCCTTGGCCGTGACCTGCAGGAGGCAGTCGCCCTCCTTGGCGTATGGAGCCATGGTGGGGTTTGTCATGGCGTTCATCTCGTCGCGAAATATCTGATCTATGGCGCTTTCGGACATGCCGAAAACGTGAATTGCGTGCGAGACTATCTGCTCGTCCGACAGCGAGCGCAGATACGGCATCGCGCAGGCGCGGAACATCGCGTTGCATTCCTTCGGCGGGCCGGGCAGCATGAGAACTATCGTACCGTCCTGAGCCGTGAATGCGCAGCCGGGGGCCGTGCCCCAGTTATTGTGGAACACCGTGCAGCCTTCGGGGAGCATTGCCTGCTTTAGATTGTTTTCGGTCATCTCTTTGCTGTAGCCGCGGTTGGTCAGATAGTCGTACAGGCAGGCCTTTTCGTCCTCGTGCATCTCGAGCTCAAGGCCGAAGGACTTGGCAAGTATCTGCTTTGTAAGATCGTCGCAGGTCGGGCCGAGGCCGCCGGTAGAGATGATGATATCCGCCCTCTTGCGGGCGATCCCGATGCAGTCGGCAAGGCGCTGCGGATTATCGCCGACGACGGTGTGGTACTTTACGTTTATGCCGAGCTCCGTGAGCATGAGGGATATATCCCTCGCATCGGTGTTCGTCGTGTGGCCGAGGAGTATCTCCGTTCCGACGGAGAGTATCTCGACATTGTATGCCTTTTTCAACTTCACTCGCCTACCTTTATTCTCTCGATGCCCGCATACGCCTCCTCGACGAGCGCGTCGATATCCAGCGCGGACTCGATCTTTTCGACGTCGCGCAGCTTGGGCTTTGTCTTGGGGTGCTTGGGCGTAAAGACCGTGCAGCAGTCCTCATACGGGAGTATGGACGTCTCGAAGGTACCGATCTTCCGCGCGAGGCGGACTATCTCCTCCTTGTCCATGCCGATCAGCGGCTGGAGGACGGGCAGATCAATGACCGCCTGCGTGGAGGCCATGGCCTCCATGGTCTGGCTTGCGACCTGGCCGAGGTTCTCGCCGGTGACGATGGCCTTCGCGCCGTTTGCCTCGGCTATTTTCTGCGCGATGCGCATCATAAAGCGGCGCATGATGAGCGTGAAGTAATCCTCGTCGCACTTTGCGCGTATCTCCTCCTGGATGTGCGTAAAGGGCACGACCTCGATGGTCATTCTGCCGCAGTAATCGGTAAGGAGCCGTGCAAGCTCAATGACCTTCTGCTTTGCCTGCTCGGAGGTGTAGGGGAATGAGAAAAAGTGCACGGGAATGAGATGCACGCCGCGCTTTGCTATCATATAGCTCGACACGGGGCTGTCTATGCCGCCGGACAGGAGCGTAACCGCCGTGCCGTTTGCGCCGACCGGCATGCCGCCCGCTCCGGGCGTGGGGGCCGCGTGCACATAGGCCGCCAGATCGCGCACCTCGATATGCACCGTCAGCTCCGGATCATGCACGTCCACCTCGCAGTCGGGGTAGGCCTCGGCGAGCTCGCCGCCGACAAACTGTGCAAGCTCGATGCTCGTCATGGGAAAGCGCTTGTCGCTGCGCTTTGCCTCGCACTTGAAGCTGCCTGCCGCAAGCATATCGTCGCGCAGGTACTCAACGGCAAGCTCGGCTATCTTTTTTGCGTCCTTTTCGCAGCCTGCCGCGCGGTTAACGGAGGCAAGGCCAAAGACCTTGGTCATCGCCTCAAAGGCGGCGTCCATGTCGCTCGTCTCGTCCACGGGCTCGATATACACCGTCGATTGCAGGCAGTAGGCCTTGAATTTGCCTATGGCGGCAAGGCGGCGCTTTATATTGCTCATGAGCTTCTGCTCGAAAGAGCGGCGGTTCAGCCCCTTGAGGACTATCTCGCCCTGCTTGAGAAGAATAATGTCGTTTATCATATGTTCTGCTCCTAATCAATTTTAACGATATATTATATCATTATTTTCTCAATGACGCAATAAGCGCGGCAAAGGTATAGCTTTGCCGCGCACACAACGTATTTATTATATGATTTTTTTGTGAGATATGTCAACAGATATGCGTATTTATTCACATTTACTGTGCATCTGCACAATAAATTGCCTTATTTTTCATGCACTATTGCTCTTGAATATCCCGCGGAAATCTGGTATCTTTAAATCACGGAAAGGGTGATACCAATGTACATCTGAAAGGCCCTCTGAGATCGGAAATGCTCCGATAGCGAGGGGACGATGCCGAAGTCAAAATATAAAGAGAACGAAAGCACTAAGCCATATCCCTCTTTGGGAGTTTACCTCAGCGTTAAGATAGAGTGTGTTTTGATTTGCGTTCCGTTGACCGGCGGCATCCATCATTCCGCAGAAAGAGAGGTAACCAATGATGTTAGATACTAAGAATTCGCAGAAATGACCCTTGACTGCTTTAAGCAAACGGTGTAAAGAAACCGTGCAGTCAAGGGTCGTTTCGCATTTACGGACATTTTTATATCGTATATTTGTATATATATTATATATCAGGGGCTCTGCGGAGATAACGCAGAGCCCCTGTCTCATTTTCAGATATTGTCCCTGAAATCATAGGTGCGGTACTGTATCGCCTCGGCGATGTGCATCGCGCCGATGCACTCCTCGCCCTCGAGATCGGCGATGGTGCGCGCGACGCGCAGGATGCGGTCATAGCTGCGGGCGGTGAGCCCCATGCGGTCAAAGGCGTCGTGCATGAGCTGCTCGCAGTCGGGCGTGAGGGCGCAGTAGGCGTTGAGTGCCTTCGTGCTCATTCCGGCGTTGCTGAGTATCCCGCTGCCCTCGAAGCGCCTGCGCTGGATAAGACGCGCTGCGTCCACGCGGCGTTTTATATCCGCAGAGCTCTCCGACGGTGCGCGGTTTTTGAGCTCCTCATACTCCAGCGCCGGAGCCTCGACAATGATGTCTATGCGGTCGAGCAGCGGGCCGGATATACGGCTGTGGTACGCACGCACCTCATTTGCCGAGCAGCGGCAGCGCCCCGAGGGGTGGCCGTACCAGCCGCACTTGCATGGGTTCATCGCGCACACGAGCATGAAGTTTGCCGGAAACGTCTCCGTTCCCGCTACGCGCGAAACTGTGACCTCGCCGTCCTCGAGCGGCTGGCGCAGTACCTCAAGCACGTCCTTGCGGAACTCCGGCAGCTCGTCCAGAAACAGCACTCCGTTGTGCGCAAGGCTTATCTCGCCCGGACGCGGTATCGTGCCGCCGCCGGAGATCGCGGTGCTCGACACGGTGTGGTGCGGCGAGCGGAAGGGACGCGCGGAGATGATGGGCTTATCCTTCCCCGTGAGTCCCGCGACGGAGTATATCTCCGTGGATCTGAGCATTTCCTCGCGCGTCATGTCCGGCAGTATGCCCGGCAGGCGCTTGCTCATCATGCTCTTGCCTGCGCCAGGAGGGCCGACCATGAGTATGTTGTGTCCTCCTGCGGCAGCTATCTCCATCGCACGCTTGACGTTTTCCTGGCCCTTGACGTCGGCAAAGTCGAGGTACCTGACCGCCGCGGGATCGAGCTCCGGCGCTTCGGCCGGCTTTATGAGAAACTCGCCGCGCAGATGCGCTATGAGCTCGGACACGTTCCCGACCGGATAGACCGTGACGTTTTCGGCGTAGGCGGCCTCCTGCGCGTTGTCGGCAGGAACGTACAGCTCGCGTATGCCGCCGCGCGCGGCCGCGACCGCCATGGGCAGCGCACCGTTGACCGGCCGCAGCGTGCCGTTGAGCGAGAGCTCGCCGAAAAAGGCGCAGTCGGGCTTCGGCTGGCGTATAACGCCCGTCGCGGCGAGAATTCCGAGCATGATCGGCAGATCGTAGACCGTGCCCGCCTTTTTCGTGTCGGCGGGGGCAAGGTTTACCGTCACGCGGCTCACCGGAAATTTGAAGCCGTTTGATTTTATCGCGGCGCGCACTCTCTCGCGCGCCTCCTTCACCGCCGCATCCGGCAGGCCGACGATATCGAAGTTCACAAGTCCGTTCGAGACGAAAACCTCGACCGAAACTCCGTAGCCGCCGATGCCCTTAACGCCGAGCGATCTTATCGTTGCAAGCATATTTTACCACCACATTCTTTAAAAATAAGGACTGTCGCAAGGGCAGTCCTTATATATTGTTCTTTATACTTTATTCTTCGACCGGGCAGGTGACGGCGATGTGCAGCTCGTCAAGCTGCTTCTGCTCCACGGCGGAGGGAGCGCCCATCATGATATCCTGCGCGTTCTTGTTCATCGGGAAGGGGATTATCTCGCGGATGGAGTCCTCGCCGGCAAGCAGCATGACCATACGGTCAACGCCCGGGGCGATGCCTGCATGGGGAGGTGCACCGTAGCAGAACGCATTGTACATTGCCGGGAACTTGGCCTTGACGTCGTCCTCGCCGAGGCGGACCATCTCGAAGGCCTTTATCATGATCTCGGGATCGTGGTTACGCACGGCGCCGGAGGAGAGCTCCACGCCGTTGCAGACGAGGTCGTACTGGAATGCGGTGATGGAAAGCGGATCTATCTCGCCGCGCTCGGCCTTTTCGAGAACCTCGAGGCCGCCGTTGGGCATGGAGAAGGGGTTGTGGCAGAACTCGAGCTCGCCGGACTCCTCGCCGATCTCGTACATGGGGAAATCGACGATCCAACAGAACTCATAGCGCTCCCTGTCCATATGGCCGGGCACCGCCGCGCCGAGCATCTTGCGCATGACTCCGGCGGTCTTCTGAGCTTCGCCCTTCTTGCCCGCCGTTACGCCGACAAGGCAGCCGGGCTTGAGGCCGAGAGCCTCGGTGAGCGCGGCCTTCTTATCCTGCACGAACTTCGCAACGCCGCCGGCAAGCTCGCCGGACTCGTCGACCTTGAACCAGTAGGGCTTCATGCCTGCCTGGACCTCAACGTCGGTGCAGACCTTGTCGATCTGCTTGCGGGTGAGCTCGCAGCCGGAGACGACGATGGCCTTGACTGTGTTGCCCTCGGCAAAGGGCGCAAACTCGCTGCCGGAGACGAGCGCCGTTATATCCTCGACGACGAGGTCTATGCGCAGGTCGGGCTTATCCGAGCCGTACTTTTCCATCGACTCGTTGTATCCGATACGGCGGAAGGGCGCCTTGTTGGCTATGTTGTATGTTCCGAACTTTTCGAATATCGGGGGCAGAACGTCCTCGATCACCGCGAAAACATCCTCCTGACCGGCAAAGGACATCTCCATATCGAGCTGGTAGAACTCGCCGGGGGAACGGTCGCCGCGTGCGTCCTCGTCGCGGAAGCAGGGCGCTATCTGGAAATAGCGGTCAAAGCCGGAGGTCATGAGCAGCTGCTTGAACTGCTGGGGAGCCTGCGGCAGAGCGTAGAACTTGCCGGGGTGCTTTCTTGCGGGAACGAGATAGTCGCGCGCGCCCTCGGGGGAGGATGCGGTGAGGATAGGCGTGGTTATCTCGAGGAAATCGTGCTCCATCATCGCCTTGCGCAGGGCCGCGACGACGTTGCAGCGCAGGATTATATTCTGCTTTACGGCGGGGTTTCTGAGGTCGAGGTAGCGGTATTTAAGACGCATCGTCTCGTCGGCCTCGCGGCTGCGGTTTATCTCGAACGGCAGCTCGTTATAGCGGCAGCGGCCGAGCACCTCGATCTTTTCGGGAACGACCTCGATATCGCCGGTGGCTATCTTGGGGTTCTTGCTTGCACGCTCGCGCACCGTGCCCTCGACGGAGATCGTGCTCTCCTTATTTATACTCTTTATGACCTTCATCATGTCCTCGGTCTCGACGACGACCTGAGTCGTGCCGTAAAAATCGCGGACAATGACGAATGCGAAATTCTGACCGACCTCGCGGACGTTCTCCATCCATCCGACGATTTTGACCTTTTCTCCGACATTTTCGACGCGGAGCTGATTGCAGGTATGGGTTCTTGACTGTGTCATTTTTTGTCCTCCCTTATTCTTTGATGACCGCGGTCAGAGCGCGTTCATCCATGTCTTTCTTTATGAGCGCCGCAGCCTCGGCAAAGCCGAGCTTCTGCTGCTGACCGCTGCACATATTCTTAACGGCGACGACGTTTTCCGCGATCTCGTCCTCGCCGATGAGGATCACATAGGGTATGCCGAGCTTATCGGCGTAGCTCATTTTCGCCTTGAACTTCTTCTGCTCGCAGTAAAGCTGCGTTCTGACGCCCGCGTCACGCAGAGCCGTGGCGGCGGCAATGGCGTAGCCGAGGTCCTCGGCCATGGGAATGACCAGTGCGTCGGCGGGAGCCGACACCGTCTCGTCCGAGAGCATGCCCTGCTCGTTCAAGACATAAAACAGGCGCGTAAGGCCTATGGAAATGCCGACGCCGGGCAGCTTCTTATCGGTATAGTATCCGGCAAGATCGTCGTAGCGGCCGCCGGAGCACACGGAGCCTATCTCGGGGTGCGAGGTCATCTCCGTCTCGTAAACGGTGCCCGTGTAATAATCAAGGCCGCGCGCTATCGAGAGGTCGATCGCAAAGTTTTCCTCCGGGACGCCGAAGTCCGCGAGGTATTTCGTGACCGTCTTGAGCTCCTCAAGTCCCTCGTCGAACAGGGGGTCCATGCCCCTGTAGCGCTCAAGGCCCGCAATGACCTCGGCGTTTGTGCCGCTTATGGCCATGAAGTCCATGACGTCATCGGCCTTGTGCGAGAACATGTGCAGCTCGTCCATGAGGAGCTGACGCACCTTGTTGGCACCGATCTTGTCGAGCTTATCGACGGTGCGCATGATATCTCCGGCCTTTTCGCTCATACCGGCAAGACTGTAAAAGCCGTTTAAGAGCTTGCGGTTATTGACCTTTATCTTGAAGCCCCTGAGACCGAGCGCGGTGAAGGTGCGGTAGATTATCGCGGGTATCTCCGCTTCGTTTATGATATCGAGCTTTCCGTCGCCGATTATGTCGATATCGGCCTGATAAAACTCGCGGAAGCGGCCGCGCTGCGCCCTCTCGCCTCTGTAGACCTTGCCGATCTGATAGCGGCGGAAGGGAAATGTGAGGCTGCCGTAGTTTGCCGCGACGAATTTTGCCAGCGGCACGGTGAGGTCAAAGCGCAGGGCAAGGTCGCTGTCGCCCTTATTAAATCTGTATATCTGCTTTTCGGTCTCTCCGCCGCCCTTTGCAAGCAGCACCTCCGCCGACTCGATGACCGGCGTATCCAGCGGCGCAAAGCCGTAGACGGAATAGCTCTTTCTGAGCGTTTCCATCATTTTTTCCATCTTTATCTGATCTGCCGGAAGCAGCTCCATGAAGCCCGACAGCGTCCTCGGCGCGACTTTTGCCATAAGTTCTTTATCCTTTCAACAATCACTAAATGCTGCTATTGCAATGCAATAACAGCATTTGAGTTTCACTTTTTCAAGCTATCTGCGCTTGGGGTTTACGATATTTCGCCAGTCAAGATCGCCGCGGCGCAGGCCCTGGACGAGCACCTCCGCCGTAGCGGCGTTGGTCGCAAAGGGTATCTGATACTGGTCGCACAGGCGTTCGATCTTGTTTACGTCGTCAAAGCCGCCGGGGTTGCTCGGATCGCAGAAGAACAGCACAAGATCTATCTCGTTATAGGTGATCCTTGCGCCTATCTGCTGGGCGCCGCCCTGGTCGGCGTGAAGATAAAGCGTCACGGGAAGTCCCGTTGCTTCGGAAACGAGCTTGCCCGTTGTGTTGGTCGCGCAGACGGAATGTTCGGCCAGAATACCGCAGTAAGCTATACAGAACTGGACCATCAGCTCTTTTTTTCTGTCATGTGCCATAAGTGCAATATTCATAAGTTCCCTCGTTTCTGTTTGCATTTTATATTATTATATACAATACAGCGGCCGCTTTCAACGCTTTTTTGACAAAAAACTGCGTTTTTTATTATTGCAGCAGCTCGCCCTCGACGTCGGTGACGTCGGTTGCGGATTTAAGGCTGAAATAGGACTCGAGTATCTCCTTGGCTATGACCGCGCAGTTTGCGCCAGCCGAGCCCTTCTGGACGACTATGGCCATTGCGATCTCGGGATCGTCAAAGGGCGCATAGCAGATGAAAATGGCGTCGTTTGCGATCGTATCGCCCTTCTGTGCGGTGCCGGTCTTGGCGGCGACGGATGTCATCGTGTAGCTCGAAAGGCTCGATTTGCCGACAAGGCGCATGCCCTCCTTGACCGCATCCCAGTTGTACTGCGCGCTCTCGACCTCGCTGAGCACCTCGTCCTCGCGCTCGTACACGTTCTCGCCGTAGCTGTAGCTGCGCACGGACTTGAGTATCGACGCGCTGTGGCGCACGCCGTTGTTTGCGACGGTCGCAACATATTCGGCAAGCTGCAGCGGCGTGAACATGCTGTCGGACTGGCCGATGGCGGCCTGCATGGTCTGACCTATCGACCAGGATTCGCCCGTGAGCTCCTCGTGGTTTGCGCGGTTTGCCATATTGCCCGTGGACTCGGGCAGCTCGATGCCCGTGCTCTCGCCGAGGCCGAACAGCGCCGCGTACTTGTCCATCTTGTCGATGCCCAGATCGTGGCCGGCGGAGTAGAAGAACACGTTGCAGGAGTTCTGGATGGCGCCGGTGACGTTGAGGTAGCCGTGCGTGAGCTTCTGATTGTTCTGCGTGTATATCCAGCAGTAGGGCGCAAAGCCCTGAGCCTTATAGCGCGTATACTGGCCGGTACACTCGATGGTCGTGCCGGTGCTTATGATGCCCTCGGTGAGCGCGGCGATCGCCGTGCAGGGCTTGAAGGTCGAGCCGGGAGCGTAGAGGCCGAGCAGAGCCCGGTTATAAAGCGGGGTGTTTGCCGCCTGTAGTATCTCGTCGTACTTTTCCAGCAGCTCCGACGGATCGTAGGTCGGCCAGTTCGCTATGGCAAGCGGCTCGCCGGTCTTGACGTTTACGACGACGACCGCCGCACCGTCTATCTGATCCTGCTTTTCCGTGTACGTTCCGCTTGCTATCTGCTGCTCCTTCTTTGCGTCTATCTTCGCCTGAATGGAGGCCACGCCGTTTTCGAGCGCAAGCTCGGCGGCCTCCTGAAGGGCAATATCTATCGTAAGATACACGTTGTTGCCGGGCTCGGGCTCCTTTGTATATTCCTTGCTGATGACCGTACCGTCCGAGGACGAGGTCGTGCGCACGGTGCCGTTCGTGCCGTGCAGGTATTTTTCAAAGGCAAGCTCCGCGCCGTCCTTGCCGACATAGGTGTCGGCCGAGTAGCCCTGCTCGGAATACTTTGCATAGTCGCTGTCGCTCATCGCGCCGGTGTAGCCGAGGATATGCGCCGCAGCCGTGGTCGAATACTCGCGGACGTAAGACTCCTTGATGGTTATGCCCTCGACGTTATTCTCGCGCAGGGTCGCTATGAGCTTCATGTCTGCGTCCTTGACGAAAACATAGTCCGAGGTGTTTATAAGATAGCGCACGTTCACCGCGTAGCGCACGCCGGCGATTATTCTCGCCTCCTCGGCGGTGTAGTTGCTGTCGATCTTATAGCGCTCGCGCATGCTCGAGAGCACCTCGACGGCGCTGGCGTTTTCGGGAACATTATTCTGCTTCATATACGCGTCGAGTCTCGCCTGATCCTGCTCGGTGACGTTCTCGTACTCAAACGGCGGGCTCTTCGTTATCGGCAGATCGTCGATATAATCATCGCCGTAATCGCGGATCATGTTGACGAGCTTTAAAATGACGGCGTTTGAATCGACGCTGCCGTCGTTCGGGAAGAGCTCATCGGTGTTTATCACAAGGTCATAGCAGGACTTGTTCGTGACAAGCTCCCTGCCGTTGCGGTCGAGGATCTTGCCTCGCGCGGCGACGACTGTGCTTGTCGTGACCATATTGTTCTTGCTCTCCTCGTAATACGCCTCGCCTTCTATGATCTGCAGCTTGTACAGCGCGGTCACATATACCGTAAGCAGTATCGCAAACACCAGAGCAAGCGCTATAAGTCTTTCTTTCTTGATAATATTCATACAGTTTCCTCAAACAGCAGGGGTGGGGTGGTTAAGTGCGCATTATGCCGCCGTCTTTAAACGGCAGATACATCAGCATGACCGGCGGTATCGACCACAGCGTCTGCAAAAGCACCGTCAGCAGGCCGGGCAGCAGCTCCGTCGAGCCGCCTATGAGCGCGTGGACGAGCTGCACTGCGCTGCACAGCAGTATCGCCGCCGTGCCGAGTATCATGAATGCCAAAAAGCTTTTGTTTATATAAAACTCCGATGCAAAGCCCGTGCCGAAGCCTATGAGCGGGAACAGCAGCGTAAACATCACCGTCGTTTCGGAAAAGGCCATATCCGTGAACAGGCCGAGGAAGATACCGAAAACGGCTCCGCGCACGCCGCCGAGATATATTCCGGCCGCGACGGCCGCCGCGGGGATGATAAAGCCCTTCACGCCGAGGATGCTTATCCTCGAAAACAGGACGCTTTGCAGCAGCATCACCAGCAGCATATAGACCGCGTAGCGCAGCACCATGCGGACCTTTTTCCATTCAAGAGCCTGAATAATTCTGTTCAGCAATTACTCCACCACTTCAAAATCCTTTACTACGAAAACCTGAACGAGCGAGGTGAGGTCGCAGCCGGGCTTTACCTCGCCGTACTCTATCTGACCGCCGGCCTCGGTCTTTACCGAGCTTATCGTTCCGACGACGAGCCCCTGCGGGAAAGCGCCGCCCGAGCCCGAGGTCATGACCGTGTCGCCGGAGAATACCTGCGCGCCGTCGGCAAGATAGGCAAGCTTCACGCAGCCCTCCTGCATCATGGCAAAGTCGCCGACGAGAAGGCCCGACGCGCCGTTTTCGGAGACGAGAGCGCCGATATTTGTGTTCAGGTCAATGACCGTCGCAACGGTCGCCCACGTTGTGCCGACCTCGGTCACCTGTCCGACCAGGACACCGTACTCGGTGATGATGCAGTCGCCGACCTCTATATCGGCGTTCGTGCCCTTGCTGATGGTAAAGGAATTGGCCCAGTTCGAGGTCGTCCACGCGACGACCTTGGCCGATTCGAGCGTCATATCGCTGTGCTTTTCCTTAAACTCCAGCAGCTGGCGGAAGCGCTCGTTTTCCTCGATGGCAGCCGCACCGTTGCGCGCCTCCTCCTGAGCCTCGGTGAGCTCGGCTCGCAGGCGCTCGTTTTCGGCGATGAGCTGGTCGTATTTATAAAGATAACCGTATATGCTCTCAAGCCACTCGGCGACGGAGCTGACCATGCGCTGCACGGGAGCCTTCACCGTTCCGGACACGTTCTGCACCACTCCGGCATTGCCCTTGAGAAGATACGAGGACGCCCCTGCGGCGAGCGCTATAACAAGCACTATGACGCCGAGCTTTATTCCGTTTTTCTTCAGATAATTTTTTACGTTCAAAAAAGATGCACCCCGATCTCTTCGAGCATTTGGCCGAGCCTGCACAGCGGCAGACCCATGACGTTGAAGTAATCGCCCTCCAGCCGTCTGACCATGAGCGCGGCTCTGCCCTGGATCCCGTAGGCTCCGGCCTTATCCATGGGCTCGCCGCTTGAGACGTATCCGTCTATCTCCGCATCCGTCAGCCGGCGGAAAAACACCTTCGTTTTCTCCGCGCCGACGGCGCTTTTTCCATCGTATATGATCGCAACTCCCGTGTACACCTCGTGGGCATTGTCCGAGAGCATATGCAGCATGCGCTTTGCGTCGGCCTCGTCCTTTGGCTTCCCGAGTATCTTACCCTCCGCCCAGACGATCGTATCTGCCGCTATCACGAGCGAGCCGGGGAAGCCCTGCGCCACCTCCGCGGCCTTGGCTTCTGCCAGCGCCGTTACGGTTTCGGCGGGGCCCGCGCCCTCGGGCGCTATCTCCTCGCCCTTTGCGGGGACGACGGAAAACTCAAGTCCCAGCGTCTCCAGCAGCTCTCTGCGTCTCGGCGAGCCGGAGGCCAGCACGATATCCATATCAGTCAACTCCTCTGTAGTAAAGGCCGCGGGTCAGATCGTTCGGCTGATAGTCGCCCTCGCCCTTGTATCTCTTTGCCACCTGAACGCACTCGCGCGCGCCCTCGGTGGTGAACATCAGTCTTATGCCCCAAAGCCCGATGCCGCACAGCTCGTCGTTCTTGTCGGCCATGAAAAGCTTTCGGGAATTGAATATCACGTTGCGGTGATCGGGCTCGCGCATGACGGGGAAGCTCGAGCCCATACGGTCGGAAAGCTGCGCGGGGGTCTGGCAGCTGCACGAGCCGAGGCTGTGGCTTATGACGCACTGGTCGGACACCATCAGCGGCAGCCGTCCGTAGGCGATCAGCTCCGTGGGCACGCACTTTATAAGGTCGCGCACCTGCGCAAGGCGCATTTCGAAGGAGGCCGTCGCGGACAGAAAGCCCATCATCCGTATCATATCCATCGAGTATGAGTTAAACACGTTCATGCCGAAATCGGCGCGGAGCTTCATGCCCGCCCTGCGGGCGAGCTTTATGTGCCCGAGGTTTCCGACGAGCGCTTCGTTTATTCCCCTGTCAAACAGCGTCCTGAGCATTGCGAAAAGCTCTGCCGCCTCATCGTCGGTGACAACGCGCGGCAGCACGGCCACGGGCACGGCGCCGCGTTCCTTAAAAACGCGCACGAGGTCGAAGTTATCGTGCATGACCTTCACGGGAATGTAGATATAATCCGGTCTTGTATCGGCAAGCTCCTCGGTGAGCTGATCTGCCAGGCGCACCTGATAGATCATGACGGGGTCCGTAACGGCGTTCTGCCCCGCGGGCATGGGCGGCATCGGCAGACTGCGGCGCGCGGGAGGCGCTGCGCGGCGCTCGTTGAGCGCCGTCACGAGCTTGCGCCGGAGCTCGTTTATCTCGGATGCCGACAGATACAGGCCGCTCTGCACCCTGCTCTGCGTATCCTCGCAGTAATAGGGCGTGCCGCCCGTCTTGCCGAGCCTGTCGCTGAGCGTCTCGGCGCTTATGGCCTGACGTATAGCCTTCTGCGGCTCGGCTCCGAAGGCGACGACCTTGTTGCCGCGATCGTCCATGGCGGCGGCCTTGACGGCCTCGCCCGCATTTACGACCGCATAGAGCTTAATGGGAACGCGGCGCTCCTCCCTGCCCATGTACTCGCGCCTTGCGTCGGAAAACAGCTTTTCGCCGGTCTTGTCCGTCTCGGCTCTAACACCGAACATGTCGGCCTTGTCGCCGTTAAAATAGCCCTGCGTGAAGCCCTGGCGCGAAAATGCGTCTGTAAGCGTCTGCATTTCCTCCGCCGTCGGCTCGCGGCGCTCCTTTATGATCCTTGAATATATGCCGGTGACGATGCCCGTGTACTCCGGCCGCTTCATCCTGCCCTCGATCTTCACGCAGGCGACGCCCGCATCCTCGATCTCGCGCAGGCGGTCAACGAGGCAGTTGTCCTTCAGCGACAGCGGGTGGCTGTCCTCAAGCCGGCCGCCCAGGCTGTATTCCATGCGGCAGGGCTGGGCGCACATGCCGCGGTTGCCGCTGCGCCGTCCGATGAGCGAGGACATATAGCACTGTCCGGAATGGCAGAAGCACAGCGCGCCGTGGACGAATATCTCCGTCTCTATGGGCGAGTGCTTTGTGATGAACTTTATCTGCTCGAAGCTGAGCTCGCGGGCAAGCACCGCGCGGCTGAGCCCCATTTCGGCTGCGGCCTCGACTCCGGCAAGATTGTGTATGCTCATCTGAGTGCTTGCATGCAGCGGGATATCCGGCACCGTCCTTTTGAGAACGCTCAGAAGGCCGAGATCCTGCACGAGTATCGCGTCCGCGCCGAGCTCCGACACGCGGCGGGCAAGCGCGGCGGCCTGCTCTGCCTCGCGGTCGCCCACGAGGGTGTTCATCGTGACATAGACCTTGCAGCCGCGTATGCGGCAGTAGCGCACGGCCCTTTCAAACTCTTCGTCGCTGAAGTTTTTCGCTCCGCGGCGGGCGTTGAATATCCCCAGTCCCATATATACCGCATCCGCGCCGTTCTGCACGGCGGCAACGACCGCCTCCGGCGAGCCTGCGGGTGAAAGCAGCTCAAGCATATATCCGTACCTCTGGCATCTTACTTTGTAATCAATGAATTATACCACAAACAAGGCTATTGCTACAAGCTAATTTTAATGATATAATCCACCTTGTTAAAGCGCTTTGTGTAAACTTTGAATGAACAGGTGAAACGTCATGCCCACAGCAGAGCAGAACTTAATACCCCGCAGCGACGCGGACAAGCTTATCGCCGCCCATGACGGCGACGTTGCGCTGCTGTATATCTGGCTGTGCCGTCAGGGCGTATTCGACGCCGACACCGCCGCGCGTGAGCTCTGCCGCACGGGAGCGGAGATCAAAAACGCTTACGAAAAGCTCTGCCGCCTGTCTCTTGCGCACCCTGCGGCGCAAACGGCGCATCCGGCGCAGGAGCCCGTGCTCCCCCCTGCCGACGAGCTTCCCGAGTACACCGCGGAGGATATCGTGCGCCGCTCGAATGAGGACAGCGGCTTTCAGGCCGTCATAAGCCAGGCTCAGCACAAGCTCGGGCGGACGCTCTCGACGGCGGATCTTAAAACGCTGTTCGGCATATACGATCACCTTGCGCTCCCCGCCGACGTCATATTCATGCTCATCGGCTACTGCATCGACGTGTTCCGGGAAAAATACGGTCCAGGCAGGCTGCCGTCCATGCGCAGCATAGAAAAGGAAGCCTACTCGTGGGCAAACAGGGAGATCATCACCATCGAGCAGGCCGACGAATACATTCGCGCCGCAGCCGAGAAGCGCTCGCGCTCGGGCGAGATAAAGACCGCGATGGGCCTCGGATTGCGCGTGCTCACGCCGACCGAGCGCAGGTACATGCTCTCGTGGTTCGACATGGGCTTTGACAACGAGGCGATACTCATAGCCTACGACCGCACGGTCACGAACACCGGCGCGCTCAAATGGGGATATATGAACAAGATCATGCTCTCGTGGCACGATAAGGGCATACACACCGCCGCCGAGGTCGCCGAGCGTGACAGCCGCAGTCCCGCATCTGCCGTCAAGGCGGAAAACAAGCACCGCAGCAACGTCTCGGGCGATGAGCTCCAGCGGCTGCGCTCAATATACGAAAAGGTTAAAAACGGTTAAATAATGGCACTGGACGGAAAAATTCTGGCACGCGCCAGAGAGCAGATAGGCCACCGGCACGCGGACAACGTCGCCGAGCACTATCTCAGGCAGGAAAAGATATACGCGCAGATACCCGAGATAAGCCGCATCGACGCGCGGCTGCGCACGCAGATGTCGGAGCTCGTCGGGCTTACGATAAAGCGCAGCGCCGATCTTGCCGACGCGCTCGGGGCGCTCGAGAGCGAAAGCCTCGCACTTCAGGCGAAGAAGGCCGGACTGCTGCGCGCTCACGGCTACCCCGCCGACTATCTTGAGGATATATACACCTGCCCCAAATGCAGGGATACGGGCTTTGTCGGCAGCGCGATGTGCTCCTGCCTTACCGAGGAGTACAACCGCCAGCTCACCTCGGAGCTCAGCACGCTTCTCAAAAACAGCAATGAGCGCTTCGAGAACTTCGATCTGTCGCTCTACGGCGAGGCGCGGGAGGCGATGAGCATAGTTCTCGACACCTGCCGCGAATACGCCGCAAGCTTTTCCGAGCGCTCGATGAATCTGCTGTTTCAGGGCGGCACGGGTCTGGGCAAGACCTTCCTGTCGGCCTGCATAGCCCGCGTCGTCGCGCAGAACGGGCACTCGGTGTGCTACGACACGGCAGCCTCCGCGCTCGAGGCCTTTGAGCTCAGAAAATTTGCCCGCGACCCTGAGATCGCCGAAAAGGCTGCGACGAGAGCCGGGCGCATGCTCGAGTGCGAGCTCATGATCCTTGATGATCTGGGCACCGAGATGCTCACGCAGATAAGCGTATCTGCGCTGTACACGCTCATAAACACCCGCCTTACGGAGGGCAAAAAGACCATAATAAGCACAAATCTCAGCGACGCGGAGCTTGCCCGACGCTATACGCCGCAGATCTGCTCGAGGATAGACGGCGAGTTTCTCAAGCTCCCCTTCGTCGGAACGGATATACGCAGGCTCAGGCATGAGATGTAAAAACATATACGGGAGTTGAAGGAATGGATCAGCACGAAATTCTGCATGAGATACCGCTTTTGAACGCCGAGGGCGATCTTACCGAGCCCGGCTATGCCAAAAAGCTGCTGCCGGTGTACCGCCGCGCGGACATAAAGGCAAGCCCCCTGCGCATCAAGGAGTGGGACTACTATCTCATAAACAACGGCCGCTTCGCCCTTGCGCTCACCATCGACGACAACGGCTACATGGGTCTGGACTCGATAAGCCTTCTGAATTTCGAGGAGGGCTGGGAGATAACGACGAGCCCCATGTGCTTCATGCCGCTGGGCAGGCGCAGACTGCCCGAGACGAGCAGGGCCGGCGACACTACGGCCATCGGCAAAAGCTACAGCATCTATTTTAAAAACGACGGCTCCGGCGTGCGCACGCTCATCGCGCAGATGAAGCGCTTCGGTCCGGCAGGCTCGCTGTACGCCAAGGTCGAGCTGTTCGACGAGCCCGAGGAGAGCATGGTCATCGCCACGCCCTTCGATAAGCCGGGGCATTTTTACTACAACCAGAAGATAAACTGCCTGCGCGCACGCGGCGAGGTCGTCTACGACGGGCACACCTACGTTTTTGACCCTTCGGACAGCTTTGCGGTACTCGACTGGGGGCGCGGCGTGTGGACGTACAAAAACACATGGTACTGGGGCTCGGCCTCGGGCGCGGTTGACGGCGTGCCCTTCGGCTGGAACATCGGCTACGGCTTCGGCAACACCTCCGCCGCGAGCGAGAACATGCTGTTTTATAACGGCAGGGCGCACAAGCTCAGCCGTGTGAAGTTCAACATCCCCGGCAATGAAAAGTCCTTCATGGAGCCCTGGACCTTCACCTCCGACGACGGCAGGTTCGAGATGGACTTCCGCCCCGTGCTCGACCGCGCGTCCTGCTCCGACGTCGGGCTCATAAAGAGCGATCAGCACCAGGTGTTCGGCCTGTTCACGGGCAAAGCCGTCCTCGACGACGGAAAGGTCATTGAAATAAAAGACTTCCCCGGCTTTGCCGAGAAGGTCTCAAATAAATGGTAATAATTTTATAAGCAAGGAGTTAAACCAATGAAGTTTCTCACCGAAGAATGGAGCAATGAGTTCATTGCTCTGGCAAAGGACACCTTTTCCCCCGGCAAGACTCCCTCGAAAGTGACCGTCACCCTCTGCGAGTGCTACAACAAGGTACCTCAGTGCGGCGGCGACACCGTGTGGTTCATGTACACCTTCAAGGACGGCGTGATCACGGACATTACCCACGGCACGGGCCGCACCTCGGCTCCCGCGGCGGACTACGTCTCGGACGCGGACTATGACGTTTCCGTCAAGAACATCATAGGCGAGCTTGGCTCCGCAAAGGCGCTGACATCGGGCAAGATAAAGCTCAAGGGCAACCTCATGAAGGGGCTCAAGCTTCTGGACACGCACGCGGTCCTCGCCGAGTGCAAAAAGCTTGGCGGCAAAACGGTTTTTTAGAGGCGCATTGAGGCAGCATTACAGGAAAAGACAGTGCAAACTATGATCTGCACTGTCTTATTTCATAATGTAAGCGGCTTGCGCCGCGATTTATTGACACCTCTTCAGTCACCTTCGGTGACAGCTTCCCCTCAAGCTCCGCAAGGGGAAGCCAAGGGTGCGCCGATTTCAGATGCTGCAAAAACACTGCAACGCACTTGCGGGCAGCGAAACGCCGTAGTTTCCTCCAATGTTTCGATACCGGGCACCTGCAATATCAGTATAGGCAGAAGTGTTAATTCGCCTCTGAAAAGAACCGGGTCATGTCGAGCATGGTCACTTCGCCCGTCAGGGCGTTGAGGGTGACGAAATAAGTAACGGTCAGGCCGATGCCGGCATCGACGTCCGCGATTTCCACCTGCCAGAGGATGTCTCCGTTTTTCGCTTCCTTCCAGGCCGTGACATTCGCGCCGCCGGCGCTGACGCCCGCCTTTTCGAGAGCAAGCTCCGCTGCTTTTTCGCTGTCCATGGCTTTGCCCGCATTGTCCTGCCACGCGCCCGCGTCGGTATCCGTGCGCACGAGGGTGCGGAGCGTACCGTCCTCTCCGAGCGTCACGGCGCCGACGGCGATAATGCATATCGCCAGCACGGCTATGACCGCCAATACGGTCGGGATGTGTTTTTTCATGGCTGCAGCCTACTTTTTGTATTTGTCTGTAAGACGGCGGCAGGAATGAAAAGGTTCCCGTATTTTCTCAAGGAAAAAGAAAAGCGGCAGGTAAAAACCTGCCGCTGAATTTCACTCCAGATTACCCGATTCGTACATCAGCGCCGTCAGGGCGACGACGGGTGCGGTCTCGCATCGGAGAATGCGCGCGCCCATGGCGCAGACGTGAAAGCCGATCTTGCGCGCCATGTCGGCCTCATAGGGCTCAAAGCCGCCCTCGGGCCCCGTGATCAGCGCGGCCGAGCCGAGCTTTTCCGCGCCCTTGAGCGCCGTGCGCAGACCCTCGCGCTCGCCGGTCTCGTACATGAAAAAGGCCGCCTCCATCTGCTTTGCGGCATCGAGCGCCTCTGCGTAGGTATCGAGCCAGCGCACCTCCGGGATAATGCCGCGCCCGGACTGCTTTGCGGCCTCCTCGCTTATCCTGTTCCAGCGCTCGAGCTTTTTCGTTACGCCCTCGGTGCGCTGCACGACGCGCTCGCAGCGGAAAAATCCGATCTCCTGTGCGCCGGCCTCGACGCACTTCTGGATGATGTAGTCGGTCTTGTCGCCCTTCGGCAGCCCGCACAATACGCGCACGGACACCGTGGGCTCGGCCGCGCAGGGCACGACCTCGATGATCTCGGCCTCGGCCTCGTCCTTATCCGAGCGCAGAAGCCTGCACTTATAGTCCGTGCCCTTTCCGTCGCAGATCGTCATCTCCTCGCCCGGACGCAGCCTGAGCACCTTTATATGTTCTGCGTCGCGGCCGCGGATGACCGCCCTGCCGCCGAGCAGATTTGTTCCGAGCGCAAAAAATCTGGCCATGATAAACACCTCGCAAAAATGTGTTTTTTATTATCTCACACCGCTGACATTTTTTCAAGAGCGCGCATATAATGCACCGGTGAAGTCTATGGAATTTGATAATTTCGAAAGCGTGTGGCAGCGCGTGACCGCTCAGGACGGGGAGCTCCCGCTCCCTGCGCCGCCGCAGGAGAATAAGCGTGAGGAAAAGCTCTGCGTCATAAAGCAAAGCCGGAAAAGCTGCGCCGTGCGCTTTATCGCAGGGCAGTAAAAAGCCCCCTGACGGGGGCTTTCGGAATTTTTCATTTCACCTGCACTCGAAACAGTGCCATTCTTCCTCATGCCGGTGGGCAATGATCTCAAGTCCGGCCGAGCGCAGAGCGGCGGCGACCTCGTCCTCGCGGCCGTCGATGATGCCGGAGGTGATGAACACGCCGCCCTGAGCCATGAAGGCGCGGACAAAGGGCGCAAGCTGGATTATCACGTCCGACACGATGTTTGCAAGCACGATATCATAGCCCGTGCCGAGCATTTCGCGCAGCTTCTTATCGCCGATTATATCTCCTGCACAGACAGTCATTTTGTCCTTGCCGATGCCGTTGAGCGCCGCATTTTCCATGACGATGTCGGGCGCCTTGGGGTCAATGTCGCAGGCGGTGCAGCTCTTGCTTCCCAAAACGAGTGCGCCGATGCCGAGTATGCCGCTGCCGCAGCCGAGGTCGAGCACGCTTCTGCCCTCGCCCGCGTATTTTTCAAGCGCCGTGAGGCACATGCGCGTCGTTGCGTGCGAGCCCGTGCCGAACAGGAGGCCGGGGTCGAGGCGCAGGGGCACCCTGCCCTCCCCGGAGCAGTCTATCCACTCCGGAACGACGAGGAGCTTTTCGCCTATCTCCAGCGGCTCGTAATACTGCTTCCAGTTATTCTCCCAGTCGGCATCGCAGACGGGCGCAGTTTTTACCTCGAACTCAGCGCTGACGGCATCGAGCAGCGCAGCGCCCGCGTCGTTATCCTCGAGGTAGAACTTAACGCGCGATACGCCCCTGTAGCTTTCCTCAAGAGAGGCATCGACATAGTCCCAGTACTGACGGTTATTTTCAAGAAAGGCCTTGAAATCATCCTCGTTTTCGATGACAAAGCCGTCTATGCCGAGCGCCGTCAGCCTGTCGCAGATCTCGTCTGTATTTTTATTTTTATTTTCTATCGTTACTTCCGTGTAATTCATATTCAATCCTCAAAACTGCCCCGCCGGACGGCGGGGCAGCAGTAATTTTATTGTTCTTATTCGACGTCGTCGCTTATAAGACCGTAGCCGCCGTTCTTGCGGCGATAGACTACCGAGACCGCGCCGTCGGACTGCTCGTTGCGGAACACGAAGAACTCATGCTCGAGCAGGTTCATCTGGAGTATTGCCTCCTCTGGAGACATGGGCTTGATTGGGAAGCGCTTGCTGCGCACGATCTTGAACTCCTCATCCTCCTCATCGTCCGCGGGGATGAAGGCCGGTCTTGCCTCCTTCTCGAGCGCACCCTCTCTCAGGCGCTTTTCCAGACGTGTCTTGTTCTTGCGGATCTGACGCTCGATGGCCGCGACGCCGGAATCAACGGAGGCATACATATCGTTTGTAAGCTCGCTGGCTCTGTAGTACAGGCCGTTGTTTGAAACCGTGATCTCAGCCAGGAACCTGCCGCGCTCCATGCTGAACGTGATGCTTGCGCTGCTTTCGGTCTTAAAGAAGCGGTCGAGTTTGCCAACCTTGCGCTCAGTATATGCTCTGAGCTCTTCGGAGGAACCCATCTTTTTTTCGGTGAACGTAAATTTCATATTTGCCGGCTCCTTTCTGCTTTGCAGGATATCTCCTGCTTGGCTACAGTATAGCACACAAAAGCGCAAAATGAAAGTGTTTTGTGAAATTTGCCTTAAAAATTCAAAATTTATTCAGTTTTTTTATTCAACACTGATATAGCAGTCGGGCAGTGCGGCTTTGAGCGCCTGCAGGGACGCGGCGGAAATGTCGTTTCCGCTGAGCCAGAGCTGCTTGAGCCCGGTCAGTGAGCAGAGCGCCGAAACGTCGCTTATGCGGTTGTTTGAAAGGTCGAGCGTTTCGAGCGTTTTGAGCTGCGAGAGTGCGGTCAGGCGCGATATGGAGTTACCCGAAAGGTCGAGGTGCTTTACGTTCGTAAAGCCCGCCGCCGCGGATATATCGCTCAGCCCCAGTCCGTTTGCCTCGACCGTTTCCGCGGCGCTGTCAAAGCTCTTGCCGCCGAGAACGATCTCGCTTTTGAGCTCCGAATGGCTTATCGTGCAGCCCGTAAGCTTCTTCTGCAGCGCCGCCACGGCCGTTTCGCCGAGTTCGGAGTTATCCTTAATGCTCAGCTTTTTGAGGTTTTTGAGCCCGTAGAGCTCCTCGAGATCGGAGTCTTCAAGGCCGATGTTATCCATCCACAGGGTCTTGAGATTTGTAAGCCTGCCGATGGCGGCAATGCTGCCGAGCTCGTTTCCGCTGACGTTGAGCTCCGCAAGCGTCGATATATCCTGGAGCGCCGCCACGGATTTTATCCTGTTGCCGGAGAGGTTGAGGTACTCAAGCTTAGGCAGGCTCATCAGCGGGCTTATATCGCTTATGCGGTTATCGGAAAGGTCGAGCTCCGTCAGCAGTGGCAGATCGACCAGCGCGGAGATATCCGAAACGGAGTTATCCGAAAGGTCGAGCTTTTTGAGCTTCGTGCAGGCCGACAGCAGCGTTATGTCATGCACGTCGCAGCCGGAGAGATCGAGCTCCGTCACGTTGCTTTTGAAGGTCTTGCCGCCGAGCTTTATCTCGACAACGTCCTCCTTCGCATCGTCGCTGTAAACGATGCACTCGGGCAGCTCCTCCTTGAGCTTTTTAAGCTGCGACTGGCTTATATCCATGTCGCCGATGGTGAGCATGGACAGGCTGTCGAGCCCGTAAAGAGGGCTGAAGTCCTTTATCTCGTTGCCGTCAAGGTGCAGCGTTCTGAGCGATGTGAGCTTTTTGAGCGGCGTCAGATCGCTTATCTTGTTCTTTGAAAGGTCAAGCGTCGTGAGCTTTTTAAGCGAGGACAGGAAGTCGAGCCCTTCTATCTTATTGTCCGAAAGCTTGAGGCTCGTAAGCTCGGTGAGCTTTGCAATATCCTTCAGGGCATCCGAGCCCGCGCCCTTGCCCGAGAGATCGAGCGACGTTGTTTCCACATCGTACTGCTCGCCGAGGATAACGACGATCTTCCCGCTGTCGTAGTCCTCCTTGGCCTTTTTCAGGCGCTCTATCTCGGTTTTTATCTTCTCGTCGCCGCTCGTGGAGCTTTCCAGAATGGCGATGGCGTTTACATAGTCGTACTTAGCCTCATAGCAGCGGCTCATCAGCAGCAGGCACTCGTCGGTCTTTTTGATCTCCATCGCCTCGCGCAGCTTGGCAAGGGCGTTGTCGTAGTCACCGTCGTAGTAGTATTCCTTTGCCTGCGACAGGGCGCTGTCATAGTCGTTCTCCGTGCCGCCGCTCTTGAGCGCCAGCACCACAGCGAGCATCACGGCAAGAGCCGCCGCAATGGCAACGCATATTATAATGAGCCTCTTTTTCTTCTTATGCTCGCGGCGCTCGGCAATTATGCGCTCGGCGTCCGAGCCGCCGTTATCGCCGTATTCCTCGTCGTACTCCGGCTCGCCGGCATATTCCGGCTCGCCGTCCTCGTTCTGCGGAGTGAGCTCATAGCCCTCCGTTTCGCGCAGTATCTCCTCAAGCTCGGGGTCGAAAAGGCTCTTATAGCCCTCGTTTACCGTATCGAGCACGGTCTTTTCCTCCTCGGTTCTGGAAAGCTGCTGCTCGATATCGCTTTTCTTGACGACCACGGTCTTTTCCTCGCTCGGGTCCTTTCTTACGGTATCACTCATGCTCATCACCCTCCTTTGAAAGCTCGCCGGACACGGTCTCCGACGCGGGCGGCTCCTCGTTGCTGACGAGGAGGTCTATTGTCTGCTGCTCGGCGCTGCCCGCCCTTTCGGCCGCGAAATCGCGTCTTTTCATGGCAAAGCAGGTGCACAGGAGCGCAGCCATTATGCACAGCACCGATATCTCCGGCAGGAGCTCTGCAAGCTCCACCGTTTTGTCCGCCGGTGCGATCATGTCTCTGTCCAGGTAGATATGTACTGCAAGCGGCAGTCCGAACAGCGGCAGCAGCAGCCACTTTGTCCGGATGACGCCGAACACCGTCGCCGTGTAGATAAACGCGACGGCAAGATACAGGCATATGCACAGCACCGTGTGCAGTATGCTGTCAAAGCCGAAGGCCTTTACGATGAAAAACATAACGCCCAGCAATACCGGTATGAAGGTCAGGCTGAAAAGCCGCCTGCCCGCATACAGGATCAGGACGATAAACAGCAGGTTGCAGAGTATCGGCAGGGCTATCTGGAACGTGATGAAGCCTGAGGTCTGATTCGACCAGAAGCCCCAGTAGCCGAGAAAGCGGCACAGCGCCGAAAGCAGCATGAAAATCACGGCAAGCTTTACGAAAAAGTTCCTTTTGCTCACCGAATACCTTATCTTGTCGTTTTCTGTCTCCATATTGTTCCCTCCGATCAGAAGGCCCAGCTTCCGTTTTTGAATATCTGCACCTGCCGGCCGTCGGCCGTTTCGCCGACAATGTCGAGATCTTCCGAGCCTATCATGAAGTCCTCGTGGATCATGGACGAATTTATGCCCATATCGCGGCACTGCTCAAGCGTGTAGTTTTCAAAGCCGTCTATGCAGTTTGCAAAGCCGTCGCCGAGGGCGAGGTGGCAGGCGGCGTTTTCGTCAAAGAGCGTGTTGAAAAACATGATGCCGCTGTTTCTTATCGGGCTGTCGTAGGGCACGAGCGCGCACTCGCCGAGCATTCCGGAGCCCTCGTCCATATTGACGAGCGTTTTGAGCGCATCCTCGCCCTTTTCGGCCTTCACCTCCGTGACGGTGCCGTTTTCAAAGCGGATGCTGAAATTTTCTATCATCGTACCGCGGTAGGACAGCGGGCGGGTGGAATAGACTATGCCCTCGGCCTGTCCCTTCATGGGGCTTGTGAACACCTCCTCGCTGGGGATGTTGGGGTTATAGGTGACATGCGTTCCGACCGTATCCTCCGCTCCGGCGAGAAATCTTGCCTGCGGGATAAGGCCGACGGTAAAATCGGTGCCGTTTGAGCTTTTATAGTGCAGCCTGCGCAGCGAGAGCGAATTGAGGTATTCGCAGCGGCTCTTGAGATCCGCGTTGTGCCCGCGCCATGCCGCCATGCCGTCGCCGTCGGCGCGCGAGGTGTACAGTATGGCCTCCCAGAGCTTTTCGACGGCCTCGTCCTCACCGAGCCCGGGGAATACCTTTTTCGCCCAAGCCTTTCCGGGCACGGCGGCGATGACCCACTGGTATTTGTTCTCCATCGAATCGCGTATTGGCTTTATCACCGGCCAGCGGAGCTGAACGCTTCTGCCCCACTTTTCCTGATCGAGCCCGTCAAGCCCGGCGGGGTCTGCCGATTCGATATATATCATCGCCGGCAGCGTTTCCGCCCGGTGCAGCAGCTTTTCCTTTTCCCACTTTTTCACCTCGCCCAGGCGCTCGACCGTCTGGTACTTAACATGCTTGAGCCGCAGCGGCTGATGCGTCCACTCGACCCTGACCTCGGCCGCTCCGGCGAGGTAGCACTGCTCGACGAGCATTTCCACGAATTCCGGCTGATCGAGCTCGGCGGAGATGACGACATCCTGTCCCTTCTGTACGTTCGCGCCGACCCTTACGATGAGCTCGGCATAGCTTTCAAGCTTTCTGGCATCCATATATAAAAAGACTTCCTTTACTTATAATCGGGTTTATTTTATCACACGGGTTACAAAATTACTACATGTTTATATCCGCCGCGCGAAATTTTTCTCATAAATTCATATTGAGTTAACATATTTCTTATAGTATACTTAATCAATAAATTTCTAAAGGTGATAATATGGCAGACAAAGCTCAGTTGCGGACAATATCGGTCGTTCTCGCGGTCGTATTGCTGCTGGCCGCGTTCATGACGGGGCTCACCGGCCTTGCCGACGGCAGCGGCAGCGTAAGCACGCTGCGCGCAGACTACACGGCCTTCAAATCCGAGCTCGACGCGCTCAGGGACAACGAGCAGGCGCTCAGCGACGGCAAAGCCGACTACGACGAAAAGAAGGCCGCCTATGACGAGCAGCAGGCCGCATACGACGAAAAATACAAGCAGTACGAGGCCGCCGACAGGCAGTACGCCGAGGATGTTTTGAACTACAATCAGCAGCTTATCGCCTACAGCGTCGGCAAAAACCAGCTCGACAGCAGCGGCGCACAGAGCGCCATAGCCTCCGGGCAGGCGCAGCTGAGCTCCGGCTGGGCAGCATATAACGAGGGCAAGGCCGCTTACGATCAGCTCATGAGCGCGATAAGCGAGCTGGAGGACAAGCATGTGCCGCATTGGATGGCGCTGAAGATAATCGGCGCGAAGGGCGGTATAGACCTCAGCGACAGCTATCTTTCCGACATGAAGGCGCAGCTCGATTCGGCCTATGCGCAGCTTCAGGAGGGCGAGGCCGGTCTTTCGCAGGCGCAGCAGCAGGTAAGCTCCGCGCAGTCGCAGCTTGACAGCATGCAAAGCGAGATCGCGTCGGGGCCTGAAAAGCTCGACGGCGAGGGCAAGTCCCTTACCGACACAAAGGCCGAGCTTGAAAAGGAAAAGGAGGAGCTCGACGCGAAGGCCGAGGAGCTCAAGAGCTACGAGGACATTTCCGAAAAGGTCGTGCGCGGGCGCGAAAGCCTCATCGACGAGGGCTACGGCACTGCCGAGAATACGACCTCCGAGCTTCTGAGCGCCGCAGGAAAGCACGAAAGCTCGCTGCACAGCACCTATCTGAAGGCGCAGATATCCTTTATCCTCACCTATGCCGCGCATCTGCTTGCGTCGGCAGCGGCTGCGGCCGCGCTTATACTGCTTTCAAAGGGCAAAACGGCGCCGTCATATAAGCTTGCCGTACTTGGTGTGCTTCTCGGCGCGGTGAGCGTTATCGCCTCGCTCGTTTACGGCAGCGCCGATACCCTTGCCTTTGCCGCGGCCGTCATCACCGCCGCCGGCGTGGGGCTTTCGATAAGCCTCGAAAACGAAAACTGACATAAAAAGCTCAGGCCAAACGGTCTGAGCTTTTTATTAATTAATCCCACAGCCTTTCGGGGTATACACCGCGCTTTTTCATATCGGCTATCGCGGCCCTGACAGAGTCGAGATCCTCGCGGTAGGTCATGCCGTACCACGTTTCATTGCACTCGAGTATGCGCACAGTCGCAAGTCCCTCCCGCAGCTGCTCGTTTGCAGCCGAGGGCAGGAAGTATTCGCACTTGAGGGGATTTGACGGCAGGCTCCTGTCCAGAAAGGCGGGGAAGCGAGCCGCAAGCTGGTCGAGCATCATGGTCGAAAAGCCCCAGAAGTTCATGGACACGGTCACGTCGCCCGACAGCGGCACGAAGGTCTCGCCGTCCTCGGTGTAGGCGGCGTCATTGCCGCGCTTTTCTATGTGCGTGCGCTCGGTGATGTCGACAAGGAAGCCGTTTTCCGCATCGCACACGCCGCGCGCGACCGAGCCGTTTTCGGTCACGGTATTGCGCAGCTTATAGCCGACCATGGCGTACTCGCCGGGCTTTCTCTCACCGCTTAAAAAGTCGTACATTGCCCTGTATGCGCCCGCGCCGTAGAAATCGTCGGCGTTTATGACGGCAAAGGGTCCGTCGACCGTGCCGCGGCAGCACATCACCGCGTGTCCCGTTCCCCAGGGCTTTTCCCTGCCCTCGGGAACGGCATAGCCCTCCGGCAGTACGTCGAGCTGCTGGTAGACGTAGCTTACGTCAAAATACTTTTCCATGCGCGTGCCTATGGCGGCCTTAAAGCTGTCCTCTATCTCGTGCTTTATGATGAAGGCTATTCTGCGGAAGCCCGCGCGGTAAGCGTCGAAGAGCGAAAAGTCGATTATCGCATGCCCCTCGGGGTCAACGGCGGTTATCTGCTTCAGACCGCCGAAGCGGCTGCCCATTCCGGCAGCCATGATTACAAGCGTCGGCTCCTTCATATCACTTACCCTTGAGATCGAGCTCGTTTATGCCCATTGCGACGGATATGCCGCGTATGGCCTCGAAGGTCTTGTCCTGCGCTATCTCCATGCCGGCGTTCATCGCGTCCTCGGTAAACTCCGTTTCCTCCTCGGGGAGCTTGATGACCGTTTCGGTGGTGATGTCGAACACGAAGTATTTCTCCTCGGGGTCGTGGATCTTTATGTTCAGGTACAGGAACGCAAAGCCGTTCCACTCGTCGGGGAGCTTGACGGAGACCTTGCCGGTCTGCGTGAGCTGAAGCTCCGCGCCGATGCTCGTATCGAGCTTGCTTGTGAGGCTGACGGTCTTGAAATCGATGTAATCAACGTTCATTTTATCTTACCTTTCAGTTTGTTCTTTCTTTTCCGAAGAAGAATGCCGCCATAAGGCCCGGCCCGCAGTTTGAGCCGATGGTCGTTCCGATATAGGTGTAGAACACGTCGCGGAAGCCGAACTCGTTCTTTATCTCCTCGCCGAACTGCTCGGCCTCCCCGGCTATGTCCGAGTGGCAGATATACAGCGTCTGATCCTCGGGGGATACGCACTTTTCGCTTATGATCTTATGTATGCGCTCGACGGTGCGCTTTTTGCCGCGCTCCTTGGCCTGAACGATGAGGTGGCCGTCATGGTCGAGGTTCAGTATCGGCCAGATGTTCAGAGCGTGGGCAATGGTCATGCCCGTGCGGCTGACTCTGCCGCTGCGGTAGAGGTATGTGAGGTCGCCCGTGGTGTAATAGGTGTTTACATTGCCCTTGACCTTTTCAAGCTCCGCCTGGCAGTCGTCGGCGCTGCTGCCGCAGTCGCGCAGATCGGCGGCCAAAATCGCGAGCATGCCGTAGCCCACGGAGGCGAGGGTCGAGTCTATGACCCTTATGTCCGCGCCGGGATTGTCGGCCATGAGCATGTCCGCCGCGGATACGGCGTTTGCCCAGGTCCCGGATATGCCGCTGCCGAGCGCGATGTGCACGATAGGCTGCTTCCTCTCAAGAAGCGGCGTCCAGAATTCGACGAACTGATACGGCGTTACCTGGCTGGTTTTCGGGCAGTCGCCCGCTCTCATGCCGTCGTAAAAGGCCTTGAGATCCCCGGGGTCCATCGTGTCGGTGAAGCTCTTGTCGCCTATGGCGTAATTCATCTTGAGCGGTACGATGCCGCGGCTGTCGCAGAAGCTCAGCGGCAGGTCGCAGCCGGAGTCCGTCGTTACTATAAAGCTGCCCATTATCTTATCCTCCTATATTGATATAAGTTCTATTTTTCTTCCGCTGGAGCTTATGAGCCTTTCCTCGCGCATGAGGCGCAGCTCGCGCATGAGGCTCGTGCGGTCAACGCACAGGTAGTTTGCAAGCTGTGAGAGGCTAAGCTCCGTTTCAAAGCGCCTGCTCCCCGTCTTTTCGGCAAGATACTCAAAATAGCTCAAGAGCTTCTGCCGGACGGTCTTTTTGCTTATCATATTGATCCGCAGCGCCATCATCTGCGCCTTTTTCGCCGACAGAGCGAAAAGATTTTTCGTCACAGCCGTGTGGTGCTCGCAGGCGTTGGGACATCTTCCGCAGAGCGTGCTCATCTTGAAAAACAGCACGCTGCAGTCGGAGTCGGCCTCCGCGACATAGCCCAGGCCGCTGTAGGGCATGGTGAACACCTCGCCGAAGATATCGTTCACTCCGTAGTTTTCAAGCAGCGTGTACTCACCCTCGCTGTCGACGCAGTAAAGATGCGCCTTGCCCGTGAGCAGCACGCACAGGTTCTTCACCTCCGGCTCAAAGACCAGTATCGTATCGCCCTTTTTGAATTTCCGCAGCTCGGGTCTGAAGCAGCTGACCATCGCGTCGATGCTCGCGCAGCTCACGCCGTCAAAAAGCTCAACATTCTGAAGCTCCATTGTTTCTCCTTCTAAAGACGATTTTTTAACGATTATATCACATCATTGTGGCGTGTGCTACAGTCATTTCCCGAAAAAACGTATAAAATATAAATTATAAAATTATAAGCTGATGGGAGGTCCACACTATGCACTGCACAAGAAAAGTTACGTCCGATCTGACCTGGATCGGCGCCGACGACCGCCGCCTTGCCTGCTTCGAGGGCGTTTACGGCGTTCCCGACGGCGTTTCCTACAACGCCTATCTCTTAAACGACGAGAAAACCGTCCTGTTCGACACGGTCGATAAGGCCGTGAGCCGCACGTTTTTTGAAAATCTCGCCTATGCGCTCGACGGCAGGGCGCTCGATTACCTCGTCGTCTCGCACATGGAGCCCGACCATGCGGCGACCATCGAGGAGCTCACGCTGCGCCACCCGGAGCTAACGATCGTCTGCAACGGCAAGATAAAGACCATGCTCGGCCAGTTCTTCTCGCTGTCGGACACGCTTAAATATCACATCGTCGCCGAGGGCGACACGCTGCGCACCGGCAAGCACGAGCTCAGCTTCGTCATGGCTCCGATGGTGCACTGGCCCGAGGTCATGATGACCTACGACCTGACCGACAAAATGCTCTTCTCGGCCGATGCCTTCGGCACCTTCGGTGCCCTGAACGGGCATCTGTTCGCCGACGAGGTCGATTTCTTCTCCGACTACGTCGATGAGGCGCGGCGCTACTACACCAACATCGTCGGCAAATACGGTGCGCAGGTGCAGGCCGTTCTCAAAAAGGCGGCGGGCCTTGAGCTCAATTACGTCTGCCCGCTGCACGGCTTCGTATGGCGCAGCCACTTCGGCGATTTCCTCGACAAGTATCTCAAATGGAGCTCCTACACTCCCGAGGAAAACGGCGTTCTCATCGCCTACGCCTCGGTGTACGGCCACACGGAAAACACCGTGAACATTCTCGCCTGCAAGCTCGTAGAGCGCGGCGTAAAGGTAAAGGTCTATGACACCTCCGTGACCCCTGCGTCCTACATTCTCTCCGACGCATTCAGGTACAGCCACCTTGTGTTTGCCTCGACGACCTATAACGCGGGCATCTTCGTCACGATGGAAAACCTCGTGCACGATATTGCAAACCACAATCTTCAGGGCAGAAAGATCGCCCTGCTCGAAAACGGCTCGTGGGCGGCAACGAGCGGCAAGCTCATGAGAGATATTCTCTCGAAGCTGCGCGGCACGCAGTTTATCGGCAGCACCGTTTCGCTCAAGTCCGACATTACCGAACCGCAGCTTGCCGAGCTTGACGCTCTCGCCGACGAGATCGCCGCCGATATCGCCCCTGCTCTTCCGGCTTTTGAGGCTCCCGCAGAGCCCTCGGGCAGGGTCCTCGACGTGGACGGCAAGGTGTTTACAAAGCTCAGCTACGGCGTTGAGGTACTCACGACCCGCGTTGACGGCAGAGACTACGGCTGCATCATAAACACCGCAGCTCAGGTCGCGGCGGGCGATCCCAAAAAGCTCACCATATCCGTCATAAAGAAAAACAACACCTGCGATATGGTAGCAAAGGCCGGAAGGTTCAACATCTCCGTCCTCACCGAAGATACGCCCTACAGCGTGTTCCAGCACTTCGGCTTCCAGAGCGGACGCGATGTCGATAAATTCGCAGGATGTGAGCACGACGAGCGCATGGCAAACGGCATACGCTATATTCCGAAGTACACGAACGCCGTTCTCTCCTGCGAGATCATCGACGTTGTCGATGTCGAAACTCAGGTGCTGTACGTCGCAAACGTAGTCGAGGCCAAGCTGCTGTCCGATGCGCCGAGCTGCACCTACGCATACTACCACGGGCACATAAAGCCCAAGAAGAATCCCGCTCCGGCGCCTGTCGAGGGCTACGTCTGCAAGGTCTGCGGCTACTTCCACGAGGGGAGCGAGCTGCCCGATGACTTTGTCTGTCCGCTGTGCAAGCACGGCAAGGAGGACTTCGAGCACGTCGTTCCCGATGTCAAGGAGCCTGTCCGCGGCTACGTCTGCACCGTATGCGACCACTTCGAGCCCTGTGAAGGCGAGCTGCCCGACGATTACGTCTGCCCGATCTGCAATCACGGCAAGGAGGACTTTGAGCCCGCCGTCATATAAATCCATACAGCAAAACGCCGCCCTTGGGGCGGCGTTTTGCGTGTTCACTTATCTCTTATCTGAATATCAGTATCAGCACCGTGCAGACGATGCCGACGGCGAGCATAAGGGCAAGGCCCGTTCTGCCCGGCTTTTTTACCTGCACCGGAACGACGAACAGTGCGCCGTTAACGAGCAGCAGCAGCGTGTATGCCATGGGGAATGCCTCGCCCAGCAGGCTGCGGAAGCAGAACAGCAGCGGAACGGTCAGCGCCGACGAGGTTATCGGCAGGCCGAGATAGTGCCTGCGCTTTTCGCTTGTCTGCTTTTGGCGCGTCTCCTCGGTGACGTTATAATATGCAAGCCTTATAAGCCCCGCGAGAGCGAACAGCGCCATGATCGCCATCTGCCACCATTCCCTTGCGCCGATGCACACGCCGATGACGAAGGGCAGAACGCCGAAGCAGACTATATCGCTGAGCGAATCGAGCTGTATGCCGAAGCGCTTTTCCTCGTCCGTGCGGTTTTTCTTCGTGCGCGCGACGATGCCGTCGAACATATCGCAGAAGCCGGAAAACATCAGGCATATGACCGCCGCAGTGATCTTTCCCTGTACGGCAAGGCCCATGCCCGTGACCGACGACAGCATACCGATAAAGGTAAGCCACACCGTATAATTATAAAAGCCTATCAAAAAAACATCTCCAATTGCCCGTCTTAACTGTGTGGCAAGTATATCACACAGTGCTCTCTCATTCAAGCCTTTTTCGACAAGTTGTTGACAATGCTTTGAAAAAACTATGCAATTCCGTTTTTTGATGCTATACTGTAGGCGGAGAGAACATCATTCGGAGGGATGAAAAATGGAACTTAGCGACGTTAAGTATTCGCAGTACCTGCAAATATTGCGTGAAGAGCTTCTGCCCGCAATGGGCTGCACGGAGCCTATCGCCATGGCCTACGCCGCGGCAAAGGCACGTCAGACGCTCGGCGCGCTGCCGGACAAGATAGACATTGTCATAAGCGGCAACATCATCAAAAACGTTAAGAGCGTCGTCGTGCCGAACACGGGCGGCCTGAAGGGCATCGCCGCGGCGATAGCGGCCGGCGTTGTCGTGGGCGACGCGGACAGGCAGCTTGAGGTGCTCTCGCAGGTCGCAGCCGAGGATATACCGAAGATATCCGAGTTCATGGACAAGTGCCAGATGACCGTCATGAAGGCCGACAGCGGCAAGCTGCTGGATATCGACCTGCACATGTACAAGGGGACCGACAGCGTGCGCCTGCGCATCTGCGACTATCACACGAACATCGTGCTCATCGAGAAAAACGGCAAGACGCTGTTTGAAAAGGACTGCTCCGGCGCCTCCGCCAGCGAGACCGACCGCAGCGTTTTGAACGTGCGCGATATCCTCGACTTTGCCGAAAGCGTGCGCCTTGAGGACGTGAGCGGACTGCTCGAGCGGCAGATAGAATATAACCTCGCCATAAGCGAGGAGGGCCTGCGCGGCAACTACGGCGCGTCGATCGGAAAAACGCTTCTGGAAACCCGCGGCGACGACGTGCGCGTTCGCGCCCGTGCTCAGGCGGCGGCGGGCTCCGATGCGAGAATGAGCGGCTGCGAGCTGCCGGTCGTCATCGTTTCCGGCAGCGGAAACCAGGGCATGACGGCCTCCCTGCCGGTCATAGTCTATGCGCTGGACATGCACAAGAGCCACGAGCAGCTTCTGCGCGCGCTCGTCGTTTCCAACCTCATAACCATTCATCAGAAAACGCCCATCGGCAGACTCAGCGCCTTCTGCGGCGCGGTATCGGCAGGCTGCGGCGCGGCCGCGGGCGTCGCATGGCTGCTTGAGGGCACATACGAGGCCGTCTGCGCGACGATAACGAACACCCTCGGCATGATATCCGGCACCGTATGCGACGGAGCAAAGCCCTCGTGCGCAACGAAGATCGCCTCCGCGGTCGAGGCCGGACTGCTCGGCTTTGACCTGTACGAAAAGGGCAAGGGCCTGCACGGCGGCGACGGAATACTCAAAGACGACGTCGAAAAGACCATCGAGTCCGTCGGCCAGCTCGCCCGCGAGGGCATGCGCGAGACCGACGAGGAGATCCTCGACATAATGCTCGACGAATAAGGACTTAAAACCGGCACGACTTTAGGTCATGCCGGTTTTTTACACGATAAGGAACTTTTTCACAGTTTTGCCGTCAAAGAAGCGTGAGAAAGCCCAAGGAGGTGAAAAGCATGAAAAAGCGGACGGCAATTTTTCTGGCAGCGGCTCTTGTCTTCTGTCTGTTCGGCTGCTCGTCGGATGAAACGGTCTTTGAGATAACGGGCGCGGAAAGCCTTGTCATAACATCCGGCAGCACCGGCTGCAGCATAACGGTGACGGATGCCGGCGATATCGGGCATATAACGGACAGCATCTGCGCTCTCAGCTATTCCAGGGGCGGCAAGGTGGACAGCGACGGCTGGAGCTGGTCGCTCAAATGGCTCGACAAGGACGGCGGCACCGTTGAGTCCCTGACGCTTCTGGGCGACGGGACGACAGTCATCCGCGACGGTTATTATTACAAAGCAAACGGCGCGGACGCCGCGATAGACCTTGAATTTATAGCCGCTCTGTTCGGCGGCAATTAATGCAAAAAGCTCGGAGTCTGACGGCTCCGAGCTTTGACTTATTTGCCTGGTTTTTTCGGCTTTGCGTTTTTCTGATACAGTATCGCAAGACCCTTGAGCAGCAGGTCGGGCTCATGATATATCTCGTGGCGGCAGTAGGGTATCACGCCGCCGGACAGGCCGCCGGTCGCAACGACCGTGGCTTCCGTACCGATCTCGGCCTCCATGCGGTCGATCATGCCGTCGATCATCGCGGCCGTTCCGTAAACGGCGCCCGAGCGCATGCAGTCGACGGTGTTTGTCGCAATGCACTTTTTCGGCGCCTCTATCGAGATGCTCGGCAGCAGGCTCGTGCCCTGCGACAGCGCGTTGTACGACAGGTTGACGCCCGGGATTATCGCCCCGCCTATGAATGCGCCGTCCTTATCCACCGCGAAAAGCGTCGTGGCCGTTCCGAGGTCTACGATGATGATCGGCGGCTCATACATGGCGATCGCGCCCACGGCGCCCGTTATGAGGTCGCCCGCGAGCGTACCGGGGTCGTCTATCTTGACGTTCATGCCGGTTTTTATGCCCGCTCCGACCATTATGCACTCAAGCCCCGTGAGCTTGCGCACGGCCGAGCGTATCGCGCGGTTTACCTGCGGCACGACCGAGGACATTATCGCCCCGTCAAACTTCCTGTAGTCCACGCCGTCGAAGGCGAAGCTCTGGCGCATTTTGAGCGCATAGTCGTTGGGCAGGTCGCTCGTATTGGTCGCAAGGCGGCTGCGGCTGACGACCGTGCCGTTTTCGACACAGCCGAGCACCACATTTGTATTTCCGACATCGATCGTCAGTATCATAACCCTTACCTCTGTTCTTTTACTGCATTTGTTTTCCGGCGCGGATGATCCGCTCGATTCCGGCCGCGAGCAGCACGTTTACGCCGAGCTCCACGAGGAAGTTCACGCCCGTCAGACCCACTATGATATACAAAAGCAGGTTCTGACCGCTTGCCCAGCCGCTGAGGGTATCAAAGAAAAATACCAGCATGCCCACTATGAACAATCCGGTATTTACAACGGGGCAAACTATGCCGGATACCAGGACCGCCGCCCTGTCGCTTTTCTTTGCGATCGCCTCGTAGCACGCGCCCGCCGTAAAGCCGGCCGCTGCGCCCTTGACGATGCAGATGAGAATGCATCCCACGGGGTTTATGCCCATCAGGAGCATCACCGTGCCGCCGTCCCAGCCGAGAAGGCCGGTCACAAGCACCACCAGTCCGAACACGCCGCCCAGATACGCTCCAGCGCCCTTGCCGTATATCGCCGTTGCGATGATTATCGGCGCAAGTGCCAGCGTTATCGAGAACGGGCCGAAGTGCACGAAGGTGCACAGTACCTGAAGCACCACGATGATCGCGGTGAAGATGGCAAGCCCCGTCATGCGGCGGGTGCTTCCCCTGTGTTTGCCGTTATTCATTTTTACCTCCTGCTGTCGCCCCGAGCGTATCGGGTGCGGCGCTGTTTTTTTATAAGCTTACGGTAGCTTCACGCCTGCCGTCGGCTTATTTCGCATAAATAGTACAATATGCGCGCCGCCTTGTCAATATGATATCAATTATCGTTCCCCGCGCGGCGGCAAAAAATTATCCGATTGCAAGGCGTCGGACAATATGATAAAATTATTTCAACACTAATGATCCGGAGAAATGCTATGGAAAAGAAATGCTGGTATAAGGAAATGGCGGTGTACCAGATATGGTGCCGCAGCTTCTGCGACGGCAACGGCGACGGCATAGGAGACCTGTGGGGCGTGCTGTCGAAGCTCGACTACATCGCCTCGCTGAACGTTGACGGCATATGGTTCTCGCCGCTCTACCCCTCGCCTAACTCCGACTACGGCTACGACATATCCGACTATAAAAGCATCCACCCCGACTTCGGCGATCTGGACGTATTCAGACAGGTTCTCGACGCGGCGCACGAGCGCGGACTGCGCGTTTTCATGGACCTTGTCATCAATCACACCTCGGACGAGCACGAGTGGTTCAGGGAAAGCCGCAAAAGCAAGGACAATCCCTACCGCGACTATTACTACTGGCGCCCCGGCAGGGGCAAAAAGCGCCCGCCGAACAACTGGGACAGTCTGTTCGAGGGCAGAGCCTGGGAATATGACGAAAAAACCGACGAGTGGTATATGCACATATTCTCAAAAAAGCAGCCCGACCTCAACATGGCAAACCCCAAGGTGCGCGAGGAGGTCAAGGACATCATGCGCTTCTGGCTGGACATGGGCGTCGACGGCTTCCGCGAGGACGTCATAACCTATATCGCCAAGGCAGACGGACTGCCGAGCGCAAAGATAAAGCTCCCTGCCGCGACGGGCATGCAGTATTACACCGATCTGCCGAAGGTGCACGATTATCTTGCCGAGTTCAGGCGCGACGTTCTGGATTTCTACGACTGCTTCACCGTCGGCGAGGGGCCGCGCATGGAGCCCGAGGTCGCGCTGCGCTATGTGCGCGAGGGGCGGGACAAGGTTCTGGACATGATGATAAACTTTGCCCACATGGAGGCCGACTGCTTCATAACCGACTTCCTCCAGCGCCCCTTTGACCTCGTCAAGCTCAAAAAGGCCTTCACGAAATGGCAGACGCAGATGTACGGCAAGGGCTGGAACGCGCTGTACATGGAAAACCACGACCATCCGCGCATCATCAGCCGCTACGGCAGCGAAAAATACCGCGTCGAGAGCGGCAAGAGCATCGCGGCAAGCTATCTGTTCCAGCGCGGCACGCCCTTTGTGTATCAGGGGCAGGAGATCGGCATGGTCAACACGCCGCTGCGCAGTCTCGACGAATACAAGGACATAATGGTCAAAAACAACGCCCGCATAGCCCGCTCGCTCGGTCTTTCAAAGGAGCGTGTCCTGAAGCTTGCGCAGAAGGCCTCGCGCGACAATGCGCGCACCTGCATGCAGTGGTCGGACGCGCCCAACGCGGGCTTCACGAGCGGGAAGCCCTGGTTCGTGGTAAACGGCAACTATAAGGACATCAACGTCGAAAGCCAGCTTGACGATCCGAACAGCCTTCTCAGCTTCTACCGCAGCGCCCTGCAGTTCAGGCGTGACAATCCCATCGTCATATACGGCGACTACGCAGAGCACCTGCCGAAAAGCAAAGAGCTTTACGTCTACGAGCGGAACCTCGCGGGCAAAAAGCTCCTGGTCATATGCTCGTACTCGGAAAAATGCGTGCGCTTTGACGCTCCCGAGGGCATAACGCTCGACGAATCCAAGCAGGTATTCGGCAACTACGACTGCAACTTTGTAATATCCAACGGCTTTACGACAAGGCCGTATGAAATGAGGGTGTATTTATTTTGATGAGAAAAATCAACCGCGCGATCACCGACTTTGACGAGATAAAGGCGCTTATCGAAAAGTGCGACACCGTGCGCCTCGGCTTTGCCGACGGCGGCGAGGCCTACA
The DNA here is from genome assembly GCA_963650165.1 of bacterium. Classification (GTDB taxonomy): domain Bacteria; phylum Bacillota; class Clostridia; order Oscillospirales; family Oscillospiraceae; genus F23-B02. Next base: position 44,066 of record CAVJKX010000003.1, read on the forward strand.
TCGTGCCGCTCTCCTTCGGCTTTGAGGCTGAAAACGGCGTGTTTACCTTCTACGTTCACGGCGCGAAGCTCGGCCGGAGGCATGAGCTTGCCGCGAAAAACTCCCGTGTGTGCGTCGAGGCCGACCTGTGCCTCGGCTATGTCGAGCTTGAGGGCGGCGCGCAGACGGCGGACTACAAGAGCTTCATCGGCTACGGAGAGATAAGCGAGATCCGCGGCGAGGAGGCCGTCAAGGGGCTCAATCTCATGTGCGCCCACTGCGGCTTTGATAAGATCGGCTGCACCGAGGCCGTGATCAACGCGACCTGCGTGGAGAAGATCGTCGTGAGCGAATTTTCCGCAAAGCAGCGTTTTAAATGATTTCATATTAATTGGCAAATTTTTAACCACAGGGCCGGAAGGTCCTGTGGTTTTATTATGCGAACAATCGCCGTTTTCTTTGTTCGCACAGGGAAACTTTTAGCTTTTTCTATAAATTTCTTGCAAATTTTTTGTGCAGAAGCGCCTTAAAATTGTGTCATCAGAGCGTGATTTTGTCGTTTTTGTGCGGCTTTTCGGAGCCTTTTTCGCTCCCAGAAAGCGGTTTTGCGCAAATTTTTAAGCAGTTTTTCCGACAGTGCCCGTTTACATTCCGTTCGTCTTTTTGAACCGCACAAATTTTGACGCATTTCGTGCCGATAATTATTATAGCGGCATATGACATAACACGAAAGCTTCGGTTCCTTGTCGCTTCACGGCAAGAATTCGTATCTGAAAGGAATTCATACCTCATTTAAAAGAATTCATAATTCAATATATATCCCGGCTTTTAAAAGCCAGGCTTTCTCTCCCGAGAGCTCTGCGACCAAGGAATTGTTTATGCATATTCCTGTTCGTCGCAGAGCTCTTTGTTTGTTATTTAGCAGTCATAGCTTGTACATTACGGCAGCCATACGGGGCGCATTATAATAAATTTGTGTTTCAAAAACAGAGATAGAAAGAAACAGAAAAGGAGACTTAGAAATGCAAAAGAATCAATCGAAACAATTCATGGGATTTATCCTCACAACCGCGGCGACCTTCCTGCTCGGGCTTATAATGACGCTCACGGGAAACACCGCCTCAAGTGATACTGGCAGCGGCATTATGCCGGTCATAACCTTTATCCTCGCGTTTATGCCCATACTCATCGTTCTTATCGGCATGGTCGGCTTTGACCTGCCCGGCATGAAGGTCGCGCCGTTCGCGTTCGTTCTGGCGGTCCTTCTCACGCTGACCTACTTCATGGATCCGACTCTCACCTACGCTCAGGAGGGTTCAAAGATCTGGGCTCAGACCTGGTCCGGCATCCAGAGCGCGATCTTCATCGTAGGGCTTATCTTCTTCTCGTTCCTCATCCTTGACATGATGCAGACCTCCGGCGCAATGGACGTCGTTAAGCGCGCGCTGGCCGGCATTTCCGAAGACCGCCGCGTTCAGCTGATCATAGTCGGTCTGTTCGTCCCCATCTTCATGGAAGGCGCGGCCGGCGCAGGCACCCCCGCGGCGATCGCGGCGCCCTTCATGGTCGGCCTCGGCTTTAACCCCGTTCTCGCGGTCGTCGTCGCGCTGATGGCCGACGGCGTATGTACCTCCTTCGGCGGCTCCGGCCTTACCACCATGAGCGGCGGCCAGGACCTCGTCACCGCGGGCGTTTCCACCGCAGACCTCAACTTCGCGGCAGCGGGTCTCTTCCATATGATCGGCATCCTCGTAATGCCCTTCCTCATCATTGCGTTCGCCTACGGCAAGAAGGGCTTCAAGGGCAAGGGCATCACCGCCTACGCGCTCTACAGCGGCGTTCTCGGCGGCCTGGTAATGTTCCTTCTGTCCAACTACATCGGCGGCGTCGTCACCGATATCGGCACCGGCCTTATCGGCATCGTCCTCGCCATCCTCGGCACCAAGCTTATAAAGATCGAAACTCCCGAGGAGTTCGTAAACCAGGTCCCCAAGCGCGACGGCAAGGAGAAGTACAGCATCGTGCGTGCACTTTCCCCCTACCTCTTCATCATGGTCCTCTTCCCCAGCATCCTCACCGGCTGCAAGTACATCCCCTGCGACATCGTAAACGCAAGCACGGGCGCAGCATACGGCAACTACTGGAGCTATTTCGTCGGTCTGCTGACCTACAACGGCTGGATCGACTGCCTGCTCTTTATCGTATCCATTCTCAGCGTTCTGACCCTCAGATACGGCTTCGGCACCTACTGGGACAGCGTGAAGCGCTCGTTTAAGAAGGTCATCGCGGTGTTCGTCATCATGGCGGCTCTCTACTCCGTTGCAAACATCATGAAGATCCCCTACATGACCACCGCCGACGGCGAGTCGATCTCCATGATCATCCGCCTGGCGCTGGATATCTCCAACGCCGCAGGTCCTCTCTACCCCGCAGCGGCCGTTCTCATCGGCGCTATCGGCGCATTCATCACCGGCACGAACCTCGGCTCGAACCAGCTGTTTGCCCATATGCATATCGTTGCTTCCGAAAACCTCGGCATCAACACCATCATGACCTTCGCCTGCAACAACGGCGGCGGCTCGCTCGGCAACATGATCTGCCCCAACAACGTCACCGCGGCCTGCGCGACGGTCGGCCTGATGGGCGAGGAAAGCAAGGTCATGAAGCGCGTAGCTCTCATGTTCCTGATCTGCTGTGTGCTCTACATGGTCATCGGTACGCTCTACGTCTATGTGCTCCTGCCCCATGTTGACGTCAACACCGCACACCTGATCAGCGCCATGGGCTGACGGATCGCAGCATCCGGATCATTCAAATAAATGCGGGTGCGGTCTCCGGCCGTACCCGTACAAGGAAAAATTATATTGGAGGTAAGACAAATGCAGTTTCCCAAACTCGATAAAAAGTCCCTCATTGACGACATTGAGCTGCCGAAGATGGTCAAGGTACACCAGTCGTATCCCGACATTGACCTTCCCGACCCCATCAAGACCCTGCAGGAGCAGCTGCTCACTCTGGACGACGCGACCGTCGCCGGACTTAAAGGCAAGCGCATAGGCATAACCGCCGGCAGTCGCGGCATGCCCTTCTACAAGGAGCAGGTCAAGCTGATGTGCGACCAGCTCAAGGCCTGGGGCGCGGAGCCCTTCGTGTTCCCCTCCATGGGCAGCCACGCCGGCGCCAGCGCCGAGGGGCAGAAGGCGCATCTTGCACAGTTCGGCATCTGCGAGGAGTATCTGGGCGTTCCCGTTCTCTCGACGATGGAGGTCGTCACCGTCGCAACGCTCGACGACGGTCTGCCCGTATACTGCGACAAGTACGCATACGAGGCCGACGGCATCATAATCTTCAACAAGATAAAGCCGCACACCCATTTCAAGTACAAGCACGAGTCCGGCCTGCTCAAGATGATCTGCATCGGCGTCGGCAAGCATCAGGGCGCCGCCGCCTTCCACTCCTGGGGCTATGACGATTTCGGTCCCAACCTTGTGCGCGTCTGCGAGGAGTTTCTCAAGCACGTCAACGTCGTGTTCTCCGTCGGCGTGGTCCAGAGCCCCACGGACAACATATGCAGGATCGAGGTCATCCCCACCGACAAGTTCTTCGAGCGCGACGCGGCTCTCCAGGCCTACGCCAAGGAGATCATGCCCCGCCTGAAGCTCCCCAGGATCGACGTTCTCGTTATCGACGAGATCGGCAAGGAGATATCCGGCGCGGGCATGGACCCCAACGTCACCGGCAGGACCGAGCGCTTCGGCCAGAACATTCTTTTCAGGGAGATCACTCCGGACATTGAAAAGATAGTCGTTCTCGACGTAACCGCAAAGTCTCACGGCAACGCGGTCGGCGTGGGCGTGGCCGATATCGTCAGCTACCGCCTTGTCAATAAGATAAACTTCGCCGATTTCTACACCAACATCATCACCGCCAAGAGCTTCAAGATGGGCGCAATGCCTCTGTACGGCAACAGCGACGAGGATGCGATAAAGATGGCCGCCGCACACTCCTTCCTGCGCGACCCAAACAACGCGAAGATCGTCAGAATAAAGAACACCCTCATGCTCGAGGACATCGAGTGCTCCGTAAGCCTGCTTGACGAGATAGCCAAGCACGACGATATGGAGGTCACCTCCGAGCCCTACGACTGGTCGTTCGACGAAGAAGGCAACCTTTTCTGATCTCATGCACATATACGAAAACCCCTGCCGTGCGCGGCAGGGGTTTTCGTATACAATATAAATAATTATTACACGATCGTGCCGATATGGATAACGCCGTATGTAAGAGCCAGCACTATAAGTCCCGCGGCGGCGACGCCCATGCCGATGGAGGGCAGCGCCCTTTTAAGGCGCATATCCAGAAGCGAGGCCACGAGAGCACCCGTCCACGCGCCGGTCCCGGGCAGCGGTATCGCAACGAGGACGAACAGTCCCCAGAAGCTGCAGGTCTGAACGGTCTGCGCCTTTTCCCTGCCGCGGTTTTCGACAAAATTCGTGACTGAGTCGAGGACATGGTGCTTTTTCATCAGGTCGATCACTTTTCGCGTCAGCAGGATGAGAAAGGGCACGGGCAGCATGTTGCCCACGACGCCTACGGCAAAGGCCGTCCACGGGTCAAGCCCCGCGGCAACGCCGACCGGTATCGCGCCGCGTATCTCGAGTATCGGCAGCATGGCCGTTACAAGCGTTTTCAGGATAGCTTCAAGCATCGCCTTCTCCGTGATCAGTAATTTGCCGTCGCCTCGCGGCAGTAGTGATTGAAGCGGCGCTCACGCTCGAGCGTGGTGCTGTCCATATGGCCGGGATAGACCTCATAGTCGCCGGGGAGCTCGCAGAGCTTTTTGAGCGAGCGCAGCTCGGTCTCCGTATCGCCGCCGGGCAGATCGGTCCTGCCGCAGCTTCCGCGAAACAGCGTATCTCCGACAAACAGCGCGTTTTCGCAAACGAGGCTCACACCGCCGGGGGTGTGCCCCGGAGTTGCGATGACCTTAAAGCTGAGCCCGGCCTCGGTGACGGTATCGCCGTCGTCATAATGCCTGCCGCCCTCGGGGAGCTTGAACATCATGCCGCTCATGCCGACCTTATAGCCCTCGTCGCGCGCATTTATATAAACGGTGCAGCCTGTCTCCTCCGCTATGGCGTTCACGGCGCCGACATGGTCAAAGTGACCGTGCGTGAGCATGATGGCCTTGCATTTGAGCTTGTTCGATTCGATATAATCCATTATGGTATTGCTCTCGTCTCCGGGGTCTATGACCACACATTCGAGCGTTTGCTCGTTTATAACGACATAGCAGTTGGTCTCGAGCTGACCGACGGGCAGGGTTTTTATATTCATCATCAAAGCTCCTTTGTGTCAAGAATAATTGTAACGGGGCCGTCGTTCACCGACTCCACCTTCATTTCCGCGCCGAACTCGCCCGTTCCGACCTCAAAGCCGCGCTCCCGGCACTCGGCAATGACCTTCTCGTACAGCGGTATGGCCTTCTCGGGGCGGGCGGCCTTTGAAAAGCCGGGGCGGCGCGACTTGCAGTCGGCAAACAGCGTAAACTGGCTTATTATAAGCAGCTGCGCTCCCGCGTCGGCGGGATTTACGTTCATCTTCCCCGCCTCGTCCTCGAATATCCTCAGTCCGCAGATCTTATCGGCGATCTTCAGCGCTTCCTTTTCCCCGTCGTCCTCATGGACGCCCAGCAGGATCAGAAAGCCCTTGCCTATGCTGCTTTTGACCTTTCCGTCTATCGCTACCGAGGCACTGTCTACCCTCGTCAGAACAGCTCTCATCTTTTACCTCCGTTTCTGTTTACCTCGACGACGCCGGGCAGAGCGCTTATGCGGTTTACGACCGTGCGCAGCTCGTCGATACCCCGCGTCTCGAGCGTTATATTGACTATCGATTTATCGCCCGTATCGCGCGCATTTATCGTTCTCACCTTGGTGTTGAGGGTGTTGAATATAGACGCTATATCCATGATAAGTCCGCTGCGCTCGCGCGAGACGACCGTTATTGCCGTTGCGTAGCTTTCCTTTATCTCGTCCGCCCAGCTCACGCTTGTCCAGCGGCCCACATCCTCGGGCTTGAACTCGCGCCGGGCGTAGTTTTCGCAGTCCCTGCGGTGGATGGACACGCCCTGACCGCGCGTTATATAGCCGACGATATCGTCGCCGGGGATGGGCGTGCAGCAGCGCGAGAATTTTATAAGGCAGTTGTCCAGCCCCTCGACCAGAACGCCGTGGACGGGCTTGATGTTTTTCTTGGCCTGCTGCTCGCGGCGCTCGGCGGCCTCGGTCACCTTTTCGAGAACGGTCTTTTTCCCGCTCGCGTGGTGCAGACGGGCAAGCTCGTCCTTCATGCGGTTTACCGCCCTCGTCGCCGCCATGCCGCCGTAGCCGATGGCGGCATACATCTCGTCAAGGCTCGTATAGGCTACCTTCTTGAGAAGCTGCGGCAGCACCTCCTCATCGCAGATATCCTCCATGCGCAGACCCTTGTTTTTGAGCTCGGCTTCGAACATGGCGCGGCCGCGCTCGATATTCTCCTCGCGCCGCTCCTTCTTGAACCACTGCTTTATCTTCGTGCGTGCAGAGCCGCTCTTTGCGATATTGAGCCAGTCGCGGCTCGGCCCCGCCGCGTTTTTCGAGGTCCTGACCTCGACGATATCGCCGTTTTGCAGGACATAGTCGAAGTTTACGATCCTTCCGTTTACGGAAGCGCCGATCATGCTGTTGCCGACGGCGGAGTGTATGCTGTAGGCAAAGTCGATGGGCGTCGCTCCCGCCGGCAGGTTTATAACGTCGCCCTTCGGCGAGAACACGAACACCTCGTCGGCGAACATGTCTATCTTGAGGTTGTGGAAAAAGTCGGTCGCGTCCGATTCCTGCTGGCTCTCCAGCAGCCGCCTTACCCAGGCGAACTTCTCCTCGTCGCCCTCCTTGACGATCGTTTCCGCCGCCGAGCCTATCTTATACTTCCAGTGCGCCGCGATGCCGTATTCGGCGGTGCGGTGCATTTCCCATGTGCGTATCTGCACCTCGAAGGGTATGCCCTCGGAGCCTATGACCGTCGTGTGAACGCTCTGGTACATGTTCGGCTTGGGGGTCGAGATATAGTCCTTGAACCTGCCGGGCACGGGCTTGAACATATCGTGTATGATGCCCAGCACGTTATAGCAGTCGGGGATCGTATCGACGATTACACGGAACGCGCACAGGTCAAATATACCATTGATATCGAGCTTCTGCGCGTACATTTTTCTGTAAATGCTGTAAATATGCTTTATGCGGCTGTAGACCGTGACCTGAAGCCCCTCGTCCTCAAGGCGCTTTCTTATCTTTTCCTCGACGGCGGACATGAAGCTTTTAAGCGTGTCCATGCGCTCGTTGAGGGTGTCGGTTATCTCCTTATAGCCCGCCGGATCGAGGTACATGAGCGCCAGATCCTCAAGCTCCCACTTGGCTCTCTGCATGCCGAGCCTGTGCGCGATGGGGGCGTATATCTCCATCGTCTCGAGCGATTTCTGCCGCTGCTTTTCCTCGGTCTGATAGGCCATGGTGCGCATATTGTGCAGGCGGTCGGCGATCTTGATGAGAATGACGCGGATATCCTTGGCCATGGCCATGAGCATCTTGCGCAGGTTCTCCATCTGCTCGTCTTCCTTGCTGGTGTACTGCACGCGCGTGAGCTTCGTTACGCCCTCGACTATATTGGCCACCGGCTCGCCGAACTGCTTTGCTATATCGCTGTGAGTAAGATCGGTATCCTCAATGACGTCGTGCAGGAGAGCGGCGACTATCGAGTCCTCGTCAAGCCCCATGTCGGCGGCTATATCCGCCGCGGCGACGCAGTGGGTGACGTAGGGCGAGCCGTCCTTGCGGAGCTGTCCGGTGTGGGCGAGCCTTGCCATGCGGTAGGCTGCGTCTATCCTGCCCATGTCCATATCCATGCCGCTGTCGGATATCTTTTTGCTGAGCGCGGCGAACATCTCGTCGGGATCAAGCTTTCTTTTTTCAATGTCTGACATTATGAACGCCTCGCTTTCAAACGTTTTATGAGCTCAGAGCTCTCAAGATTGACCTTTGCGCTGCCTGAGACCATCCTCGCTCCGAACACGGAGCCGGGGCTGACCGTGCGCAGCAGGCCGAGCTCGCACAGAACGCGCAGACATATGCAGAAGCGCTCCGGCTCAAGGCCGTGCGGGCACTGGCTTATTATGCCGTCAAGATCCGTTGCGACCGAGCCGCCGAGAGTCTGAAGCCTGCGCCATGCCTTTATAAAGGCGCCCCTGTCCGGACAGTAGGGCGCGGCCTCGCGCTCGGGCAGCTCGTCGTCGAGTATCATGCCGCACAGCGGCTTGGGGTCGTGCAGGCGCATCTCCGTTATCTGAAGCTGCACGCTGCGCCGCAGGCGGAACTCGTTTATCTGCGGAGTGAATGCAATATCCACCCTGTCGCCGGCCCTGAGTCCGAGCTCCGATTCGCTGTGCGAGAAGAACACGCACTCGAAGTCCTTTCCCTTGTAGCTTACGCCGAGGCGCAGGTGCTTTCCGCCGCCGATGGGCGTTATCCTGTCGAGCCTTGCGCCGAGGATGCACAGCGTCGGCTTTGCGTTTCCGCTGCCGTAGGGCTCGAGCCGCGAGAGCGCGGCGACGCCCTGCATATCCAGGACATTCGGATCGCTTATCCTCATATCGCAGCACAGCGTCGGAGCCTCCGTGGGCTTATTGTTCTCATAATATTCGCTGAAGGCAAGGCAGAACTGCCGGAGCTTATCGCGCTTTATATTGAGCCCCGCCGCGAGAGCGTGGCCGCCGAAGCCCTCAAGGTATTCCGAGCAGGCCGACAGCGCGTCGAAGAGGTTAAAGCCCCCGTAGCTGCGGCACGAGCCCTTGCCCTTGTCGCCGTCAAGGCAGATCATGATGGTCGGCCTTGAATACTGCTCGGCAAGCTTTGAGGCGGCGATGCCGATAACACCCTGATGCCATTTCTCGCTTGCGAGAACTATGGGGCTCTGCGGCGTTTTGCCGTCCATCATTCCGGAAGCGTCGTCCCATATCTCCGTTTCGAGGTGCTGACGGCGGCGGTTGAGCTCGCACAGCTCACCGGCAAGCGTATCGGCCTCGCGCGTATCGTGCGTCATCAGGAGCTTTCCGGCTATCGACACCTCGCCGAGGCGACCCGCCGCATTAAGGCGCGGGGCAAGCGAAAAGCCGATGGTCGAGGAGGATATCTTTCTCTCCGACGCGCCGGACTCGCGCAGCAGCGCCGCTATGCCGGGGCGCGACGGGTTTGCCAGCTTTTCAAGTCCCCTGCGGACGATGTATCTGTTCTCCCCCGTGAGCGGAACGACGTCGGCCACCGTGCCGATGGACACAAGGTCGGCATAGCGCTCGACTATCTCCTCGTTCTTGCCCTCGACGGCGCACACAAGCTTCATCGCAACGCCGACACCGGCAAGGTCCTTATTGGGATAGGGGCAGTCGTCCTGCTTGGGGTCTATGACCGCGACGGCGTCGGGTATCGTCTGCTCGCGGCACTCGTGATGGTCGGTTATGATGAGATCTACGCCGACCTGTTTTGCATGCTCGGCCTCGGCCGCGGCGGTTATGCCGCAGTCAACGCTTATTATGAGGCTCACGCCCTTCTGCCGCAGCTTGTCTATCGCCGCGCTGTTTATACCGTAGCCCTCGGCTATGCGGTCGGGGATATAGGGATAGCATTCAAGCCCGCGCGAGCGCAGCCAGTCAGTCAGAAGACAGGTCGAGGTTATGCCGTCAACGTCATAGTCGCCGTAAACGGCAACCGTTTCGCGTATCGTAAGCGCACGCTTTATCCGCGACACGGCCTTGTCCATATCCTTCATCAGCCGCGCATCGCACAGAAGCTCCGCGCCGCCGTCGAGAAAGCGCCTTGCCTCCGGCACGCTCTCTATCCCGCGCACGGCAAGCATCGCCGCAAGCAGTACGGGATAGCCCGCGTCCTCGAACATTTTCCGCTTATCCTCGGGACATTCTTCAATTTTCCATTTACTGTAATTCATCCGAAAACACTGCTTCATTTTAATTATTTTTAATAATATTTTATAATAACAAAATGAAAGCCGTTTATCAAGTGCGCAGTGCTATTTTACACTGTTAATTGACAGAATACTTAAATCAATGTTAAACTGTAGCCCTTGAAGGCAAAATATTCTCATCGAGGTGGAAAGATGAAAAATTATGTTTTGTTCGACTTTGACGGCACGGTGTTCGACTCTGCCGAGGGCATAACAAAAAGCGTGCAGTACGCGCTCGGCAAAATGGGCATAGAGGCAAAGACCGAGGATCTCATGTGCTTTGCCGGACCTCCTCTCGGCGAGATGTTCGCCCTGCGCTATAACATGAGCCCCGAGCAGGCGCACAGGGCCGTCGAGCTTTACCGCGAGCGCTACAATCCCGTCGGCTGGGCAGAGTGCTCACCCTTCCCCGGAATGCACGAGTTGATGGGAAGGCTCCGCGCAAAGGGCATACGCATCGCCGTTGCCACCAGCAAGCCGCGCGTCTTTGCACAGAGGATACTCGAAAAATTCGATATGCAGGACGATTTTGACCTCGTCTGCGGCTCGGAGTTTGACGGAACGCGCGGACAGAAGTGGGAGGTCATACAGTACGCGCTGTCGCAGTTCGGCATTTCGCCCGAGGAGGCGGTCATGGTCGGCGACAGGAAGTACGACGTTATCGGCGCGAAAAAATGCGGCGTTTCCTGCGTCGGCGTGCGCTTCGGCTACGCAGAGCCGGGTGAGCTCGAGGCCGAGGGCGCGGTGTACGTCGCCGAGGACGCCGACGATCTGTACGAATATCTGACGAAATAAAAAAAGACCGCAGTGCGGTCTTTTTTATTCTATGGGAAGCTGAATTACCTCGATATCCTTTTTTCTTGCGTAGCGGATGGTGTTCCACGTTCCGCCGGACATGCCGTCGTAGCAGGCGACGAGGACGTTTGACTTATCGACCATGAAGCGGTTGCGTATCGCCATGCAGGCGGGGCTGTAGCTCTCGGAAAGTACCGTCACCTCGTCGCAGTTATCGATGATACGCTCATAGCGGCGGCGGTTGTACCCGTTCCAGTTATCCGCCTGTCCCCTGTACGGCACGGCGGCCTGGAGCGTAATGTCCGAGTGCATTTTTTTGAGCTTTATGACGGTCTCGGCGCAGTACATATCGCAGCCGAGCGCCATGCCGCAGATGAAATGCTTTATTCCCGAATCGTACACGGCGCCGATGACCGCAAAGAGCTTTTCCTTGAACTGCACGCAGCGCGGATCCGACTCGTCATATCCCCACGGCAGCTTCGACGGCCTGTGGCCGGAAAAGCAGCAGCTTTTTCCGTATTCCATAACATCACCGCCTTCCATTGTAAGGCAAAACGGGGAAAATGTCAAAAGGCTATTGACATTTTCCTCAGCCGCGCTATAATGAGGGCACAACCGAATTAGGATATCTTCAGGGCAGGGAGCGTTTCCCGACCGGCGGTATAGTCCGCGAGCCTTATTGGCATGAACCGGTGTGATTCCGGTACCGACAGTATAGTCTGGATGGAAGAAGATGTACGCTTTGATCATTTTGCGTCGCCTGAAAGATATTTTTCTTTCGGGCGACTTTTTAATTCCGGAGGTAATATCCATGTCAACACTCATCTCTCAGCTGGGCGAAAACCTTTCGTTCGTACTCGAATGCCTCGGCATATTCGCGGCCCTGTTCGTGCTGGCGCTGCTGTTCGAGCGCCTTGTTATGAAAAACCGCAAAAAGCTCGGCAGCACGCATTTTCTTGCCTACACCGCCATTTTCTCCGCGATGGCAGGCGTTCTGATGTTCATCGAGATCCCCCTGTTCTTCGCGCCGAGCTTCTATGAGATCGACCTGAGCGAGATCCCCATCATGATCTGCACCTTCTATCTCGGACCCGTGGCCGGCGTAGTAGCCGAGCTTCTCAAGATCATCGTAAAGCTCGTATTCAAGGGAACGAGCACCGCCTTCGTCGGCGACTTCGCCAACTTCGTCGTCGGCTGCGCCTTCGTGCTCCCGGCCTCGTGCATCTACCATGTGAAAAAGGGCAAGCGCACGGCCCTTATCGGCATGATAGTCGGCACGCTCGTCATGACCGTGTTCGGAAGCCTGTTCAACGCCGTGTACCTTCTGCCGACCTTCGCCGAGCTATTCGGCATGCCGCTCGAGGCGATAATCAAGATGGGCACGGATATAAACTCCGCGATAAACAGCGTTTCGACGCTCGTTCTGTTCTGCGTCGTGCCGTTTAACCTCTTAAAGGGCATTATCGTGACGGCGCTCACCATGCTTCTGTACAAGCGCATATCCCCCCTGCTGCACAAGGGCGATAAAAAGCTTGCCGAGCGCAAGGCCGCTAACAGGGCCTGATGATTTTCCGCAGCCGCAGTATGCTCAGGGTGAAATTCAGGCACTCGTTAAAATAAATGATGCAGATATAGCCCGTGAGCGCATACAGCGGCAGCACGCGCCACACCAGCAGTACGCCCAGCAGCGCGTCGAGGATATTTATCCCCATGTTCCACATCTGCTGACCCAGCCCTTTCAGGCAGCCGTCGCAGAGCATATCGGTGTACATTATCGGGATAAGCGGCGCGAGCAGGCGCAGAAATCGCCCCGCAGCCGGCGAGGAATACACGGCAATGCCGAGCCTGTCGGCAAAAACGAATATCACAAGGGAGACGGCAAGAGAATAGCCGGCTCCCTTTTTCAAAAGCGAAAACACCGTGCGCCGTATCTCTCCGCGCTCGCCGCGCATCTGCGTCTCGGTGAGCTCCGGTATCATCAGCTCGCTGAGCGCCATAAGAAAGCAGGCCGGAAAGGCTATTATCGGCATGACCATGCCCTGTATCGTTCCGTAGCCGGACAGCGCCCTGTCGGCCGAAAAGCCCGCAGCCTTCAGGCCGCGCGGCACCAGAAGATGCTCGAGCGTAGACAGCGCCGAGCGCGCATAGGCCGAAAACGCAAGCGGCAGCGCAATGCGCAGCATGCGCGAGGTAAGGCGCAGTCTCCCGCAGCCGGCGCCCGTATACCGCCCCCTGTCGGTGATGTAAAACAGCAGCATCATGAAAAGCGATACCGCATCGCCGCAGACCGTGCCGAGCATGACGGCCGCGCAGTTTTTCTCTATATCCCCCTCCGGCGAGTGCGCAAGGAAAAGCGCGACGAGCGCAATGGTGAGCAGCTGCTCGAAAAGATGCACCGCCGCAGGCTTCCACACCCTGCCGCAGGCGGTGAAGTAGCCGGACACGGCGGAGCTGAGCGAGATCATCGGCATCGCGTATGCCATGATGCGCAGCGCCCTGACCGTGCGCGCATCGCCTATCCACAGAAAGCCTATCGCCTCCGCGCCGCCGTGCAGGAGGAAAAACGCCGCCGTACCGAAGACAAGGGCGTATACAAAGCATCTGCGCATGGCCCCGCCTATGCCCTCGGCGCGCTCGCGGCCTATCTCCTCGGACACGAGCCGGGTCGCGGCAAATCTCACGCCGGAAACGGCAAAGGTCGTGCACAGAAACGACACCGAGACGACGAGCTGGTAAAGCCCTATCCCCGCCGAGCCGATGCGTCCCGCAAGCCACACCTGAAACGCCATCGAGATCAGGCTCATCACAAGCGACGAGCCCGTCAGAAGCGCCGTATTAACGATCAGTCTTTTCTTCCTTATCATACTTAAAACATATGCCAGAAAAATTATTAATATATGTTGAAATTTTCACAAAGTGTGCTATAATATAAATATCAAAAAATTAAATATAAAATTTTTGATGAAAAATTTGAATTGGAGGCGTCATTTATGATCATCACAATTGGCAGACAGCACGGCTCAAGCGGCAGGGAGATTGCAAGACTTCTTGCGGATAAGCTCGGCATCAAATGCTACGACAAAGAGATCGTTGACGAGGCGGCAAAGCACTCCGATTTCAGCCGCGAGCTGATCAACGCATACGACGAAAAGCGCATGTCCGCTTTCCTGCTCCACGCCGGCGGCTACGGCCTGAACGAGAATTTCCGGCTCAACATGGAGGTCGTATCCGCGCAGTTCGATGCGATACGCGATATAGCCTCGAAGGAGGACTGCATCTTTGTCGGGCGCTGCGCCGACTATGTCCTCAACGACAGGGACGACGTTGTAAGCATCTTCATTCTCGGCGATCTGGACGCACGCATCAAGTGCCTTGAGAAGCGCCAGGGTCTTGACGAGGCGCAGGCCCGCAAGAAGATCAAGGAGGTCGACAAGGACCGCTCGAGCTTCTACAAATACTACAGCGATCAGATCTGGGGCGACGCGCAGAACTATGACCTGTGCATCAACAGCTCCAGGGTCGGCGTCGAAGGCGCGGTTGACGCGATACTCGCCTACATAAAGGCCCGCGGCCTTCTGAAGGCGGATTAAGCCGGAAAAAAATGCTTCGCACCCTGCCTTCCCCTTCGGGAGGCGGAGCTGTAATCAAATTGCGGCGCAAGCCGCAGCAGCATGATGACAAAAGACAGTGCAGAGAAGATCTGCACTGTCTTTTTCGCGCTTAATATTAAATTAGCTTCCTGCTTGTAGTGAACTTGTGTTTGCCTGACGGCAAAGGATTTATTGACACCTCATCCGTCGGCTGTCGCCGACACCTTCCCCTCAGGCTCCGCAAGGGGAAGGCAGCGCAGAAGCGGAGCTTCTGCGAATGAAGATTGAAGATTGAATAGTGAATAGTGAATAATTGCGGTGTGCGCTATGCGCACGGATTTTCAGAGGCGTTGCTGCATTGTACCGATACGGTTTTTGCGGCATCCCGACCGGCAGCCGCGCAGGAAACCGAAACAAATGGATGAACAAATCTTTCTCCGCGTTCGTGTTCCGCGGCAGCGTTCTTATTTTGTCGGCAGCTTCGATACCGGGCCACCGGCAATATGCGTATAGGTACAGACTAAATGCGCCTGTAAAAAAATGCGCCTCTAAAAAAGCACGCGGACGCGGAGAACGTCGTCCATGGCGCGGATGGTGTTTGCGGTGTCCTCCCAGATCTCGTCGTTAAGGTCGATGATGGTGTAGGCGTAGTGGCCGCGGGGCTTGTTTATCATGTGCTCGACGTTTATGTTTTTCTTCGTTATCAGGTCGAGGATGCGGTTTATCATGCCGGGCACGTTGTGGTGGATGACGCACAGTCGGCACACGCCCATGCGCTCGAGCTTTGCCGAGGGCAGATTGACGGAGTTTGTTATGTTGCCGTTTTTGAGATACTCATACAGCTGCTTTGCGGCCATCTCCGCGCAGCGGTCCTCGCTCTCGGGCGTGCATGCACCCAGATGCGGCAGCGCAATGACGTTTTTGCCGCCGAGTATCTTCTCGTTGGGGAAGTCGGTGACGTACTTTGCGACCTTGCCGGACTCGAGCGCCGCGAGCATGGCATCGTCGTCAACGACCTCGGCACGGGACTCGTTTACTATCCTGACGCCGTCGCGCATGGCGGCAAAGGCCTTCGCGTCGAGCATATGGTGGGTATCCTCGTTGTAGGGAATGTTGATGCTGATATAGTCACAGCTGCGGAATATCTCGGATATATCGTCGGCGCGCACAACATCGCGCGACAGCCGCCATGCGGCATCGACGGACATGAACGGGTCGTAGCCTATGACGTTCATATCAAGCGCAAGGCAGGCGTTTGCGACCAGAGCGCCCGTTGCGCCGAGGCCGAGTACGCCGACGGTCTTGCCCATGAGCTCGGGGCCCGCGAAATTGCTCTTGCCCTTCTCGACGAGCGCGGGTATCCTGTCGCCCTCGCCGGCGATGCTCTTTACCCACTCGATGCTGCCGATAACGTCGCGCGAGGCCATGACCATGGAACAGACGGTCTGCTCCTTGACCGCCTCCGCGTTGGCACCGGGGCTGTTGAACACGACGACGCCGAGCTCCGCATATTTGTCTACGGGAATGTTGTTGTAGCCCGCTCCGGCACGCGCAACGGCCAGGAGCTCGGGGTTTACCTCGTATGTGTGCATATCGGCGCTGCGGACGATTATGCCGTCGGGGTCTGCCGTATCCGCCGCGACATTGCAGCCCTTATCGCGGAGCCTGTCAAGGCCGACGGGCGAAATGTTGTTTATCGTTTTTATGTTATACATTATGTTCTACCTCGAATTTTTTCATATATTCGGCGAGCGCGCGTGCACCCTCCATGGGCATGGCGTTGTACAGCGACGCACGCATGCCGCCCGTGAGCCTGTGACCCTTGAGGTTTAAAAGCCCCTCGGCCGCAGCGCCCTTTACAAACTCCGCGTCAAGCTCCTCCGAGCCAGTGCGGAAGGTCACGTTCATATCGCTGCGCGAGCCTTTCTCGGCATGCGGAATGTAGAGCCTGCTGTTATCGAGCACGTCGTATACAAGTCCGGCGCGCTCCTTTTTTATCTCCTGCATGGCGCTTACGCCGCCGATGCTCCCGAGCCAGTCGAGCATGAGCCCGAGCATGTAGATGCACCAGCAGGGCGGAGTGTTGAGCATGGAGTCCTTTTTGATGAGCGTATCGTAGCTCATGACCGAGGGGCAGATATCCGCCTGCCGTCCGGCAAGGGCCTTGTCGATGATGACGACCGTGAGCCCCGCGGGAGCCATGTTCTTCTGCGCGCCCGCGTAGATAAGGCCGTAGCGCGAAACGTCCACGGGCTTTGAGAGTATATCCGAGGACATGTCGCAGACTACGGTTTTCCCCTTCGTGTCGGGCAGCGACTGCCACTCCGTGCCGTAGATGGTGTTGTTCGCGCAGTAGTAAAAATAGCTTGCGTCGGCGCTGAGCTCAAGCTGCGTCGGAATGTAGCTGTGTCCGCGGTCGGCGCTTGAGCAGGCGATGTGCACACGGCCGTACTTTTCGGCCTCCTTTGCCGCAAGGGACGAGAAGTTTCCCGTCACGGCGTAGTCGGCGCAGCCGCCCGTACCCATAAGATTGAGCGGTATCGCCGCGAACTGAAGCGTCGCGCCGCCCTGAAGAAACAGTATCTCGTGGCTGTCGGGCACGTTGAGCGCGGCTTTGAGCTTTTGCTTTGTCTCCGCAAAAATTTCGCCGAACAGCGAACTTCGGTGGCTCATCTCCATAACCGACATGCCGCTGCCCTTATAATCGCTTATCTCGCCTGCCGCCCTTTCGAGCACGCTTTCCGGCATCATAGACGGGCCTGCGGAAAAATTATAGACCTTTTCTCTTGACAATGTGAGCACCTCCCGTTCGCTTTTCGCCATTGTTAAAATTATAGTTATTATGCCGTTCCCTGTCAAATGATATTTCCGACTAAAATTCCGTCCGAAATACCGCTTATCATGACATTATGTACTGTTCCCCGCAGTGCCTCGCCGCCGGCGCGGACCTCGAGGTAATTATCGCTGTGGCCCTGCCAGAGGCCGCCCTCCTGCGTTTCGAACAAAACCGGCAGCGTTTTGCCGATCATGCTCTCAAGGAAGGCTCTGCGCGTTTCGGCAACGACGGCGCGCGCCTGCTTTGAGCGCTTTGCCTTGACGGCCCTGTCGATCTGTCCGTCCATCCTGTCCGCCGGAGTGCCCGGACGGCGGGAATACGGGAAGATGTGCGCATCGGAAAACCGCGCTTTTTTAAGAAAGGCAAGCGTCTGCTCCTGGTGCTCCCCGGTCTCGCCGGGGAAGCCGACTATAACGTCGCAGGTCATGCCGCAGTCGGGAAAATAACTGCGCAGCAGCTGCATGGCCTCGTAAAAGCGTGCGGTATCGTACTTGCGGTTCATGGCCCTGAGCGTTGCGTCACAGCCCGATTGCAGGGAAAGATGAAAATGCCTGCACACGCTGCCGCAGGCGGCAATTTTCCGGCAGAAGTCCTCGGTTATGACGCTCGGTTCAATGGAGCCGAGGCGTATGCGCATATGCGGCGCCGCCTGCGCGACGGCGCAGACTACGTCGGCAAGGCCGGGCTTTCCGGGAAGATCCACGCCGTAGGACGCGATCTCGATGCCGGTTATGACAAGCTCCCTGTAGTCCTTTTTGTCGAGCTCCTCGGCCTGCTGCACGGCGGCGGCCATGGGAAGGCTGCGCACTCTGCCGCGCGTATACGGGATTATGCAGTAGGAGCAGAAATTGACGCAGCCGTCCTGTATCTTCAGCAGCGCCCTCGTGTGTCCGGACACGGCGCCCGCGGGAAGCTCCTCGAAAATGCGGCGCTCGAAGGGCTTATCGAGCGCTCTCTCGCCCTCGCCGGTGCTGACGGCCTTTTCGACGGCATCGACGAGCTTCAGCCTGTCGGCCGTGCCGTAAACTATATCCGCGCCGAGCTTCTGCACGGCATCGGGGCTCAGCTGCGAATAGCATCCCAGCACCGCCGCGATCGCGCCGGGGTTTTCCTCGCGCAGACGGTGGATGGCCTGACGCGATTTGCGCCCTGCCTCGGCGGTGACGGCGCAGGTGTTTATGATGACGGCGTCGGCGATCTCGCCCTCGCGGCAGGGCTTATGCCCGCGCGAAACGAGCAGCGCCTCTATCGCCTGCGTCTCATACTGGTTGACCTTGCAGCCGAGAGTGTATATAATGTATCTCACGAAATCATCTCCCAAGGAGTAAGATAAATGGAAATTTATTTGGATAACGCGGCGACGACGCGCGTCTGCCCCGAGGCCGCGGACATTGCGTACAAGGTCATGACCGAGTGCTACGGAAACCCCAGCTCGACCCACACGAAGGGGCGAGAGGCAAAGGCGTATCTGGACACAGCGCGCTCGCAGATATCGGCGGCGCTCGGCTGCACGGCACAGGAGCTGTACTTCACCTCCTGCGGCTCGGAAAGCGACGTCTGGGCGATAACTCGCGGCGCGGAGAGCGCCTCAAGGCGCGGCAGGCACATCATATCCTCCGCCGTTGAGCACGACGCCGTGCGCAAAACGCTCGCCGAGCTTGAAAGCCGCGGCTTTGAGGTGACGTATCTTGCGCCGGAAAAGGACGGCTCTGTCTCCGTCGAGGCGGTAAGGGCCGCTCTGCGCGAGGACACGGTGCTCGTAACGCTCATGATGGTAAACAACGAGACCGGTGGCGTGACCGATATTGCGGCCATAGCAAAAATGCTCAAAGCCGAGGGCTCGAAGGCGCTTTTGCACACCGACGCCGTTCAGGGCTTCATGAAGGTCCCGTTTTCCGCAAAAAAGCTCGGCGCGGACATGATAAGCATAAGCGGCCACAAGATCCATGCGCCGAAGGGCATAGGCGCATTGTATATCAAAACGGGGGTCAAAATCAAGCCCCTGATTCGCGGAGGCGCTCAGGAAAGCGGACTTCGCGCCGGAACGGAGGCAATGCCGCAGATAGCTGCCTTCGGCAAGGCTGCCGAGATCGCCTTTGCCGGCATGGAGGATAACAGCAGAAAGATGGCCGGTCTGCGCACTCTCGCGGCCGATACGATCTGCGCCGAAATCCCCGAGGCGCTCATTATCGGCGGCGGCGCTCCGCATATCCTGAGCGTATCGCTCCCCGGCTGGCGCAGCGAGGTATTGATGAATTTCCTCGAGGCCGACGGCATTTACGTTTCGCGCTCCTCGGCCTGCAAAAAGGGCGGGCGCAGCCATGTGCTTGAGGCGATGCATCTTCCCGCGCAGGTCATAGACGGCGCCGTGAGAATAAGCTTTTCGCGCTTCAGCACCGAGGACGACGTTCTCGCCCTGTGCTCGTCGCTTAGGCGTGCGCACGATACGCTGGCGCACAGATGATCTGAAATTTCAAGGCTGCATCCGAACGATGCAGCCTTTTCTTTATTTCTCCCCGTCTCCGTTTTTCTTTGCCCTGCGCTTGGGCACGGGCTTGAGCGTTTCGGGGTCAATGTAATCGAGGTTCATATATTCGTTTGCGTCGGTCGGCAGCTTATGCCGTTCGAGCTTGCGGTCAATGAGCATCTTGAGCGCGGTGTATATAATGACGAAGACCGGAACGCCCAGCAGCATGCCCCAGAAGCCGAAGATGCCGCCGAACAGCACGATGGAAAACAGCACCCAGAAGCCGTTTATGCCGATCGACGTGCCAAGGATCTTGGGGCCTATGACGTTGCCGTCAAGCTGCTGGAGGACGAACACGAAGATGATGAACCACAGGCACATCTTGGGATCGACCAGCAGCACCAGCAGTGCCGAGGGCACGGCGCCGATAAAGGGTCCGAAGAACGGTATGACGTTTGTCACGCCGACGATGACGGAAATGAGCAGTGCGTAGGGCATTCCGAGCAGCAGGCAGCCGAGGTAGCACAGCACGCCTATTATCGCACTGTCGAGCAGCTTGCCGCTTATAAAGCCCATGAAGGTCCTGTCCGCAAAGCGCAGAGCCGAGGTTATGTGCATTGCGTGCTCGGGGGAAAAGATGCTGTAGAGTATCTTCCTGTAGTGCGCGATGAAGGGCTCCTTATTGAAAAGGATGTACACCGAAACGATAATGCCGATGACGACGTTATAAAGCCCCTTGAGGACGTAGAACACGCCGCTTGTAATGTTAGTTACGACGTTTTCCATACTCGGCAGGAGGGTGTTGGTGCCCCATTTGGTCAGCGCCTCGGTCAGGTTTCCGAATATCTTTGTGGCGTACTGCTCGATCTCGGGATAATCCTTGAGCAGATTGTCTATCGCCGAATAGGCCGTGTCGAAATACGACGGACTGTTGGTTATGATGGCCGATATGCTGTCGTACACCTGCGGAACAATGAGGTAAAACAGTGCGGTGATTATGAGCAGCATAACGATCTCGGCAAGGATCAGCGACAGCACGCGCGGCAGCTTGCTGTCCTTTTTAATGCGCGGCTTTGTCCTGTTTATGCGCGCCATGAGCGGCTTGAAGAGCCTGCGCTCGTACATCGTCATCGACGGAATGAGCAGATACGATATGACAAGGCCCCATATGAACGGGCTGAGTATGCTCATGAGCTTTCCCAGCGCATCAAGGGCGCTGCCCAGATAGTCGATGCCGAAATAAAACAGAACTCCGGCCGCTATAACGGCAAAGGCCGTAACGCCCCAGCCGATATACTGTGAATATTTATGCTTATTTTCCAAAGTTCTCACCCCTTGTGATTTTATATTACTATTTCATGCCGATATCGTCAATAATCAGGCCGTAAATTCATCATAAAATGCGTTATGTTAACCGGAATAACGAATATTCTTTCCCGTTTGTGTTGAAAACTCTGTTGAAAATGTTTAAAACCCATTGATATTCAATATGTTTTCCTCCGGGCTCTCTGCGGACGGGCATTCATTTTTTGTCGAATAAAGCATAATTGCGCAACCTGAGCGGCTTATATGCATCATTTGCGGAGACAGGCATAGGCTTTTTACGGAGGTGGTTGACCATGAAAAAGCTCATATGCGCCGCGCTGTGCAGTCTTATGCTGACTGCTCCGGTGTACGCCGTGAACACGCTTTCGGACTCCGATATCGAAATATCCGCGCCGTCGGCCGTGCTCATGGAAAAGGTGACGGGCGAGGTCATATACGAAAAGGCCGCGCACGAAAAGCTGCCGCCGGCGAGCGTAACGAAGATCATGACGATGCTGCTCATCGTCGAGGCGGCAGAGCGCGGCGATATAAGCCTTGATGACACCGTAACGGCGTCCGAGCGCGCCGCATCCTTCGGCGGAAGCTGCGTGTATCTCGAGCAGGGCGAAAAGATGAGCGTCGGCGAGATGCTCAAATGCATCTGCGTTGTCTCGGCAAACGACTGCGCCGTCGCCATGGCTGAGCATCTGTGCGGCTCGGAGCAGGCCTTCGTTTCGCGCATGAACGAAAGGGCGCGCGCTCTCGGCATGGAGGACACCGTCTTTAAAAACTGCACCGGTCTTTTCGATGACGAGGGGCACTATACAAGCGCCTATGACATCGCCGTCATGAGCCGCGAGCTCATACGCCACGACATGATAAAGCAGTACAGCACCATATGGATGGACAGCATCCGGAACGGCGAATTCGGCCTTACAAACACCAACAGGCTCGTTTACTGTTACGACGGCTGCACCGGTCTCAAGACCGGCTTTACCGAGAAGGCCATGTACTGCCTTTCGGCCACCGCCGAGCGCGGCGGGGAAGAATACATCGCCGTCATCATGCACGCCGGCACGGCCGACGGACGCAATTCCGACGCGGAGGCGCTTTTAAACTACGGCTTTGCAAATTTCCGCCTGCTGCCGCTGAGAGCTCCCGACGTTCTGCCGCCCGTGCGCGTGAGCCTCGGCGAGGCCGACAGCGTGCAGCCCATGTATGACGGCGCGCAGGCCGCACTTGTTCCCAAAAGCGGCATGGGAGAGCTAAGCTATGACACGGACCTGCCGGAGACGCTTACCGCGCCCGTAGCCGAGGGGCAGCGCATAGGAACGCTCCGCATTTCCTCCGGAGGAAAGCTGCTGTACACGGTGCCGCTCGTTTCCGATGCCTCCGTCGCCCGCGCAGGCTTTGCCGCAACGCTGCTCGAGCTTCTGAAAAGCTACGTCGGCCCGGGATGATCACTCCACTTTCGTGTAAATTATGCGTTAATATCGTCCTTGGTGCGCCACTCCGACATATTATCCTTGCTTTTTCCTGCATCGGGTATATAATATAGGATCATAAAATGTTTCGGAGGGATAATCATGGTCAAGGTCGATCTATCGGGAACTTCCGCCTTTTTTGACCCCGCGGAGCTTGACTTCGCCTCTGCCGCGGCGGCACACAGGACGCTGAGCGACAAGAGCGGAGCCGGGAGCGATTTTACCGGCTGGACGGAGCTTCCGCAGCGCATACGCGACGGTGAGCTCAAGGCCATACTTTCCGCCGCTCAGCGCATACGCGGCCGCTCGAAGGCGCTCGTCGTCATCGGCATAGGCGGCTCGTACCTCGGCGCGCGCGGCGCAATAGAGCTTCTGCGCCCCGTACCCGCGCAGGACGATCCGAGGATATTCTTCGTCGGAAACGGCCTCTCGCCCGACGCTCTGAGCGATACGATAGCTCAGCTCGGCGACATGGATTTTGACATAAACGTCATATCCAAATCCGGCACGACCCTGGAGCCGGCGCTGGCCTTCCGCGTTTTCAGAAAAATGCTGCGCGAG
Organism: bacterium; assembly: GCA_963650165.1. Lineage (GTDB taxonomy): Bacteria > Bacillota > Clostridia > Oscillospirales > Oscillospiraceae > F23-B02. The sequence continues at coordinate 67,133 of CAVJKX010000003.1, forward strand.
AAATACGGCGCGGCCGCGAAAAAGCACATTTTCGCTACGACCGACGCGCACCGCGGCGCACTCAAGTCCCTCGCCGACGCAGAGGGCTGGGAGTGCTTTGTCGTGCCGGACGACGTCGGCGGCAGATACAGTGTGCTGTCGGCGGTCGGTCTGCTTCCGATGGCCGTCGCGGGCATCGACATAAAGGCGGTCGTAAACTCCGCCATAACAGCCTTCCAGGAGCTCGATCTGCGCTCGCCGGAAAACCCCGCATGGCAGTACGCCGCCGCAAGGCAGTATCTCTACGGCCACGGCCGCAGCATCGAGATACTCGGCTGCTACGAGCCGTCGTTCCGCTTCATGGCCGAATGGTGGAAGCAGCTTTACGGCGAGAGCGAGGGCAAAAACGGCATAGGCATCTTCCCCGCCTCGGTGGAATTCACCGCCGACCTGCACTCGATGGGTCAGTACATACAGGACGGGCCGCGCACGCTGATGGAGACTGTCGTTCACTTCGAGAAAACGCGCAGCAGCGTTTCCGTTCCCTTTGAGATGGGCAATCCTGACGGGCTGAACTACCTTGCCGGCAAGGATTACGCCGATATCTGCCGCACGGCGGCGGATGCGGTGAAGGCAGCGCACATATCCGGCGGAGTGCCGAACATTGGAATAAGCGTTCCGGCGCGCGACGAGGCCGGCTTTGCCGAGCTCGTGTGCTTTTTCGAGCTTGCCTGCGCCATCTCCGGCTATATGTCGGGCGTCAACCCCTTCGATCAGCCCGGCGTCGAGGCGTACAAAAAGAACATGTTCAGAATGCTCGGCAAACCGGGCACATGAAAGCGCAGCCCTTGGACAAATATTTTTCGCTCAGGCAAAATAACAAAGCCTCGGCAATACTTTGCGTATTACCGAGGTTTTTTTATGCCGTATGGGCGGAAAAGAGCCGCTCAAAACAGCGTTTCTTCTTATCTCGGCCGCCCTGAAGGGCGCTTTTATTTTTTATTAACACTTTTACTCTTGCTTTACATGCGGAAAAATGTTAATCTATGCTCAACAGAAAAACTTTAACTTAACAACCGAAAAGGAGAGTGGTCAAAATGGTTAAGTTGATCATGGGTCTGAAGGGCAGCGGCAAGACCAAGCGTCTGGTCGATCTCGTCCGCGAGGCCGTCGCAATGGAAAACGGCGACGTCGTCTGCATAGAAAAGGAAAAGAAGCTTACGTTCGATATTCCCTATCAGGCCCGTCTTATCGAAGCCGGCTCTTATGACATCGGCTCTTACGAATTTATCAAGGGCTTCATCTGCGGTCTGCATTCCGGCAACTATGACATCACCCACGTTTTTGTCGATAATTTCTACAAGATCGTGAGCAACAAGGACCCCGTCATGTTCGGCGAATTTCTCGATTGGCTCGAAGGCTTCTCCGAGAGAGAAAATATTGAATTTGTTATCAGCGTCTCCGTTGACCCCGACACGGTCGGCGAGGCCATCAAAAAATATATGATTTGACCAAAAAATCGGGCAAAGTCTCTCGGCTTTGTCCGTTTTTTCGTCGTTTTTCGCTCTTGACTTCAACATCGCGCTTGGTTAATATTGAACCAGAATTTAAAAATTGAGGTGTTTTTACCATGATCATGGATTGCGAAAAATACGTCGGCAAATGCGTCTGCGGCAGAGACCATGAGCTTGAAACGAAAAAGGTCGTCGTCGAATACGGCGCGATAAACAACTTCGAGCAGTACATGGCCGACGTCGGCCTTGCCGGCAAAAAGCGTGCCGTTATATACGACACGGTCATCTACAAGCTCACCGAGGGCAAGCACGTTGCCGCCGATCAGGAGATCGTTCTCGAGGCAAACGGCCTGCGTGCCGAGGACACCGTTATCGAGGAGATGATAACAAAGCTCGACTCCCCCGAGGTCATCGTGGCCTACGGCGCGGGCACGATCATGGACTTCGGCCGCTACCCCGCATACAAGCTCGGCATCCCCTTCGTCGCCATTCCGACCCTCGCCTCCTCCGACGGCTTCACGGCGAACATCTGCTCGGCCATCCTGAACGGCCAGAAGAAGTCCACCCCGATGTGCGCTCCCGTCCTCGTCGTCGCCGACCTTGATATCATAAAGGGCGCGCCCGCACGTTTGGTCGCAAGCGGCATAAACGACATTCTCTCGAAATACATTTCCCTGTTCGACTGGAAGGTCTCGCAGCTCGTTGCGGGCGAATACTACTGCCCGATGGTAGCCGATCTTGCCAAGGAGGCGCTCGATATCATGCGCGAGGCTGCCGACAAGTACGCGGCCACCGGCGTTGCCGACCATGAGGCGATGACCATGGCGCAGATGAAGAGCGGCCTTACCATGCAGCTTCTCAATCACTCGCGCGCGGCCTCCGGCGCGGAGCACCTCATGGCGCACCTTGTCGAGATGAAGCCGCCGCGCTTTGAAAATGCAGAGGGCATCCACGGCGAATGCGTCGGCGTCGGCACCTTCGCCTGCGTAAAGGAATATCACCGTCTGGCCTCCCTGCCCACGCCCAAGGCCAAGCCCTTTGAGCCGCTCAGCGAGCAGTGGATAAGAGAAAAGTTCGGCGACAGGCTCGCACCGGGCATAATCAAGGAAAATGCAAACGACGTCCTCGCCACCTTCGATCCGCAGAACATCGTCGATCACTGGGACGAGATACGCGCCATGATAGCCGAGATACCCTCCGTCGAGGAGATGGAGGCGCTCTACAGGGGCTGCAACGCGAAATATCTGCCCGAGCACATCGGCATAGACCCCGCCCTCGAGCGGGAGATGCTGCCCATCTCGGCCGCCATCCGCAACAGGCTCACCCTCGTGCGCATGCTGCGCGTCCTCGACTTCGGCGAATAATCCGAACGCCAAAATGCACCGTCCGACAGACGGTGCATTTTTTATACGCATTCAATGTTTATCGGGTAGGCGAGCTTGTCCGTCACGGTGCCGCCGCAGACGTGAACGTCAGGCGAGGCGCAGCGGGCAAGATAATATGCCGCCGGCATATTTCCTTAACGCTCCGACCCTCTCAGGCTTCGAATCCCTTACGTCATGATAAATAAAAGAAATAACAGCCTCCGCCTGTGACGGAAGCTGTTATTTTTGGCACGCCGTAAGGGACAGAGCTTTTGCTGTGCAAAAGCTCGCGGGCTTGCAGCGAGCTGCTGCGCCCCTCGGAGCTGAAAATATGCCGCCGGCATATTTCCTTAACGCTCCGACCCTCTCAGGGTTCGAATCCCTTACGTCATTATGAATAAAAGAAATAACAGCCTCCGCCGATGACGGAAGCTGTTATTTTTGGCACGCCGTAAGGGATTCGAACCTTTGCGGAGAGACTTAAATGCATTGAGAAACCAATAAAATTTTGACTTGTCGTAAAATTTGTCGTAAAATGCGCATTTAATCGGTACGCTGCTGATAAAATTCGGACATTTTGTTTTCGGCCTGACTTATATCCAATGCAGACAAATGCGTGTAGATTTTTCGCATCGTGCCATAGTCTGACCAGCCGCCGATCTGCATTGCGGCTTGCTCGGGCATTTGGACATGATATGCCAATGAAGCGTATGAATGCCGCAGTCCGTGCACGCCGAGACGGGGCAAGTTGTTTTTATCACACACATCATTTACCCAATCATAAACCGTAGATATATAGCAAGTGACTACTTTCCCATGCTTGTCCTTGACGGCGTTCAAAGCATAATACAGTTCAGGTATCATAATGGGAACAATTCGCGTTGACGAATTGTTTTTGTTGGTCGGCTTTTCTACAAGCGTCCAGTTCTCGCCGGGAACAACTGCGCCCGATACCTTTATTGTTTTCTTTTTGAGATCAACATTAGACCAGTCAAGCGCGGCAATTTCCGAGCGGCGCAGTGAATGAAGTCCAAGCAGGGCAGGTATTTCGACCGGCGTACCCTTGATTGCAGACACAAATATTTTTATCTGATCCGGCGTAAGGAAAACAGGGTCTTTCGGCACTATCTGCGGCAATGTCAGTTTCGGCAAATCTACACCGGCAGCTTTTATGGCAGGCGCGACAAGCCCCCAGGCGTTTTTCAGCGTTTTCGGGGAACAAACGAGGGCTTCGCTGTTTATCACCGTTTGCCAATCAGGTATATCGGCAATGGGCATGCCCATATATTTTTTAAATCTGTTTTTCTTGACGGACTTATATCCGACGACCGTCGACGGGGACAGCACATTTTGCCTGACGGCAATGTAGTTATCAATAGCCGCTGCCAACGTCACATTTTCAGCCTTTTTCTTTACAGGCACGAATCCGGCGCGGATGGCTATAGCCTTTGCCTTTGCCTCCGCTTCGCTGTCCTCGATAACGGTCACGCCCTCGCGGCGCAGGTCAACGTACCACTTCTGCCCACGCTTACGCGGCGCGGGTATTTTTATTTCATCTTTTCTTTTCCGTTCCTTTACGAGCTGTTCTCCGCAGTAGCAGCAGAACAGTGGATGCAGCTCATCGGGGATTTCCGCTTTACACTTCCGGCACTTCATGTTTATCCCCCTTGAAATCGCATATAACAGTTTTCAGCGCATGAAGTATAAGAATAATAGCTGCAATTACAACAACGCCGAGAAACGCCGCTGTGAGCGCTATGCCGTTCTGCTGGAATAGCCCGACGTTTTTGAGCGACATATCGAACAGAGCATAGCCTATAACGGCGCACAGCAGCAGAGTGCACACACCGACGAGGGCAAATACCAATGTGCGGCTTATAGCGGCGAAAGTTCTGTAATGCTTTATCTGTTCTGCCAGCTTTGCGTTTTCAATTTCGAGTTTACGAATGTAGTTGCTTGTATCGGTATCGCGCAAGCCTAATGTTTCGTCGAGCGACAGGCCGAGAACGACGCATATAGCAGCGACGCTGTGAAATGAAACTTGCTTTGCAGAACCGGCGGTTATGTTGCACACAGTGTTGTATGCAATGCCGGATTTATCGGCGATTTCTTGATTGGTTAGCCCCGATGCATCTTTAGCTTTGCGGATTTTGGCGAAAACCACAGACAAATCGGGAATTTCATAAGGCGATTGCACGGTTGAACATCATCTCCAAAATATTATTGTTTTCGCCGAAACCATGTAAAAAGCATAATTTCGGCGATTTCGTTGTAGATTTCGGCTGTGCAATCTGTTACGCTCGAATCGTAGCAGATAGACGGTTTACAAGGGATATCTGTTGCAAGTCCCGCCTCTGAGTTGCAGCAGGGGCGGGACGATCTGAAAAAGCAAACGCGAGACTTACAACCGAAGTTATAAATCTCGCGCTACACGGAAATAGGTGGGGTGACGTTTCCCACATCTCCAATAAAGGCGACGGCTGCCCGTTCCGTCCTCTATCTCCGTAAGATATACTATGTTATCTTCGGTTAAATTATACTATCATTTATTTTCTGTGTCAATAGCGATCAGAGTTCCTTTTGCAATAAAATTGTTAACTCTGCGGTTGTTCAGCACATACAAAGAACGAGCGTAGAACCTATTGGTTTGAGAAACTCTTACCGCTACTTTTACATACTCATTATCTATCGTATATTCTTTTACATACTCGATAGACCCGTCTTTTTTATTGCGACCGACATAATCGGGCGAACGTAGTATATTCTCAATGTCTTTGCCGTACTTTGCAAAATCTTCGGGATGAGAATTTGCCATATGTTCGACGTTTGAAAAACCGATGTAAATATTATGATCGTCTATATCGTCCAGCTCTAAAAGTGATTTTACGTTTTTGTTTACAAATCCGACTATTCTCATTTAATATTCTCTTTATTGCTTTTGTAAGCACAATATTACCACTATTGGTGACAGAATTCTACTATTTTTCAACAAATTCGGCGCATCGCTTAATAACGACAACCGTAGATTGTGTACATTGCCCATATAATTTGCCGCGCAAATTGCACAAAAACGCTGTTTTACGTTTGTGCATAACAAGAATGGACGAATATATGCAATTGTGCTAATATCTAAATCGGATAATAAATTATAAATCGTATCCAAACAAGCGAACGAAGAAAAATGGAAGGGAGAACAAAGATGACAGCAAAAGAAGAACGGGAAATACTTATTAGGGAAATCGAACGACTGCTGAAAGATGCAAACAACCGCGAATTAAATTTTGTATACACTATGCTGCTTAATATGAAGTAAACACGGCAACAAAAAGACCGGCCTTTATTGGTCGGTCTCTTTTTTTATATTTTCGACTTCGGCTGCGAGTTCAAGCAGCTTTTTTTCAAACAGTGCCCATTCGTCCGGCGTTGTCCGCGCAAGCACTGTTACAAACGCCTGCTGTATTGGCGATCCGCTTTTTAATACGCTGCCGAGAAAATCGGTTATTTCATCGCTTCGTTTTTTTGGCACGAACGGTTCACCGATGCCAGAACGTAGCCAGCCTTCATCTACATTAAATTCACGGCTTATATCTTTTATAGTTCTATCACCCGGTATACGTCCACCAGTTTCAACAAGACTTATAAAATTTTTTGAAAGCCCGATCTTTTCTGCGAATTCGGTTTGTGACAATCCCGCGTTCGTTCTTATATAGCGTATGCGGCTATTAATGTCATTCATTTTTTCACCCCCTTTGTCTAAATAGATAATATCACGCTTGTCACACTGTGTCAAACAAAAATTTTAATTTTTTTATCCTTGATGGTTGACAAGTGGTCAAAATGATGCTATATTAGTCACACAGGGTCAAACAGCCACAACACACAAAGGGGGGGGGTGAAAACATGAGTGAAAAAGAAAAACAGACCATTAAGACGATGGCAGACATCTTCGATAAGCTGCCCGCAGACAAGCAGCAGTATTTCAACGGTTACGCAAACGGCGTAGCAGATATGGTAGCGGCACAGGCCGAGAAGAACGAGAAAGGAGAATAAGATGCCGAGAACGCGGCTTGACAAGGTACAGCGAGACCCACTAAAAGAGCTTGTGTTGGGCAGAAAAAGTGCAATGAAGCTAAGCGAGGTCAAGCTTGCTGCCAAAATGGGCATAAGCGTAGGACGTTACCGTTCGATGATGGGCGGAGCGTCGGATGCCTGGAAGATCGGCGAGGTCAAAGCGCTGTCAAAGGCGCTGGATGTGCCGATAGACGAAATGAGGGCGCTTGTAGGCAAGTGCTGAAAGGGGAAAAGGACAAATGATACTTTTGTGGTTCTGCATGGCAGTAATGGGCGTTGTGCTGACCATCGGCGGCATAATTTCCGCTATGGTGTGGTTTGCCAACAAGGCCGAAGAGGAGTGCGCCAAACGGCGCGGAAGATACACATTCAAGTAAGGAGACACAACAATGAACAATCTATATTGGGTAGACAACAAGATCATGAAGCTGTATGACCGCTTCACAGATCCCGAAACCGGCGAGCTGTGCGACTGGAAAGACGCAGAGACCGGCGAGGTCATAGCACCGGCAGAGGACTTCTGTAAGCAGCTCGCGGCACTCGACATGGAGCGCAGGGACGTTATCGAAAACCTGCTGCTGGGCTACAAGAACAATGCAGCAGAGGCAGAGGCCATCAAGGCCGAGACAAAGCGCCTGACGGCGCGTATGAAGGCCTGCGAGAGGCAGGCAGAGCGCTACAAGGCTGCGGCTGAGGATGCGCTGGGCGGCGAGAAGTTTTCGACCGCAAGGGTCGCGGCGACGTGGCGCAAAAGCACCATAGCGGCAAGCGACGATGAGAGCATCGCCCCCGACGAGTACATGAAGGTCACGGTAACGAAGAAACCGGACAAGAATGCAATCAAGGCCGCTATCAAAAACGGCGCAGAGGTTTCCGGCTGGCGTTTGGCCGAAAACATGACCATGAGCGTGAAGTGAGGTGCGGCATGGATAATATGACTTTTTACGACTACGGCCGCAAGGTGCCGGAGTGTGCGCTCAAGCCCATCAAGGGCGGCAGGCTCAGCGGCATGAGCGATATAAATCCCATGTGGCGTATCAAGACGCTTACCGAGCTGTTCGGACCGTGCGGCATCGGCTGGTGGTACGACATTATCGACAAGCGCCTTGAGCACGATCCAATAACCAAGCAGACTGCGGCGTTTGTGGAGATCAAGCTACACTACAAAGACCCTGAGACGGGCGCGGAAAGTCACGGCATCCCCGGTCTGGGCGGCGCAAGCTTTGTAGCGCAGGAGCGCGGCGGCGCGTATATGTCAGATGAGGCGGAAAAGATGGCCTTAACGGATGCGATAAGCGTTGCGGCAAAGGCGCTGGGCATTGCAGCCGACGTGTACTTTGCAAAGGACAGAACGAAGTACGACACCGAACCGCAGGAGCTGCCGCCCAAGCCGAAGGACGAGCCGAAGAAACCCGCGATAAGTCTCAAATGCGAGGAATGCGGCATGTTTATCGAGGACTACATAGCGCAGGACGGCTCAAAGACGAGCGCTTTGAAGATAGCAAAGCTTACACAGCGCAACACCGGCAAATGCCTCTGCAAAAGCTGCTATGAGGGCTGGAAGCGATGAAGGCCACGTTACACGATCTGAGCTTCACGATGGACGGTGCACAGGTGATATCCTTCCGCACGGCGGAGGACTGCCGGGCACTGTATGAACAGCTCAAAGGCCGTGAACTGACGGTGACCGCGAAGAAATTCCACAAGGCGCGGTCACTGAACGCAAACGCCTATGCATGGGTGCTGCTCGATCAGCTTGCCGAGAAGATGCACACGGCAAAAGAAAGCCTTTACAGAGGCTATGTGCGCAACATCGGCGGCAACAACGATAATCTGCTCATGAGCGACGAGGCCGCAGGGCGCTTCTGCATCGCGTGGCAGAGCTACGGCTTGGGCTGGGTAACGGATGTCAAGCCAAGCGGCGCAAAGGGCATGAGCTTAGTTACGGCCTACTACGGCAGCAGCACATACGACACGGCGCAGATGGCGCGGCTAATAGACCTTATCGTGCAGGACTGCCGGAACGTCGGGATAGAGACGAAAGACCCGAACGACATTGAAAGCATGCTGGAGGCGTGGGATGGCAGATAGCATCATGCAGAGCGAAAAGGCCTGCTTTATCACCGGCAGCACAACAGGGCTGCACAAGCACCATGTGTGGGGAGCTGGGCGACGCAAAGCCGCCGACGAGTGGGGCTGCTGGGTGTGGCTGCGGTACGACTGGCACAACGGCGCAAGCTACGGAGTGCATTTTAATCACGATCTTGACACAAGGCTCAAGCGGCAGTGCCAGGAGCAATTTGAAGGACTGTACGGACACGATAAATTCATGGAAGTGTTCGGCAAATCATGGTTATAAGGAGAAAAGACAATGTTGAATGCAGTGACAATCGCAGGGCGGCTCACAAAGACGCCTGAGACGAGATACACCAGAACGAATATCCCTGTTGCATCGTGGTCTGTAGCCTGTCAGAGGGACTATGCAGGCGCGGAGGGCGGACAGCCCAAGACAGACTTTATCATGTGCGAGGCATGGCGCGGCACGGCGGAGTTCGTCGGCAAATACTTCGGCACCGGCGACATGATCATCGTGCAGGGCAGACTGCAAATAGATGAGTGGACGGACAACGAGGGCAAGCGCCGCGTGACAAACAAGGTAGTTGCCGAACATGTCTACTTCGGCGGCAGCAAACGCAGCAATCAGGTTGCGGACATAAGCGCCGCAGACTTCGAGGAGCTGGACGAGAGCGGCGACAATTTGCCGTTCTGAGGTGTGGGTGTAGGTAATGGCAAAAAAATATGTCAAGGCCTATTTCGATTGGATCGAGCAAATGTCAGCCCTGTCAGATGCTGAAAAAGGACGGCTATTTACCGCCATACTTGAATATGCGCGGTCAGGTCGTGAACCTGAAAACAGCGGACGGGAAGGGCTTGTGTTTCCGACATTCAAGGCGACATTAGACCGAGAAGCTAAAACTGCTGCTATTAACGCTGAAAACGGTGCCAAAGGCGGCAGACCAGCAAAACCGGATAAAACCGAAAATAACCGAACCGAACCGACAGAAACCGAAAATAACCGAACGAAAGCGAAAGAAACCGAGCAAAAGCCTACTAATAACACAAGACATAAGACACAAGACACAATGACACAAGACATAGGACAAAAGACACAAGACAATAGCGCGCGTACGCGCAATGCTGACGCATTTGCCGCTTTCGCGGCGGGTGATGAGGAGCTTTTGTCAGTCTTGAAAGAGTTTGAAAAGATGCGCAAGAGCATCAAAAAGCCGCTTACAGACGGCGCAAAGGAGCGCTTGACCGCAAAGCTGAAAGCCGATTTTGCTCCTGAGCTCTGGAAACCGATACTGCTGCAAAGCATTGATAAGTGCTGGCGGGACATTTACCCGCTCAAGGAGCGCGAGATGCAGCAGCGCGGCGTGATAGAGCACACGGAAAGAGCAAGCTCCGATCAGCTCGAGCAGCTCAAAGCAGTGTACGCAAAAGTGAAAGGGGAACAAACATGAAAGAGATAATCTGCACAACACAGGCAGAGCTTGATGCCGTAGCCGCAGATTTTGACGGCAGGGTAATTATCAAATTCGGCACGCCGGATAATCGTGCGGCAGTAAGCAGGCGGTTTAAAATGCCTGTCGTAGCGCGTGACAACAGCAGCGTCGTAGCGTGGAACAACAGCAGCGTCGAGGCGCGTGACAACAGCAGCGTCGAGGCGTGGGGCAACAGCAGCGTCGAGGCGCTGGACAACAGCTCCGTCATAGCGTATGGCAACAGCAGCGTCGTAGCGCGGAACACCAGCAGCGTCGTAGCGTATGGCAACAGCAGCGTCACAGCGTGGGGCAACAGCAGCGTCGTAGCGTATGGCAACAGCAGCGTCGTAGCGTGGGACAACAGCAGCGTCGTAGCGCGTGACAACAGCAGCGTCGAGGCGTGGGACAACAGTCAAATCGTAGACGCTGCGCGAAAGAACAATATCAAGGTCAGCGGCAATGCTCGTATAGTTTACAATCCCTCAAACATTGAGGAATACATAGACTTCTACGGGCTGGACGCGACCGGCACAACAGTCAAGCTGTACAAAGCCGTGCGTTTCTGCGCCGGCGCATATCGCGCAGACTACGACGATAGCTTTATCTACACCATCGGCGACATTGTCACACCCGATAACGGTTTTTCCGACGATGCATCAGAAACTTGCGGTGCGGGTATTCACCTTGCGCACAAGGCGTGGGCGGTCAAATACGGTGCAGGCTGGCCCGATCTCACTATACTCGAATGCGAATGCGAAAAAACCGATGTGCTTGTGCCGCTGTATGGCGACGGCAAGGTCAGGGCGCGTAAGGCAAAGGTGCTGCGCGAGGTGCCGCTTGAAGAGTGCGGCTTGTACGGCAAAATGCTTGCGAAAAGGCGGGCGAACAATGAAACGTGACAGCTTGATAATCGCTTACGCCGCGCTGCTGCTGTGCTTTCTCGGCCTAATGATAGCGCTCGCTCAGAGCGCGGCACGGGCGGAGACGCCGGAGGCCATAGCACCGCCGGTGAACACCGAGGGACTGTGCGTGGTCGAGGTTGCAGAGCCGGTGTATGAGCTGTACTTCACCGAGGCCGACGTAACGGCAATGGCGCAGATGCTGTACGGCGAGGCGCGGGGCTGTGAGCTTTTAAATCAGCAGCAGGCCGTCTGGTGCGTACTCAACCGCGTGGACGATGCACGTTTTCCCGACACCATCATCGGCGTGTTATCTCAGCCGCACCAGTTTCACGGCTACAGTCAGGGCTTTCCCGTGTGGAAGAATTTGTGCGAGATAGCGAGAGACGTTATGACGCGCTGGAGCATGGAAAAGCAGGGCGCGGATGTGGTAAGGGAGCTGCCGGAGACGTACTGCTGGTTTACGGGATTTAACGGTAGTAACCACTTCCGGGAGGTGTACTGAGTGCCTAAATGCGAGATTTACCACGATAATTTTCAGAACTTCAAAAAGTACAACATCCCTAAAGCACAACTCGTAATCGCGGATATACCTTACAACATTGGGGCGGATGCCTACGGCAGTAATCCCAGCTGGTATAACGGCGGGGACAACAAAAACGGCGAGAGCAAGCTTGCAAAGAAATCGTTTTTCAACAGCGACGGTTATTTCAAGATTGCGGAATACATGCACTTTTGCAGCCGCCTGTTGAAGCCTGAGCCGAAAGAAAAAGGAAAAGCACCGGCAATGATCGTGTTCTGCGCGTTTGACCAGATGCAGACCGTAACCGAGTACGGGAAAAAATACGGGTTTAACAATTCATTCCCCCTGTTTTTCTGCAAAAACTATTCCGCACAGGTTCTGAAAGCGAATATGCGCATTGTCGGGGCTACGGAGTTTGCCGTCGTGCTGTACCGTGATAAGCTGCCGAAGTTTAATAACGGACGGCAGACAGATCCCGAAACGGGTAAGCCAATACGAGGAACAGGGCACATGGTGTTTGACTGGTTCGCATGGGAGCGGGACGGCAAAGAGATCCCCAGAATACACCCGACGCAAAAGCCGATAAAAGTGCTGCAAAGACTGATCGAGATATTCACCGACGAGGGAGACACTGTCATTGATCCGTGCTGCGATTCGGCCTCAACGCTTCGGGCAGCGCGGGATTTAGGCCGGAACGCATACGGCTTTGAAATCGACAAGAACTTTTACGCCAGAGCGAAAGCGGAAATGTTAGCGCCGCCGGCACAGATAGAAATGGAGGACATACTGAATGACTGACACTGATCTTTTAATTCAAGACCTCCGGCGCGAAAACGAGGCGCTGAGGGCAGAGCTTGAGTGGAAGCAAAAAGTGATCGAGCTTGCACAGCGGCACGAGATGCGCTGGATAAGCGTGGAGGACGAGCGGCCGCCGATTGACACCAAAGTTGTCGGATGGTGTAAAGACAACCCGTTTTCGCATTTTACATACGAAGTTGTAAGTTGGCACGGTGACGGGTGGGTGTTCCCTTATGCACTGCGATATGTGACCAATGTCACGCACTGGATGCCGCTGCCGGAAAAGCCGAAGGAGGATAACAATGGCTGAATACATAGAGCGCGAAGCGTTGGAAAAAGTGCTGACGGTAGCAGCGGTGAATGACAAAGACAAAAATCGCCGTACATGGGCAAAGGCAATTTGCGTTTTACATGATATGCCCGCTACTGACGTTGCGCCGGTGGTGCATGGTGAATGGATTCCTGTCTCTGATGGCGATATGGCTGAGTGCAGCGAATGTGGCGAAAACTATGACGTGGGAGACGGCTACGGAATGGCGGCATTTGAGTTGTTTCGGAAATACTACAGATACTGCCCCAACTGCGGCGCAAAGATGGACGAGGTGAGCGAATGACAGCAGCAGAAGCTAAAAGGATCATACATCCCGACACGACGGTTGAAGCGCTTGCGGAAATCGAATATTACGGCGGCTTTAACGGAGAGGCGGCGAAACGTGCGGCGGTTGACGAGGCCTGTTTGATTGCCTGCGCCGCGCTTGATAAGCAGATACCCGTGAAGCCGTATAACCGCGTAAAGCTCGGCGAGAAAACAGTGATCGGCACATGCCCCACATGCGGTGACGGCGGCAGTTCGGAATACCTGTACTGCGGCAAATGCGGTCAGGTGCATGAGTGGGGTGAAATCGAATGAGCATATTAACCGTGCTGTGTATAGCAGTGGTTATCGCAAATATCATTGTGATTATTAATAACAGGAGGAAATGATGACACGCGGGGAATATATGCGCAAGGCGCGGCTGGATGCGGGAATGAGCATCCAGCAGCTGTCTGAAACAAGCGGTATAGCGCGGAGAACCATAGGCGAACTTGAACGCGGCTTTACTCGCGGCGGCTGGCTGACAACGGTCGAGCTGCTGGCTGACGCGCTGGATCTGAGCATCGACGAGTATGTAGGGCACAGGAGGCAGAGCAATGCGCAGACGGCAAAAGACTAAGCGCTGCATGTACAGCGACAGCTGTTTCAAGTGCCCTCTGAGCGATTGCAGGATGGCTACACCGGCTGAATTAAACTGCCTGCCGCTGGACTTTGAGCCGGATGTGAAGCAGTTTAAGGAGGTAAAAGCGTATGGGTAAGCAATCGGCATTTGCAAAGGCGGTGCAGCGCGAGGTCAACACGCAATTGCAGCTTTACGCACGGACGCGCATGCAGATGGCAGAGGACGCGGCGTTTATAGCGGCAAACGAGGTGCTCAATCTCGGCGCAGGCCGCGCTAAGGCGTTCGGAGAGGCGTTTGTCAAATACGTCAATGAGCTTGCGGAGCTGTTCGTAAGCGACGGCTCGGACGATGCAGAGCTTGTTTACGCGAAAACAACGCTTGATAAGAGAATACGCGAGATTGTCGGAGACGATAATTTCGTACCGTTTGACGAAAGGTACGGGCATAACTGATGGCAGAAATAACAGAGCTGAAAATCGAGAGCAACGCCGACGGCGGCTACACGGTGACGGTCGACGGCAAGGCCTACGAGTGCGAGGACACACACGCGATGCTGCACTTTTTAGAAGATATCGGGATGAGGTGAGAACATGGAATTTGTAAAGGACGAGCGCCGCGAGTTTGAAACCGGCGCAGTGAGGGACAGCGCCGCCGGGAAAGGCCGCTATGATCTGCTGCCGTGGGGAGCGATACACGCCCTTGCGCAGCACTGTGAGCGCGGCGCAGAGCATTACGGCGAAAGGAACGTAAACAAAGGCATACCGCAGCACAGCTTTATGGACAGCGGCATGCGGCATCTGAGCCTGTACATGCAGGGCGATGCGGAAGATCATCACCTTGCAGCGGCGGCATGGAATATCATGTGGGCGCTCGAGCAGGAGCTGAAACGGCCTGAAATGGTTGATCTGCCGGAGAGAACGAGCGAAAGCGGAAAGGCGTACTGATATGAAGAAACTGATACATAATCTGCGGATATGGCTGCTGTGTCTGCTGCACGGCGTGCCGGAGGAGTGCGAGGAAACATACGAAGATGCCGTTTTCGACTACATAAAGCAGCAGCGCGTGCAGATATGCGAGCTTGAGGACACGGTGAGCGCATACCGCAATGCCGTGCGCGAGATATGCCGCAGGAGTGAGAACAGCTATTACGACTGGTGCTGCGAGTATTGCAGCACGGATTGCGAGTGGCCGGCACACTGGTGCGCACGGTTTAAGCCATGACGAACGATTGCAGAGGCTGCACCGACAGGGCGCTTAAATGTCACGCAACGTGCGAGAGATACAAGGCTTTCTGCGAGGAAAACGAGAAAGCGAAGGCTGCAAAGCGCAGCGACTATTCACCGAATGATTTGCTTGTATGCGAGTATATAAAGCGGCAGCGCAAGATACGCAGAAAAGACAAGAGAACGGCCGGGAGGTATCGCGGAACATGAACAATCAGTGCAGACGTATGATAACGCACATGCGGGAGCACGGCAGTATATCAAGCCTTGAGGCGCAGACGGAATACGGCATCATGCGTGCCGCCAGCCGCGTCAACGATCTGCGCAACATGGGCTATGATATCAAGACCACGATGGAAAAAGGCCGCAACCGTTACGGCGAGCCGGTGCGGTACGCAAGGTATACGCTGGGAGAGTAGAAAGGAAGCAGAATGACTAAATACAAATCGTCAATATCGCCGCGGGTACGGGGCATGGTAGAGTGGCAGCTGGAGCATTACCGCGAATACAAAGGCGAAATACAGCGCTACTGGGATGATATGATCCCGTCGGCTACGCCGAAGTACACGGACGGTACGGGCGGCGGAGAGGTCAGCAGGAACGCCGAAAATACCGCGCTGCACATTGCGCTGTCTCCATATATCGTGCAGACCGAGCGCAGCTGCAAGGCGATCGAGTATGTGCTTAAAAACGCCGACGATCTCGACAGGAAGCTTGTTGATCTCGTTTACTGGAAACAGGCTTATACAGTCAACGGCGCTGCGCAAATTCTGCATGTTAATCAATCAACGGCTTACAGGCACATAAATGACATACTTCTGAAGATAGCGCTTGAGCTGGGATATGTTTCGATTTGAAAAAAGATGCGAAAAAGATGCGAAAAATCAGCCCATAAACCGTGCTAAAATGGTATCGTGGATGTAGCAGATAAATGTGAAACTCCCCTTCTTTTTCTTTTTCCTTTCTTTAAAGCGTGGGGCGCATTGCCGGATCACCGGCTTGTTATGTGTCTCCTGACAATTGATTTTTACGCGTCCTACGCAAGGCAGGCAAGCAGATGAAATATTCTGCTTGCTTGTTTTATATTTATTTTCAGGTAATGACCGAATGAGCGAAGCACTTAAACGTATGGCGGCGGAATACCGGGCGAATGCCGGGCTGCTGCTTGAACGAATAAACGAATTAAAAGCGGAATTAAAGCAAACCAAGCGCGATACGGGCGAATGGGCACGGCTTCGGGGCAGGATAATGATCCTTGAGAGCCTGTATGCCGACGGCATCAGCACGGCAAGGTATTTGGAAAACTATCATGGGGGTAACTGACATGGGGTGATGATATGGCCGCGCGGCTGACCGACCGGCAGAAAAAGAAAATAATAGCCGATTATGTCGAATTGCAGTCATATAATGCAGTTGCCAAAAAGAACAATGTTACACACCAGACCGTAAAGCGTGTTGTCAGTGCATCACCGGAATTCACCAAGATTGCACAACTGAAAAAAGAAGAAAACACGGCGGATGTCCTGGCTTACATGGAAGAGCACAAAGACCTTGTGTGCTCGTTTCTCGGGCTGGGGCTTAATGCTTTGAATAATCCTGATAAGATAGACGGTGCAAGTCTTACGCAGATAACAACGGCTATGGGTACGCTGATAGACAAATGGGCGCTGATCAGCGGCGCACCTGTCGAAAAGGCAAAGGACGACGCGCTGAGCGAAAGTCTGCGCAGACTGGCCGAAGAGCTGGAACACGATCCCGCGGATTGAAAAAGCCGCCCATTACGGACGGCTTAATGTTTATTATGACAGGCCTAAATACATTTCGAGCCCGTCTTGCAGAATTTTGGAATACGGTGCATGTGCCTCTTCGGCGCGTTTATTGAGCCAATAAGGAATGGTAAGCGTTTTCTTGACAGATGCCTGAGTGTATGCCGGTTTGGCGTCGACCAACTGCACCGAGCCGTTATCAGGGGCGGCAATTTTCGTAAAGCTGCTTGCGGCCGGAAGCTTATCACCGCGCTCCAAAACAGACGCGGAATAACCGGCTAATGCTTCCTTTGCATTAAAGAATGCCTCTTCGATCGTATCTCCGAATGTCAGGCATCCCGGCAAATCGGGAAACTCGACATTATAGCTTCCGTCTTCGTAAGTGAAAACGGCGGGATATGCAATTATCATATAAATCTCGTCCTTTCTTGATATGGATTGCATTGGAGCTTATTTCAGCCTCAATGCTTTTAATATTTTATTTGCCGTTCCTATCGGAATATCCTTGTTGCTGTGCACCGGAATTGAAACCGTTGATCCGCCCTTGACAACTATGTAATGACTGCCGTTGATGCGGTCAATCTCATATCCGTTTGCCAGTGCTTCTTTCAATAGCTGTTTACCTGTCATGTTGTTCCTCCTGTGTATATATAATAACACGTGTATACGTGTTTGTCAATGGCTGATTGCGTATGATTAGTGAAAAGCAAAAGAAAATATTAGCGTTTCCGTACAGCAGATATGATGCGCTTATCTGCGACGGTGCTGTACGTTCCGGCAAAACATCGATCATGATGTGGGCTTTCATAGACTGGGCCATGCGCGGGTTTAACGGGCGGCGCTTCGGCATCTGCGGCAAGACCGTTGACAGCGCCATAAAAAACATTGTCGTGCCGTTTCTGTCGATGACGCTTGCAAAGGAGCGCTATATGCTCCGATGGCGGCGCGCCGATAAGATATTGGAGGTCGGATGCGGCGGCAAAACAAATTACTTTGAAGTGTTCGGCGGCAAGGACGAGAGCAGCTATGCGCTGATACAGGGTCGTACCCTCGCGGGGGTACTGCTCGACGAGGTCGCGCTTATGCCGCGCTCATTCGTTGAACAGGCGCTTACCAGATGCAGCGTGGACGGCTCGAAGATGTGGTTTAGCTGTAACCCCGATACGCCGCAGCACTGGTTTTATACAGAGTGGATTTGCAAGACGAAGGAACACAACGCTTTGCATCTGCATTTTGAAATGACGGATAACCCCGGTCTGACGGAAAAGATACGCGAACGCTATCAGACAATGTTCACCGGCGTTTTCTATGACCGCTATATCCGCGGCATGTGGGTAGCCGCCGAGGGGCTTATCTATGCGATGTTCGATAAGGACAAGCATGTTGTACCGACTGTTGATCGCCCGTACACCGATTACATGATATCGTGCGACTATGGCACGCTTAACCCTACGGCGGCTGAACTGTGGGGGCGCTATGATGGTAAATGGTATTGCGTGCGCGAATATTACTATGACGGGCGCAAACAGCAGCGACAGCGCACAGACGAAGAACATTATGTGGCTGTTGAAGCGCTTGCCGATGATCTGCCTATCAGAAAGATAATTGTCGACCCGTCAGCAGCGTCGTTCATCGAAGTCATACGCCGTCACGGACGCTTTATGGTGGAACAGGCCAGTAACCGTGTAATAGACGGCATACGCGACGTAGCGACGCATCTAAACGCCGGTGACATTTTATTTAATGACTGCTGCAAGGACTGCATAAGCGAATTCGGCCTGTATCGCTGGGATGAAAAGGCCACAGAGGACAGGCCGCTAAAGGTTTCAGACCACGCGATGGACAGCACCCGGTACTTCGTGCGTGCAGCGTTTGCACCGTCAAGATTTAGTTTCTAAGGGGATAAGATATGCCTTTATTCAACGAACCGATAGAACAAGAATTATGGAATTACCGCATCAAAGCCAATCAGCCGATGTCCGAAGCGCAGTTTTTCGCGCGAGAGTTAGCAGACTGGCGCTGTTCCGAAGCGCGACGGGAAATGCTCGACGGCGCACGGTACTACAGCGGCGATCAGGATATATTACGCAGGCAGCGTACAAGCATAGGCGAGAACGGCCAGCTTGTGCCGGTTGATAACCTGCCTAACAACAAGCTTGTGGACAACCAGTATGCAAAGCATGCCGATGTTAAAAAGAATTACATCGTCGGCAAGCCTATAACGTTTGCTGGTGAAAACGAAATGTACCTTGACGCGCTTAAAAAGGTGCTGGGCGCACGTTTCATGCGAACGATAAAAAACGCCGTTGTCGAAAGCTTCAACAGCGGTATCAGCTGGCTGTACCCGTATTACGACAGAACGGGGCAGCTGGCTTTTAAACTGTTTCCCGGCTATGAAATCTTGCCGTTTTGGGCGGATGCAGAACATACGATGCTTGATGCTGCTGTAAGGCTGTATCAGGTCGAAGTGTATTATGCCAGTGAAAAGAAAATAATCGAAAAGGCGGATATCTTCAAGCCGGACGGCGTAGCAACATACATCTTTGAAAACGGCACGCTGACACCCGACAGCACAAAGCAGAACTACATAACGCTGACCGATGCCAGCGGCAATACACAGGGCTACAACTGGGAACACTTCCCGCTGATACCCATAAAGTATAATGCGCAGGAAATCCCGCTTATACGCCGCTGCCGTTCTCTGCAGGACGCTATCAACCTGATTGAAAGCGACTTCGTTAACAACATGCAAGAAGACGCGCGAAATACTGTGCTGATCCTGAAAAACTACGACGGTCAGGATTTGGGCGAATTCCGCAAGAACATCAGCACATACGGCGCTATAAAGGTGCGCACGGTCGAAGGTGTCGACGGCGGCGTTGATAGCCTTGAAATCACGGTTAATGCAGAAAACTACAAGACCGTGCTTGATCTGCTGAAAAAGTCGCTGATAGAAAATCTGCGCAGCTACGATGCAAAAGACGACCGCATGTCGAATTCGCCTAATCAGATGAATATACAATCGATGTATTCGGACATCGATCTTGATGCGAACGACATGGAGATCGAACTACAGGCGGCATTTGAAGAAATCCTGTGGTTTGTTAATACCTATCTTGCAAGCAAGGGTCAGGCGGTCGACGCTGTCGAAAACGTTGAAGTTATCTTTAACCGCGACGTTCTGATAAACGAAACCGAAGCTATCAGCAATTGCGCCGCGTCTGTCGGCATTATATCCGATGATACGATAGTTTCTATGCACCCCTGGGTAAAAGACCCCGCCGCCGAGCTTAAAAAGCTTGAAAAGCAGAAGGAAGAAGCAGACCCCTACAGGGCGGCGTTTGAAATGGCGCGGAATAATCAGAACGCCGACGACGGCGCACCAATGATAGATGAAGAATGATGCATACTGGACTAACCGCATGCGTATCCTTGAAGACGCACTATTAGATACCGGCTATGAATACGTTCAGAACCTTGAACGCCAGTACGATAAGGCTATACGCGATATCGAATCGGACATAGTGCGATGGTATCAGCGATTTGCAAAAAACAACGAAATATCGCTGAACGATGCACGCAAGCTGCTTAATTCGCAGGAGCTTGAAGAATTCAAGTGGACTGTCGAAGAATACATCAAATACGGCAAAGAAAATGCCGTTAACGGTGCATGGATAAAGCAGCTTGAAAATGCGTCGGCGCGTGTCCATATATCGCGGCTGGAAGCGATAAAGCTTCAACTGCAACAGCAGGCCGAAGTCTTAGCCGCAAAGCAGACAGAAGCCGTTAAGGGCGTTTCGGGCGAAGTTTATAAGTCAAGCTACTATCACACTGCATTTGAACTGCAAAAGGGCGTAGGCGTAGGCTGGACGCTTCATGCGATAGATGAAAATGTGATAGAAAAGGTGTTAGCCCGTGCGTGGACGCTGGACAAGCAAACGTTCAGTGATCGTATATGGGCGAACAAACAGGCGCTTGTAAACACTGTCAACACGCAGATAACGCAGATGGTAATGCGCGGCGCTGCGCCTGATAACACCATCAAGGCCATTGCCGACCGCTTCAAGGTGTCCAAATCGCAGGCCGGGCGGCTGGTCATGACGGAAAGCGCGGCGTTTGCCAATGAAGCGCGTAAAGACTGTTTCGAAGACCTCGATGTTGAAAAGTACGTCATTGTCGAAACGCTGGACGGCAAGACATGCGACCTATGCGCACAGCTTGACGGCAAGGTATACCCCATGTCCGAATATGCCATAGGCGTAACTGCCCCACCGTTTCACCCCTGGTGTCGAGGAACGACAGCGCCGTATTTTGACGATATGGACGATATCGCCGAACGCTGGGCGCGCGACCCCGAGACCGGCGAGACCTACACCGTGCCGGGCAACATGACCTATAAGCAGTGGGCGGCAAAGCAAACAGGGCTTGCAAAAAGCGTTAAACCGCTTGAAAAATCTACGAAAAGTGGTATAGTAAAGTCACTTGATATAGATGATTTTCAAATGATGGCGAGCAGCAAAGAAATACGCCCCGAAGTATCGGACGTTATAGGCAAGACTGTAAAGGAATTCGAAGCAAAGGGCGGTATGCATATTTCAGCTGCAAACTTTGGTGATTTCTATGACGAAGCAAGCGGCAAGTCTGCGTTGTTTCAGGTCTTGCCAAATCAGTATGGTTTGGTTGAACTAAACGTGAATAGTCGGTTACTTAGTGGACTGACTATTAGTGAAGCTGACGCAATGATAGCAAAGACCAAATTTAATTTACCTAACACGCTACAGGAAGCTGTCGCGCATGAATGCGGTCATGCAAAGCTAATTCATGGTTTGAAGTCTAAAGAAATCGAGACACTATATGCTGAACTGCAAGATATTCATATTGACGGCATCAGCCCTACCGCTTTTGAAGATGGTGTGGAATGTATTGCAGAAGTAGAAGTTTTGCTTTACAGGAACGAAGAAGTGCCGAAAGAAGCTAAAGAACTGTACGATAAATATGTAAGGAGGCGCGGGAAATGATTTGTGTTGATTATCCATGTGACAGATGCATTCATCAGCGAGAGAATATTGACGGCTGGAAAGCCGCTTGTGATGCGTTCCCTGATGGAATATCGATGGATTGGATATCTAAACATGACCCGAGCAAGCTTAGCGAATGCAACAACGGCATCGGCTATGAGAAAAAGGAGGAGAAATAGCATGACAAAAACGGAGTTGATAGAAACCGTAGAGGGTTATTCCTGTGAAGTGTATGCTATCTTTGGCTGTAATAGAAAAAAGATAGGGACAGCAGTACCGCAAGTTGAATTCTATGAAACAAAAACGAGCGTATCGACAGTCGGCATGAACAAAATTGATTACAAAAGGGTTTATTCGTCTATTGTCGTTTGCCCTGACCCTGAGATGAGCGCAGAAATAACACAAGAGATGGTCGAAAAAATCAGGTCGTTTGATTTAACTTTAAAGCTCCGTCGCCTTTGGGATGATGTAATTGTTCCAATAAACGTGTTTGGAATAAATCGAGCTGCCATAAGCGAAGATGAATGGCGATTTTACATCGACGATCCACAAACGGTAAGAGATTTAAGAGTACCGGAAAACAAATAACAATAAAGCATCGTTAACAGGCGGTGCTTTTTTCATGCCAAAAAGGAGACAGCAGAGTGATAATTAACATCTTAGGCGCCAATTGGGCGATCATCGAAAGCAACGAAGCCGACGACGACCGTCTGCGCGAATGCGACGGCTATTGCGACTGGACAACGCGCGAGATCGTGATCGAACGTGAAATACAGGGTAATCTGTACGACATGGATGCCTATGTTAAAAAGGTCAAGCGACACGAGATCGTGCATGCGTTCCTTGCCGAATGCGGCCTGTGCGAATGCTCGGGCGAAACCGACGCATGGGCAATGAATGAAACAATGGTAGATTGGTTTGCCCGAATGGGCGAGCGCATCTATAAAGCGTGGTCGGAGGCCGACGCGATTTAAAACACACCACAATTTAATGATCGAAGCAGTCAAGCGTTAATTCGCGGGGCTGCTTTTTTCATATCCATTTTACCGCGTGCCCGGCGGATAACAAGCAGGGCGGCGCTGAATACGAGGACTGGCTCGACAAAAAGGAACAGCGCAGAAAGGACGTAAACATGAAACTGCAATGGTTAAAGGACATTATAGGCGACGCTTACACGGATGACATGGACAACGCAGCGGCGCAGGCGCTCGGCAAGGACTTTGTATCGCGTGCCGACTTCAACGAAAAGGCCGGTAAGGTCAAGGAACTTGAAGCGACGGTTACACAGCTTAACGGCACGGTGAAAGACCGCGACAAGCAGCTTGAAACGCTGAAAACATCCACCGGCGACGTGGACGCACTGCGAGATCAGATAAGCAAGCTTCAGCAGGATAACGCTGACGCAGCAAAAGCCCACGCAGCGGAAATCAAACGCCTGAAAATCGATACCGCCGTTGATATGGCCGTAGCAACCGCAAAGGCGAAAAACGTTAAGGCGGTAAAGGCACTGCTTGATCTTGATAAGGCTGAACTGGATGAAGACGGCACGGTCAAAGGGCTGGCCGAACAGCTTAAAAAGCTTGCGGCTGCATCCGACAGCGCGTTTTTGTTTGAAACCGAAAAGCAGGAACAGAAATTTGACGGCTTTAAGCCGGGCGAAAAGGGCGGCGAGCCTAACGGCGGCATGACACTTGAAAGCTTCAGAAAGATGTCGCCGGTCGAACGCTTCAACTTTTCGCAGAAAAACCCCGAAGAATACAAAAAACTATATGGAGGAACTAATTAATGGCAAATCAGATTTACGACAATTTTTATCTGTCGAACGAAATCGAAGATCAGTACAATTCGCATCTTGATCTACAGTCGTTCTGCACTGTAGATAACACCCTTGAAGGTACTGCCGGTATGCTGCGTAAGATCAACGTTTACAAGGCAACCGACGGCACTGAAAAGCTGGCTATGGGCGTAGGCAACAGCAAAAGCATCGAAGTCAGCTATACCCCGCATGAATACCGCATCCAGCTTGCGCAGAACCGCTTTAAGTACTACGACGAGCAGGCAATGACCGACCCGCAGCTTGTACCGACCGGCACTAAGCACATGGGCACTGACATGTTCAATACCGTCAACAAGGATATTTACGGCGAGTTTGCAAAGGCTACGCAGGTCGCCGTTGTCAGCAAGTTTGACTTTGGCGCATTTGCAGATGCACAGTCCATTCTTGCCCTTGAGAACCTTGAAGACGTGGCTATTTTCGCGTTTGTCTGCCCCACCGACGTTGCCGAGCTGCGCAAGGAACTGAAAGACACTTTGCAGTATGTCGAAGCGTTCGCTAAAAATGGCTATGTCGGCACTGTGGCCGGTGTTAACATCTACACCAAAAAGGATGCAACCGCCGGTTCGATCTACATGGCGACTAAGGAAGCCGTTACCCTGTTCAACAAGAAGGGCACTGAGACCGAGACCGAACGCGATCCCAACACCCGCGAGAACAGCATTTACGCGCGTAAGTATTACATTCCCGCACTTACCGACGAGACTAAGGACGTTAAGATTTTCAAGGGTACTGCAACCGCAGCGTCGGAAACCACCGTTACTGCCGGTACTACCTACTACGCGAAGGTCGGTCTTGGCTATGTCAAGGTCACGCCCGAGAGCGGCGATAACCCGAAGACTAAGGGCTGGTACACCATCGCATAAGGAGGCGCGGCATGGACATACTTTCGACCGCAAAGGAACGCTTAAAGGCGTTTGGATATGAAGCAACGGACGATGACGATGCATCGATCACATACAACATACGCCGCGCCGAATCGTTTTTGATAGCACAGACAAATCAACTGCAAGTGCCTGACGGCCTTGATTATGTTTGGGTTGAAATGGCCGTTGGTATGTTCCTTGCCGACAAGAAAGCCATAGGCGCGTTAGGCGATACATATTCGTTTGACGCGCCAGTCAAAAGCGTATCGGAAGGTGATACGTCGGTGACATTTGCGATATCCGACGCGGGATCAGCCGAAGACCAATTCAACGCGGTTATCAACAAAATGTTAAACCCCAGTGCGGAAGTGATAGCCGCGTACAGGAAGCTGGTGTGGTAAATGGCTACGCGTAAAACAGCGCTGCAAAGCCTGTGGCACGGCGTTTGCAACGTGTATATGCAGGGATATACCACGAACGACAAAACGGGCAGAGATGAAGCTACGGAAGTCCTGAAGCTTGAAAAGCAGCCCTGCCGCCTGTCGTTTGAAAGCATCCAAAGCACGGGCGATGCAGACGGTGCACCGATAATTCAGCAGACGGTTAAACTGTTTATCGACAGTGCGCTGGATATACCGGCGGGCGCTAAGATCGTCGTTACGCAAAACGGCGTTACCAATGCCTACGCACGTTCGGGCGAACCGGCGATATATAAATACCATCAGGAAATCATGCTGATACCATTCGAGGATTATGCGTAATGGCTAAGTGGGGAAATTGTGATTTCAGCGAATTGCGGAAATACGCCGAAAAGCTTGAAAAGCTGACGGATGCCGACATTAACGATCTGTGCGTTAAGTGCAGTCGGCAGCTGGCGGCACGTCTGCTGGCATTGGTTATCCCGCGAACGCCTGTAGGCGACTACCCTGAAAGTTCCGGCAAAAAGGGCGGCACATTGCGGCGCGGCTGGACTTCAAGCACGCACAATCGCGCACAGGCAGCGAACGACAGCGGTGATGCAGCGGTAAAGGCGGCGGCATGGGCTGAAAGTCTAAGGGTACATAAATCGGGCAACCTGTACACCATCGAAGTCAAAAACCCCGTAAAATATGCATCCTACGTTGAATTCGGACACCGTACCGTTAGCGGCGGCTGGGTCGACGGTAAGTACATGCTGACCATTTCCGAAGAACGCTTAAAGCAGATAGCACCGCGTGTGCTGGAAAAGATGCTATATCAAAAACTCCGCGAGGTGATAGAACGTGGCTGAAATAAGCACAAACATTATACTTGACGGCATAACGCTTGCGCTGCGCAAGGCGTTCCCGGGCAGCATGATAACATCAAACGAAGTGAAGCAGGGGCTTAATGTTCCTGCTTTTATCGTGCGCATGGTGTCGTTCCAAACACAGGCGCATCCGATGCAGCGGCATAAGAACCTGCCGCGTTTTGATATCATCTATTTCCCCAAAGCGGGGCGGGAGGAATGCTACAGCGTTTCGGATGCACTGTGCAGGGCGCTTGAAGTTATAGCACTGCCGTCCGGCGATAAGATACGCGGCGTGGATATGTCATCGGAAATAACCGACGATACGCTGCATTTCTTCGTATCTTACAACCACTTCGTGTACACGCCTTACTACGATACCACGATGGAAGAACTAAAAATCAAACAGGGTGAAGCAAATGAAGGATAAAAAGGCGGCAAAAGCCGCACCGATAACCTATACAAAGCAGCAGCTGCTATCATCCAAACGCTATGCAAACCGGCGCGATCTTGTCGGCGCACTGCTGGATGACGACGGCAGATATGAAATTGAAGCCGTTGATGCTGCTATTAAAAACTATATGAAAGGCAAGGTAAATTAATATGGCACTTGGTGGCGGTCTGTGGACTGTTCAAAATAAGGTACTACCGGGTACATACATCAATTTCGCCAGTACCGCGAAAGCGTCGGCTGCACTGTCCGACAGGGGCTATGTGGCTATGCCGCTTGTGCTGGACTGGGGTGTTGACAGCAAGGTTTTCACTGTTACAAGCGCTGACTTTCAGAAAGATTGCCTGAAGCTGTTCGGTCACAACTATAACGACGATGAAATGCTGCCGCTGCGTGAGCTGTTCATGAACGCGCAGACGCTGTATGCGTATCGTCTTAACGGCGGCGGTGCAAAGGCAGCTAACACGTTCTGCACGGCAAAGTACACCGGCACTGCCGGTAACAAGCTGTACGTCGTTATCGAGGCGAACGCTGACGATACCAGTATGTTCGACGTAAGCCTGTACTACGATACTATGCTGCTTGATATGCAGACTGTAGCGTCGGCGGTATCGCTGAAAGACAACGACTTTGTTACATGGAAAACTACCGCAACGCTTGAAGAAACGTCGAAAACCGCGCTTATCGGCGGCACTAACGGCACTGCAAACGCTGCGGCACATCAGGCGGCGCTTGATAAGTTTGAAAGCTACAGCTTCAACACGCTAGGCTGTCCGACCGATGACAGCACTACCGCAAAGCTGTACATGAATTACACAAAGCGCATGCGCGATGAAGTCGGCGCAAAGTTTCAGACGGTTATCTTCAATCTGCCCACTAACGCAAAGATAGCGGACTATGAAGGCATCATCGAAGTCGCAAGCAAAGCGACCGATTACCCGTCAAACGTTACCGGTATCGGCCAGTATGCGCTTGTTTACTGGGTCACCGGCGCGTCTGCCGGATGCGTTGTAAACAAATCCAACACCAACAAAAAATACGACGGCGAGCTGTCTATTGACGTTGACAAGACACAGGCTGATCTTGCAGCGGCTATCGAAACTGGCCGTTTTA
The DNA here is from genome assembly GCA_963650165.1 of bacterium. Classification (GTDB taxonomy): domain Bacteria; phylum Bacillota; class Clostridia; order Oscillospirales; family Oscillospiraceae; genus F23-B02. The sequence continues at coordinate 94,581 of CAVJKX010000003.1, forward strand.
TTATGCACAACGTTAACGGAGATGTTCGCGTGCTGGAGGATATCAATTCTCTTACTACCACGTCAGACACAAAGGGTGATATTTTCAAGAACAACCAGACTATCAGGGTATGCGATCAGATAGCCAATGATGCAGCAGTTCTGTTTAACACACGCTATCTCGGTGTTGTCGCTAACGACGCGGCAGGCCGAATTTCGCTGTGGAATGATATCTGCAAGCTGCATCAAGAGCTTGAAAGCATACGAGCCATCGAAAACTTTGAACCCGATAACGTAACTGTGGAGCAGGGCGATACAAAGAGCTCCGTTCTGTGCACGGTCAAAGAGCTGAACATTATCAATGCGATGGAGAAGCTTTATATGTCCGTCGTGATCATGTAAGAAAGGGGATAAATTATGGACGGTATTCATATGGACGCGCTCGACGCGATAGCCGGTGCACAGGCCGAGGCTTTTATCACGCTTGCCGATGGCAACAGATACCGAATGATAAACTTCGTGTCTTTTGAGGCAAGCGCGGAAATAAATCTTGTTGAAGTTCCCATTCTCGGCAGGTCCGGCAAGGGCAATAAGCCCACAGGCTGGACGGGCAGCTGGTCGGGCAACGCGCAGTATAACCAGTCGATCTTCAGAGAAATGATGCTTGAGTATAAACGCACCGGCAAGCTGCCGCGCTTTGATATCCAGGTAACTAACGAAGATCCCACAGCGTCGAACGGCAGACAGACGATCATTCTGAAAGACTGCTACTTCAAGGGCGGCACACTTGCCAAGTTCGATGCCGATGCCGAGACGCTCGACGAGGATATCGAAGGTACGTTCGATGATTGGGAGATGCCCGAAAAATTCAATCTGCTTAACGGCATGCAGTAAAGAAAGGATAACATATGGCTAATTCGCTTTCCGCGTTTTTTGCTGAAAACGCAAAGAAAATAGATAACATAAAGTACGCCGTTTCTGACCGATTTGTGGGCGAAAACGGCGATGCTATTGAATGGGAAGTAAAGTGTATCACGGCAGCAGAAAACGCGGAACTGCGTAAAACGTGTATGCGCACCGTTCCCGTTCGTGGTGGCCGCAAGGGTCAGACCACACAGGAATTTGACAGCGCGGCGTATACCGCAAAGCTGGCCGCACGCTGTACCGTGTTCCCGAACCTGAATGACGGTGATTTGCAGCAGTCATATCATGTTAACGGCGCTGATAATCTTATCGTTGCCATGCTGACTCCCGCCGAATTTGACGATTATACTGTTAAGGTAATGGAGCACTGCGGTTTTGAAACCGGCGATGAACTGGTTGAAGAAGCAAAAAACTAATCAATGAAGGTGACCCCGAAGCGAACTATGCTTATTATTGCCTTCACAAGTTCCATTGGGCACCGCATATTTTTCTTGAGCTGCCGCCGCAGGAACAGGCATTCATTATTGCAGCGATCGATTGCAAGATTGAGCAGGAAAGAAAAGAGGCGGCAAAAATAAAGAAAAAATAAGCGCTGAGGTAAATGGGGTCTGCTTCGGCGCTTCCGTTAAAAAGGGGGGCGTTTATGGCCACTATTAAAACAGTATTATCGATACAGGACGCTATGACAAAGCCCCTGCGCAGCATAAACAGGGCAATGAACCTTGTTATCAGCAGCATGGAACAGATGCAGAAAGCAACGCGCAACTCTGTTGATACAAAAGCGTTGAAAGCTGCACGTGACGAACTGGCGAAAATGGGCGCTGCTATCGTTGATATTGAAGAAAAAACCGAAAAAGCCGGTAATGTTGCCGATAAAACAGCGTCAAAATTCAAAAATATCATAACGGCTGTCGGCGGCATTGCGACTGTGAAAAAGGCTATTGAAATGTCCGATAACCTTACACAGGCGCAAGGCCGAATGAAGATGCTTACCGGCAGCGACGTGGCGGCAAGTCAGATGAATGACGCAATTTATTCAATGGCTAACCGTTCACGCGCCGGATATTTGGACACTGCAAACTTTGTTACCAACATGGGCACAAACGCCGGTATAGGCGCAAAGGGCGCGTTTGCTAATGCTGACGAATTGCTGCGGTTTTCCGAATCGATCAACAAACTGTTCGTTATCAGCAACACGTCAGCGGAAGGTCAAAAGGCAGCAACTTTACAGTTGACACAGGCTATGTCATCCGGCGTTTTACGCGGCGAGGAATTAAACAGCGTATTTGAGCAAGCGCCGCAGATAATCCAAACCGTAGCAGACTATCTTGATGTTCCGTTAGGCAAAATTCGCAGTATGGCGGCAGACGGGCAAATAACCGCTGATGTTGTCAAAAATGCGATGCTGGCAAGCGCGAATGAAATAGATAAAGAATTCAGCGCAATGCCATATACATGGGCGCAGATATGGACGGTCGCGTCAAACGTTATATTGCGTGTGCTGACACCGATATTTAAGCTTATCAGCGCAATAGCACAGTTTGTAGCTAATAACTGGTCTATTATCGTGCCGATTGTATTAGGCATCGCGGCTGCGGTCGGTGTGTGGCTGATAGCAACAAAGGGCGCGGCAATGTGGACAGCTACAGTTACCACCGCAACAAAGGCGTGGGCAGCTGCACAGGCTGTGTTAAATGCCGTGCTGGCACTTAACCCGGTGGCGCTTATCATCATCAGCATTATAGCACTGATTGCGCTGATAGGGGCTGGTATCGGAATAATCAACCGCGTTAAAGGTACGTCCATTTCTGCTGTCGGCGTTATATGCGGCGGAATAAATGTTGCTGTAGCTGCTGTTAAAAATGCCGAGTTAATGGCTGCTAATGTCGCATTAGGAATAGCAAGCGCGTTTCTTGCGTGTGTATATAACATTGTCGCAGCATTCAATAACGCTATAGCTGGGGTAAAAGCGCTGTTTTGGGATTTGCTATCGACAGTTATGGATGTTGTAAGCCAAATAGCCAGCGCTTTAAACAAATTGCCGTTTGTGAGTATAGATGTTGATGGGCTGACAAGCAAGGCAAGCGCTTACGCAAAAAACGCAGAAGATGCGAGAAACAGCAAAGCGGAGTATAAAAGCGTTGTGGATGCTTTTAAAACCGGCTTTGGAACATTTGACGCTTTTAGTTCAGGCTGGGCAAGCGACGCATACAAATCCGGCTATGACTTCGGCGAAGGTATTTCAAACAAGATAAGCGGCTTAGGTGACCTGTTAGGCCAGACGGCTGCCAACACTGAATCCACCGCTGAAAGCACAGGCAGCGCGGCATCCGCGCTAAAGACTACCAGTGAAGATCTGAAGTATCTGCGCGATCTCGCAGAGCAGGAGGCAATCAACCGTTTCACAACGGCAGAAGTAAAGATCGACATGACGGGTATGACAAACAGAATATCGTCTGACATGGACTTAGATGGCGTTCTGCGTGCCCTGACTGACGGCTTTGCCGAATCCCTGACCGTCGCAGCAGAGGGGGTACACGCATAATGTATAGTTTCTTTTTCGATGATATGCAGTTGCCTGTTACCCCGTCGAAACTGTCCGTTAAGATAAAGGGCAGCAACAAAACGCTGACATTGGTGAACGAGGGAGATATCAATTTCCTTCGTTCGCCCGGTTTGACTGAAATCAGCTTTGAAATGCTGCTGCCGATGCTGGAACAGTATTCATTCGCAGCGGAATATCGCCAGCCTGATTACTATTTAGGTATCCTTGAAAGCTATATGACGGAAAAGAAGCCGTTCCGTTTCATCGTAAGCCGCGTATCGCCGTCAGGTGACAAGCTTTACGATACGAACATGAAAGTAAGCCTTGAAGATTACACGGTGTCAGAGGACGCTACAGACGGCTTTGACGTATCGGTAAGTGTGAACCTGAAACAGTATATCGACTATGCAACGAAGATAGTGACGGTTACGAAGCTCGATAACAGCAGCAAATCAACGCTGAAAATCGAAACGCCGCGCGAGGCATCGAACGCGCCGACCGCAAAGACCTACACCGTCAAAAGCGGCGATTGCCTGTGGACTATCGCAAAGAAATACTACGGCAACGGCGCACAGTATACGAAGATTTACAATGCCAACAAGGACAAGATCAGCAATCCCAATCTGATCTACGTAGGGCAGGTGTTGACCATCCCGTGAAAGTCGACATACTGATACAGCGTGACAGCACCATCTATTACCCCATCGTTGCCGAAGACGTAAAGCTGACGTGGGAACGCAAGGGAACGCCCGGCAAGCTGACATTTTCCGTTGTAAAGGACGATGTGATATCTTTTGCCGAAGGTAACCCGGTAAAACTGTCCATCGACGGCGTTGATTTGTTCTATGGCTTTGTGTTCAAAAAAAGCCGTTCGGGCACGTCGCCGAATGTGATCGAGGTTACCGCATACGATCAGCTGCGGTATTTCAAGAATAAAGATACCTACGTTTATTCAAACAAAAAGGCGAACGAAGTAATCCGCATGATAGCCGATGACTTCAACCTGAAAGTCGGAACGCTTGAAGATACGGGGTATGTTATCGGTTCGCGCACCGAAGACGACAGTACGCTGTTTGATATCGTGCAAAACGCGCTTGACGAAACGCTACAGTCAAAGACAAAGCTGTATGTGCTGTACGACGATGTTGGCAAGCTGACGCTTAAAAACATCGAAAGCATGAAGCTTGATCTGCTGATAGATGCCGATACCATCGGCGACTATTCGTATACTACATCGATTGACGATCAGACATACAACCAAATCAAGATAACGTTTGAAAATCAGGACAGCGGCAAGCGGGAAGTGTTCATTGCAAAGGACAGCGCGAACATAAACAAGTGGGGTCTGCTGCAATGCACCGACAGCGTCGAATTATCCACATCAGGCGCGGCAAAGGCCGAAGCGCTGCTAAAGCTTTATAATTCGCTGACGCGCACCCTGTCGATATCCAATGCTTTGGGTGATATCCGCGTCCGCGCGGGTTCAAGCGTCATTGTCAAACTGGGGCTTGGTGATATCAACATACAAAGCTATCTTATGGTCGAAAGCGTGACGCACAACTTTACGAACGGTCAACACCTGATGGATCTGAAACTGCGAGGTGGTCAATTTGTCAGCTGATTTTGCACCATTTCTGAACGACGTAAAACGAGCGGCGGTGGATGCCGTGAAAGCGTCAAAGCCGTTTGCGTTCGTGCTGGGCACTGTGAACAGCGTATCGCCGCTTAAAGTGCAGATAGATCAAAAGCTTGAATTGACGGCGGCACAACTGATATTAACAAACGCCGTGCGCGATCATTCGGTGTATATCACGCCGGAGGGCGGCGAAAAGAAAAAATACAAGCTGCATTACGGCTTGAAAACGGGCGAACGCGTCATACTGCTGCGCGCCGACGGCGGGCAGAAATTCATTATTTTAGACAGGGTGGTGGCACCGACATGATACCCGTTGTTGACGATGAACTGTTGACACTGGAAGACGAAACGCAGCCGTCGATGACCTACGCGCTTGATGCCGAGAACGGGCGAATACGCGGCAAAGTGGACGGCATCGAAGCGGTGAAACAGGCCGTGTATTTGGCATTAAGCACCGAGCGTTTCGCGCACCTGATTTATTCATGGAACTACGGCGCGGAGCTTGACGGCTTTATAGGTCAGCCGAAAGAATACGTCTTATCGGAAATCAAACGCCGCATAAGCGACGCGCTGCTACAGGATGACCGCATAACGGCGGTTGATGATTTTAAATTTCAAACAATAAAGAACGCTGTGCATGTGACATTTACCGTGCATAGCGTTTTTGGCGAAACGGAGGTGACTACGGATGTACGAAGATAAAACCTATGAAGCGATATTGCAAGAGAAGCTTGCGCGTGTAGCGTCGTATTTGGACAAACGCGAGGGGTCTATCATCTACGATGCCCTTGCGCCGAATTCGCTTGAAAGCGCAATGCTGTATATCGCGCTGGATAGCGTTCTGAACGAAACATTTGCCGATACCGCGAGCCGCGAATACCTGATAAAGCGCTGCGCGGAACGCGGAATATCACCGCTTCCGGCGACTTACTCGGTCGGCGTGGGTGTGTTCAACATGAACGTGCCTATCGGTGCGCGTTTCAGCTGCGATAAATACAACTGGGCTGTTACCGAAAAAATCGAGGATAACAAATTCTATCTTACCTGCGAAACGGCAGGCGCAGACCCCGATAACTATTTAGGTCAGCTGATACCCATCGGCTACATCGACGGCCTGACGGCGGCAGCGCTGACAAGCATCAGCATAAACGGCGAAGACGAAGAAAGCACCGATGCATTGCGCGCGCGATACCTGAACAGCTTCAGCAATCAGACATACGGCTTTAACCGAAGCCAGTACATCGACGTTACCGAAGCGCTGCCCGGTGTGGGCGGCTGTAAGCCCTACAGGGCGTGGAACGGCGCGGGAACGGTGAAGCTTGTTATCACCGACAGCAACTATCAGCCGCCGTCTACGGCGCTTGTAAGCACGGTGCAGACCACCATTGATCCCACGCAGAACAGCGGCGATGGCATGGGGCTTGCGCCGATTGACCACGAAGTCACCGTTGACGGCGCTACGGGAACGACGATAAACATTTTTACCACGCTGACATTCCAAAGCGGCTGGAATTTATCCGAATGTGAACCGTACATTGAAGCGACGCTGGATAAATACTATTCCGAGCTTAACGCTACGTGGGCTAAGGAAAACAACCTGATAGTCCGCATAGCGCAGATAGAAGCGCGGTTACTTGCCGTTCCCGGTATCGCAGATATCACCGGCACAAAAATAAACGATCAGACCAGCAACTTAACGCTGGATAAAGACGCTGTAGCGGTCAGGGGGCTTTTCAGCAATGCGCAACTTTAATGATCTACGCACTATCGATCTGAAAGAATATCTGCCCGGCGTTTTGAAAGACGTTGCGGAGATGCGCACCGTCATGGACACGGAAACGCCGGAGATACAAGCCCTATGGGATGCCGCCGAAGCGTGCATGAATGATCAGTTTATCCAAACGGCGACCGAAAACGGCATAGCGCGGCGTGAAAGCATACTGGGCATATCGCCGTATGCGTCCGACACGCTGGATGACCGGCGTTTTCGACTGCAAAGCCTGTACACCGAAAACGTGCCTTACACGCGGCGCAGCCTGAAAAACTGGCTTGAAACGCTGTGCGGCAAGGACGGCTATGTGTTGACTATCACCACATCAAAATTCGACGTTGATGTGAAAGTCGCGCTGGGCGTAAAGAAACAGGAAAACGTCATCCGCGAGACGCTTGAACGCATGCTGCCGTATAACATGACCTTTTCCGTCGGATTGCTTTATAACATTTGGGGCAACGCGAAAGAAAAGACGTGGGGCAGCGTGAAGCAAATGACATGGCAAAATCTTAAAGAGGAGGTATCTGCCTAATGGCTACATATACCACCAATTACAATCTGAAAAAACCGGCTGACAGCGATTTTATCAATGTCGCCGATTTCAACGGCAACGCCGATATCATCGACGCGGAGCTGAAAAAGCGCCCCACTGTCGGCGATGACGGCAAGCTATCCGATGATCTGCTGCCGGATTTATCTGAAACTTACGAAGAAAAAGGCGCGGCTGCTACTGCGGTAAGCGCCCACAACACAAGTGCAAGCGCGCATAACGACATTCGCACTACGCTTGCAAACCACACAGGCAGCACCACCATGCATGTCACTTCAAGCGAGAAAACGACATGGAATGCCAAGCAAAACGCCCTCACCTTTGACACAACGCCAAAATCGGGCAGCACAAATCCCGTTACATCAGGCGGTGTCTATACGGCACTTTCGGCAAAAGCTGCCGCATCAGCACTGTCATCGCATACAAGTAACTCCACCATACATGTCACTTCAAGCGAGAAATCAACATGGAATGCCAAACAAGCTGCCCTCACCTTTGACACCGCTCCCACGGCAAGCAGCACAAATCCGGTCACGTCGGGCGGTGTGAAAACTGCACTTGATAAGAAGCAGGACGCGTCGACCGCTATCACTACGTCAAATATCGGCAGCCAGACCGTCATGAACGCAAAGTATGCGTACAACGGAAACAACGACACACCGGGAGCATTTAACTTGCGCAACCAGTGCTTCGTATCGTCAGAGTCAACACCCGGGTCGAACTGCCAGATTGCATGGGTCTACGGTTAAGGGGGCGGCGATATGGCATCATCACGAACCCTTATAAACGGCACAGGCTATGACATAAAAAGCGGCAGGACGCTCATAAACGGCACGGGCTACGATATCAAAAAAGGCCGAACGCTCATAAACGGCACGGGGTATGATATCAAATTCAATACGCCGTTGGGGGAGATACCCGAGGGCACAGTTATCACCATAAAAGAGAGCGGCAGTCCGGTTGAGTTTTACGTTGCACAGCACAATTACCGCAGCGATTTGAACGGCGCAGGAAGAACACTGCTTGTGAGAAAAACCTCCGCAGGGAGTATGGCTTTTGATGCCAGTTACGGTGCGTTTGAATATTACCGAAGCGATATGGAAAAGAGCGATATAAAAAGGTGGCTCAACAACACCTATTACGGTCGGTTCAGCGATTATGTGAAAACCGCTATGGACACCACGAAGTTTAAATTTATAACTTCAATAAGCAGCTCAAGTGACGTTGACGATACCGTGCTATTGTGTCAGTGCGCTGCATTTCTGCTTGGCATATCCGAGATCGGTTTGACACTCGCCAACTACACTGCCGCCGAGGGCGAAGCTTTGCCGATTGCAGGAACGCTAATTACGGCACTTGGTTCGAGCTGGACAAGGTCTTCGTCAGGCGGCGGTACAGCGCAGGTGTGCCGTGTAGGTTCTACTACCATTAGTTATGACTGTACTACAAGCACTACGGTTCATCCGGTTTTCACACTGCCTGAGATAATGGAAGTTGACAGCGATTTTAATTTGATCGAAGCAGAGCCGAGGACAATCACCTTGACGAACCTCGTAGCAGACGAAGGAAGAGGATGGATTAGCTGGGCAGGTGCCTCCAATTGCACCCGTCAAAGCTCCTCTGCCACTCCTGGCGACGGAGCAACAGGAAGCTGCCGAATAGTCCCGTCCGCAGCAGGCGAATGCACGATAACCTTTACTAAAAAAACACCTGCGCTGGTGAGCAGCCACAAATACTATGTGAGCTTCAAGGTCAAGTACGAATCGGCGGCAAATTGCTCGTTTGATTTCTATTGGCCTATCGCCGAGCCGGTCGCTGCACACCTGACAGTAAACGCTGAGGCTGACGTGTGGACGCGGACATCGGCGATCTTCACGCGTGAGGCATTCACGGACGGCAGTTATCAATGCCGCTTTGATTACAACAACGAAGCGGAGAACATCCCTGTCAGATACGCAAGCCTCATGCTGTTCGATCTTACAGAGGCGTTCGGCGCGGGATTTGAACCGAGCAAGGAATGGCTTGACGAGCACATCACAACCTTCGGCGATTCACTCAGTCTCACTTACATCTAAAAAACGAGGTGACACACAATGACCTACATCAAAGTAAACAACACACTTTATCCCGCGACGATCGACGGAAAGACGGTCGATTACGAATGGGACAAGCGCCAGACGAAAGCAATCACGCTGAACCTGAGCTACGAGGACGTGCTTGCGCTGCTGCCCGATAACACACCGTGGAGCATCGTGCAGAAGGGCGCCATGCTCAACGCAGAGGGCACAGAGGAGGAGTACACCAACGAGTACGACAACTCGGAATACAGCCTCAGCGGCTCTGTCCGCGACAACCGCAACGGCACGGTGACGATCAAAATGGGCAAGCCGAGCGAGATCGAGCTTGTGCTTGCAGAGCTTGAAACGGAGGTAGCAAATGGATAACACGACACGCGCAAGAGTAGACGCGCTCAAGGCGAACATAGCAAATCTCAAAACCGTATCCGACACGATAGCGGAGGCCGGCATAACCATTGAGGACAAGCCTGCGGATATGCCCTCGCGTCCCGGCTACAAATGGGCACCGTATCAGGCTACGGCAGGCGGCTCGATAACGTGGGTCGAGAGTGAGAGCGAGGACAAGACCGGTACTGCCGAGCAGCCTATAACGTTCGTTCCCGGCGTGGCGGTGTACCCCAATTATTATTACACGGACGGCACAACGCGCTACGTCTGCCTTCAGGCCGGTACGCCGGAGGAGCTGACAGAAGGCGCATGGTTTACGGAGTTTTAGCATGGACGATGAAAAAGAATACAGCGGACTGCTAGAGGAGGATTAACCATGGCATTTACTAACTCGCCTCTGGTCAATTTCACGCAGATAAGCCCTCACAGGGGCAGCAGGAACGGGCACAGGATCGACACTGTAAGCATACACTGCGTGGTCGGTCAGGCCGGTGTCGAGGCGCTGGGAAACCTGTTTCAGACGAAAGAGGCCAGCGCAAACTACGGCATAGGCTACGACGGCAGGATAGGCATGTATGTCGAGGAAAAGGACAGGTCGTGGTGCACATCGGACACGGCGAACGACGCACGGGCGGTAACGATCGAGTGCGCGTCGGACGCATACGCGCCGTATGCGGTCAACGACAAGGTGTACGCGGCGCTCATCGAGCTGCTGACGGATATCTGCAAGCGCAACGGCATCGAAAAGCTCGTGTGGAGCACCAGCAAGGCCGACAGAGTAAACCACAAAAACGGCTGCAACATGACCGTGCACCGGGATTATGCGAACAAATCGTGTCCCGGCGATTACCTGTACAACAGGCATCAGGCTATAGCCGATGCAGTAAATAAGAAACTTACGGAGGATGAAGAAATGGTCAGATGGAAAACCATAGACGAGATACCCGAAGGACTTTACCGCGACACCGTCAAGCAGCTCATGGCCGACGGCATCATCAAGGGCAAGGCAGACGGTACGGTTGATCTCACGGAGGATATGCTCAGGACGATGATATTCTGTCAGCGCATTATAGACAAGGGGTGAGCTTATGTCGGATTGCCTGTTCAGAGGAACAACGCCGACGCTCAAATTCACCCTGCCGCTTGAGGTATCGACACTTTCCGACGCATGGATAACGCTTGCGCAGAACGGCTGCGAGGTGATCACCAAAAAGCTTGCCGACTGCAATGCGAGCGGCGATACGCTGACATTGACGCTGACGCAGGACGAAACGCTTATGCTCACGGGCGGAGCGAGAACGGAAATTCAGATCAGGGTCAAAACGGGCGACGGCAAGGCGCTTGCGTCGGAAATTTTCTCGGAGAGCACACATCGCATCCTTAAAGACGGGGTGATTTAATGCTTTGCTTTAACGTCGGCTTTGAAATTGAGCCGCATACGTTCGCGGTAGGCCTTGACACGGACGATATGGTTTTGTCTGTGGACTTCGGCGCACTGACGGTTTTAGACCCTGCCGATGCAGAGACATACAAAGGCGCGTACACGGTCGATCCTGAGTTTGAGGCACAGACCTTAGCGACAAAGGACAAGCGCATGTCGGATGATGTGACCGTGAACGCTATCGAGGTACAGCGCGTATCGAACACGGCGGGAGGCCGTACAGTTTACATAGGAGGCTTGATAGATGGCTAATCAGTATAACAACAAAGTCGTGCTGTCGAGCGGCGAGGTGCTTATTGACCTCTCCGGCGACACTGCCGATGCCGCGCACGTTCTCAGCGGCTCGACATTCCACGACAAGTCCGGCGCACCCGTAACGGGCACATGCGCATACGACAGCGACACGAGCGACGATACCGCCGCCGTAGCCGAGATACTTTCCGGCAAAACGGCTCACGCTCGCGGCGCACTTCTCACCGGCACGATGCCCAACAACGGCTCAGTGTCCGGCACGATAAGCACCAAAGCGGATACATACACTATCCCGCAGGGCTACCACGACGGCAGCGGCAAGGTGCAGATAAGCTCGACCGAACAGGCAAAGCTCATTGCCGGAAACATCAAAAGCGGCGTCGTGCTGCTGGGCGTGACGGGCAACTACGGCGGCGAGAGCATCAACGCCCAGGCGCGGAGTGCAACGCCGTCATTCACGCAGCAGGTCATTCAGCCCGAAACAGGCTATGACTACCTGTCCGCCGTCACCGTCGCGGCTATCCCCGTAACGTATACGGATAACTCCGCTGGCGGCAAGACCGTGACTATAGGTTAAGCCTATGGCGGTCAATCAGGTGGTTATAAACGGCGAAACCGTGCTGGACTTAACATCCGACACGGTATCGCCCGATAAGCTGCTGAGCGGCTATACGGCCCACGACGCAAGTGGCGCGGCGGTGACCGGTACGCTGACCTTCGCGACCGTCTACACGGGCAGCGGCGAGCCGTCAGCAAGCACAGGCACTGACGGTGATATTTATCTTGATTTGGGGTGAGTGAATGATAGAACAGGCAATAGCAGCCGAGAAAGATTATTTACAGAAGCGGCTTGAGGGTGAGGATGTCGCGCTCGACCTGAGCGAATACGGCTACACAGACCTTGACGCTTACTTTGCCGATAAGCGTGACTATCAGCTCAGGCACTGCGGCATTGAGATACACGAGACTACGATGGACGATATCGAAAACCGTGTTGAGACCGCCGTTATCGGAAAGACCCCGTCGATATGGATTCCCACCGCTGACAGCGTATTCGTGTGGCACGGCAGCGAACCTATCGACACCGCGCTGTGTGACGAGCTGGGTGTGCGCATCTACGACATGAATTACGCCGGCGGCACTATCGTATCGGGCGTGGAGGATCTGAGCTTTGCGATAATCATCCCCGAAGCGATAGATATAGGCACGTCCTATGTGCTTGAGCGGCTGAGAGAGGCAATGTCAAAGTATCTTGATGATGTAGTTGTCGACGGAAATGATATACTTGTCGGCAGCGTGAAGGTGCTCGGCTCGATGAACCGCAGAGTTAACGGCGTGTACGTTTTTGCGTGTCAGATATCCTATGCCGACAGAACAGAGCTTATAAGCAAGCTGTGCTCCAAGCAGTCTGCCAAAACGCCGGGATATATCGACAGCACAAAGCTGCCCAGGCAGACGCTCAAAAATGAGGTGCTGGGATGGCTTCTGTGATTTTAAGACCGGTCGCTGATACCTCTCTTAAACATTCATGCTCAAGCGGTTCGAGCGGTTATGCAATGATAAATGAAGTTACGGCTGATGGTGATTCAACTTATATTTATCAGGCGGTAACCGACACGACGAGCACGGAGGCTGCATCTGAGTTTAAGTGCAGCGCCACGAGCGCGGGAAAGTTTCAGATAAGCAGCGTTACGCTTACGATAAACGCCAAAACCACGAAGGGCGACAGCTCAGATACCGCGTCGATAAGATACACTATTAGAGTTGAAGGCAGAGCGCAGAGCGCAAAGGGCAGCAGTACATTATCAACGAGCTACGGCAACTTCACCAAAACCGCCAGTGCATCTGACCTCGGCGTTGCAGGTCTAACCTATGACAGCTTCGATGTCGCCTATTTTACTGTTTATATTACGACCGCTGGTGCGAAGAATAAGAGCAAAAACGACGATTTTCAGAACCGTATTACACAGGTGTATCTTACGGTCGAGTACGAACCAGTCTCGGACACAGACGGCACAGGCATCTACATCAAGCAAAACGGCGTTTACACGCAGGCTCAGGCGGCTTACAAGAAAGTGGGCGGCGTATGGGTGCAGCAGACTGACACGGCTGCACTGAAAACGGAAATGCAATCAGGCAGATATAAATACGGAGGATAGTCAACTTGGCGCAAACGATCATAACGACGGCAGCTGTCGCGGCTGCCATTGCAGCCCTGCTGGGCTACTACAACAAAGTGCACGACTGGGTGAAGCATCAGGAAGAGCAGGACAGGCGCATGGACAAGATAGAGCAGGATGCGGCATCCGTGCGAAAGGAGCTGACGCTCATCGTATACGGCTTGTCGGCCTGCCTTGACGGGCTGGGCCAGCTGGGCGCAAATCACACGGTGCCCATCGCAAAGGACAAGCTCGACAAGCACATAAACAAACAGGCTCACAGACAGGAGGACTAATCATGAAAATCAACTGGACGGTAAGACTGAAAAACAAAACATTCTGGCTCGCGCTCGTCCCCGCGCTGCTTCTGCTTGCGCAGGTGGTCGCGGCGGTGTTCGGCTATGAGCTGCACATCGACGCTCTGGGCGATAAGCTCACGGCGGTAATAAACGCCCTATTCGCGGTGCTCACGATACTGGGTGTTGTCACAGACCCCACTACGGCAGGCGTCAGCGACAGCGCACAGGCCATGCAGTACGAAACCCCGAGAGAGGATAAATAAGAGCTTGTAAACCGTGGAGGCTTTAATGACTGCAACCATTAAAGAATTCTGCCGTATAAACGGCATCGACGAAAGCTCGGCAGACCTTGCCGATATCATTTATGACGCTTTGACAGGTGGTGAAAATGGACACATTAGCGGACATAGCACGGCCTCAGCGAAAATCGAAACTGCAATTTCCGACAGCACTGCGCGAGCGACTGATAGCTGAATGCGGCTTTACGCTCGAGGAAAAGGCAATACTCAACCTACGCGCCGACGGGCTGTCACTCATAGAGATAGCCGACCGGCAGCATTGCAGCGTTGAAACCGTCAACCGGCGAATACGCTGTATCAAAAACAAAATAGCAGCCATAGTTAAAGGGTAGCGCATTATGCGTTACCCTCTTTTTTTGTTAATTTGGCATTAATCCGACTTCTAAGCGCCCTGTAGCTGACACGTTGCAGGGCATTCTTTATGCGACAATTGAGACAGATAAAACAAAGGAGGCAAACGGAATGTACGGCTTTAACAATTACGGCTATATGCCGCCCTACACACCGCCAGCGGGCGCAGGAGCGCAGATGCCGTTAAGATGTCAAGTTACCCACGTAAACGGCAAGAACGGCGCAGACGCGCTCAAGCTGGCTGAAAACAGTTCAATTCTTTTGCTTGACGAAAATGAGCCTATCGTGTGGCTGAAAACGACCGACGGCGCAGGATATGCAACGGTTACACCTTATGCAATAACGCCGTATCAGGCCGCACCGGAAGTCAATGTAAACGATCTTGAAGTGCGAATAAAACGATTGGAGGACACGATAAATGGCAAATCCGATGATACAGATGTTAAACAGAGGCGCGGTAAATCCGGCAGTGCAGAATAATCCGGCTGTCAATTTGTATCGGGCTTATAAGGCCGCGAGAAATCCGGCGTTAGCTCTGCAAGAAATGATGTCGAACAATCCGACGCTTGCGCAGCTTCAGCAGTTTAAAAATAGCGGCGCTGATATGCAGCAGATGTTTTATTCACTGTGTCAGTCAAAGGGCGTAGACCCGCAAAGCGTGTTGACACAATTTCAGTAATCCGCACGGATGCGCACCGTGAGGTTATAAAAATCTTCAAACAGGAGGTGAAAACATGAACGAAGGAATGTCCCCTGCTGATATTGCAGCGGTACAGGGCGGCGGCTTTGGGGGCTTCGGCAATGAAGGGCTTTGGCTGTTTGCTATCCTTGCTCTTATGGGCGGCGGCTTCGGCAGCTGGGGCGGTAATCGCACCGGCGACCGCAACGCAACAGTAGGCGATGTGCAGAGGGCTACGGACTTTGCGGCGCTTGAGCGTCAGAATAACGAGACTGTAGCGGCAGTGCGTCAGGCGGCTTACGATACTACCGGCGCGATCAAAGACGGCAATTACAACATCTTAGGCGAGCTGCGCGATCTACAGACAGCGACATCGGAGGGCTTTGCGCGTCAGCAGGAATGCTGCTGCAACATTCTGCGCGGCATCGACAGCGTTAATTACAACGGCGCGATAAACACCGCCGCTATTAACGCGAACACTACTGCACAGACGCAGAAAATCCTTGATGCAATAAGCGGTAACCGCATGGCTGATATGCAGAATCAGATCAACCAGCTCCAGCTCAAGGAAGCGCTCTGCGGTGTACCCCGCACAAGTCCTTACGGCTACGGCGTAGTTCCCCAGTGGGCTACCGGCTGCGGCGGCAGCAACTACGTCAATGTCTGATTTAAACACGATGAACGCCCTATAAGGCGAGGAACGGGGCGGCAGGAGCTGCCCCTTTTAATTTTACAGAAAGGTGATTTACAATGAGCAAAAGTGCAATTTATACCTGCAACAACACAGGCGCAACGCTGGCGGTGGGAGATGTTATTCCTGTCGGCAATACCATAAGGCGCTTTGGCTGCAACATAAGGCAGGACGGCAACGCTATCACGCTTTGCGGTCAGGGCTACTACCTCGTTAACGCAACGTGCACCGCTACGCCCTCAGCCGCCGGTACGGTGTCTGTATCGGCGCTCAAAGACGGTGTTGCGATCATCGGTGCAAATGCTTCCGCTACAGTTGCGGCAACCGATACAGCGATCACACTGTCTATTAATGCAATCGTGCGCAATCTCTGCAATTGCGGCAACTCGCTTCTGTCGTTCGCACTCGGCGGCGCGGCAGCAGTTGTCGACAATCTCGCAGTGACAGTTGAAAAGCTGTAAAGCCCATGAAAGATAAAATCAAAGCTTACAAAGAAAAGCTTGAAACTTCCTTAGCAGACTACATGGCATTGCCGTCTATTGAACGGACGTATCAGGCGGTACGCGGCATGGTTGAATGCTGGGAGGCTATAGACAGCTTAGAGCGGTGTGTTTGCCGCGCAGGTACGTTTACACGCGATGATGCCGACGCATGGAACGCAAAAATGCTTAACGATGACGGTACTGTAGGCGGTCATTGGTCAGTCGCGCAGACAACCGCAGTCGCACAGAATCTCGGCATAAAATTTGACCACATAACTGACTACTGCTGGAACACGGCAATGAACATGATGTATTCAGACTACTGTTCAGTTGCCAACAAGTATAATGTCGGTACGCCTGAGTTCTACGCTTGCATGGCAAAAGCTTTTCTTTTCGATAAGGACGCGGAAAGCCCTAATGCGAAAATGGCGGCGTATTATTTCGGAATCGCAGATGCGGAATAAACAGACATCCATTTTTTAGGTGTCGTAAAAATTGTCGTAAAATCGCATGTTAAACGGCATGTTTTTACGCTGAAAAATGTATTATAGCGCTAAAAAGTGTATGATGCAAAAACGGCGCAAAGCATTGATAAATAAAGAAATCCCCGAAGTTCCAATGACTTCGGGGATTAATCTTTTTGGCACGCCGTAAGGGATTCGAACCCCTGACCTTCTGGTCCGTAGCCAGACGCTCTATCCAGCTGAGCTAACGGCGCTTATCGCTTAGCGCCTTAGTATATTAGCACAGCCGGAGAGGAAATGCAAGTCTTTTTTAATTATTTTCGCGCGTGCCGGCCAAAAATAATTACATCCCCAGCGAACTTGACACCGCGTCCACTACCTCGCCCATCGTTTTGAGCGTTTTGCCGACGATGTTTTTAGGCGTTTTTTTGCTGCCGGAAACGCTCATGCCGGCCAGCGAACCGACCGCGACGCCGATACCCATGCCGACGAGAAAATTTGTCTTGTGCATTGTTTACACCTCCGCAATATATTATGGCCAATTTTGTTTTGCTACACCGCTGCAATTTGTGCTATACTACACTCATTACTCCAGGAGAGGAGATTTTTTGATGAGTGTAAAAATTCTTGCTGTCGGCGACGTCTGCGGCGAGCCGGGGCTGGATTATCTTACTAAAAATCTGCGCCGCCTGCGCAAGGAGCTGGAGCTCAGCTTCGTTGTCGTAAACGGTGAAAACGCAAACGTCGTCGGCATAACGCCGCGGCAGGCCGATACGATACTTCACGCGGGCGCGGACGTCATAACCCTCGGCAATCACACATGGACGCGCACCGAGCTGCGCCCGTATCTCGACGAGCGGCGCAAGATACTGCGTCCGGCAAACTGCGCGCCGCAGTGCCCCGGCCGCGGTCTGGACGTTTACAAAACAGACTTCGGCGACGTGTGCGTCATGAATCTGATGGGCCGCTTCACGCTCGATACGAACACCGATAACCCCTTCGTCATCGCCGACGGCTACATGGAGGAGATACGCGAGAAGATCATCCTCGTCGATTTCCACGCCGAGGGCACGAGCGAAAAGCGCGCCATGGGCTTCCTGCTCGACGGGCGGGTCAGCGCCGTCTGGGGAACGCACACGCATGTGCAGACCTCCGACGCCTGCGTCCTGCCCAACGGCACGGGATACATAACCGACCTCGGCATGACGGGCGCGGTAAACTCAGTCATCGGCATCGAGCCGGAGCAGTCGATAGGCAAATTTTTCGGCGATCCCCCGCGCAGATACGATTCGGCCAAGGGACCGGCCAAGCTCGAGGGCTGCGTGTTCACGATAGACCCCGAGAGCGGAAAATGCCTGAATGCGGAAGGAGTGAGATTTATATGAGCGCTTTGAAGATACTGCACGCGGCGGATCTGCACCTTGACTCGCCCTTTGAGGGACTGGGTGCGGCAAAGGCCGCGCAGCGCAGACAGGAGCAGCGGCAGCTGCTGTACCGCATAGCGGAGCTTGCGCAGCACGAGCGGGTCGATCTCGTTCTGCTGGCCGGTGACCTTCTGGACTCCGACAGCAGCTATGCCGAGACCGCCGAGGCGCTTTCCGAGGCGCTCGGGAGCATCCCGGCGCCCGTGTTCATATCGCCCGGCAACCACGATTTCTATTCGCCGCGCTCGGCATATGCGAGAGTTAAATTCCCCGAAAACGTGCACATATTCAAAAGCCCCGCCGTCGAATGCGTCGAGCTTGCGCAGTCCGGCGTGAGAGTGTGGGGAGCAGCGTTCTGCGATAAATACTCAGGCGCCCTGCTGCACGGCTTTTCCGCCGAAAAGCGTGCCGGGATAAGGAATGTGATGTGCATCCACGGCGAGGTGGCGGCGGATTCAGACTACAATCCCATAACGGAGCCCGATATCGCGGCCTCCGGCATGGACTATATAGCCCTGGGGCATATACACAAGGCCTGCGGCCTTAAAAGATCGGGCGGGACCTTCTACGCCTGGCCCGGCTGTCCGGAGGGGCGCGGCTTTGACGAAACGGGCGAGAAGCATGTTTACATCGTGACGCTCGACTCCGGCTGCACGGTGAAGCCCGTGTGCATCGCGCAGAGAAAATACGAGATACTGAACGTCGAGCTCAAAGACAACGACGCCGTGAGCGCCGTGCTGGCCGCGCTGCCGGAGAATACGGGCAGCGACGTTTACCGCATCGTCCTGCGCGGCGAGGCGGACGAGCCCCCGCAGCCGGACGCGGTGAAGGCGGCGCTGGAAAACAAATTCTTCGCGCTACAGGTGCGCGACGAGACTGTGCTCCGGCGCGATGTATGGCAGAGCGCGGGCGAGGATAACCTGCGCGGACAGTTCCTCGGCAGACTCAGGGAGGCCTTCGACGCCGCCGTGACCGATGCCGAGCGCGAAAAGATAAGTCAGGCGGCCCGCTGGGGGCTTGCCGCACTGGATAAGCGTGAGGAGGTGGTACGCCATGATGATCAGAAAGCTTGACGCCACCTTCGGAAAGCTCGACGGCGAGAGCCTGGAGCTGCATGAGGGCCTGAACGTCATTTCGGCTCCGAACGAGAGCGGCAAGAGCACATGGTGCGCCTTCATCCGCGCCATGCTCTACGGCATCGACAGCTCCGAGAGGCAGAAGGCGGGCTTCCTGCCGGATAAAATGCGCTATGCCCCGTGGTCGGGCGCGGCCATGCAGGGCAGCATGCGTCTGGAAAGCGGCGGCAGGGATATCACCCTCGTGCGCACGACGAAAACCGCATCCGCTCCGATGCGCGAGTTTTCCGCGGTGTACACCGGAACGAATACGCCCGTCGAGGGGCTGAGCGGTTCGAACGCCGGAGAGACGCTCACGGGAGTCAGCCGCGACGTTTTCCGCCGCAGCGCGTTCATTGAGCAGGGCGCGGTCGCCGTGACGCACAGCGCGGAGCTTGAAAAGCGCATCGGCGCCATCGTCTCCACGGGCGACGAGGACTGCTCCTACACCGAGGCCGACAATCAGCTGCGCCAGTGGCAGCGCAAGCGCCGCTACAACCGCTACGGCCGCCTGCCGGAGCTTGAGGACGAGCTTTCGCACAAAAAGCAGCTGCTGTCCGAGCTCTCGGACGCGGCGGCTCAGCGCGAGGACATGTCCGCCGAGCTCGAGGCGGCCAAAAGAGAGTGTGAGCGGATCGAGGCCGAGGTCGTCGAGAGCCGTAAGGCTGTCCGCAAGGAGGCGCTCAGCAGTCTCCAGGGCGTGAGAAACGACGTTAATGCCGCCGCCGAGCGGCACGATAAGGCCGCCGAGCGCAGAGATGCCTGCCGTGCGGCGCTGAGCGCCTGCGCGATAGGTGAGCGCAAGCCCGAGGAGGCCAAGGCCGAGGTCAAGGCAGACCTTGCCGAGGCTCTGCGCCTGAAGGCCAAGTCGGAGCAGAGCTGCTCGCCGGTGCTTGCGATCATCCTGCTTATCCTGGGCGCTGCCGGCGTTGCCGCGGGCTTCCTGCTGAAGGACTTCATGATCCATTCGTTCGTCGCGGCGTTTGTACTTCTCGCGGCAGGCGTCATCCTGCTTATCCGCGCGTCGCGCCGGAAGACGGAGGCGCATGACGCCGCAAAGGACAGGCGCGGGCTGCTTGCAAAATACCGGGCCGAGTCAGAGGATGATATCGCGTCGGGCCTCGACGAGTATCTTGAGCTTTACAAAAGCTATGCCGAGGCGCAGCGCGCCGAGAAGGAAACGGCCGATGTGCTTGCGGCGGTGCGCCGCCGTCAGGAGCAGGCCGAAAAGACCACGCTCACCCAGCTCGACTTCAGCGGCGGAGACAATCAGGCCGCGCAGCTCAGCCGCCGCCTGAACGAGGCGCGGGCAAAATGCAGCCGCATTTCGGCGCTCATGGCGGAGCGCAGCGGAAGACTTGCCGCAATGGGCGACCCGCTTGTGCTCGGCTCGGAGATAAGCCGAATGGAGGAGGAGCACGCCGAGATATCCGCCGAGTACGAGGCGATAGCTTTGGCGATAGACACTCTGCGCAGGGCCAACGAGGATATACAAAGCCGCTTTTCGCCGGCTCTCGGCAGACTTGCGGCCGAGTACATGGAGTTTGTCACCGGCGGCAGGTATGACGGCGTGATGCTCGACCGAAGCTTTGCCGCGGCGGTGCACGAGAAGGGCGCGGACGTTCCGCGCAGCGCGGAGTACCTGAGCGCGGGCACGCTCGACCTGATGTATCTTGCCGTGCGCCTTGCCGTGTGCGAGCTTGCGCTGCCCGAGGATGCCAACTGCCCGCTCATCATCGACGACGCGTTTGTCAACTACGATGACGGGCGCAGGAAGCAGACCATGGCTCTGCTCGAAAAAATTGCGCAGCGGCGCCAGGTTATACTGTTCACATGTAAGTAAGTTTATGTTATAATACGGTAAAAAAGAGCGGAGGTGCGACCATGCCCTACAAAGCAAAAAGCAATCTTACCAAGGCTGCCATCAAAAAGAGCTTTTTAGAGCTTCTGAACGAAAAACCGATCAATCAGATCAGCGTCCGCGATATCGCCGAGGGCTGCGGCTTCAACCGCAACACGATATACTATCACTACGACGATATACCCTGTCTCGTCGAGGAGATAGTCATAGAAACAGCCGAAAACATAATCAGCGAGTATTCGGACATCCAGTCACTCGAAGCCTGCCTTGAAAAAATGGCGGCGTTTGCGCTTGAGCACAAGCGCACGGTGCTGAACATCTACAACTCGTCAAACCGCAGCGTTTATGAGCTCTATCTCATGAAGGTATGCGGCAGTGTCGTCGAAAACTATCTGCACACGGTGTTCGGCGACGTTCAGGCAGACCCCGAGAGCCGCGAGATCCTCGTGCGCTTTTACAAGTGCGAGTGCTTCGGCCAGATAATCGACTGGCTCAACTGCGCGATGAACTACAACATCTGCGAGCAGTTTTCGAAGCTGTGCAAGCTGCGCGAGGGCTTTGCGGAGATCCTCGTCGAGCGCTGCCGGATCGATAAGTGAACGTGAAAAAGCTTTGGTATGAAAACCAAAGCTTTTTTATATTTTCGTGACAATCGCGCGGCGGTTTGATATAATAAAACATTATCATAAAAGCAGGGACTGATAACCATAGAAAATAACGATATGAAAAAAGAACGTGCGGTGCTGGCCGGACTTGCGGCGGCGTCCATGGAGCAGGCGGAGCGCTCGAGCGAGATCTCGATGCAGGAGCTTGCCGCGCTGGTCGAAACGGCCGGCGGCGAGGCTATCGGCATGATGATTCAAAACCGCCCGACGCCCGATTCGCGCAGCTTCATCGGCGACGGCAAGGTGGCCGAGCTCAAGGCGTTTATCGACATGAACGACTGCGACCTTGCGGTGTTTGACAACGAGCTGTCGCCCTCGCAGATGCGCGTGCTCGGCGAAGAGCTGGGCGTGAAGGTGCTCGACCGCTCGGGACTTATCCTCGATATCTTCGCCCAGCGCGCACAGACGCGCGAGGGTCAGCTTCAGGTCGAGCTTGCGCAGTACAAGTATCTGCTGCCGCGTCTGACCGGCATGTGGACGCACCTTGTGCGCCAGACTGCCTCGGGCGGCTCGTCGCCTATCGGCACGCGCGGCCCCGGCGAGACTCAGCTCGAGACCGACCGCCGGCACATCCGCAGGAAGATACAGAAGCTCGAGGAGGAGCTTGCCGCCGTGCGCAAGGTGCGCTCGACCCAGCGCCGCAAGCGCGAGAAAAACGACATCCCCGTCGTTGCGCTCGTCGGCTATACGAACGCCGGAAAATCGACGCTTCTAAACTGCCTGACCGACGCGGGCATACCGGCAAACGACCGCCTTTTCGACACGCTGGACACCACGACGCGCAAACTGCGCATCGACGAGGTGACGGAGGTGCTGATATCGGACACCGTCGGCTTTATCCGCAAGCTGCCGCACCATCTGGTGGAGGCCTTCAAGGCCACGCTCGAGGAGCTCAGCTACGCAGACGTGCTGCTGCATGTCATAGACATCTCAAACCCCGATTGGGAGGAGCAGGCTCGCGTCGTCGATGAGCTCATCGTTCAGCTCGGCGCGGAGAAAACGCCCTGCATCCGCGTGTTCAACAAGTGCGACGCGTATATGGGCATACTGCCGCACGGCGAGGATATCGTCTGCCTGTCGGCAAAAAGCGGCGAGGGCGTGCAGGAGCTGGTGCAGCGCCTGAGCGGGCTTCTCGACCGCGGCAAAAAGCATGTCACGCTGCGCATACCGTACTCCGATGCGGGCGTCATGGATCTTCTAAACCGCGAGGCGGCGGTGACGGGTCTTGAATATCTCGACGACGGGATAAAGGCCGAGGCCACAGTTCCGCCGGAGGTTTTCGGCAGAATAAAGAAGTATATACCCGGCTACACCGAGCCCAAGGAGGACTGGGAGGATTGAGCGAGTATTTCGTGCCCGCCGGAGACGGCGAGGCGGAGCTTGTTGAAAAGCGATCGAGGTTTCTCGGCCATGTGCGCTTTGCCGAGACAGAGGATGCGGCGCGCGAATTTATAAACGAGATGAAGAAAAAGCACTACGACGCGCGGCACAACTGCTGGTGCTACATTATCCGCGGCGGCGCGGTGCGCTATTCCGACGACGGCGAGCCGCAGGGCACCGCCGGGCTGCCTATGCTCGAGGTGTTCAGGCGCGAGGGCGTCGAGAACGTCGTGTGCGTCGTGACGCGCTACTTCGGCGGCGTGCTGCTCGGCACGGGCGGACTGCTGCGCGCGTACACGAAAAGCGCGAAGGATGCGCTCGATAACGCAGGCATCGCCGAAGTGCGCCGTTGGACAAAGCTCGGGCTGCACTGCCCGTATTCGCTGCTCGAGCGCATGAAGCTCGAGTGCGCAGCCTATGGCGGCACGGTCGAAAACGTCGAATACGGCGCGGACGTGCACCTGTCGCTCAGCCTGCCGGAGGCCGCCGCCGAGCCCTTCTGCGCCCGCGTCACCGAGCTCAGCGCCGGTCAGACCATTCCTTTTTCGGAAGCGCATTGAGGCAGCTGCGGATACGCATACTGCGGGTGCCCGGTATCGTTACTGCCGGCAAAAAAGTGCTCCGGTGTAAGAGAAACCGGTATTGCGTACTTCGGTTTCCGCCGCGGCTGCCGGTCGGGAAACCGCAATAAATGTATAGGAGAAGCGCTGAGGCGCTATTGAAAATATGGCAATTTTAATTGACGGAAAAAAGCTTTCGGAGAGGATATGCGCCGAGGTCAGGGCCGAGGCGGAAAAAATGCGGCGCAGGCCGTGTCTTGCGGCGGTGCTCGTCGGCGAGGACCCCGCGTCGCAGATATATGTGCGCAACAAGGAGCGCGACTGCGTGAAATGCGGCATCGACAGCCGCCGCTTTGACCTGCCGGACACGGTGTCGGAGGCGGAGCTGCTCGCGCTTATAGACACGCTCAACCGCGACGAGGGCGTTGACGGCATTCTGGTGCAGCTCCCGCTGCCGGAGCAGATATCCGAGCGCGCGGTGATAAACGCGATAGCGCCGGAGAAGGACGTGGACGCCTTCCACCCGATTAACGTCGGCCGCATGGTGACCGGCGAGGGTACGCTCACGCCGTGCACGCCCGCGGGGATCATGGAGATGCTGCGCGAATACCGCATCCCGACCGACGGCAGCCACTGCGTCATGGTCGGACGCAGCAACATAGTCGGCCGCCCGATGGGGCTGATGCTGCTCAACGCCGACGCAACGGTCACCTACTGCCACCGGCACACGAAGGATCTTGCCGCAATGACGCGGCAGGCGGATATACTCATAGTCGCGGCGGGCTCGCCGAGGCTCATAACCGGCGATATGGTAAAGGACGGCGCCGCCGTCATCGACGTTGCCATGAACCGCGACCCGGAGACGGGTAAGTTCTTCGGCGACGTGTGCTTTGACGAGGTCGGGAAAAAAGCGGGCTTCATCACACCCGTGCCCGGCGGCGTGGGGCCGATGACCCGCGCAATGCTCATGAAAAACATCCTTGCCGCAGCAAAGGCAAGATAAAAAGTGCAGGCCGTAAAAACGGCCTGCAAAACAGGGTTGTGGGATAAAGATATGAGCCGCGGTCTTGCTCTGCAAGACCTATTGGATAAGCTGTGCTTAGATAATACAACGCCCGCCGCGCCTTGTAAAGAGCGAAAAAGCACTGCTTTTGTCGAACGGAAAATTTTTCTTAAATAATTCTTTCCGGCTCGGGAATACTGAGTGAGAAAGGAGTGTTTTCAAATGATAATCGACCGTATCGCGCTTGTTCTGACCATAATCGGCGGCATCAACTGGGGCAGCGTCGGCCTGTTCAGATTCGACATAGTCGCATGGCTCTGCGGCGGACAGACAGCCCCCGTCAGCCGCGTGATATACACGCTCGTTGCCCTTGCGGCACTGTGGTGCATCTCCCTGCTCTTCCGCGATCTTCCGGAGGCGGATTGAGGATGAGGTGTCAATAAAGCTTGTGCCGTCAGGCAAACACAAATTTAACTGTAGGGAGCTTAATCCGATATTAAACGTGAAAAAGACAGTGCAGACTATGATCAGCACTGTCTTTTTTGCAATGTAAGCGGCTCACGCCGCGATTTGATTACACCTCTTCAGTCACCTTCGGTGACAGCTTCCCCTCAAGCTCCGCAAGGGGAAGCCAGGGGCGCACAACATTACTGCTCACTTGCGTTAAGCAGCAGTGTTAATTCGCCTCTGAAAAAACCGGGCACCCGCAGTCTCTGTATAGGTGCAGACTTAATGCGCCTCTGAAATCACGGCTGGACGGAGTTCTTGATGCTGCCGAGGTAGCTCTGGAGTCCGTTCACGAAGGTCTCGGGAGTCTTGAGAATGCCCTCAACGTCGCCCTTGTCGTATGCCTGGCCGATGCCCTCGAGCATTGCGACGAAATCGTCGGTAGAGGTCTCAACGCCGCTTTCGACCTTGTCGCCGTAGGTCCAGAGGTTTTCGAGCTTTATGACGTCGCCGCCGACCTTCTCGCTGACGTTGGCCTTGATCTCGCCGAGCTTTGCGGTGACGGTCGCCTTGGTCTTCTCAACGGCGGCTGCAAGGCCGCTGTCTGCCTTATCGCTGTCCGCAAGGCTCACCGGCGCAAGCACGACCGCGAAAAGCATAACTGCCGCGAGTACCGCAGCGAGTATCATAACAGCATTCTTTTTAAGAGTGTTGGTCATTAATTTTACCTCCATTTTTGCTAATTTTGTTTAAGTCTATACTTTTTCCCCTTGATAGTATATATTTAAGCATATCATGAGAAGAAATGCAAGAGTTTTTTATTGATTTTAATAAAAATTTTCCACAAGGGTGTTTTTTGTCCCAAAATGAAGGCCAGCTCACCGAAGATCAGGCCGCCGATGACGTCCGCGATGACGTGCTGCTTTACAAACAGCGTTGACAGGAACACGAGCGCGGTGAACACACCGCAGAAGGCCCTGTACCCCGGCTTTGCATCGGGCGAGCACAGCGCCTGGCGGAACACGAGATAGGACAGCAGGCAGTGCATCGAGGGGAAGCAGTTGGTGGGAGTGTCGCTGGTGTAGATGATCGACAGCGCCCAGTCGAACACGTTGCTGCGCGGCAGCTCCGGACGCTCCACGCAGCTCGGGAAGGCGATGAAGATGAAGCCGCAGATGAGCTCGGCGAAGATCACGCCCGCGAAGTAGTGGAAGCAGCGCTCCTCGTCCTGAAGCGTGATAACATACAGGCCCAGCATCCAGAACAGGAAGGTCGCGGCGTATACGACCACCCACTCCGTCCGCAGCGGAATGAGCGAATCGATGCTGAGCGTCACGTCCCACGCACGCGAGAAATCGGCAAGCGTTTTCGAGCCGAGCCACACGATCGCATGCGTCACGCAGATACAAAGCAGCGGCGCAGCGGCGTAGGTATTGATCAATTTTATTTTACTTTTCGGCATGATATGCTCCTCTTATACTAATAAGACTAAAACGCACAGCCAATATAAACGATGCCTCCCGCCATTGTCAAGTTTTTTTCAGACGCGCATTCAGGCTGCGCCTATACGCAGTCCGGCATCGGAACACGGGAGGAAAACTACAGCGTTTTGCCTGACGCAAGTGCACGGCAATGTTTTTTGCGGAGCGTCAAATACTGCACCGAAGCCGCAGGCTGCGAAACATTTTCGGCTCCCCTGGCGTCCCTGTATCGTGCCGCTGTAATATATGTGTAAGTACGGCCCGAATGCGCCTTTAAAATATTGACTGCAAGTTTCTGCTATGATATACTGAATTTTAATTTACAGGCCGACGGCCTTGCGAATGGAGAGTGTTTGATCCGAAATGGACGATGCCAGTCGATTGTCGCTGATAATCGTAATTTTGCTGATCCTGTGCGCCGCATATTTTGCTGTCGCGGAGACCTCGTTTGCCTCAGTCTCCCGAGTCAGGATCAAGATCCGCGCCGAGCGCGGCGAGGCGAAAGCAATACGGGCGCTGAAGGTGCTCGACAACTTTGACCTTGCGATAACGAGCATACTCATATGCACGAATATCGTACACCTTTCCGCGGCGAGCATAGCTACGCTTGCCGTGACAAGAATGTTCCCGGGCGTGAGCGGCGCGGTCACGATCAGTACCTTTGTGATGACTCTGGTCGTGTTCTTTGCCGGCGAAATGCTGCCCAAGAGCATTGCGAAAAAATACAGCGAGCGGCTGTCTCTGGCAGTTGCGGGATCGCTGTGGTTTTTCATGACCATCCTCAAGCCTCTGGCCTCGCTGCTGACGGCGATAGGTAACTTCGCGGCAAAGTTTGCCAAGGCAGATCCGCAGATATCCGTCACGGAGGACGAGATATACGACATTATCGAGGACATGACCGAGGAGGGCAGCCTGGACGAAGAGCGCGGCGAGCTCATAAGCTCGGCGCTGCAGTTTGCCGAAACGACGGTCGAGAGCATACTGACCTCGCGCGTTGACATCGTCGCTCTGGATATAGAGGACTCCGCCGCCGAAATGCTCGGCACCATACGCAGCCAGACGCACAGCCGCCTGCCGGTGTACGAGGGCAGCATCGACAATATTATAGGTATACTGTCGATACGCAAATTTATCAAAACATACCTGCGCGAGGGCGTCGATATGGACGTGCGCGCGATACTTGACGAGCCGTACTTCATCCACGGCAGCACGAACATTGACGGACTGCTGCCCGAGATGAGCAGGAAGCGGCTGAATATGGCCGTGGTGACCGATAACTACGGCGGAACGCTCGGCATAGTCACGGTCGAGGATATCCTCGAGGAGCTCGTCGGCGAGATCTGGGACGAGGACGACGTGGTCGAGGAGCCGTACATAGCTCTGCCGGACGGCGAGTGGGACTGCACCGCCGAAATGACCGTCAGCGACGTTTTCGAGCTTCTGGAGCTCGACGACGAGAACGACGACGAGTTTACAAACAAGCTTCTGGGCGAGTGGGCCTATGAGCAGTTTGACTTCATCCCCTCGGTGGGCGACAGCTTTGAGTATGAAAACGTCGCCGTCACCGTGTCGGAAATGCGCGATAAGCGCATACTGCGGCTGAGGGTGCGCCTCACCGACAAGGGAGGTGAGGAGAAATGATCTGGACCTATGCAGCCGGTATTCTTATCTGCATCATCTTCTCGCACATCTTTTCCTCGGCCGAGATGTCATACTCCTCTTGCAACCGCATGAGGCTCGAAAGTGCGCGTGACAACGGCTCGAAGCGCGCTGGCATTGCCGTGAAGATAGTCGATAACTTTGACGACTCGCTCTCGGCGATACTCATCGGCAACAACCTTGCCAATATCGCAAACTCCTCGCTCGGCTCGCTGCTGGTGCTGGAGCTGTGCAACGGCGACGACAGCTACGCATGGGTGTCCACGCTCGTTATAACCGTGCTTGTCATCATCTTCGGCGAGACCGTGCCCAAGATCATCGCCAAGGGCAGTGCGAACCGCCTGGCGCTGACCTATGCCTACTTCGTGCGCGGCCTGACGATAGTGTTCATGCCGCTGATACGCCTCGTGGTCGGGCTGATAAAGCTGCTGACGCTGGGGCTCAAGGGCGAAAAGGAGGATAACGACGAGGAGGCCGCCGTTGAGGAGCTCTCCTCCATTATCGAGACAGCCGAGGACGAGGACGTGCTCGACGAGGACCGCTCCGAGCTCGTTCAGGCGGCGATAGACTTTTCCGATATCATGGCCTCCGAGGTCATGACCGCGCGCGTCGACGTGGTCGCGCTGGATATCGACGAGGACGAGGAAGAGCAGCTGCGCGTCATAGAAAACGCGCCGTACTCGCGCATCCCCGTGTACGAGGGCAGCATAGACAACGTGATCGGTGTCCTGTACCTCAACCACTTCCTCAAGGCTCTGGCCGGCGACGAGAAGCCGGATATCCGCAGCCTTATCATGCAGCCGTGTTATGTCTACAAGACCATGAAGCTGCCCGCGGTGCTCACTGAGCTGCGCAAGGCAAAGCAGCATCTTGCCGTCGTCACCGACGAATACGGCGGCACGCTCGGCATCCTCTCGATGGAGGACGTGCTCGAGCAGCTCGTCGGCGAGATCTGGGACGATACGGACGAGATAAAGGAAGAGATATTCGAGCGCTCCGGCGGCGAGCTTGAGCTCGACGGCGACATGAGCATATCCGATTTCCTCGACCTTGTAGGCATCCGCGAACGCGATTTTGACGCCGAGAGCGAGACCGTCGGCGGATGGACGATCGAAATGTTCGGTTCCTTCCCCTCGGTGGGCGACAGCTTCGATTTTAAGGATCTGCACATCACGGTCCTCGAAATGGACGGACTGCGGGTGGAAAAGATCCTTGTCGTGAAGACTCCGGAGACGAATTGAGTCTCTTGCCTTCTCCTTCGATCGGAAGAAATGTAATTAAGACAGTGCAGCTTTTCAGTCTGCACTGTCTTTTTTACGTTTATTATTAAATTCACTTCTGCTTTTGGCGCACTCATATTACGCGAAACGCCGCGGTTTCCTCCCCTGTCCCGATATCGGGCTACAGCAATAAGCCTCAATGCGCCTTCAAAAAAGAGCCGATGAGCTCGAGATCTATCCTGCCTCCGGGGCCGCGGACGGTGTAGACATGACCGGCATGGATGATCGTCCTGCCGTCGCCGAGGGCGGTTAGCCTGTCCATGCAGCGGCCGTCGGCGCCGAACCAGATGAGCGCATACGACCAGCCGTCGGTATCGAGCCTGCCCGCCTCCCTGAATTTGAGCGAGTTTAAGCTGTCGCTTATGCGTTTTATGCTTCCGGGATCGCGCAGCTCGACGGTCCTGCCCGTGACTCCGGATATGATATCCAGTCTGCTCGCCTTGCCGATGCCGAGCGTCATGGTTTCCGCGCATCCCGTAAGCGACAGGATGAGCACGGCGGCAAAAACGAGCGCAAGTATTCTTTTCACACCCAATGCCTCCTTCCCTTCGACGCTTAGACGAACGGACGGCAAAAAGGTTCCGCAATTTTTTAAAGGCGAATTTGCGCACCTGCGGATACGGATATCTCCGGCAGCACCGATCCGCCCCCCGGAGCTACTCGGCAGGGTCCAGAGCGTAGCCGCTGAGATCTATGCGTATCTCCGTGCCATGTCCGGGCTCGGATACGGCGGAGATCGGGTGGCCGAGATTATTGCAGACGCGGCGGCACAGATACAGGCCGAGACCGCTTGCACGCATATCGTCGCGGCCGTTGCGGCCGGTGTAGCCCTTTTCGAAAATGCGCGGCAGATCCTCGGGCGCGATGCCGATGCCGCTGTCGCGTATGCACAGGGTCTTGGCCGGGGAAAGGTATATCCTCACGCTGCCCTCGCGCGTGTATTTCAGCGAATTGGAAAGCACCTGCTCGAGGACGAAGGCCAGCCACTTCTCGTCGCTGACGACGCGCGCACCGGTCGGCTCGAGCTCAAGGCTCAGACGCTTTGAGATAAACTCTCCGGCGAATTTCTTCACCGCGCGCCGTATCAGCGGGTCGAGCTCAAACTCGCGCAGGACGTAGTCGCTGCTCTCGGAGTCGAGCCGGATATACGCCAGCGCCATTTCGGCGTAGCGCTCGATGCGTCCGAGGTCGGACGACAGGCGGCGCGACTCGGGCGTGTCGTAATCCTGAAGCGTCAGGCGCATGGACGCGATCGGCGTCTTTATCTGATGCACCCACACGGTGTAGTAATCGAGCATGTCGCTCTGCCGGCGCTGCGACGCGCGGCTGATGCTCTCGCGGCTGTCGGCCAAAAGCGCAATGATACGCCGGTAATCGGCATCGTCGATGCTCCGTGCGGGCGGCAGCATTTTCGCCTCGGCGGCGGTGAGCTCCGTGAGCGACAGAAACTCCGCGTGGCGGCGCTTTACCCGCGCAAAATCGGTGACGGCAAAGCCCAGCGCCAGAACGAGGCACAGCGCCGCGGGGTACGCCGCCGCGATCAGCGGCAGCCCGTACAGCGCAAAGCTCACGGCGAATATGACCGCCGCGCCGAGCACTGCGGCGATAAGCCGGGCGTGCTCTTTAAGATATGCACAAAACAGCTTCATTCCGCCTCACTCCACGATGTAGCCCACGCCGAACTTCGTCGAGATAAAGCTCTCGAGCCCGGCGGCATCAAGCTTTTTGCGCAGCCTGCCGACGTTTACGGTGAGCGTGTTCTCGTCAACGAAGCTGTCGGTCTCCCACAGCCGCTCCATGAGCCTTTCGCGGCTGACGACCTTTCCGCGGCTGCGCATGAGGCACAGCAGGATGCGGTACTCGTTCTTCGTCAGTGCGATGCTCCGGCCGTTGTAGCTCAGGCTGTTGTCGGCCGTGCTCAGTATGGCGCCGCGATGCTCGATGATGGGCATGTCCGGCGCAAAATCATAGCTGCGGCGCAGCAGCGCCCTGATCTTTGCCATCAGCACGCCGCCGTCAAAGGGCTTGGCGATGAAATCGTCCGCGCCCATGCTCATGGCCATGACGATATTCATGCTGTCCGAGGCCGAGGATATGAAAATTATCGGCACTTTGGACACGGCGCGTATCTCGCTGCACCAGTGGTAGCCGTTGAAAAACGGCAGGGTTATATCCAGCAGCACGAGATGCGGCTCGAAGGCGGCAAACTCGGCCGTAACGCCGCGGAAATCCTCCGCACATCTGACCTCAAAGCCCCAGGATTCGGCCTGGCGCACGATGCCCGCCGCTATGCCCGGATCGTCCTCGACGATATAGATACGGTACATTTACTCTTCCTCAAAAAGCCCCTCGGCAAGCTCGGCGGCATCCTCGACGCAGCCGCGGCAGGATCTGAGAACGACGCCCGTGTCCCTGCCCTTGAGCTCGCGGCAGAACACCGAGCCGTTCCTGGCCTCAAATGCGCGCAGAAGCTCGGCGGCCTTGTCCGCCGCCGCACCGTCGAGCGCGGCGGGAGCGTCCGGATCGCACTGCCCCTTTGCCATGTTCATCGCTGCGACCGCACCCATCAGCGCACCGCAGTATTTATACGCTCCGCCGCCGTAGCGCCGCGTGAGCGCCTTCATCTCGTCCTCGCTCACTCCGGCCCTGTCGCAGAACGCACAGCCGACGGCCATCGCGCAGTTGCAGCCCGAGGCGTGGTACTGCGCGGCAAGCTCCTTTTTGCTCATAGCTTTTCCCTCCGCAGATAAATGCTTTTATATAAGTATATCATAAACTATTGTCCCTCCGCTGTCAAACGTCAGACAGAATAGTTCTGTTTGTGTTGACACGGAGCATTATACATAATATACTAAGCTTAATGATAAAAGATAGACGAACTTATAAATTTTTAATAGTTAAAATTAAATGACGGAGGGGACAATGAAAGATTTACAGCACCTTATCTACTTTGAGCACCTGCTCGACGAGGCGGCAAACGAGCTCGTCATGCAGGCGGTGTCGGAGGGAAAGAAAGCAGTGGGCTACACCTGCTATCACATGCCGGAGGTACTGCTCAACCTCGACAACTGCTTTTCCGTCCGCATGCGTGCGCCGCGCACGGGCTCGCTGGAGATATCGACCTACTACATGACAAACTACCTGTGCGGCTACGCAAAGGCGCTTGTCGAGCGCGGCATCGAGGGCGGATACAACTTCCTGTCGGCTCTCGCCGGCGGTGAGACCTGCACCGAGATGAACCGCACGCTCGAGCATTTTGAAATGCTTCAGCTCGTGAAGAACGACGATTTCTTCGTTTCCTTCATCGACGTGCCCTTCAAGGTGACGCCGCACGGTCTTGCGCACTATAAAAACCAGCTCACGAAAAAGGTGCTCGAGCCGCTGCACGAGAAATACGGCACGGACATATCCGACGCGTCCATACGCAGGGCCGTCGCCGAGCACAACGAGGTCTGCCGCATCATCACCGAGATCGGTCAGTTCCGCAAGCTGGATAATCCGCCGATAACGGGCTATGAGTTCCACGTTCTGTGCCTCGTGTCCTACTGCTGCCCGAAGTACCTGATTCTTGATAAGCTGCGCGAGACGCTCGAAGAGGTCAAACACCGCGCCGTTGACGAAAAGCCCGCGCACCGCGCCCGCGTCGTCATTGTCGGCAGCGAGATCGACGATCTTGACTTCACGCGCACCGTCGAGCAGTCGGGTGCGCTCATCGTGGCCGACCGTTTCTGCTTCGGCTCGTTCCCCGGCAGGCAGGAGATACCGCTTACGGACGACGAGCCCGCGCTCGATCAGATCTGCCGCTTCTATCAGCAGACGAGCCAGTGCCCGCGCTACATGTCGCAGGACAAGGTGCACGGCCGCTACGAGTTCGTCGATAAGCTCGCGCGCGAGTTCAATGCCCAGGGCATCATATACGAACAGATGAAGTTCTGCGAGTTCTGGGGCTATGAGAGGGCACTTGCCTCGCATGTTATGGCGGAGCTGTATGATTACCCCACCGTCTGCGTTGACAGGGAGTACACCGGCAACGCCTCCGGCCAGCTGCGCACGCGCGTTCAGGCCTTCGTCGAGAGTCTTGAGATAAAACAGATACACAAGGAAAAGGGAGGGCGCTGACATGAGCGAAAAAGCGAGAAACATGGGGCTCAGCTACATAGACAAGACCGGCGTTCGCCGCTGGCGCGAATGGCGCGGCGTTAAGGATACGCTCATCGACTACGGCTGGTGGTGCGTCATGTGGAAGGACATGATAAAATTCGTCCTTCAGTCGCCGGTCCAGGTCCTCAAGGGCATCTGGCGCTACCGCTGGATGCTGACCTACCTCACGCTGCCGCAGTTTATCGACCGTCAGCTCGAGGGCATGCGCGGCGTGCAGCTCAAGGCTGGCCACCTGCTGTACGATATCATCATAAAGCACACCATCGACATCATTGCCGACAGCTTCAATGCCGATCAGCACATCGGCGGCAAAAAGTCGCTTGCCGACCGCATAGTATGCTTTGACGAGCTCGTTCCGACCGAGCTCATGGCGGGCTTTCCCAATCTGCTCGGCATTCCCGTACAGACCATCCCCATCTTCCTGTCCTCGATGATAAACCAGCAGCTTCCGCCGGTGTATCTCGACGCCATCGAGAACTTCGGTGTGCCCGCCGACGTGTGCCCGCTGCCCTCGGCCGAGGCCGGAGTCGCCGCAGAGGACGACTACCCGATCTTCGGCAAGTGCTTCATCGCCTGCAACATGCCCTGCGACGGCAGCATCATGACCACCTCGTTCCAGGACCGCTATTTCAAGCTGCCTACCTACTGCCTCGGCGTTCCGCTGCGCTACAACGACGATGTCGATGCGCAGGACTATGCCGTCGAGGAGCTGCGCGGCTGCATAGAGTTTATAGAGCAGCACACGGGCGAGAAGTTTGACTGGGACGCCTTTGCAAAGGCGCTCGAGAGCTACAACGACGTTACGCGCTTCCACCTCGATCTGTGGGAGATAAACCGCACCGATTATCCGCAGGTGACCGGCGCTACGCCGTGGCTGTACCGCATGTACAGCTACCATCTGCACGGCGGCATGGATGAACGCTTCAACAAAACCGACAGGAAGGTTCACAGGCTCATGACCGGGGCCTACGAAAAGCGCCTGCCCTGCTCTGCGGAAATGCGGCACAAGGCGCTGGTCTGGTCGTGCCCGGCAAACTACTACACAAACTTTGCAAACTGGCTCGAGCAGTGCTGGGGCATCGTGTCCGTCATGGATATGGAAACGCACATCTCGCAGGTCATTATCGACACCTCCTCGCGCGAGTCGATGCTCCGCGGCGTTGCACTGACCTACCAGCGCGCCACCATGCGCAAGCACACCAAGGGCGGCTTCCGCAATGCCGTCGACGAGATGTGGCGCGTGGCTGAGGAGTACAATGTCGATACCATCATCATGTACGACCAGATCTCCTGCAAGGGTATGGACGGACTTCAGGGCATCTTCGACGAGCAGGCGCGCGAGAGAAACATCAATTTCATCTGGGTGCAGCAGGATCTTATGGATCCGCGCACGATCTCGCGCCGCGATATGCGCCGCCAGGTCAACCGCTACATGCAGAGCGTCCTGCGCGAGACCCCCGTTGACCCCACCCTCCTCGATTTCGACGACTGCGAGGCTTTTTAGAGGCGCATTTAGTCTGCACCTATACGTTTATCTCTGGTAGCCCGGTATCGTTACTGCCGGTAAAATAAGAACGCTGCCGCGCAACGCGAGTGCGAAAAAAAAGACAGTGCAGAGTAAGCTCTGCACTGTCTTTTCATAATGTAAGCGGCTTACGCCGCGATTTAATAACACCTCTTCAGTCACCTTCGGTGACAGCTTCCCCTCAAGCTCCGCAAGGGGAAGCCAAGGGTGCAAAACCATTACTGCGCTCTCACGGGGCGCGAAACGCCGTAGTTTCCTCCAATGTTTCGATACCGGGCGCCTGCAATATCCGTATAGGTACAGCCTCAATGCGCCACTGAAAAAACCGGGTGCCGGCAATATGCGTATAGGCACAACCTAAATTCGCTGTTAATTAAGGAAGTCGCGGAGCTTTTTGCTGCGGCTGGGGTGGCGGAGCTTACGGAGTGCCTTGGCCTCGATCTGGCGGATGCGCTCACGTGTGACGTTGAACTCCTTGCCGACCTCCTCGAGGGTGCGGGTGCGTCCGTCAACTATGCCGAAGCGCAGCTCGAGGACCTTTTTCTCGCGCGGGGTGAGCGTGTCGAGCACCTCCATGAGCTGCTCCTTGAGCAGCGAGAAGCTTGCGGCCTCGCTCGGCTCGGACGCGTCCTCGTCGGGGATGAAGTCGCCGAGGTGCGAGTCCTCCTCCTCGCCGATAGGCGTTTCGAGCGACACCGGCTCCTGCGCGATCTTGAGGATCTCGCGCACCTTGTCGACGGGCATGCCCATCTCCTCGGCGATCTCCTCGGCGCTGGGGTCGTGTCCGAGCTCCTGAAGGAGCTGGCGCGATACGCGGATGACCTTGTTTATCGTCTCGACCATGTGCACGGGGATGCGGATGGTTCGTGCCTGGTCGGCAATGGCGCGGGTGATGGCCTGACGTATCCACCACGTCGCGTAGGTCGAGAACTTGTAGCCCTTGGTGTAGTCAAACTTCTCGACTGCCTTGATAAGGCCGAGGTTGCCCTCCTGAATGAGGTCGAGGAACAGCATTCCGCGGCCGACATAGCGCTTTGCGATGGACACGACCAGACGGAGGTTTGCCTCTGTCATGCGGCGCTTTGCCTCCTCGTCGCCCTGGCTCATTCTTATGGCGAGCTCGATCTCCTCCTCGGCGGTCAGCAGAGGAACCTTGCCGATCTCCTTGAGGAACATTCTGACGGGGTCGTCGGTACTGTAGCTGTCGTCGATCTTGACGTCGGCCATTTCCTCCTCGGTGACCTCCTCGATCTCGTTGAGCTCCTCGATCTCGGGCATGTCTATATCGTCAAGGATGGGGACGGCGTCGTCATCGCTTATGTCTATCTCGATCTTGTTGGCCTCGAGCGCATCGTAAAACCTCGCTATGGCCTCGGCGTCAACGCCCTTTTCTTCGAGCGCCGCGATCTCACGGGTGCTGATCTTGCCGCTTTTCTTGGCCTTTTCCATGAGCTCGTTGAGTATATCCTCGCTGCCCTTTTCCTCGGCCGGCTCCGCTGCGGGCTTTTCCTCGGCCTTGGTGCGGCGGGTGCTTTTCTTCTTCGACGCGGGCTTTGCGGCCTCGGCTGCAAGCAGCTCGTCGGCTGCGCGCTCAAGCTCCTGCTCGGTCATGGTCTCGGTTTTCTTATCCATAGTGTTACCCCTCATATCCTTTAGTTTCTTTAAGTCTGTTTGCAAGCTCTCTGAGATCGCCGCCCGACTGCTTCAGCTCGTGGCGGGTCCTGATCCGCTGTATGTAATCGGCAAGCGCCCTGTCGCCGTTGCGCAGTGCCTCCGGCTTTTGAAGCACCGAGGCCAGCAGCGCTGCCTCCTGCGGGAGCAGAACGGCGCTCATGGATGCCATGCTGATTATCTCGTTGTTTTCGAATTTCGATTTGAGCACGGAATATATCCGCGCCAGTGCCGGCGACGAGAATATCTCCGGCGGCGGGAGCTCCTTGCCCCGGCACAGTCCCTGATCAAGGTAGAGTATCCTGATGATGCCCTCCTCGGCCGCGGCCGACTCCGGATCCTCGTAGCGCAGTTCCTTCTCCTTCGGCTGAAACTGCCGCTCGGGATGAGCCGTGCTCTTTGCGTCGGCGCGCTGTGCCGTGCGCACGAGGCGTTTCCGCCGCCGCTCGACCTCCTGCGCCACAACCTCGCCGCTGACTCCGGCCATGGATGCCACGCGCATTGCGTACACCTGACGCTCGACGCTGCCCGGCAGGCGGGCGACCATGTCCGACGCGTCCTTGAGGAACGCGACCTTCTGCTCGTCGACCGTGAGATCATACTTGTCCGTCACGCTCTGGAGCTGGTAGTCGATGTGGTTTTCCGACTTGTCGATGAGATTGCGGAACGCGTCCGCGCCCTTGGTCTTTATATACTCGTCCGGGTCCTTCGCGCCGCTCATCGACAGCACCTTGACCTTCAGATCAAGCTTTTCCAGCAGCCCTATCGCACGCTGCGCGGCTTTTTTGCCCGCGCCGTCGTTGTCGTAGGCGATGATGACCTCGTTTGTATAATGCGATATGAGCCGCGCCTGCTCCGGCGTGAGCGAGGTGCCCAGCGAGGCGACCGCACCGTCGAAGCCCGCCTGATGCATCATCACGACGTCGACGTTGCCCTCTGCAAGTATTATATGTCCGCTCTTCGACTTTTTAGCCAGATTCAGCGCAAAAAGATTGCGGCTCTTGTTGAACACCATCGTTTCCGGGCTGTTCATGTATTTCGGTTCACCGTCGCCGAGGATCCTGCCGGAAAAGCCGATAACGTCGCCTCTTACGTCGATGACCGGGAACATGAGCCGGTTTCGGAAGGTGTCGTAATGCCCGCCGTTTTTGCCCTTGCGCACGAGCCCCGCGTCGAACAGCTCGTACTC
This sequence comes from bacterium, assembly GCA_963650165.1. Classification (GTDB taxonomy): domain Bacteria; phylum Bacillota; class Clostridia; order Oscillospirales; family Oscillospiraceae; genus F23-B02. Next base: position 132,988 of record CAVJKX010000003.1, read on the forward strand.
CGAGTAGCCGAGCGCGCGCATCGCGTTTATGAGGCTGTCCCAAGTGTCCGGCGCATAGCCGAGGCCGAAGCGCTTTGCCGTGTGCGGCGTTATCTGCCGCCGCTGCATGTAGTCGAGCGCGGGCCTGCCCTCGGGCTTGGCGAGGCAGGAATAGAAAAACTTCGCCGCGTCGCGGTTTACCTCCAGCAGTCTGCGGCGCTTTTTCGCCTCGCGGCTGTCCTCCAGCTCGGGCATCGTCATGCCCACGCGCTTTGCCAGAAACTCCACGGCCTCCGGGAAGCTGAGGTTTTCGACCTCCATTATGAAGTTTATCACGCCTCCGCCCTTGCCGCAGCCGAAGCAGTGGTATATCTGCTTGTCCGGCGATACGGAAAACGAGGGCGTTTTCTCGCTGTGGAACGGGCACAGACCGAAGCGGTTCGAGCCCGAGCGCTTGGTAAGGCGCACATATTCGCTCACAACGTCCACTATATCGTTTTTCTCCACGAGCTCCTGCAAAAAGCTCTCCGGAATAGCCATATACCCATCCCTCCTTTTTTAACAGCGCATTTGGGCTGTACTTATACGCTTATTGCGGGTGCCCGGTTCGATACCGCCGGCGAAATAAGAACACTGCCGCATACCGCAGGCGCAGGAAAAGATTTGTTTATCCCTTTGTTTCGGTTTCCTGTGCAGCTTCCGGTCGGGCTGACGCAATAAATGTATCGGTACAATGTGAAAACGCCTCTGAAGCTATTTTACGGTCCACGACATGGGGATGAAAATTTCGCCGTACTTCTCCATGGCGTAGCCGTCGGTCATGCCGGATATATAGTCGCACACGGCGCGCGCCGTGCCCTCCTTTTCGGCGATGATCTTCATCTCGTCGGCCATCTTTTCAGGGTGCTTGAGGTAGTAATCGAAAAGTCCGCCGATGATGCCGTCGACCTTGCTCTCCTCGCCCTTGGCGATGGGATTGGTGTACACGTCCGAGTACATGAAGGAGTGGAAGAAATCGACTGCCTCCTGCATGTAATCGCTCATTTTTATCTGACCGCCGCCGCTGTTTTCGATAAGGTCGAGCACGATCGAGTTTATTCTCTCGCTGTTGCGCTCGCCGCAGCGCGTGCGGATCATCTCCGGCACGTCCTCGGCGCGGAGTATGCCCGCGCGGATGGTGTCGTCAAGGTCGTGATTTATGTATGCGATGCGGTCGGCAAGGCGGACGACCGTCGCCTCCGTAGTGTCGTCGGGCGCACCGTGCGTGTGGTGCAGTATGCCCATGCGCGTTTCATAGCACAGGTTCAGACCACGGCCGTCGCGCTCGAGAATATCGACGACGCGCAGCGACTGCTCATAGTGCTTGAAGCCCTTTTCGTATATCCTGTTGAGCGCCCGCTCGCCGGCGTGGCCGAAGGGCGTGTGTCCGAGGTCGTGGCCGAGCGACATCGCCTCGGTGAGATCCTCGTTCAGGTCGAGCGCCCTCGCTATCGTCCGCGCAAGGCGCGATACCTCCAGCGTGTGCGTAAGGCGCGTGCGGTAGTGGTCGCCCTCCGGACGGAGGTACACCTGGGTCTTGTGCTTGAGTCTGCGGAAGGATTTCGAATGGGTTATTCTGTCAACATCGCGCTGAAAGCAGGTGCGTATCCCGCACTCCGGCTCCGGCAGTGCGCGGCCCTTCGAGTTTTCGGCCCTTACGCCGTACTCTCCGACGAGCGTGCGCTCTATCATTTCGCGTTTTTCTCTCGGGCATGCCATTTTGCTCCCTCCGATCAAAAAAGGTATTGAAGTTTCCTTCAACACCTTTATACGACGCAAATTCGCATTTCCCTTTATTTTTTCTAAAATTTTTTTAATAGCGCATTGAGGCACCTACGAATACGGATATTGCGTCAGCCCGGTATCGATACTGCCGACAAAATAAGAACGCTGCCGCGTAACGCAAGTGCGGGAAAAGATTTGTTTATCCTCTTGTATCGGTTTCCTGCGCGGCTTCCGGTCGGGCTGACGCAATAAATGTATCGGTACGATGCAGCAACGCCTCTAAAAAGCCTTCCCCTTGCGGAGCCTGAGGGGAAGGTGGGTCGCGTAAGCGAGCCGGATGAGGTGTCAATAAATCCTTTGCCGCCAGGCAAACACAAATTCAATTGCGGGGAACTTAATCCAGTATTAAGCGTGAAAAAGACAGTGCAGAGTACAATCTGCGCTGTCTTATTTCATAATGTAGGCGGCTTGCGCCGCGATTTATTGACACCTCTTCAGTCACCTTCGGTGACAGCTTCCCCTCGAAGGGGAAGCCAAGGGGTGCGCAACATTACTGCGCACTCGCGTTACGCGGCTGTGACCTTATTTTGTCGGCAATATCGAACCGGGCACCTGTAATAAACGTATAGGTGCAGACTCAATTCGCCGCTGAAAGATCAATGAGTTTTGTTGTAAGCCTCGATGCCCTTCTTGAGCAGCTCCATGCAGCGGGTGATATCGGCCTCGTTGATGACGTAGGCCATGCGGATCTCGTTGACGCCGGTGTGCGGAGTCTTGTAGAAGCTCTCGGCGGGGGTGAACATGAGGGTGTCGCCGTTGTCGTCAAACTCCTCGAGCATCCATATCTGGAACTTCTCCGCGTCGTCAACGGGCAGTGCGGCCATGACGTAGAACGCGCCCTTGGGCTCGGAGTACACGACGCCGGGGATCTTCTTGAGTCCCTCCACGAGCGTGTTCTTGCGCGCGCAGTATTCCTTGCGTACCGCGTCGAAGTAATCGGGGCCGACGCTGTACAGTGCGGCCGACGCGACCTGGTCGATGGTCGATGCGCACAGACGGCCCTGGCACCACTTCATCGCGTGGTTGTAAAGCTCCGCGTTTCTCGTTATCACGCAGCCGATGCGCGCGCCGCAGGCGGAAAAGCGCTTGGACACGGAGTCGATGACGACGACGTTGTCCTCGTAGCCCTCAAGCTGCAGAAGGCTCATGAGCTTCTCGCCGCCGTAGACGAACTCGCGGTAGACCTCGTCGCCGATGATGAACAGGTTGTGCTCCTTGGCGATGTCGGCCATGAGCCTGAGCTCCTCCTCGGTGAGTATCGTGCCGGTCGGGTTGCCGGGGTTCGTGAACATTATCGCGCGGGTGTGCTCGTTGATGCAGGCCTCGATGCGCTCGCGGACGGCGAACTTATAGCCCTCCTCGGGCTTGGTGGTCACGGGGCGGATCGTCGCGCCGGTGAGCGTTACGAAGGTCGAGTAGTTGGGGTAGAACGGTTCGGGAACGATGATCTCGTCGCCCTCGTCGAGTATGCAGGACAGCGCGATCTGCAGAGCCTCCGAGCCGCCGGTCGTGATGAGCACCTGCTTGTTGGTTATCGGTGCGCCGATCTTGCCGTAGTAGTCGACTATCGCGTCGAGCATCACGGGAACGCCGTCGGACGGAGCGTAGGCCAGAACGGGCTGCGAAAAGCTCTTGACCGCGTCAAAATACGCCTTCGGAGTAGCAATATCGGGCTGACCGATGTTCAGATGATACACCTTCTTGCCCTTCTTGACCGCTTCCGCCGCATAGGGCGCGAACTTTCTCATCGGAGAAAGACCGCATTTTTCGATCTTGCTGGAAAACTTCATCAGATTATCTCCCTTTTCAAAAATTAGATTATCGTTTAATTGCGCGCCTTGCGCTGCAAAATGACGCCTTTTCGCAACAATTGCACTAAAAATGCAACAGTTCGGGCACGATATTGCAGTCGGGCGGCAAAAATTGCGCCTGATCGGCAGCAATATTGTATCACTGCCGCGCCGCATATTCAATATTTCCCCGTGAAAAAAGATTGACAACATTTTTTCATTTTTTCAGTGGCGCACGAAGGCACCTACGGATACGCATATTGCGTCAGCCCGGTTCGAAACAATGGCATAAATAAAAACATTTCGCGGAACATTAGTACGGAAAAAGTTGTTCATCCCCTTGTTTCGGTTTCCT
>CAVJKX010000004.1:0-130703 GCA_963650165.1 bacterium
TCGCGATATCCTTTTTTCTTTTCCTGCTCTGTAACTTATCATTGACTAACCTACATTACGATCGAGTTCTGACGAAAAATATTACTTTACACCGGCCGCGCTATTTGCTATAATATTTGGGCGCAAATGCGCCCGTAGCTCAGCTGGATAGAGCGTCAGACTCCGACTCTGAAGGTCGTGGGTTCGAATCCCGTCGGGCGTACCAGAAAGAAAAGCCAGTGTTATCAATGCTTTGCGGCATTTTGACACTGGCTGTTTTTATGCTTTTGATGTGCTGAGAACGGGCAATAATTCAACTTTAATTCAACTCGCTCTCAAAATTCAAGCCTTTTTGAGCAGAATGTCGCCGAGTATGTCGGCGTTTTTCTTGTCGGCCTGCTCGATGACATGAGCGTATATATCGCTTGTTGTCGACACCTGCGAGTGCCCTAAACGTTTTGCGGTGCTCACGATATCAACGCCGTTGAATATGAGCAGGCTCGTCATGGTGTGCCTGAGCGCGTGGGGCGTGATATGCGGCAGGCCGTAACGCCTGCTGAAGCGGTCAAGCCATGTTGTCACGCTGTCCGGGTGCATGGGAGCGCCGTTATCCTGCGAGAATACAAAACCGCGCCGCTGATAATACTCACCGAGACGCAGCATCTCGCCGCTCTGCCATGCCCTGTACTGCCTGAGCAGCTGCATAGTCTCCTGCGGGAGCGATACATAGCGCTTGCTGCTTGCGGTTTTTGGAGTGCTCTCATAAACGCCGCGATCGGGCGTGTAAGATATCGAGCGGCATATGTATATGCGCGAGTTATCAAAATCGACATTCTCCCATTTAAGGCCGAGTATCTCGCCGCGACGTGCGCCGGAAACAAGCATAAGCTCGACAAGCATGCGCCATTTCAGCGGCTCGTGATCCAGCGCTTCAAGCATGAGCGGGATCGTTGAGGGCTGCAAATAATTAGGCTCGTGCTTTTCGACCTTCGGCGGCTCTGCCCTTGCCGCAGCGTTAAAGGGAATAATGCCCTCTTTGACGGCCTGAGACAGGACTATCGAAATAAAACGGTGATATCTGCGTATCGTGCAGCTGCTGAGTGTGCCGCCTGTGCGCCTGTTAGAGCCGCTCTGTGCCAACTGCGAGTAAAATGTGTTGAGGTGGTCGGGGCGCAGCTCACGCAGCTTTATATGGCCTATGGCGGGATATATGCGCGGAGTCATGCTCCTGTAGTCTGCAATAGACGTATGCTTGTCGCCGCGCTGCTCCTTGAGCTTAAGCACATACTCGCAGTATTCCTCAAACTTCATACGGCTGTCGGAGGTCACGCCTTCACGGCATTCCTTTTCAAAGGTCGCGGCGAATGCTTCGGCCTTTTTTCGTGCGCTTTTTTCCGTCCACGTCGGCGATACCTTGAAGGTGGCCGTATAGGGCTTGAGCGGCTTCCCGTCCGCGCCTATACCGCGATGCACCCGGACAGAGAAAGATATAAGCTTGCCGCTCCTGTCGCGCCGGGCTTGTATGTTAGCCATCGTGTTCCTCCTCTTCTGCCCACTTCTTTTCCATCTCTTCTAGTTCTTTCTTTTCCTCTTCAGCCCTCTTTGCCTTTTCCCTTTCTTTGGCCTTTTCCTTACTGGTATTAATTAAATCGTTTATAACAAGACGCGCATAATCAGACACTTTATTGACAGCGGCAATATAATCTTCGGCTAAACATGGGATCTCATTGCCATCATTGTCTAATTCCAGGATAGGATAAAATATAGGAACATCTTCTATTTCAATTTCTTTTCCCCAATACTCGTCTTTAAGATCATTTATAAATTTATCATATAATTTTGAGATGTTAAAACCATAGCATTCTTTAGTCGGCAGGGTTTCATATAACTGAGATGACTCGGTGCTGTAGTCCAAAACTAACCCTAATCCTCTTTTTTCGTACATACAAAGGAATAGTTCAAAAGCACGATCTGCTGTATCTTTTCTTTTCGTCTGAACATTCAAAATTTTGCTCCACGACTGTGCCCAGCTATCGGCTTTTTGAGCACGTATGTACCAATCGTATTCATCTGTAGTCTTAAAATTGTCGTATCCCATCAGCCACTCAAAACGGATTATTTTCGGTTCAGGTATGTTAGATTGCCATGCAAAATTTATTGTTTTTTGCTCTAGCATTTCTTTCTCGATTATACTTGCCCGATGTTTAGCTTCGTTCACATTGTTTGAGTTGAAATACTTGATTATTTCTTTAGCTGCCGGTTCGGTTAGATTGCGTTTGCCGTTGATTATGTACGAAATTTGCTCTGGTGAGTAATTCAGCACAGAGGCAATTTCCTTTTGGGATACGTTATATTCTTGCAGCAGTTGCCTTAACCGCTCGCCCCTTTCGGGGTTAATTGTTACAGCCTTTCTTCCCATATTATCATTCTCCCTATAAATATGATTAACAACAATAGCGTTAAGTGTCAACCAAAAAATGTTGCAAAGACTAACGAATTGCGTTACTATATAAGTATAGTAGATCATTTCAAACGATATGTCAAGAAATAAAATTACGGAGGATATTATGGATCAAAAATTTTTATCAATTCGCGAGACAGCAAAGACAGGCGTTATATCGGAGCATCATCTCAGGCAGATGGTGGCGCAGGGACAGGCTCCCGGCTTTTATGTCGGCAGTCATTTCCGCGTCAATGTCCCCATGCTGATAGACAAGCTCGACGCGATGAGCGCGGCAAACGGAGGTATGGCACAGTGACAGAAAAGAAAAAAGCCCGCTCGGATGCGGCAACACCCGAACAGGCAAACGAAAGAGCATCGACAAACGCAGCTTTCACTGCTAAGTCTAACATCAAACGGCGCGGAGTTCAAGCCTTTTTGCATGAGGGCGAGGCCAACGCGCTGCCCATGCGTGAGCTTGCAAGGCTCGTCGGCGTGAGCGAACGCCGGGCAAGAAAGATCATCGAACGCGAACGGGGGAGCGGGTCGCTGATCCTCTCGTCGGACAAGGGGTACTTTTTGCCGTCGCCCGATTGCGAACGGTACGAGATACGCAGCTACATACATCGGGCAGATGCCCGAATGGTCACCAACAGGAAAACGATCCGCGCCATGAAAAACAAGCTCAAGGAGCTTGAGGCGCTGGATAACGGACAAGAAATACTGGATTTATGAGAGGTAGAAACAAATGAATAAACGCCCTACCTGGTTTAAGTGCTTTTTGAGCAACAAGGCAACCATAGACGCGATCCCCGACGAGGATGTCGGCAAAGGGCTAAAAGCTGCTTTTGCGTATTTTGATGATGGTTCATTCCCTGAACTTGATCCGCTTGCAAATGTCGTGTTCCGCACGATGAAACCGTATATTGACGAGGCTTTTGATGATTACGAAAAGCGAATACAGGACGGACGCAATGGAGCGCGCAAGCGTTGGAGCAATGAAGAATAGCCACCCTATAGCTACCCTATAGTTACCTATGGGGTAGCTTAGAGAAAAAGAAACAGAAGAAGAAAAAGAAGAAGAAAAAGAAACAGACACAGAGCGCGCGCACCGCGCGCAAACAACGCGCACGCGTGCACACGCGCGAGCAGTGGTTCACGGTGACTCAAATAGTTTTTCGGATATCATTAAAAAGCGGATAAAACCGAAAAAAACCGAAAAAAACCGACCGAAACCGAATTTAACCGACTAAAAGCAAAATAAAGCAAATCAAAGCAAACGTAAGCAAAACGGACATTTGATAACAAAAGCCACACTTGTTAACAAAAGCCACCGCTTTTTTTGAAAACCCAAAAAAGCTAATGCTTTTTCTCAAAACCCAAAAAAGCCACCGCTTTTTGAAAGCACATGATATCACATGCATGCAGATGCGATCACACGGAGACTGATTGATGAGCAACAGATCACAACGAAAAGGCGCTGACGGCGAGCGGGAGCTTGCATCGGAGCTGCGTAAATACGGCTACGAGATACGGCGCGGAGGCTCGCTGTCCTTCGGGGCTGTACCCGATCTTGTCGGCCTGCCGGGCGTACATATCGAATGCAAGCGCGTCGAGAAGCTCAACGTGCCGGCGGCAATGCAGCAGTCTATAGCCGACTCGGAGCGGTTTAACGACGGTATACCGGCGCTGTTTCACCGCCGCAACAGACAACAATGGCTGGTCACAATGCGCCTCACAGACTGGATGAGGCTTTATAACGGAAATGTCGAATGAGGAATTAGCCCAGCTTATCGTTGACGGCAACGGGGAGCGGCAGCTTGAGCTATGGGGGCAGATAAAGCGCTATGCGATGAAGACGGCTAACCGATGGCTTGCGGCGCTCCCGCTCCGATGCGATGTTGAGTTTGACGATCTCATAAGTGCGGCCTACATAGCCATGTGTGAGGCTGCAACGACCTACAAGGCCGAACGCGGCGCGTTTACAACGTGGTATAGCTATCACCTCAAAGCGGCTTATACGGCGCTGTACGGCCTCAGGACGCACCGAGCGGCGAACGACCCGTTAAACAATGCCGTCAGCCTGTCAACGCCGATAGACGAGGACATAACGCTTGAGGACGCTGTACCCGATCCTAACGGCGCTGAGAGCTTCGAGCGCGTCGAAAATGATGTATACCGGCAGGAGCTGCACAATGCGCTGTGCGAGGCTATGGCGGCTATCCCCGCCGAATGCAGCGACGTTATACGCAGGCGATACTTTGACGGTCAGACCATAAAGAGCATCGCCTCCGAGCGGCAGACCACGCCGAACGAGATAAAAAGCAGGGAATACAGAGGCCTGCGGGCTATGCAGCGCAATACCCGCCTGCGAGGCTTTAATTGCTACAGCGGTACAGGCCTTAGCTCGTTCAGGTGCACCGGCGCAAGCGTCCAGGAGAGCTATTTGATTTATGCGGAAAATGCTCAAGAATGTACACATAAAAAAAGACGGCGTTTCCGCAAAATCTCCTAAAAAGAAAGATCGGGATTTTTGCTGCCGCTTTTTCTGTCCCGCTTTTGCCGCCATGTTGTCTCCTCCTCGTGCCGCACGGAAAAGGCGGGAGCTAAATAAAACACCCGCCTTGACATAGATCGAGGCAGGCGCTATAATAGACGCAGAAAGAGCGCTGCGACACGCGGTTAGCTCGGTATGTTTAGGTGAAAACAGCTATAAAAGCCGTCAAAGACCGTCACTTGGCCGAGTGGCGGTTTTTGCTTTTTATGATAAACTGGACTATCAGCTTTCGTAGTGACAGAGTTATCGTAAGCCGCATTGCCTCACCTCCTCTGCGGAGATGTAGCTAACCGCCTGCCGTTGTGCAGCGCCCACACCTTTGGGGTGCATCGACAGAGTATCACATATGCCGATACAATGCAAGCACCCGCTCCGAAATCAACTAATATATGGCACGAAAATAATTCAACTTTAGTTCAACTCCATTGCGAAAAGTTGAATTATTCTGCAAAACGATAAAAAACGACAAATTCAAAAAAACCTTGATTTTTCAATGCTTTGCGCCACATTACGCAACGATGAAAAACGCCAAAATCAAAACTCCGACTCTGAAGGTCGTGGGTTCGAATCCCGTCGGGCGTACCAAAAGCCAGTCTCAAACGTGCTGTTCGAGACTGGCTTTTATTATATCGTGAAATTGAGCTTAACGGATTTTGCTGCCGTGCAGGCTCTGCCTGCCGACCTTGAACATAGCGATTATCGTCTGCGCGCAGGTCTGCCTCTCCCGCCTGCACGTGCAGGACTGAGACTTATGATACGAAAGCCTCCCGCTTTTGCAAAACAAAAACGGGAGGCTCTATTTATTCGGATCCGCTTTATATCAGGCGCAGCATTCTTTTATGACGGCGACGGCCTTTTTGAGCTGCTCCATGGGAATGTTCAGCGCGGGGAGGAGACGGAGCTTATCCTTGGCCTTTATGACGATCACGCCCTTGTCGCGGCAGGCGGCAAGTATGCCGGAGGCGTCCTTTTCCGTCTTGATGCCGAGCATCAGACCGAGGCCCGTGACCGAGACGACACCCGGCGCGGTCTCAAGCTCGCTGCGGATATACGCCGCGCGCTCACGCACGCCGGCCAGCGCCGCCTCGTCCAGACGGGAGAGGATGTTTATCGCGCCCGCGCAGCATACGGGATTGCCGCCGAAGGTCGAGCCGTGCGAACCGGCGTTCAGCACATCCTTGACCTTTTCGCCGAGCAGCGTCGCGCCCAGCGGCAGACCGCCGGCCAGACCCTTGGCGGTGGACACGATATCCGGCTGTATGCCGTAGTTCATATAGCCGTACAGCATGCCGCTGCGGCCGTTGCCGACCTGCACCTCGTCGCATATGAGCAGCACGTCGTTCTTTTTGCACAGCTCCGCCGCGCCCCTGACGTAGCTTTCGTCAAGCGGCACGACGCCGCCCTCGCCCTGCACGACCTCCATCATGACGGCCGCGCACTTATTTTCCGCAAGCAGCCGCTCCAGATCCGCAAGATCGTTCGGCTCTGCGTAAACAAAGCCCTCGGTCAGCGGAGTGAAGTCGTGGTGGTAAACGTCCTGACCGGTTGCCGCAAGCGTTGTGATCGTGCGGCCGTGGAAGCTGTTTTTGAGCGTTATGATCGTATAGAAGTCCTTGCCCTTTTTATCCTCGGCGTACTTTCTGGCCGCCTTGATGGCGCACTCGTTGGCCTCGGCACCGGAGTTCCCGAAGAACACCTTTTTCATGCCGGTGCGCTCGCAGAGCATCTGCGCAAGCTGTGCGCAAGGTCCGGTGTAGAAGAGGTTTGAAATGTGCTGCAGCGTGCCGAGCTGCGCCGTGACCGCCGCCATCCACTGCTCGTCGGCCACGCCGAAGGTGTCAACGGCGATGCCGGTGGAGAGGTCTATGTATTCCTTGCCGTTTTCGTCCCAGACCAGCGAGCCCTTTCCCCTGACGACGGTCACGGGAAAGCGCGCATAGGTGTTTGCGATATAAGTCTGATCGAGCTTCTGAATATCCATGCTTTTTCCTCCTACTTTGTGAACATCGTTCCGATGCCCTCGTTTGTGAGCATTTCGATAAGTATCGAGTGCGGGACGCGGCCGTCTATAATGAACACGCGGTTGACGCCCCACTCGATGGCGTTCCGGCAGCACTCCGCCTTCGGCACCATGCCGCCCTGAATTACGCCGCCGGATATGAGTTCCGGAAGCTCCCCGATGCGTATCGACGAGATCAGCGTATCCGGATCGTCCTTATCACGGAGAATTCCCGCGATATCCGTCATGGCGATCAGGCTTTCTGCGCCCAGAGCACCGGCAAGCCGCGCCGCCGCGGTGTCGGCGTTTATGTTGAAAACATGCCCCTCGTTATCGCAGCCGAGCGTTGACACGACCGGGATATAGCCGTCGTCGAGGACGTCCAGAATGGGCTTTATATTGACGTTCGTAATATTCCCCACGAAGCCGAGCGCGGGGTCCTTTACCTCGGCCTCGATCATGTGGCCGTCCAGACCCGACAGGCCGATGGCGCTGCCGCCCTTGAGCTCGATGAGATTGACCAGCGTTTTGTTTATCTTGCCGGCAAGCACCATCAGCGCGACGTCAACGGTCTCCTGATCCGTGACGCGCAGGCCGTTTACGAACTCGCTCTTTTTGCCGATCTTGGCGAGCGTGTCCGTGATCTCCGGCCCGCCGCCGTGCACGAGCACGACCTTGACGCCGATCAGCCGCAGCAGCACGATGTCGCGGATGACCGAATCCTTCAGATGCTCGGAGACCATGGCGTTGCCGCCGTATTTTATCACGACGATCCTGCCGCTGTAATCCTGAATGTAGGGCAGAGCGTGTACGAGCACTCTTGCCCGCTGTGCGTTTGATATGTCCATTGCGCGCCCTCCGTCAGGTCCGGTAATCGCCGTTTATCTTCACATAGTCGTATGTCAGGTCGCAGCCCCAGGCGGTGGAGGAGGCATCGCCGCTCTTGAGGTCGATGAGTATGTCAATTTCGCTCTCGAGCAGTATCTGCTTTGCCTTTTCCTCGGAAAAATCCACGCCCGCGCCGTTTTCGCAGACGAGTATCTCGCCGGCCTTGGACTTAAAGCGCACGTCGATCCTGTTTACGTCGACCGCTGCGCCGGAATAACCGATGGCGCACAGTACGCGGCCCCAGTTGGCGTCGGCGCCGAACATAGCCGCCTTGGTCAGCGACGAGCAGACGACGCTCTTGGCTACAGTCTTGGCTGTCTGCTCGTTTGCAGCTCCCGTTACGGAGCACTCGAGCAGCTTCGTTGCGCCCTCGCCGTCTCCGGCGATGCTGCGGCACAGATACACCGTCACGGTGTTGAGCGCCTTCATGAAGACCGCAAAATCCTCGCCCTCCCGACTTATCTCGGGGTTCCCGGCAAGGCCGTTCGCAAGGACGGCCACCATGTCGTTTGTCGAGGTGTCGCCGTCTATGGAAACCATGTTGAAGGTGTTCGCAATATCCTCGGACAGAGCCTTGTGCAGCATTTCGGACGATATGGCGCAGTCGGTCGTGATGAACACCAGCATGGTGGCCATGTTCGGGCGGATCATGCCCGAGCCCTTGCAGATACCGCCGATGCGGCATTCACGGCCGCCGAGCTCAAACGACACGGCGATCTCCTTCAGCTTCGTGTCCGTCGTCATTATGCCCTCGCAGGCCTCGTCGGAATGAGCACCGAGGCCCTTTACAAGCATCGGTATACCGGCGGCGATCGGCGCGATGTCGAGCGGCTGACCTATAACGCCCGTCGAGGCGACGACAACGTCCTCTGCCTTTACGGGAAGAGCGCCGGCCAGCAGCTCGCTCATTTTTTCGGCTATCTCCACGCCGTTTGCGTTGCAGGTGTTGGCGTTGCCGCTGTTGCAGATAACCGCCTGCGCCTTGCCGTCGGCAAGATGCTTCTTCGTCACGAGAAGCGGCGCGCCCTTGACGAGATTGGTCGTATAGACAGCCGCCGCGCTTGCCGGGACCTCGGAATAGATCAGCGCAAGATCCCTCTTCGTTTTATTCTTCCGGATGCCGCAGTGGACACCGGATGCAGTAAAGCCCTGTGCGGCGCATACGCCGCCGTCTATCGTTTTCAAAGCCGTTTTCCTCCTTATTAAAGCTCCAGACCCAGCGTTTTCTCCGCGCCGGTCACAAGATTCATACATTCGATAGCCGCGCCCGACGCGCCCTTGCCGAGATTATCATATGCTGCCAGCAGCAGCATACGCGTTTCGTTTCCCGAAACCGTGATCTTCATGCTGTCCCTGCCGGTCTGAAGAGCTGCCGACAGGAAGCCGCCGTCGTCGAGCGCGTCGGAATAGGAAACGACGGGACCGGTGTAGAGCGCGGCGTACACGTCCTTTACGTCCTGCATGGACGCGCCTGGCTTGAGCCACTCGCCGAACAGAGGAACCGTCATCTGCATTCCGCTGTAGAAATCCGAAACGACGGGGCAGAACACCGGCTCGTTTGCAAGGCCCGTTATCGCCTTCATCTCCTTGAGATGCTTGTGCGTCTGACCCAGCGCGTACTGCCGCGGCGCCTCAAAGAGCGGGCTCTTGTCCCCGGCCTCGTACTGCGCGATCATCTTATTGCCGCCGCCGGAATAGCCGGTCAGGGAATAGCAGCTCAAAAGCGCCTCCGGCGATATCAGTCCCGCCGACACCAGAGGATATACAAGGGCGATAAAGCCGCTTGCATGGCAGCCGGGAACGGCGATGCGCTTCGAGTGCAGCAGCTTTTCCTCATGCGCGGGCGAAAGCTCCGGGAAACCGTATGCCCAGCCGGGCGCGGTGCGGTGCGCCGTGGAGGTGTCCAGTACCACGGTGTCGGGATTTTCGACCCAGCCCGCGGCTTCAATTGCCGCCTCGTCCGGCAGGCAGAGGAAAGCGACGTCGGCCTCGTTGAGCAGCTTTTTGCGGCACTCAGGCTTTTTCCTGTCCTGCTCCGGAAGCGTCATGAGCTGCACGTCCGTGCGTGACTGCAAACGGTCAAATATTCGCAGACCGGTCGTTCCGGCCTTTCCGTCGATAAATACTTTTTTCAATGAGATCCCTCCAAAAAGGCGCATGGATATAACGCCGCTTTTTTGATGCTATAAAATATACACCGCAGTGAATGAATATGCAACGTTTTTTTGATTTAAAGCGGCAATTCTGGATATCCATACAATTGTGCACGAATATTATGCGCGGTTTTGGATAATTTGCGCCACTGCGGCGCGGCGGGGAAGCCTTTTTCAGCGCAGCGGGACACTGTTCTTGAGCACCGACAGGAAGTGCGTCAGTACGGGGTTTGAGTTCGAGCTCTGCCATGCCGCGATTATATCTTCGCGCTCATCCTCGCCGACGAGCGGCACGAACACGAGGTTATCCGCGTCATAGAGCTTGTCGGTGAAATAATCGGGCAGTATCGAAATGCCCTCCTCGGCCGCGACCATCATGAGTATGCACTCGGCGTCGCAGGAGCGGAAGAGTATGTTAGGCTTGTAGCCGGACTGCTTATACAGCTGCATGAAAAACGCGTCGCCGTAGGAGTCGTTGGACGCGTCGGGAGACATATATAATATGTTCTCGCCCCGCAGCTCCGCACGGCTGAGCCTTCTGCGCCCGGCCAGAGGATGCCCGGCGTACAGCGCAACGACGAGCTGTGCGCTCTCGACGTCGAGAAACTCTATGTCCTCCTGCGCCTTGAGGTTCGTGCTGTCCCATGTGAATATCACGTCGTACTCCTGCTGCTTGAGCCCTGCGGCGAGAACGTCGGTGGAGCAGCGGTAGAAGCTTATGAGCGCGTTCCGGTTCTGCAGATGAAAGCTGCGCATGAGCACCGACAGGTCGCTGCGCTCATAGCCGCGTACGAAGCCCACGCGCAGCGTACCGGTAAGGCCGGTGGACGCATCATGCACGCGCTCGGCGGCGCGGTTCATGCTGTCGAGTATGGCCTTTGCCTCGCCGAGAAAGATCTTTCCCGCAGGCGTGAGCGATATCGGGCGCGTCGAGCGGTCAAACAGCGTGCAGCCGAGCGAATCCTCCAGCAGCTGCATCTGCTGCGTGACGGCGGTCTGCGAGATGTAAAACTGCTCTGCGGCCTTGGTGAAGCTGCGGCTCTCCGCCGCCGCAACGAAGTATTTGAGCTGGTTTCTGTTCATAAAATCACCTTAAAATAAGTTTTGCTTATTTTATCATGTCAAAACCGCCCTTGTAAACAGCGAATTTTAAGGTTAAAATAAGCAAGGTTTATAAACACAAAAAGAGAGGGCAATTATATGAAGAGAGAATCCTTCGGCTCCAGACTCGGCTTCCTGCTGGTCAGCGCAGGCTGCGCGATCGGCATCGGCAACGTCTGGCGCTTCCCGTACATAACCGGGCAGAACGGCGGAGGCTATTTCGTCCTGTTCTACCTTGTCTGCCTCGTGGTCATGGGCATACCCGTCATGACGATGGAGCTTGCCGTCGGCAGAGCGAGCCGCCAGAGCGCGGTGCTCGGCTACAAGGCGCTCGAAAAGCCGGGCAGCAAGTGGCATATCCACGGCTGGTTCGCGCTTATCGGCTGCTATCTGCTGATGATGTACTACACGACCGTGACCGGCTGGATGACCGCATATTTCGGCAAATTCATGACCGGCGTTTTCAGCTCCGGCATGTCGGCAGAGGCCAGCGGCTCGGTGTTTACGACGCTCCTTTCCTCGCCGGGCGAGATGGCACTGTGGACGGAGCTCGTCGTCGTAGTCGGCTTTGTCGTGTGCAGCTTCGGCCTCAACAAGGGGCTTGAGCGCATCTCTAAGGTCATGATGCTTGCGCTGCTCGTGCTGATAGTCGTGCTCGCGGTGCACAGCCTGACGCTCTCCGGAGCCAAGGAGGGCATGAAGTTCTATCTCATGCCGTCGATAGACTCCATCCGTAAAAACGGTCTCGGAAACCTCGTCACCGACGCGATGAACCAGGCCTTCTTCACCCTGAGCCTCGGCATCGCGGCAATGGAGATCTTCGGCAGCTACATGAGCGACGAGCATACGCTCACCGGTGAGGCAGCGCGCATCTGCGCACTGGATACCTTCGTCGCCATCATGGCCGGCACGATCATTTTCCCGGCCTGCTTCTCCTTCGGGGTATCGCCCGAGCAGGGACCTTCGCTCATATTCGTCACGCTGCCGCAGGTGTTCGTGAACATGTCCGGCGGACGCTTCTGGGGCACGCTGTTTTTCCTGTTCATGATCTTTGCAAGCCTTTCGACCGTGCTCGCGGTGTTTGAAAATATCATCGCCATCTGCATGGATACCTTCGGCATAAGCCGCAGGAAGGCCGTCGCCGTGAACTTCGTGCTGCTTGCGCTGCTGAGCCTGCCCTGCGTGTTCGGCTATAATATATGGAGCGACCTGCACCTCATCGGCGGCCGCGACGTGCTCGACAGCGAGGACTTCATCGTCTCGAACCTGCTGCTGCCCATCGGCTCGCTTGTATACCTGCTGTTCTGCGTCAGCAAGTGGGGCTGGGGCTTTGACAAGTACATTGCCGAGGTCAACAAGGGCGAGGGCATCAAAATGTCGCCCAAGCTCAAGCCCTATTTCCAGTGGGTGCTCCCCATACTCATAGTCATCATCCTTGTCCAGGGACTGATATAAGATCCAAAAGCCGTGTTCGTCAGAACGCGGCTTTTTCATTTACATACACACATAAATGTGCTATGATATTTTATTATAAAGTTTTCAGGAGACAAAGATGCTGGATAAACTCAAACAGCTTGACAACAGATATTCGGAGCTTGCGGTGCGGCTTGAAAACGGCGAGATATACGCCGATCCCGCGGCGTACACCAAATGCGTGCGCGAGATGAAGGAGCTCGAGCCGATCGTCATGGCGTACAGGGAGTACGTTGGCTGCGATAAGGCCATGCACGACGCGCAGGAGCTCATGGCGGATCCCGAGTTCAAGGAGCTTGCGCAGGAGGAATACAATGACGCAAAGGAGCGCATGGCCGGGCTTCAGGAGCAGCTCAAGATACTGCTTCTGCCAAAGGACCCGAACGATGAGCGCAACGTCATTATGGAGATACGCTCCGGCGTCGGCGGCGAGGAGAGCTCGCTGTTCGCGCACGATCTTTTCAGAATGTACTCCATGTATGCCGAGAGCAAGGGCTGGAAGACAGACATCGTCAATATAAACGAGACCGAGCTCGGCGGCATAAAGGAAATGAGCTTTGTCGTCGAAGGTCAGGGGGCGTATTCGCGCCTTAAATTCGAGGCGGGCGGCCACAGAGTTCAGCGCGTTCCGGAAACGGAGTCCGGCGGAAGGATACACACCTCGGCGGCAACGGTCGCGGTGCTTCCCGAGGCCGAGGAGGTCGAGTTCGAAATAAACCCCGCAGACCTCCAGATCGATACCTACCGCTCGTCCGGCGCGGGCGGCCAGCATGTCAACAAAACCGAAAGCGCCATACGCATAACGCATCTGCCCACGGGCGTGGTCGTTGAATGTCAGGACGAGCGCAGCCAGTACAAGAACAAGGACAGGGCGATGAAGATACTGCGCTCGAAGCTGTTTGAGGCCGAGCAGCAGAAGCAGGCGGCGGCGATCGCTGCCGAACGCAAAAGCCAGGTCGGCTCCGGCGACCGTTCGGACAGGGTGCGCACATACAACTTCCCGCAGAACCGCGTGACCGATCACAGGCTCGTCGGCGATGTGCGCAACTTCAATATCCAGAGCGTCTTAAACGGCGATCTCGACCCGATAATCGACGCTCTCGTGACCGCCGATCAGGCGGAAAAGCTCAAAAAGCAGGCGGAGGGCTGATGGAAACCAAAGTAATAGGAAAAGATAAGCTCGGCGAGGCTGCCGCGCTCATAGCCGCAGGGGAGCTCGTAGCCGTGCCGACGGAAACGGTGTACGGCCTTGCGTGCAGTGCTCTTGACGCCGGGGCCGTTGAAAGGGTGTACGAGGTCAAGGGCAGGCCGGAGGTAAAGCCCCTGTCGATCATGATACACAAGGGCGCGGCGGTGACGCGCTGGTGCGAGGCCGTTCCGAAGCAGGCAAGGGTACTCATGGACAGGTTCTGGCCGGGCCCGCTGACGATCGTCCTGCGTTCGAAGGATATAGTTCCGGAGATAGTCCGTGCCGGCGGCGATACGGTCGCGCTCAGGTGCCCCGATCACCCCCTGACGCAGGCGATGCTCAAAAAGGCAAAGCTTCCGTTTGCGGCGCCCTCGGCAAATCCCTCGGGCAGCAAAAGCCCCGTGAACGCGCGGGAGGTGCTCGATTATTTCGACGGTAAAATTGCCGCCGTCGTTGACGGCGGCCAGTGCGGCCTGGGGCGCGAGTCAACCATCATCGATATGAGCTCAGCACCATACAGGGTCCTGCGTCAGGGCGCACTGCCGGAGAAGGATATCGCATCGGCGCTTGCCGAAAAACTTAAGATCATCGGCATAACGGGCGGCACGGGCTGCGGCAAGACGACGGCTCTGCGCGAGCTCGAGGCAATGGGCGCACTGATTATAGACTGCGACGCGCTGTACCACGAGATGCTCGATACAAACGGGCGTATGCTCGCGGATATAGAACGCTCGTTCCCCGGAACGGTCACGGACGGAGTGCTCGACCGAAAGGCACTCGGCGCAACGGTGTTTTCAAACGAGGAGGCGCTGCTGGAGCTGAACGCGATCACGCATCACTACATAGGCCTTGAGGTGGACAAAAAGCTTGAAGCCTGGGCAATGGCTGGCGGAACTACGGCGGCCATAGACGCGATAGCGCTCATGGAAAGCGGCCTGGCGCGGAAATGCCTTGCCGTCATCGGCATCGTTGCCGAAAAAACGACGCGTATCGAGCGTATAATGAAGCGCGACGGCATAAGCTATGAATATGCCATGATGCGCGTGAACGCGCAGTACCCAAATGAGTATTTCGAGCAAAAATGCGACCGTGTCCTGCATAACGACGGCGACAGGGAAGCTTTCAGAAAGCAATGCAAAAATTTATTTAAGGAAGTATTGAAAAATGGCTGAGATCAGAGACGAATTATTTTACAGGCAGAAAAACGGATACGATACCATGACAACGAAGCAGCGCATCGACATGGAGGACTACTGCCGCGCTTACATGGCCTTCCTCAACGAAGCGCGCACCGAGCGCGAGGCCGTGAAGCTTGCCGTCGGGCTTGCCGAGGACAGGGGCTTTGTCGAATACACCGACGGCATGGAGCTCAAACCGGGCGATAAGGTCTACCGCAATAACCGCGGCAAGGCGCTCATGCTTGCGGTGATCGGCAAAAAGAGCCTTGAGGAGGGCTGCGTCATCGCCGGTGCTCACGTTGACTCTCCGCGCATCGACTTGAAGCAGAACCCCCTGTACGAAAGCGACGAGCTTGCATATTTCAAGACCCATTACTACGGCGGCATAAAGAAATACCAGTGGGTGACCATCCCTCTTGAGCTGCACGGCGTCGCAGCGCTCAAGAGCGGCGAAACGGTCGATATCACCATCGGCCGCGATCCCGCCGACCCGCAGTTTGTCATAACGGACCTCCTGCCGCATCTGGGCAAGGAGCAGCTGAAGAAAACCATGGAGGACGGCATCACCGGCGAGGGACTCAACATCCTCATCGGCAGCATCCCCTATGCCGACGAGGGCAGCGACAGGGTAAAGCTTGCCGTCATGAGCATTTTGAACGACCGCTACGGTATAGTCGAGGAGGACTTCCTCTCCGCGGAGCTCACCGCCGTTCCGGCCTTCGAGGTGCGCGAGATCGGCCTTGACCGTTCGCTCATCGGCGGCTACGGCCACGACGACCGAGTGTGCGCATACGCCGAGCTCAAGGCGATACTCGACCTTGACGAGGCTCCCGAGAAAACCTGCGTCTGCATCCTTGCGGACAAGGAGGAGACAGGCTCCGACGGCGTGAGCGGCATGCAGAGCAGCGCATTCGAGTGCTTCATGGAGGAGCTGTGCGACAGCCGGAATGTCCCCCTTCGCCGCTGCTTTGCAAACAGCTTCTGCCTCTCGGCGGACGTCACCGCGGCCTTTGACCCGAACTTCCCCGAGGTCAGCGAGAAGCGCAACGACGCAAAGCTCAACTACGGCATGGGCATCTGCAAATTCACCGGTGCGCGCGGAAAGAGCGGCACGAGCGACGCCTCTGCGGAAGTCGTGGGCTATCTGCGCGGACTGTTTGCCGACAACGGCGTCGTCTGGCAGATGAGCGAGCTCGGCAAGGTCGATCAGGGCGGCGGCGGCACGATAGCCAAGTACATGGCAAACCGCAATATCGACACCATCGACGCCGGAGTCCCCGTCATGAGCATGCACTCACCCTTCGAGGTCGTCGCAAAATTCGACTGCTACATGACCTATCTCGGCGTGCTGGCCGCATACAAAGCATAAGAGCGCATTATAAAACCGCCTCATACCTGACAAAATAGGTATGAGGTGATTTTTTTGGACGAGATAACGCAGCTCGGAAGCACGTGGCCGCAGGGCAGGGAGGGCATGATACACTGCCTGAGCATAATCGGCCATATCGAGGGGCATCAGACACTGCCCGAGGACAACAAAACGACGAAGTATGAGCACGTCATGCCGCTGCTGGCGGCGGTGGAGGAGTCCGAGGAGATAAAGGGACTGCTCATCCTTCTCAATACCGTCGGCGGCGACGTGGAGGCGGGGCTCGGCATAGCCGAGCTCATAGCCGGAATGAAAAAGCCCACGGTGTCGCTCGTTCTCGGCGGCGGGCACTCCATCGGCGTGCCGCTTGCCGTAGCCGCAAAGCGCAGCCTTATCGCGCCGTCGGCCGCAATGACCATCCACCCCGTGCGCCTTAACGGCGTAGTCATAGGCGTTCCGCAGACGTATAACTATTTTGCCCGCATTCAGGAGCGAATCGTCTGCTTCGTGACCGGGCACTCGAATATAAGCCGCGAGCGCTATAACGAGCTCATGCTGGCAACAGACGAGCTTGCAAACGACGTCGGCAGCGTCATATACGGTCAGGAGGCCGTGTCCTGCGGCCTGATAGACGGTATCGGCAGACTCTCTGACGCGCTGGAATATCTGCACAATGAAATAGACCGGCAAGCTCAGTGACCTGAGCTTGCTTTTTAATACAGTGTATGATAAAATAACAAAGTTAAGTATACATAATATCTGCAAATACCTTTTCGGGAGATAAAAATATGAGCATACTCGATGCCATCATTCTCGGTATTGTGCAGGGCGTCGCGGAATTCCTGCCGATATCGAGCTCCGGCCACCTTGCCATTCTGCACAACCTTTTCAATATGTCCGATCTCGGCAGCAGCCACATGTTCTTTGACGTTCTGCTGCATTTCGGAACGCTTATTGCCATCTGCTTCATGTACTGGGCGGATATAAAGGCCATGTTCACGCAGACGGCCGACCTGCTCTCCGGCAGAACGGTCGATGAGACGGGCCGCCGCCGTCGCTTTCCGGAGGCGCGGCTTTTCATGCTGATCATTGCGGCGACGCTGCCGCTGGTGCTGATACTGCCGGTGCATAAATACATAGAGGCGCTTTCAAACTCGACGGTGTTCATCGGCATAGCGCTCATCCTGACCGGCTGCATGCTCCTGGTCTCCGACAAGATGACCCGCGGCACAAAGACCGAGAAGAACATGCTGTTTACCGATGCGCTCATAATCGGCCTGTGCCAGTGCGTTGCTACGCTGCCCGGTCTGTCGCGCTCGGGAACCACGATAACGGCAGGCATCGCAACGGGACATGACCGCGGCTATGCGGTTAAGTTCTCGCTCCTCATGAGCATTCCGGCCGTCCTCGGCGCAACGCTTCTGGAGCTTGTCGACGCGATAAAGACCGGCATAGACCCCAAGCTCATTCCGGCGTATCTGTTCGGCATGATCGCCGCTATGATCTCCGGCGTTCTGTCAATCGGACTTCTCCGCATGATCGCCCGCAAGACGCGCTTCGGCGGATTTTCCTACTACTGCTGGGTCGTTGGCGTTCTGACGATAATCCTCTCACTTATATTCTGATAAAGGCAGGGAAGCTTTATAATGGCTCAAACCGCTACAAAGAAAAAAAGCAATAATTCAGGCAAAAAGCAGAGCTCCGCACCGGCGAAAAAGCCAAAAAACGCAGCGGAGGAGGACAGCGGCGTGCAGCGCATCATTGCGGCCGCGTGCTTCCTGTTCGCCGCGGTGCTCGTCGTCATCGGCATATTCGCGCATGACGGCGTTGTCGTAAGCTGGCTGTGCTCGCTTCTCAAGGGCCTGTTCGGCTACGGCTTCTGGATATGCGCGCCGGTGTTCCTGCTGGCGGCGTATATACTCGGCGTACACCGCGAAAGGCCCTGCACCTGGCGTATGACGGCGGCGCTGCTGCTGCCGCTTCTTGCAGGCTCGCTCGCGGATATACTGCTGTCGCAGGTCGTCGTTGACAACCTCAGCGGCGTGGGCGAGCTGTTCTCGACGCTGTACGCGGGCGGCAAGAGCATGCTCTGCGCGGGCGTTTTCGGAACGCTCATAGCCTTTGCGCTCGAAAAGGCCTTCAGCATTTACGGCGCGGCGATCCTGCTTCTGCTGACGTTTATATTCTTTGCCCTGTCGGCGTTCAGCGTAACGCCCAAAAAGCTCATTGACTTCTTCGGCAGCGGCGAGAAAAAAGAGAAAAAGCCCGCCAAAGCCGAGCCCGTTTCACAGCCCGAGCCCGAGCAGCCCGAGGAGGACAGGGCCGAGCAGGTCAAAAAGGCGCGCCGCCGCGCGATAGACATTCCGCTTGACGACGAACCGGCCTTTTCCAAAAAGCCGGCAGCCTCCGAGGAGCCGACCGTAAAGGAGGAGCCCGCAGCGAAAAAGGAGAGCGGACTTTTCGGCAGAAAGAGCTCCAGGCCCGCGCCGCTTGCGCCCGACAAGATCGAGGTCGAGCCGCTGAGCGTCGAGGAGGCAGGAGCCATAGCGGGCGTTTCGCCGATTAAGCTTACGGATGAGGGCAGCGTCAAAAGCGGCGCCGTGTCCGATCCACCGAAAAAAGCCTCCGCGGCGGAGGTCGCGGCGGAGACCGAGGCCATACGCAGCGCCATTGAGTCCGCAAGCACCGAGGGCGAGTACGAAAAGCCCCCGATATTCCTGCTCAAGAAAGGCCACGCCGTCGCGGCAAACGCAGACGACGAGCTCCGTACAAACCGCGAGCGCCTCGAGAGCACCATAAAAAGCTTCGGCGTGTCGGCGCGCATTGTCGACACGACCCGCGGCCCCACGGTCACGCGCTACGACCTTGAGCTCGACCAGGGCGTAAAGCTCAGCCGTCTTACGAATCTTGCGGGCGACATAGCGCTTGCACTGGGCGTCGTGAGCGTGCGCATAGCGCCGATACCGGACAAGATATCGACCGTCGGCATCGAGGTGCCCAATAAGACCGTGAGCACTGTCTATCTGCGCGATATAATCGACTCGCCGCGCTTTGCCGCATCAAAATCCAAGCTCAGCTTTGCCATCGGCAAGGACATTGCCGGTCAGGCGGTCGTGGGCAATATCTCGAAGCTCCCGCATCTGCTTATTGCCGGCACGACGGGCTCGGGCAAGTCGGTGTGCATGAACTCGCTTATCATAAGCCTTTTGTATAAATCCGATCCCGACGAGGTCAAGCTCATCATGATAGACCCCAAGATGGTCGAACTCGGCGTTTATAACGGCATCCCGCATCTGTATATCCCCGTTGTCACCGACCCGAAGAAGGCGGCCGGTGCGCTCCAGTGGGCGGTCACGGAAATGCTCAAGCGCTACAGGCTCTTCTCCGAGCTCGGAGTAAGAAGCCTCGAGGCCTACAACGAGCACCTGGCCGAAAACGGCCAGCCCAAGATGCCGAGCATCGTTGTCGTCATCGACGAGCTGGCAGACCTCATGCTCGTTGCGTCCAAGGACGTTGAGGAAAGCATCTGCCGCGTGGCTCAGATGGGCCGCGCCGCCGGTATGCACCTTGTCATAGCCACGCAGCGCCCGTCGGCCGACGTCATAACCGGCCTCATGAAGGCCAATATACCCAGCCGCATCGCCTTTGCGGTATCCTCCGCGCTTGAAAGCCGCATCATACTCGATAACGCCGGCGCGGAGAAGCTCATAGGCATGGGCGATATGCTCTACGCGCCCATAGGCTGCGGCAAGCCCCTGCGCGTTCAGGGCGCCTTCGTCAGCGACGAGGAGCGCGACCAGATCGTGCAGTTTATAAAGCGCCAGTCCACCGCGCAGTACAGCGAGGATGTGATAGCGCAGATCGAAAAGGCCGCCGAGGACAAGGGATCGAACGGCAAGGGACACGCCGACGATGACGAGCCGGGCGGAAAGCCCGAGTATGACGAGCTGCTGCCGCAGGCCGTCGACGTGATTTTCGACACAAAGCAGGCCTCGGTATCCATGCTCCAGCGCCGCCTGAAGCTCGGCTACTCACGCGCCGCGCGCATAGTCGACCAGATGGAGGAGATGGGCATCATCGGTCCCTTCGAGGGCTCGAAACCGCGCCAGATCCTCATAACGCGCGAGCAGTGGCTCGAAATGCAGACGACTCAGGGCACGGCCCCAACGGAAATGCTGCAGATCCAAACCGAATTTGCCGACGAGACGGACGATATATAAAACATAGGAGTGGTTAACATAATATAGCCACTCCTTTTTCAGGTGATAATATGAACGATTACTTCTGCCCGCAGATGGATAAGAGCGATATAAACAACATAAGCATGCTCGGCCTTGCTCATATAGGCGACGCGGTGTACGAGCTTCTGACGCGCACCATGTTGTGCGAGAGCGGCGATAAGCATGTCACGAAGCTTCACAAAAAAACCGTCGCCATCGTCAATGCCCCGGCTCAGGCCGAGGCCGCCGAGAGGCTTGCGCCGCTGCTCACGGACGATGAAATGTATGTCTTTAAGCGCGGGCGCAACGCGAAGGTGAACTCCGTGCCGCACAAGGCCGATATCGCGCAGTACCACGCTGCCACCGGACTCGAGGCGCTGTTCGGCTGGCTGTATCTTCAGGGAAAAACGCAGAGGATAAACGAGCTGTACGCCGCTTGTACGGAGGACTGCCATGGCGCTTGATGCAATACTTTTATCGGGAATAATTGCCGAGCTGCGCCCGAAGCTCATCGGCGCAAGGATAGACAAGGTGCAGCAGCCCGAGCACGATAAGATACTGCTGTCGCTGCGCGGCGGCGAGAGCCTGAAGCTTCTCTTCGATGCCGGCGCCGGCAGCGGTAGGCTCCAGGAGACGAAAATGAGCTTTGAAAACCCCGCCGAGCCGCCGATGTTCTGCATGCTGCTGCGCAAATACCTTGTCGGCGGCAGGATAGAGGCCATCGTGCAGCCGGACTGGGAGCGCCTTGCCATAGTTAACATAACATCACGCAGCGAGCTCGGCGACAATGTTGACCTGCGCCTTGCCGCAGAGCTCATGGGCAGGAGCTCAAACCTCGTTCTCATCGGCTCTGACGGGCGCATCATCGACTGCCTGCGCCGCATGGACTACGGCGGAGACGCCGAGAGGCGGCTGCTGCCGGGCATGATATACCGCCTGCCGCCCAAGCAGCGCAAGCCGCTCGTGTTCGAGCTTTCGCAGGAGGAGCTCACGGCTGCGCTTGCGGCCTCCGATACCGGAAAGAGCGCGGATAAGCGCATCATGGACTGCTTTTCCGGCCTGTCGCCGCTTATCTGCCGCGAGCTTGCCTGCCGCAGCGGGGATAACGCCGCCAATCTTCCGGAGGCAATATCCGCTTTTCTCGACAGCGTAAGAACCGGAGAGCTCACGCCGACGCTTTTTACCGAGGACGGTAAGCCGAAGGAATACTCCTTCATGCAGCTGCGGCAGTACGCCGGAGTATACGAAACGCGAGAGTTTGAAAGCTTCTCGGAGCTTCTGGACGCGTACTACTCAAAGCGCGATATCCTCGAGCGCCGGCGCAGACGCTCAAAGGAGCTCAGCCACCATGTCAAAACGGCGCGAGACCGCATTGCGCGAAAGCTCACTGCGCAGAGAGCGGAGCTTCAGAAATGCTCCGAGCGCGACGATATCCGCCGCTGTGCCGAGCTTCTGACGGCAAACCTCTACCGCGTGCACAAGGGCGACGGCTCGGTGACGGTCGAGGACTATTACGAGCCCGGCTGCCCGCAGCGCACGATAAAGCTCGATGTTTTAAAAACGCCGCAGAATAACGCCGCCGCCATGTTCAGGGAGTATAACAAGCTCAAGACAGCCGAGCAGCACCTCACGGCGCTCATCGCCGAGGGTGAGCGGCAGCTTGAGTACCTCAACAGCGTACTCGATGAGACCGAGCGCGCAGAGACAGAGGACGATCTTGCCGAGATAAAGGCAGAGCTTATCGGCACGGGCTATATTAAAAAGCCACGCGGCACAAAGGAGCGCAGGCATAAGAAGCAGGGGCCCATGCGCTTTGTGTCGAGCGACGGCTTTGAGATACTCGTCGGCCGCAGCAATGCGCAGAACGATGAGCTGACCACAAAAACCGCCCGCCGCACGGATATCTGGCTGCACACAAAGACAGTCCACGGCAGCCACGTCATCATCTCCTGCGACGGGCTCACCCCGCCGGAGCGAACGATAGAGGAGGCCGCGCAGCTTGCCGTTTACTATTCCCAGGCGCGCGAGGGCGGCAAAACGCAGGTGGACTGCACCATGGTGCGCAATGTCCGCAAGCCCTCCGGCTCACTGCCCGGCAAGGTGATCTACACGGACTACAGCACCCTCGCCGTCTCCGCAGACGAGGCATTGACTGAGAAACTTAGGGTGAAATGAGAAGGAGCTCCGAAAAATTCGGAGCTCCTGTTTTTGCATTATGCAGTTCTTAAATATATGCCGCTTAAGCTTTTCTGACAGTGATTTTTGAGTTGTAAAGATTAACAGTGCCTGTACTGCTGACGGTAACAGTAGCTTCATATGTATAGCTGGCATAATATTTTCCATATTCGTCGTTAGTCGCAAAACTGCCTTTAACAACAATTTCATAGCTGCCATTGTCATATTTGCCGGTGCACGATGCACTGCCTGCCCTAATGTTATACATGCTGCTTGCACCGCTTGGCATGGCATAATTAACAAATTGCTGCTTGCCGAATGTATCAGATTCAATATAACTGCGAGCCTTTGACAATGCCTGGCTCTCTGAAATCGGTTCGGCTGCACTGCTATCACTGCCCTGTTCGTTTGTGCCGCATGCCGCAAGCGCAAGCAGCATGATGATCGCCAGCACTGAGGCGACTATTCTTTTTAGCTTCATACCTTTCCGTTCTCCTTTAATATTTGTTCTTTTTTTCTTTCGCAGATCTTACACCATCTCAGGTTGTCTCCTGTATGGCAGCGAGCCTCATTCTCGGTTTCAAACTCCAAATACCTGGATGGCTTGGGACTGGTATAGCAGCAATAGCCGTCGATATGAAGCTTGCCCGTTCCGGTGTTGAGAATATATTTCATTTGCTCCCTCCTTAAAAGAAATTCCGGAAAAACCTAAAAGTAGTATAGCCCGTATACGGGCAATTGTCAACATCTAAGCAATAAAATACGATTGTGGCATAAACTAAAAGAGGGTGGATGCCATGATAGTATTTGACCGTTTGTGGAGCACGATGAAGGAAAGAGGAGTTTCGCAGTATAAGCTCATAAAGGAATACAAAATAAGCACAGGCCAGCTCGACAGGCTAAGAAAAAACGAGAATGTAAACACTTACACTCTCGACCAGCTATGCAGAATATTAAATTGCAGATTAGAGGATATAGCGGAATATAAAGAAAGCTGAAACCGGAAGGAGTGCTCCTTCCGGTTTTTCGCTTTAATCGATATGGATCTCCGCTTCGCTGAACAGTGCGGCCTTGCCGGCGAGGATGACGCGCTCACCGTCGAGCTTTGCGTACAGCACGCCGCCGCGCTTTGATGCCTGATACGCCGTAAACTCGCTCCTGCCGAGCGTTTTTGCCCAGTAGGGGATGACGTGGCAGTGCCCGCGCCCGCAGACGGGGTCCTCGGCGACGTTGCATTTGGGCGCAAACGAGCGCGTTACGCAGTCGTAGCTTTCGCCTCTGGCGGTGATGTGGAAGCACACGCCGTCAAGCTTTTTGATAAGCTCCTGATCGGGCTGCACGGCGCGCACCTGGGCCTCGCTTTCGAGCACGCAAAGAATATCCGCGCCCATGTAAGCCTCAAGCGGCCTGACGCCGCCGAGCGCCGCCGTGAGCTCATCGCCGACGGGCAGCGGCTCGAGTCCGAAGGCGGGGAAGTCCATGCTGAGCATATCGCCCTGCTTCTCGACCGTGAGCCTGCCGCTGAGAGTATCGAAGCCGACAACGGTGCTGTCGGGCTCGACAAAATTCAGGATCACATACGCCGTTGCAAGCGTCGCATGGCCGCACAGCTCGACCTCGCCGCCGGGCGTAAACCAGCGCAGGCGGTAGCTGCCGCCGTCCTTTACGCAGAAGGCCGTTTCCGAGAGATTGTTCTCGATGGCGATCTTCTGCATCAGCTCATCGTCGAGCCACTTATCCATTACGCACACCGCCGCCGGATTTCCGGCAAAAACCTTGTCGGTGAACGCATCAACAACATATTGCTTCATGAAAATTACCTCCTTGCTCTTTGTGAGGCCATTATAATACGGCATTGCGAAGCATACAATAACAAAATTGTATGCAAAACAATTATGTGATAATATCGCGTATTATCGTCAGCGCCTTTTCGAGCTCATTGAGATCTGCCGGTGCGCAGACGGCAAGCCGTGCTCCGGCCTCGGGGATGCTTCTGCCGACTGCGAAGTGCTCGCCGCCGTAAACGCACACGCCCCTTGATGCCGCCGCACGTTCAAACTGCGCCCCGCTCATGCCGTCGGGCAGCACGAGCCAGCGGCACAGTGCGTGCCTGTCACCGCGAACGGTGAAGTCTTTAAGTATTATGTCAACCAGATCGTTGCGCCTTTCTATGCCCTCGGCGCGGCGGGCAAGAAGCGGCTCGAGCTTATCGGAGGCGATAAAACGCGCGGTCAGCTCACCGAGCAGCGCAGACTGCGAGAGATTTATGCCGTACAGCGCCTCGTCAAGGGGCTTTAGACAGCGCTCGGGCGCTGCGATAAACGCCGTTCTCAGCGCCGGGCTCAGGGTTTTCGAGATGCTGAGCGTGAATATCGTATTCTCCGGCGCGAGATCGTGCACGCTGCGCAGTCCGTCCGACAGCAGCCTGCATATGCCGTCCTCTATGAGCAGCAGATCGTTTTCAATGGCGATATCCGCGATCATCTGCCGCTGCTCGGTTGACATAACGTGTGCGGTCGGGTTCTGATAATCCGGCATGATAAACAGCGCGCGCACGCCGTCGTTTTTTACGGCATAGCGTATGCCCGCTTCGCTCATGCAGCCGTTTTCCTGCTCGATCGGCACGAGCTGAATGCCGAACAGCTTTGCAGCGCTCTTTACGCCGGGGTAGGTGAGCGGGTCAACGCCGAGCTTGTCGCCGCGCCGCAGAACGGAGGCGAATACGGCGGCTATCGCATTCTGTCCGCCGCCTGCCGTGAGAACATTTTCGGTGCTGCATCCGGCGCGGTGCAGCAGCCTTACCGCCGCCTCACGCTGCCAGTCGGGGCGCTCGAGCTCATACTGAAACAGCCGTGCGTGATCCGGCTCTGCGAGCATTTTCCGCAGCACCGACACGAGCTCGGACTGCTCAAGCGTCTCCGGCGTCATCGCGTCGAGACGTATGAGCTCAGTGCGCGGCGCGTCCGTCAGGCGCGTCAGGCTGCTGTAGGAAACATATGTACCGTCCCCGACGCTGCCGGTGAGCAGGCCGCCGTCCGAGCAGAGCCTGAACGCCCGCGACACGGTGCTCAGGTTTATATTCAAAAAATCCGCGAGCTCGCGCTGCGGGGGCAGCTTTGTGCCCGGCCTGAGAGCGCCGCTTTCGATGTCGCGCTCAAGCTGCTGCGCAAGCTCAAGATATATCGGCCCGTCCGAGCGCGTGAGAGTCGGCTTCCACGACATCGGATAGTCGTCAAATGAGTTTACGGACATGTTTTATCACCGCCTTATGCAAACAATTATACGATTGTCTGCATCAAAAAGCAAGCTATCTGTTTTTAAGAACGTCCATGGCCGCCGAGAGCATGTCCGCGGCCTCGGCATGGGTGAGAGCCGCGCTGTCGAGGCTTGCGCCGTCCATTATCCCGCAGGCATCGAGGTTTGCCGCCGCCTGCGCCGTCCAGGTCTCGGCCGTATCGGAGCCATAGCCTGCATTCGTGAGCCTGAGCAGCCTGTTGAGCATGACTCCGGCCTCGGCGCGGCTGATATCGGCTCCGGCGTCGAACACGGCGCCCGCGGCGCCTGCTCTGCCCTTGACGACACCGTCGCGCACGGCGCTTGCAACATATGCACGCTGCCAGTCGGGGATGCTGCCGTCGTCGGCAAAGCCGGTGCTGACGACTCCGCTGAGCACGTCGGCGCCGGTGACGCACAGGCACATGGAGACAAATTCGCCGCGCGTGAGCGTTTCCTGCGGCTCGAAGTAATATTCTCCGCCTATCTGCCTGCCGATGAACGCGCCGCACTCGGCAAGACGCACGGCGCTGCAATAGCTTGCCTCGCCGTCCATGTCGGCGTAGCTGACCGACCTGTTTTTTACGAGCTTGATAATGACCGTTGCCTCCTGCGAGCGATTGCCCTGCGCATCAACGGCTCTGTAGCCGAAGTAGTCGCGGCCGCGCTTGCCCTCGGCGGGGGTGTAGACGAAGCTGCCGTTATCCGAAAGCTCTATCGTGCCCTTTTTCGGCGCGGTCGTTATCTCAAAGCTCACCGCATCACCGTCGGGATCAACTGCGGCAAGCTCACCGCCGAAGGATACGCCGCGATAGGTCTCGAACTCAAAGTTTTCGGCAACCGGGGCGCAGTTGTCCGCCGCCGCCGGAAAAACGAGCGCACACAGCGCGAGGAAAACCATAAACAGCGAAATGTATCTACGCATACAAAAAACCTCCGTAAAAATTTCTACGGAGGTATTTTGCTCGTTATTTTGCCTATTATACTTCTGCGTTAAATTCGATCTCAATGCCGTTCACGCTGAGCTTTGCCGCGCCGCCTTCGCCGCAGGTCTTTACATAGCAGCCGCCCGAGCCGCCCTTGAGCGATATGATCTCCGGGCCTATGAGCCCGATGGGTCCCGAGCATTTCAGAACGACGGGCTCCTGCCAATAGGGAGCGAGATTGCCGTACTCATCGACGGCACGTATGCGCACGGCGGCAGCGTCGTAGGTAGCGCCCTCGCGCAGCCGCGTCTTGCCTGCCTTGACTTCAAGATGAACTTTCTGACCGGGCGAGCGCGTCACGGAGCTCACGGTCCTTCCGTCTTTGACTGCGTCAAAGCGCCACTTTGTCGCCTCGCCGCCCCAGCTGCCGACGTATTTGCCGTAAAGCTCGACGCCGTCGGAAAATTTAAAGCCCTTTAAAAGCATGAGACGCGCAAATTTTGCGAGTATTTTCGGCGGAAGGGAGCTCGGCCCGGACTTTGCGACGGCAAGCAGGCACTCCTTGACGGTCTGCGCGGTCTTATCGTCAAAGCCCTCCTGCGTTGCTAAAAGCTCGCCTATGAAGTCGTCGATAATGACGGGCGGATGGGGGAGCGCGGGGTATTCGCCGCGGGCGGGGAGAAATTCGCGCACGAAAACGCCGTTTTTATAGAGCCTCACGCAGTCTGCGTTCGTGAACACATAGACTTTGCCTATATCGCCCGCGGGGTGCTCGCCGATATCCATGGATGAGGATACCTCGCAGCAGGGCACATCGTCGCTCTGACTTGCGTACACCGCCGCCGCAAGCTTGGGATTGCGGAACATGTCCATGACGCCGTGATAGCAGATACCGTCGCCGCTGCCGAAATCCCGATGCGTGTTGTAGTCGAACATGCACCAGGGGAAAATGCCGCATATATCGTCGTCTGCGTACATTGCATCGAGCACCTTCGCGTGCCGCAGCGCGTGGGCGAGCCTGTGCCTCTCGTCGTCAAAGGGCTTTGTCGGGAACATGTGCCCGTTGCACTCGGAGACGAGGTAGCCGTTATTTTTCCTGCGCGTGACGGCCTTCTTCGGCCGGAGCCCGGAGTTATCGCCGCAGTGCGAAAAGTCGTTGTATGCGTACACGTCCTCGAGCAGATGACTTTTTTCGATATATCTGACGCCGCTGGTCTGGCGGCCGGAGTCGAGTGTATGCGCAACGGCGTTTGTCTTTTTGTAAAGCTCGTCGCAGTCCTGCGATTCGTTTATCCTGACGCCCCAGAGCATTATTGAGGGGTGATGCATATACTGCCGCACCATCTCGTCGGTGTTCCTGACGGCCTGCCGCTTCCAGTCCTCGTTGCCGATGTGCTGCCAGCCGGGCATCTCCGTGAACACCAAAAGCCCGAGCTCGTCGCAGCGCGATATGAAATGCTGCGACTGCGGATAGTGCGAGGTGCGCACGGCGTTGACCCCGAGCTCGTACTTTAATATCTCCGCGTCGAGCTCCTGCACCGACTTCGGCATCGCGTAGCCGACATAGGCATAGGCCTGATGGCGGTTGAGGCCGCGCAGCTTGAGCTTCTCCCCGTTCAGATAGAAGCCGCTGCCTTCGAATTTAACCGTCCTGAAGCCGAAGCGCAGGCACTTTTCGTCAACACATTCACCGCCGCGCACAGCGCGTACCCGCGCGGTGTACAGGGTGGGGGAGTCCGGGGACCATAGCTCGGCCCCGGGAACGCTCAGCTCGAAGGCGTGCCCGCAGGCAGAGGAAACGACCCGGCCGTCCTTATCGACGATATCGGTGACAATACTGCCGCACAGGCTGTCTATCCTCACGCGTATATCGCGCAGCGCGGTGTTTTCGATGAGAACCTCCCTGATATACTCGGGGTCCTTTACCTCAAGCGTTACCTCGCGGTAGAGTCCGCCGTAGCACAGATAGTCGATGACAAAGCCGAAGGGCGGAATATTGAGGCTCTCGCGCGTGTCGAGCCGCACGTCGATCGTGTTCTCGCCGCCGAGCTTTACAAGCTCGCTTATATCCACGTCAAAGGCCGTGTAGCCGCAGGCGTGGAAGCCCGCCTTTTCGCCGTTGCAGAACACCGTCGCCTCGTGCGCCGCACCGTCGAAATGCACGATGATGCGCTTGCCCTGCCATTCGACGGGCGCCGTAAACGTTTTTCTGTAGCCGCAGACCATCTGATAGTCGCGGCAGTCAATGTAGTTGTAGGGTATCTCCCTTGCCGTGTGCGGAAGGCGCACCGTGACGGCACCGTTAAAGCCGGAATCGTAATCGTCGGTGAACAGCCAGCCGTTATTGAAAGCAATGTCCATATAATAGCTCCCCGGAGTTTGAATTTAACTTAATTGTACCATATCCGCGCGGCAATGCAAGATGTTGTTGATTTTAGGCGGACGAAACTATATAATAATTCCTGACATTTTAAGAACGGAGTATGAGAATGGATAAGCTTCTTAACACAAAACTGTTTCTTCTGGATATGGACGGCACTCTCTACCTCGGCGACGAGGTGTTTGACGGCGCCGTGGACTTTATAAACACGGTAAAAAACAGCGGCAGGGAGTATATATACCTGACCAATAACTCCTCACGCGCCGGCGTTGACTATATAACGCGCCTGAGAAAGCTCGGCTTCCCCTGCGAGGCGGAAAACGTTTTCACCTCCGGCATGGCAACGGCGATGTATCTCAACAGCCGCTATCCCGGCAGGCTTGTCTATCCCGTCGGAACTCCGGCATTTCTCGGCGAGCTTGAAAGCTACGGCGTGCCCCTCGGCGACAGCGGGGAGGTCGGCGTAGTCTGCGTCGGCTTTGATACGACGCTCACCTACGAAAAGCTCGACAAGGCCGTGCATTACCTGCGCCGCGGCGCTGCCTTCGTTGCCGCAAACCCCGACTGGGTGTGCCCCATGCCGGCAGGAGAGGTGCTGCCCGACTGCGGCAGTATCTGCGCCCTGCTGACGGCCGCAAGCGGCGTCGAGCCCACGTTTATCGGCAAGCCCAACCGCAATATGGTTGACATAATATCTGAACAGACCGGCGTTCCCAACGAAAATATCTGCTGCGTCGGCGACAGGCTGTATACCGATATAGCCGTTGCGCAGAACGCGGGCGCGGTGTCCGTGTGCGTTCTCTCGGGTGAGAGCAGCCTTGAGGATATCGAAAAGGCCGAGCGCAGGCCGGATTACGTTCTGAAAAACGTCGCGGAGATCGCAGACATTCTTAAAGCAAATATGTGATTTACAATTTGTTATTTAATTTTTGCACAGTGTGTGCTATAATACCTTGACCGGCGGGGAGGTGAGCGAATGCCGAAGCAGACCGGAACAAAGCAGATAGCGTCAAACCGCAAGGCTTTTCACGATTATTTCGTGCTCGACCGATTTGAAGCCGGCATAGAGCTTGCCGGAACGGAGGTCAAATCGCTCAGAGCGGGCACCGTGAATATGAAGGACTGCTACTGCACGGTAAAAAACGGCGAGCTTTTCGTGAGATCGCTGCATATAAGCCCCTACGAAAAGGGCAACATTTTCAATAAAGACCCCGTGCGTCCGAGAAGGCTTCTCATGCATAAGCGCGAGATAGCGAAGCTCAACGCACGCGTAATGCAGGAGGGCGTGGCGCTCATTCCGCTGTCGCTGTATTTCAAGGACAGCAGAGTGAAGGTGGAGCTCGGCCTGTGCAAGGGCAAAAAGCTGTATGATAAACGAAATGACGACGCGAAGCGCGAAGCTGCGCGCGACATTGAAAGAACATTGAAGGAGAGACACTGATGAGTAATCCCATAGTGACCATCGAGATGGAAAACGGCGATATCATAAAGGCGGAGCTTTACCCCGAGACAGCTCCGAATACGGTCAACAACTTCATCTCGCTGGTAAAAAACAAATTTTACGACGGCATTATCTTCCACCGCGTTATCCGCGGCTTCATGATCCAGGGCGGCGACCCCCAGGGCATCGGCATAGGCGGTCCCGGCTACTCGATAAAGGGCGAGTTCAAGATGAACGGCGTTGCCAATGATCTCAAGCATACCCGCGGCGTTCTGTCCATGGCGCGCGCCATGGCTCCCGACTCCGCCGGCAGCCAGTTTTTCATCATGCACGAGGATGCTCCGCACCTTGACGGCCAGTACGCCGCGTTCGGTAAGGTCATCGAGGGCATGGAGAATGTCGATAAGATCGCAAAATGCATGACCGGCAGAAACGACAAGCCCATCCACCGTCAGGCAATGAAGAAGGTCACCGTCGATACCTTCGGCGTCGAGTACCCCGAGCCGGAGAAGATGTAAAAAACACCGGGGTGCGGGAAACTCCGCACCCCGAGGAAAAACGCCTCAGGCAAGCCGCGTCAAACACTGCATGAGCCTATTGTGCCGCGCGGCAGTATGTTTTCGTATAAATATGAAGGTCGGGCACATGCAGTACCGACAAAATCCGGCGTCAATGCGCCTCTAAAAATGGGGATGTACCGGTTTCGACGGGGGTATGGAGGCAGGAATAGCGAGCGGATGCGCCTACCATCCTAAAAATGGGCAGCTTATAAATTAAAGAACAACAACGATACTGTTCTTCTCGCTGCATAATTAGCGAGCGTTCCCTCCGGGAGGACCACGGCCCGGAACGGAGCGTCGATCAGTGGTGCCCGTGAGTGCGCAAAGCTTTGAGCGCACCACGCATAATGAAGCTACCGACTCTGCGAGCCTGACGGCCGGCGCACAGGGAAGGGAATATAAACGACCGTATGCGCTCGGAGAAGTTCCTGTTAAAGTGCTTTCGGACGGGGGTTCAACTCCCCCCATCTCCACCAAAGGGGTATTAAACAAACTCTATTACTTCAAAAATGGCTTTGCCATAACGGTTTTGCTTTAATACCAACATAGAAAAGGGAGTGATTTTCACTCCCTTTTTAATCAAATTGAGAGGTTTACCATGAACAACAGACCATTAGCATCAAATTCGGATATACATAAATTTGCCGCCTTTTGGCTTGATGTTTTTCAAAACAGCACTGAAGAACGCGATACTTTTCCGATGCAGGATCAAATGATAGAATTGGGCTTTGATATGGACTCTGGTCAAGCATTTGCAGCGGCATATGGTTTACGAGCCTTGCATTATTACGATGAACTACAGCACATTATTGACAGAATCACGGATGTGCAAATACTGTGTTCCGGCATTCATTCTGCTTATCGGGGAATTACTTATTGGTCGTTAGATAATGTCTTAGACCGAGAAAATCGTGAATGGTTTATAGTTGCATTATCGCATCTTCTGCAATTAACAAGTGATAACTCATGAACAAAACAATCGGCACTCGTAACGAATGCCGATTGTTTATCATTTACCCCATGCAGTTATTACATACCGGTTTATCACAATTGAGACAATGATTAATAGAATTGTCTTTTCTTTCTGATATTACCGGAATTAGATCATTAAAAAACATTGTCCAATCCACGCCGAATATAATTCCGAATTGTTTTGCCAATAAGACAGACGGCCTGTTTTGCCCTGTTTCCACTGCACCAATTGTTTGCCTTACAACTCCACACATTTTTGCAAGTTCGTTTTGGCTGATTCCGGCATCTTCACGCAGCTTCTTTAATTCAACCATGATTTACACTTCTTTCATATTTGTTTCGGCTTTTGCTGCTGCAAAATTCATAATTGCAGCATATGCGGAAACAAGTTCTTCCCGATTTGCGGCATCAAGCAAGGCTTGTTCATTGTCACAAAATATATATCTTTCTCCGAACAGCTTGATCAATGAATAAATGTGATTCATAATTAATTTTCCTTTCAAACTAAAATTATGATGTAATTATTGCATATTTACTGAACGATTACTATTGATAATCCCAACAATAACTGAAGAACAAAAATGTACATAATGCACAATTTTGCGGTAAGATGTTTGTTAATAATGACTATGCCATTTTAAATGGTGTAGAAAACAGGAGCAGTATTAAATACTGCTCCTGTTCAGAAATTTATCAAGTGGCATCCCCATATGCATCACAGAATGCCGTTACTTGTTCAACTACCGAATTAACCCAATCGCCCTGTGCAATCAACCTTGCATGATAAGAATCAACCGGCTTTGCAAAACTGTCGTTTATAGCTTTTTCAAGGATATTCAGATTTTTCACAATATCGTCAAAAGACGGTGGAAGATCATCATCAGATATGCCCATTAGCTCAATAGCCCTTTTTCGTGCGAGATAACTGTTTTTTGTCATATCAAGGATTAAGCCTTTTTCTCCATCAGATAGTGTTAGCCCTTCAAAAGCCGTCAAAGATTCTTTAATTGAAACGGGAATGGGCTTGCTTGCTGCATTATAAAGAGCGTTTTTCATGTTGTCAAACGACAGCTTAATCTTTTCCATGCTTTCTTCTTTGAACATCTTAATAGTATCATTATGAACCGTTTTAAGAGCTTCAAGCTTGCTTTCGAGTAATTTTCCGGCATACTTAGCCTTCAATTCTTTTATTTCACTCTCGTATACTTCTTGTGCCCCTTTGCGGCCATCGAGCTGTGTCCGGTAATATTTAAGAATGTCTGTCATTTTAATTCAATCCTTTCAAGTATATCTTATAATTTTATTCATGCTGTGCTTTGATTTGTGCCAAATACACTTCCAACATCATCCGCCCTTTGATATAGCTCTCTGAAGCGTCAGGATGGCGTGTATTAGCTTCTTCTGTGCTTTTAATCATCGTATATATCTCCGTAGAAAAGTGTATTATAAGTGATTTCCTGCGCTCTGCGGATATCTTCACTTTTGCAAAAAATCACGGAATATAATTTTCCTTTGTCCAATTCATCGAGCGATTCCACAAAAACAGGTTGCAGCACTTGCAGCTTGTACTTATCTTCTAATTTTGATAATCTACCAAGAATGTATTTCATTGCATACCCCTTTAAGCGTCCACTTTTGCCCGCTCCAATGCTTCTATTCGCGGTAAAATATCGGTAATTTCCGTGTATGATCTACAGGTATTGAAAATAACCTGTGCAGCATTAATTTTAACCTGCGGAGAAACTCCATCAGAACGAATAATTTTCATAAGTGTTTCGGAACATTCTGAAAGATTACTTTGCAGATAATTTGTCAGTGAGCTAAGAATTTCAAGCTTCAAACGATTTAGATCAGCTTTGAAACTGTCATCAGCAAGAAATTGATATGCTTTTGTTTTTGATATTTCCGCTCTTTTGTA
Source organism: bacterium (assembly GCA_963650165.1). Taxonomy (GTDB): domain Bacteria; phylum Bacillota; class Clostridia; order Oscillospirales; family Oscillospiraceae; genus F23-B02. The sequence goes on from CAVJKX010000004.1 coordinate 34,192, forward strand.
TGCCCGTGTTACTGTTGGTTCTTCCAGTAATGCAATTAAGAATGCTTCACGTTTTGTCACGGTATCACCTTCTTTCCGAATGAATCAATTTTCCATTCCTTTTTTGTAATTGTGTCCTCAATATATCCGCTTTTGAAAACATATTCAAAGCTGGTAAAATGTTGGTGGAATCTGAATTTTAGTGTTCTTTGTATAACTTCAATTGATTCATTTGCAATTATCGTATTTTGAAGAAGCTGTCTTTCAACACCAAAAATGTGTTCCCAATATTCAATGTGTGCAATAAACATTTTCTTCAAATAGTTTTTCATAATTGATTTTCCGTTTTCTCTTGTGGCTTCGTAACGGCTTGTTTAGATCATATATGTGAAATTTGCCGTTATCATCCACAAAAATAAATGCGTCATAATCGTTCACCGGAAGATTTGAACATAATTCAACCGCCTGTTCAAATTCCCATGTTGATTTTCTGCGCCGGATCAGTTTTGTTTCTTGCGTTCCATCTGAATAATACTTGATACCGAATAAAGCTATTTCTTTCATTGGCTTTCCTTTCTAACTTAACTAATTCCTAACCGTTTTTTTGAAAATCGGTTAGCCTTGAAGGCATTGATATATAAGGCTTTTTTAATCCCTAACCAATACTAACCGATTTATATAACTCATAGAGAAAAAAACAAGCAATATATAAGAAGTGAAAAAATCGGTTAGTATCGGTTAGAGCGGGAAATCCTTTGATATATAAGGCTTTTTCGGGCTAACCGATTTAGGCTAACCGATTTTTATGAAATCCTTCGATACATTTTCATTACCCTTCCATTCAAACTTTTCGGATAGCTCTCCAACCCGTATTCTTTCTTAATATGGCGTCCGAACATATTGTTATTTATAGATTTATAGCCGTTTTCAACACAATATACTTGATATGCTTTATAAATATCTGCAACAGAATTTCTGAAAAGCTCATCCCCAATTTGAAGGTAATCTTTCAAGAATGCTTTAATTGGATCATTGCTCATTTCAAAGCTTTCAAGTTCGGCCTGCACTAATTCACTGTGTGTAAATTTGCCTTGCTTCAAAAGCCTTTGTAAACCTTCTACAGCGTACTTGAGCATAGCTTCCACAGCTTCTTTGGTTTTCAATTTTTCACGCAAATTTGGATCACTTTTACTAAATTTCGCGTTAAACGGAACAATAACCAATCTACGAAGCATTGCGCCGGTTCTATCCTTCATGCGCGGAATGTCATTTGCTGAAAAAATCATTTTGGCATACGGCGAAAATTCAAATAGATCACGTCCCTTAAATTCTGCTGTTAAACGTTCACCTGTTACGATCTTTTTTATAATCGCAGTGTTTGAGCCGTCAATAAAATCATCCGATATATCATCTCCGATATTGACAAGTTTTCCGGCAAGCTGTGCAGTTCCGAATCTTTCACCAACGGAACGCAAATCCAATGCAGAACAGTTGTTTGCACCGATGCACTCGGTTATTAAGTCAAGGAATGTACTTTTGCCGTTTGCCTTTTCGCCCGTTAGAATGAACATCTTTTGAAAAATATTTGTCCGGTATAAACAATATCCTGCTATTTCTTCCAAAAGAGAACGGATATCGGAATCACCGCAAGCCCATTGAGTTAAGCAGCCGTCCACAAGTTCAGAATAAGCTTTAGGATCATAATTCCACGGAATTTTATTTGTGATTACAATATCCGGTGAAAAATTCTGCATTACTCCACTTTCCATATCAAGAATACCGTTTGCAAATCCAATATATCTTGACGGAGCGGGATAAACAGTTTTTGCAATGCGCCTAATATATGAAAGAGTTTCTTTTATTTGACTGTCCTTCAGCAGTGGAATCATTGTTGCTATTTCGCATTCAATTGCCTTTGATCCGGCTATATAAAATCCGTCAGCATAACTGTGAATTTGTCCATCAATAAAAACGATGTTCATTTTATGAATGAGAAATTGCCCCAAACGATCATGACGGAATGTCCTTTTTTCAAAGAATATTTCATCCATATTGGGAAATGCACCGTCACGAAGAACTACTTCAAGCTCATCTTCCGACAATGGTTCACGAAGAACAAAACGGTTCATCATAGTTATAATTTCTTTGATCTCATCTTTGGTCATTCCGGCGCGGCTCAATGTCAGAATGTGAGTGAATAACGCTTGATTGCGTCCATCACCTTCACCAAGAGAAACAAAATCAACGCCGGTTTGAACAGGTACAAAAGCCTTTGGTATTTCTCCAATTTCATCTGCTTCATAAATGATGGTACGGTCTACTCCGTCAACCTTTAATGCCTGATAACAAGCTTCTTTGCCGGTTTTAATGTCCGCTGTTAGCCCAACGGCAAGAGTTTTTTTCGTTCCGCATTTGTTAAACGCTTCATCACCATTGTTCAAAGCAGTAATGTGACCGCCTCTTGAAGTCTTGCGAACGACAACCGGATATTGCTTTTCACGAATGATTGAAAGCGCTTTTTCAAACTGCAAATCATCGTCAATATCAACGAGCACAACATTTTGTTTTAAAATGCCGCCGATACCGTTTGCTCCGCGCCAATGTTCCGCTTCTTCATACCCCACCGCCGGAACGCCTTTGAACTTGATCATGGCAGCTTTGGAATTCAAGGGAACGAATCCGGAATACAGATCATGCAACATCATATTTTTTACCCGCCTGTTCCGCTTGCCATTGTTTAAATTCCGATTGATGCTCTTTGATATATGTTTTCATATCCGAAAATATTGAAACGGCAAAATAACACGCTTGCTTTTCGGTGATTGTTGGAATGCCGGAAGTATTCACAGTAATGCAATTTTCTTTTACATTACTGTTCTGCATGCTTCTTTGCTCCTTCACGAATTTTTTCAAGTATTTCAATTTGCTTGATCTGCGGTAACTCATCTCTCAAAATTTTGCTGAAATAACCTTCAGAAACACCACAAAATTTTGCAGCTTCATATTGACGAATACCGAGTTCTGCCATTCCGACTTTCAATAGAATGTTTTTCCCGTTCACAATTAACACCTCTCTTGACTTTTCACCAAAATGGTGATATGCTTGCAATACAAAAGGATTATTTCTTATTGTTTGACTATATTATATCCCCAAACTGGTGATATGTGAATATACAGTAATATGCAATTAATTGGTGAAATAAGGTGAAACATATGGGCAGAAAAAAAGAAGCATTTAGTCAAACATGGATAGAACAAGGAAAAAGAATTAAAGAATTGCGAATTGCCAAAGGGATTTCACAATTAGCTCTTGCAGAATTGTTAGGATATTCAACCGCCAACACGGTTTATTATTGGGAAAGTGGTAGAAGTGGAATTAGCTATCAACAACTTTTAGAGTTATCAAAAATATTTCAAGTTGATATAGGTTATATCACAGGGGATCAAGAACACAAAAATATTGCCGATTTGGTTTGTCATTCCAAAGAAATAATAGATTCCTGTTCGCCGGAATATATGAAAGATCATACTACAATTGCAAATCTTTTGTGGCAATCCGGATATGATCTATCCGTTCTTGAAATTGAAAATGCAAATTTTATGGCATTCATTAAACGACATATTGCAGGATTGAAAGATACCAAAGAAATTGAAAAAGTAATCAATGAATGCATGGCAGATTATAAATTGTTGAAGGGTGGATTTGGAAAATGAATGTTGTGATATATGCGCGTTTTTCGTCTCATAACCAAACAGAGCAAGGCATAGAAGGACAACTTCAAGTCTGCTACGAATATGCCAAGAAAAACGGTTACATTGTTGTGGGGGAGTATATTGATCGCGCTATATCCGGCACAACTGATAATCGGCCTGAATTTTTGCGAATGATAGAAGATAGCAGCAAGAAATTATTTGAATATGTTTTAGTTTATCAACTTGACCGTTTTGCCCGCAATCGTTATGACAGCGCGACATATAAAGCAAAGCTAAAAAAGAATGGTGTTCGCGTCCTGTCGGCCAAAGAAAACATTTCAGATGATGCGAGCGGGATTTTAGTTGAAGGCTTGCTCGAATCTATGGCAGAGTATTATAGCGCAGAGCTTTCACAAAAGATCCGGCGCGGCATGGATATAAATGCTGAAAAATGCCTTTGTACAGGTGGTGGAAGGGCGTTGGGCTTTAAAATAATAGATAAGAAGTTTTACATAGATGAAGAAACCGCTCCAATTGTCAAACGAATTTTTGAAATGTATGCAAGCGGGAAAACCGTTGCAGAAATATGTAATACGTTGAATGCTCAAGGTTTTAAAACTGCTACCGGATCAGCTTTTAATAAAAATTCTTTGCGTAAAATGCTCCAAAACAAGCGTTACATTGGTATTTATACCTACAAAGGCAAGGAAACCCCGGGCGGTATGCCACGCATTATTTCTGATGATCTGTTTTACCGTGTCCAAGAAATTATGTTAAAGAACAAAAAAGCTCCCGCTCATGCAAAAGCAAAGCAGGAGTATATTTTAACAACAAAGTTGTTTTGCGGAAAATGTCACGAAATGATGACCGGTATTAAGGGGAATTCCCATACTGGACGCGCTTATTATTACTACAAGTGCAACAATGCCAAGAAAAAAGCTTGTGATAAAAAAGTAGTTCAAAAGGAATACATTGAAGACCTCGTTATCAGCGAGTGCAGGAAATTGTTGACCGCCGAAAACATCAACAAAATATCACATGAAGTTGTTGCTTTGTGTGAAAAAGAAAAGGATATATCGAACCTCAAACGCCTTGAAAAGCTGCTTAAAGATAACGAGCGCAAGCGCGGAAATTTTATGACTGCAATTGCAGAATGTGATATTGATACGGTTCGCAAAGCTATGTACGAAGAAATATCACGTCTTGTCAGGGAATACGATGATCTTGAATATGAATATGCCGTTGAAAAAGCAAGCAAAGTTTCATTAACCGTTGCAGAAGTGAAATTCTTCTTAGATCAACTTAAAAAAGGCAATGTTGATGATATTCGTTATCGCAAAACTTTAATTAATGTTTTTGTAAATGCAATTTATTTGTATGATGATAGAATGACCATTATTTTTAATTCCGGAGATAAACCCGTAACGGTAACGGATGAACTTTTGAATGACATTGAATCCGCCGAAGGGTTTGCTTTTGGAACAGGCAGCTCCACCATAAAAATGCTCTCACCGCCAGGTGAGAGCATTTTTATCGTAATAGAGGAAGTTGAACCCGAGGGCGCTTGGAAACGTGCCGGCGGCACGTTTCAACCCGAGGCGGCCTGCGCCGCAGCGCAGGTCAACTCCCCCCATCTCCACCATGAAGTCCACCGTAATTAGAATACGGTGGACTTTTTTATGTCAAAATCACCTGACCTAAAAGATGTTTCAGTACTTTTGATGATAACAGGCTCTGCGGATAGCTAATGATTCGTGCTGCATAGTCTGGGGGGCAGCTTCTTCCACTCCCAAACCACCTTTCGTGCAGCAGATTGTGTGCAGCGTTAATTATTATTCGAGGTATTTACAAAGGGACTCTGTTTGTACATTGACTTTTTTTGATGAGATTGATATATTTTTATCATCCATTTGGTAAATAAAAAACGGGAACAGGAGGAAATTAACATGAAAGGCGACTACAGTGGGAAAATTTTTGCTGAGGCAGAGGGCTTCAAAGACTACGGCGGATGGTTGTTGGATTCGCAATTCACTGAAAGTATGGGGTCTTCTTATCTTATCGCTCATGGGTACGGTGCTCCGGTGGAGGATGCAGTGACCGATATCCGCGTAAGTCAAGCGGGGGAATATCATGTTTGGGTTCGTACCAAGGATTGGGTACCGGAATATCATCCCGGCAGATTTGAGCTGCTCATTAACGGTACGCGTATAGGTACAGAGCTTGGAGCAAACGGCATAGATTGGTGCTGGGAGCAAATAGGCATCGTCTCACTTGACATTGGGAACACGGAGCTGCGTCTTCATGATTTAACCGGCTTTGAAGGGCGCATCGATGCTATCTATCTTACCATGGATGATGACATTCCTCCAGAGAAAGGCAAGGAGGTTTCGCACGTATGGCGCCGGGGGCTTTTGGGGATTTCAGAAGCTTCAAAGACCGTGTCGCATTTCAATGTAGTTGTAGTTGGCGGAGGTGTTTCCGGGTGCGCAGCTGCAATCAGCGCTGCTCGCAATGGATGTAAGGTAGCACTTATTCACGACCGCCCTGTGCTCGGCGGCAATGCCAGTCGTGAGATTGGTCTTGGCCCCAGAGGATATAAGGAAGGCAGCATTGTTCAGCCCATGCTGGAACGAATGGAAAACGGCGATCTGCGTGCAACACAGATGGTAGAGGCCGAGGAAAACATTACCGTTTTCTTGAATGAGAAGTTATTTTCTTCCGAAACTGTCAACGGGCACATTGTCTCCGTTGACACACGAAACACGAAAAGCAGCAGCGAACAGCGCATTTGCGCAGATGTATTCATCGATGCGTCCGGTGTGGCCGCTTTGGCAAAGCTCGCCGGTGCTGAAATACGCACAGGCCGTGAGAGCAAGGACGAATTCCATGAGTCGCTTGCTCCCGATAAGCCGGATCAACTGCACCACGGCAACACGATACTTTACCACCTGCGCCGGGCAGATCATCCCGTTCCGGTTCCCGAAATGCCATGGGCAACAGCTATCTCAAAGAATTTCGGTGACCTCGGCGGACAAATGGGCGGTCTGAGCATGGATAATAAGCCCGGCCCCAATGTAAGCGGTGACGGCGAAGAAGGCTACAAACGCAGAAAGCTCCGCCATGCTCCGAGTCTTATTGCATCTGTGCAGCTCAAGGCTCGTCTGCCGGAGGATATCATGGAATGGTTTCCTGCGACCCATTTCTGGGAGTACGGTCAGAACATGGACCTTGTTCAGGATGCCGAGGAGATCAGAGATCACCTGATGCGGGCGCTGTACGGTACATATTACAATGTGAAGACCGCACAGCCGGAGAAATATGCGAATCTTGAATTTGATTGGATGCGTATCGTTCCTGCACAGGGTGAGTTCTGCCGAATCGTCGGCGACTATATTCTGAACGAGAACGAGGTTCGGGAGCACGCGGATTTTCCCGACGCCGTTGCACTCAATGACAGTGCATTCTGCGTCCACTATCCGGGAAATGCTGACTATGACTTCCGCCTAAAAAGCTGGACTTGGGACTTCCGTGACTACAAGCCCTACTATATACCATTCCGGTGCCTGTATTCAAAAAATATCGACAACCTGATGATGGCAGGTAAGATAATCAGCGTCAGCCGTGTTGTCGGCACAAACACCAAGCTGATGGCAAACGGGGCTCAGCACGGCGTAGCCGTTGGATGCGCTGCTGACTTGTGTGTCAAATACGGTATTTCTCCTCGCCAGCTCGGGCAGGAGCATCTGGACGAATTAAAAGAAATGATTGGAAAATACTCATGGTATGCGGTCGGTGCAAAAGGGCTTGCCGCAATGATGGAGTTGGCAAAATAAGCGCCCTGTTAATGCAGACACTCTCTTAACTGGTTTCTATCAAAATTGCGGTTATTTGCGATAAAAAAGCTCTCACCGCCCTTGGTGAGAGCATTTTTATCGTAATAGAGGAAGTTGAACCCGAGGGCGCTTGGAAACGTGCCGGCGGCACGTTTCAACCCGAGGCGGCCTGCGCCGCAGAGCAGGTCAACTCCCCCCCATCTCCACCGCGAAGTCCACCGTAATTCTGACAGAATTGCGGTGGATCATTTTATACCCGAATGCCTGCCTCAGACCGCTTTTTTGGCTCAACGGATGGAAAAATTCACGGAGTTATGTTATGCTTTAAACGGCTTTGCGGGAAATCCGCTTGCCGTATCACAGCAAAAATGCATGGCATGAGCTCAGCCGGGAAATTGAAGCCGGATGAATATGAGCGGTTTGAAAATTACCTGCAAGGCGCGGTCATGAAGGCTTAATTTCCTTTGCACGGCAAGAACAAAAAAGAATGCAATTTTGCACGCGCTGTGCTATAATAAACGCAATCATTTAACAAGAGGGATCATTATGCGAATCGTTGTCAAAGTCGGCACTTCCACACTGGCGCATGCGACCGGACGGCTGAACATCCAGCGCATGGAGCGGCTGTGCAAAGTGCTCAGCGACCTGAAAAATGCAGGCCATGAGCTCATTCTTGTCTCGTCCGGCGCAATCGGAATGGGCGTCGGCAAGCTCAACCTGCCGGGCCGTCCGGCGGATATGCCGGGCAAGCAGGCGGCTGCCGCCGTCGGCCAGTGCGAGCTGATGTATTTTTACGATAAGCTCTTCACGGAGTACAATCATATCGTGGCGCAGCTGCTGCTTACCGGAGAGGACATCCGCAGCGAGCAGCGCAGCCGCAACGTGCGCAATACGCTCACGCGCCTGCTGGAGCTGGGCTCACTGCCGGTAATCAACGAAAACGACGCCGTTGCGACCGACGAGATCGGCGTGGAGAACACCATCGGCGAGAACGACAGCCTCTCGGCCATCGTGGCCGCCGCCATCGGTGCGGATCTGCTGATCCTGCTTTCGGATATCGACGGCCTGTATGACAGCGACCCGCGCAAAAATCCGGACGCTGAGCTCATCGAAACGGTGCCGGTCATTGATGCGCACATTCTCTCGCTTGCCGGCGGCAAGGGCTCCGCCCTCGCAAGCGGCGGTATGGCAACAAAGCTGCACGCCGCGCAGATCGCAACGTCTGCCGGCTGCGAAATGGTCATTGCAAACGGCGAAAAGCCCGAGGTGCTCTACGATATCGTGGACGGCAAACGCGCCGGAACCCGATTTCTTATACCGCATTCATAAGGAGGGACTACTATGACGACTATGGAGATTCTCAGGCGGACGAAGGCCGCATGGCCCGGCATATGCAACGCCTCCGCCGATGAAAAAAACCGTATCCTGTCCGCCATGGCCGACGGCCTGCAGACGGAATGCGATGAGATCCTGCGCTGCAACGCCGAGGATATGGACGCAGCACGCGGCCATGTTTCGGACGTGATGCTCGACAGGCTCTATCTGGACCGCGGCCGCATCGACGCCATGGCCGACGGCATCCGCGCGACGGTGGCGCTGCCGGATCACACGGGACGCATCCTCGCTCAAATCGACCACCCCAACGGCATGAAGATATACAAAAAGCAGGTGCCGCTCGGCCTGGTCGCCATCATTTACGAAAGCCGCCCGAACGTCACTTCGGACGCGGCGGCGCTCGCCGTCAAGAGCGGCAACGTCTGCATGCTCCGCAGCGGCAAGGAGGCCTTCCGCACGGCCAAGGCCATTGTGACCGCGCTCAAGCACGGCATCGCGTCCGTGGGCGGCGATCCCGATATCGTCAACATCGTCGAGGATACCAGCCACCAAAGCGCAACGGAGATCATGCAGGCCAAGGGCATCGTCGATCTGCTCATACCGCGCGGCGGGGCGGGGCTCATCCGCGCCTGCGTGCAGAACGCCACCGTGCCCTGCATCGAGACCGGCACAGGCATCTGCCACGTCTATGTGGACGAATACGCCGACCTCGATAAGGCCGTGCGCATCATTGAAAACGCGAAAACCAGCCGCCCCTCGGTCTGCAATGCCGAGGAGGTCTGCCTTGTGCACAGGGCTGTTGCGGAGAAATTCCTGCCCATGCTCAAAAAAGCGCTTGTCGATGACCGCGCGGCAAAGGGGCTTACCCCGGTCGAGCTGCGGCTCGACGAGGCGGCGGCCGGGATCATCGACGGCACGCCCGCATCCGACAGGGACTTTGACACGGAGTATCTGGACTATATCCTCGCCGTCGGTGTGGCCGACAGTCTGGATGCCGCCATCGCGCATGTGCTCGCTCATTCGACGCACCACAGCGACGCCATTGTCACCGAGAACGCCGAAAGCGCCGAGCGCTTCATTAACGGCACTGACAGCGCGGCGACCTATGTCAATGTCTCCACCCGCTTTACCGACGGCGGCGAGTTCGGCCTCGGCTGCGAGATGGGCATCTCAACGCAGAAGCTTCACGCCCGCGGCCCCATGGGGCTCGATGAGCTGAGCACCTATAAATATATCATCCGCGGCGACGGACAGATCCGCTGAGCAGCCCGAATTAAATATGAAAAGACAGCATCTGCTATAGAGTAGGTGCTGTTTTTTCGCTTTGAAGGGGCGTGATATCGAAGCGTGAAGCCAAAACTGAACGATAAATTTATTTAAAAAAGTTCACAAAATCCTTGTTGACAAATAAAACGTAGCGTGCTACAATTTCGAGGTCCAAAGAAATGTAGCGCGCTACATAACACGGGAGGTGATAATATGGTGCCAAGGCAGATAGGCTACCTCATGAAGGTGATAAACGACAGGATCAAGGTCAACGCCGATGCCGATCTCAAGGAGCATAATCTCACGCTCACACAGAGCAAGGTGCTCGCTTTTCTGAACCGGCAGGGAGGCCGCTCAACTCAGAAGGAGATCGAGGATTTTCTTAACGTCACGCACCCGACGGTGGTCGGCGTTGTGACGCGCATGGAGGCAAACGGTTTCCTTGAAAGCTGGCTCGATCCCTCCGATAAGAGGAATAAGGTCGTGGCCTTGACGGAGGCGGCTCGCTCGACGGGGCTCGAAATGGAGAATAAGATATTGGAGTTCGAGCGAAGAATGACGCGCGGCCTTTCGGATGAGCAGGTCGCCGGCTTCATTGACACGCTTGAGCACATTTATCGGAATTTATCCGAATAGCAGCCGGCGCGGTCCGGTCTGCTGTCTGTAAATAAAGGCGCATGCGCGCCGCGGAAAAGGAGTGGCTTACATGATAAAAACACTCTCACGGAGCCTGAGGGAATACAAAAAAGGCTCAATATTAACCATATTTTTCTCGACTATAGAGGTCGTTTTCGAGGTCGTTATTCCGCTTTGCATGGCGGATCTTATCGACCGCGGCATAGAGACCGGCAGCATGCCGGAGGTGTGGCGCTACGGCGTGGCGCTTCTGATCCTTGCGGCGCTGCAATTTGCGACGGGTATGCTGTCGGCGTACACGAGCGCAAAGGCGGCGACGGGCTTTGCGGCCAACCTGCGTCAGGATATGTACGACAATGTTCAGACCTTTGCCTTTTCGAACATTGACAAGTTCTCCACCGCGTCAATCGTGACCCGCCTTACCACGGACGTTACGAACCTGCAGAACGCATATCAGATGCTTATCCGCATGGCGATACGCGGACCGTTTATGCTCATATTCGCAATGATCGTCGCCTTCGGCATAGCGCCGAAGATATCGCTTATATTCCTCGGCGTCATTCCCGTCCTTGCGATACCGCTGTATCTCATAACGCGCAGCGTACACCCCATTTTCGAAACGGTGTTCCATACCTACGATAAGCTCAACAATGTCGTGCAGGAAAACCTGCGCGGCATAAGAGTAGTCAAATCCTTCAATCAGGAGGAGAGCGAGATATCCAAATTCAAGGGCATTTCGCAGCGCATTTATGAGTACTTCGCCCGCGGCGAGCGGCTTATTGCGCTCAACAGCCCGCTGATGCAGGCCTGCATGTATGTCTGCATGATACTGATCTCGTGGTTCGGCGCAAAGGCGATCGTGGCAAGCGGAAACAATGCCGCGCTGGGTCTGACGACGGGCAGCCTCACGGCGCTTATAAGCTACGCCCTTCAGATACTCATGGGGCTTATGATACTGTCGATGGTCTACGCCATGCTGACCATCGCAAGCTCCTCGGCACAGCGTATTGCTGAGCTGCTGAACGAAAAAACCGATATCGCAAATCCCGAGAACGCCGTGACCGAGGTCAAAAACGGCGAGATAATCTTTGACGGCGTTGACTTTGCCTATGCCTCCAAGGCCGATAAAAAGGTGCTCGATCACATAAACCTGCACATTGCATCGGGTCAGACGGTCGGCATAATCGGCGGCACAGGCTCGTCGAAGTCGTCGCTGGTGCAGCTTATTCCGCGGCTTTACGACGTGTCCGAAGGCAGCGTCAGGCTCGGCGGTATCGACGTAAGACGGTACGACCTTGATGCACTGCGCAGCGCGGTCGCAATGGTATTGCAGAAAAACGAGCTTTTTTCCGGAACGATAAAGGAAAACCTGCGCTGGGGCAATGAGAATGCATCGGACGAGGAGCTTGAGGAGGCCTGCCGCCTTGCGCAGGCCGATGAGTTCATTTCCGCCCTGCCCGACGGCTACGATACCTATATCGAGCAGGGAGGCACAAACGTCTCCGGCGGGCAGAAGCAGCGCCTGTGCATTGCACGCGCTCTGCTTAAAAAGCCCAAGGTGCTCATCCTCGACGACTCCACCTCGGCTGTCGATACGCGCACCGACGCGCTGATCCGGAAAGCCTTCGCCGAATACATTCCGGATACGACGAAGATCATAATCGCCCAGCGCGTCTCCTCGGTTCAGAATTCGGATATGATAATAGTTATGGATGACGGCAGGATAAATGCCGCGGGAACTCACGATGAGCTGCTGGAGAGCTGCGATATATACCGTGAGGTCTATGAGTCCCAGCAGAAGGGAGATGACGGGCAATGAGAAAAACCGAGCGATTTGATCCGAAAACGGTCAAACGGCTGTTCGGATATATGAAGAAGTACCGGGCAACGCTTGTGCTTGTTACCGTATGCATAATTTTAAGCGCGCTTGCGAGCGCGGCGTCGGCAATGTTCCTGCAGCAGCTTATAGACGATTACATTACGCCGATGCTCGGGCAGTCGGCTGCCGATTACAGCGGCCTTATCAAGGCGTTAGCCGTGATGGGCATTATCTATGCCGTCGGAACGCTTTCAACGCTCATATATAACAGGCGAATGGTCACCATTGCGCAGAGCACGCTCAAATCCATACGCGACGAGATGTTCACGAAAATGCAGAGCCTGCCCATCCGCTATTTTGACTCGCGGCCAAACGGCGATATCATGAGCCTTTATACAAACGATACCGACACGCTCCGCCAGATGATCGCCCAGTCCCTGTCGCAGCTTATAACCTCGGTCTGCACGATAGTCGCCGTGTTTTTATGCATGCTGTACATCAGCGTGTGGCTGACGATAGTCGTCTGCGCCGTCATGGTGCTTGTCATGCGTATAATCAAGGTCGCAGCCGCGCGCAGCGGAAGGTACTTTGCCGCCCAGCAGACCACGCTTGCAGACCTCGATTCCTTCGTCGAGGAAATGGTCAACGGGCAGAAGGTGATCAAGGTTTTCTGCCATGAGCCGCAGGCAAAGGATGAGCTCCGCCACCGCAATAAGATCTGGGCGGAAAATTCGGCAAAGGCAAACGGAAACGCAAACGCCATGATGCCCATGATGAACACGCTCGGCTATCTTCAATATATAATAATTGCGGTTATCGGCGCATATATGGCCATCGCAGGCACGAGCAATCTCGGCCTGCTCGGGTTCAATACCATGACCCTCGGCATGATTGCTTCGTTCCTCAATCTTTCGAGGAGCTTTACAAACCCGATATCGCAGATCGCAAGCCAGTTCAACTCCGTTATCATGGCTCTTGCCGGCGCTCAGCGCATATTCGACTTCATGGATGAGCAGCCGGAGACGGACGACGGCTATGTGACGCTTGTCAATGCAAAAGAGGAAAACGGCGTTATCACCGAAACGAGCGAGCACACGGGCATGTGGGCCTGGAAGCATCCTCACGGCGACGGTACGCTGACCTACACAAAGCTTGCCGGACGCATCGTTTTTGACCATGTCGATTTTGAGTACACGCCGGATAAGCCCGTGCTGCACGACATAACACTCTATGCCGAGCCCGGACAGAAAATAGCCTTCGTCGGCGCGACAGGCGCGGGAAAAACGACGATAACGAACCTCATTAACCGCTTTTACGACATTGCCGACGGAAAGATCCGCTACGACGGGATAAACATAAACAAGATCAAGAAAGCCGATCTGCGCCGCAGCCTCGGCATAGTCCTTCAGGACGTAAACCTCTTTACGGGGACCGTTATGGAAAATATCCGCTACGGAAACCCGCAGGCAAGCGACGAGCAGTGCATAGCGGCCGCAAAGCTTGCAAACGCCGACGGCTTTATACGCATGCTGCCGAAGGGCTATGACACCGTCCTCAGCGGCGACGGAAGCGGCCTGTCGCAGGGCCAGCGTCAGCTCATCTCGATCGCCCGCGCCGCCGTATCCGATCCTCCCGTTATGATACTCGACGAGGCGACCTCGTCCATAGACACCAGAACCGAGGCTCTCGTTCAGAACGGTATGGATAAGCTCATGGAGGGGCGCACCGTGTTCGTGATCGCCCACCGTCTGTCCACCGTGCAGAACTCCGACGTCATAATGGTGCTCGACCACGGCCGCATAATCGAGCGAGGCAGCCACGATAAGCTGATATCCGAAAAGGGCAGGTATTATCAGCTTTATACGGGCGCATTTGAATTGGAATAAGCGTTTTGACACAAAGTCATGGTTTTTACACAAAGTCATAAAAACCTATGCTGCTGCGTAAAGATATCCGCGCAGCGGGGGAGCTCGAGGGGTAGCGAAGCGTCGGCGCGGGAGTGAATGACATGCCGGTGGCATGTCAGAGCCGCGCCGTGACCGAGCCGCAGCGAGAAAAGGCCCGCCTCGAGTTGGATTATAGCCATCAAAAACGTCTGATCTATCAGACTTTTTGACGAGCGCAGCGAGATTTTTCGTGAAGCGCATGCTTCACAAAAAATGTGGCGTTTTTGAAGCGTGCAAAAAAGTCACAGACTTTTTTGACACGCTGAAGGGCTTTCGCGGTGCATGCCGCCGAAGGCCCTTGTTTTCACACCGCTGCACTTGCGAAAAAACCAGAAAAAATTTGCCGCGGCAAATGACAAACGAAAAAAACCGTGCTATAATGAGGCATAAATTCAAGAAGTGAGACAATTTTCGGCGATACCGTGCGCTTTCGGCGGATATTCACGAGCCTGCGGTATTGCTTTTCTTTTGGAAATCAGTTAGCAACCGCTAACTCGAAAGAGACGGAATATGAAAGAAAACAAAAAGCAAATTTTGAAAATGACGCTCATCGTGCTCTGCTGGCTGCTCCTGTGGGAGGCGGCCGACCGGATAATCGACAACCGCATCGTGCTGTCGGGCCCGACGCACATCATCGCGGCGCTGGCAGAGCAGATGCGGCAGCCGGACTTCTGGATTACCTGCGGGGCGTCGTTTGCGCGCATAACGGCGGGCTTCCTGCTGTCGTTCGCGGCGGGCTTTATACTGGCGCTGCTGTGCTTCCGCTTCAAGCTTCTGCGCGATATCGTCACGCCGGTGATGGTGATGCTCAAGATCGTGCCGATGATATCCTTTGTCATCATGCTGCTTATCTGGGTGGGCAATCAGGCGCTGACGATCTACCTGTCGTTCCTGATCGTCCTGCCGCTTATCTACACGAGCACGCTTGCCGGGCTCAACGCCGTGGACAAGGAGCTTCTGGAGGCCGCGCGCGAGTTCGGCGTGTCGCGCTGGTATCTGTTCTGCTACTTTTACCGTCCGACGCTCATGCCGTTTATCATCAGCGCCTGCCGCATCGCGCTGGGCATGAGCTGGAAGAGCGGCATCATGGCGGAGGTCATCGGAACGCCGAAGCCCTCGATCGGCCGCGAGATGTACGCGGCAAAGACCTATCTGCAAACGGCGAATCTGTTTGCGTGGACGATTGTTGTTATTGTGCTGAGTCTGCTGTTCGAGAAGCTGTTCATGTGGCTGCTGGAAAAGTGCAGCCCCGTGAAGGGCAGCGAAACGCAGGCCGAGCTGATGAAAAAGAAACCGGGGATGTAAGATGCCGATATCGATCAAAAATATACAGAAGGCCTTCGGCGCAAAGCAGGTGCTGACGGGCGTGGACTACGTTCTGGAGGACGGCGGCATATACTGCCTGATGGGCCCGTCCGGCATGGGCAAGACGACGCTGCTGCGCATACTCATGGACCTTGAAAACCCCGACTTCGGCGGCGTGGAGGGTCTCGGCCGCAACGACATTGCGGTCATGTTCCAGGAAAACCGCCTGCTCGAGTGGATGGACGCGGTGGACAACATCGCGGTCATGCGCCGCGGCATACGCGATAAGAAGCTCAAGCGCGAGATCGAGGAAAACCTCAAGAGCATACTCCCGGCCGACTGCCTGCACCAGCCTGTGGCGCAGCTTTCGGGCGGCATGAAGCGGCGCGTTGCGCTCGCGCGGGCAATGAGCTACCCTTCAAAGCTCATCATCCTCGACGAGCCCTTCACTGGGCTTGACCGCAGCACAAAGCTCGAGGTAATCGACTACATCCTGCGTATGCGGCAGGGGCGCATCCTGCTTGTCGCCACCCACGGAACGGAGGACGCCGACATGCTCGGCGCGAAGGTCATCCGCCTCGAGGAGCTGCTTGGCGCCGTGCCGGAGCAGCACGAGGATACAGGGGAGGAGAACATATCGTACAGCCGCGACGAGGTCATGCGCAGCATGAACATCTTCCGGCAGATCCCCGCCGGACGCTATCCCGAGATCGTGACGAAGCTGCGCGGCTATGAGCAGAGCTACGAGCCGAACGATATCATCTGGAACCAGGACGAGAGCTACAGCTGCATCGGCGTCATATTGCAGGGCGTTATCCAGGCCGTGAACCTCAGCGGCAGGGAGCCGCAGATAATCCAGCAGTTCCACGCCGGGGAGAGCTTCGGCGAGGCGGTAGCCTTCGGCGGGCAGCGCAGCTGGGTCGAGATACGTGCGGTGAAGCCTGCGCGCATATTATACCTGCACGTTGACGGCCTTATGGCCGACACCGGCGACCGCGACTTCACGCTGATGAAAACGAACCTCGTGCGCGAGATGTCCAACAAGCTGGCCATTCTCAACCTCAAGAACCAGATACTTGCCGAGCCGCGGCTGCGCGGGCGCATACTCATGTATCTGAACATGCTGCCCGCCGAGCCCGACGGCAGCAGGGAGATACCCTTCCGGCAGAAGGACCTTGCGCAGTACCTGAATGCGAACACCTCCGCGCTCTGCCGCGAGCTTACGCGCATGCGCGAGGAGGGGCTCATCGAGACCGACGGCCGCCGCGTGAAGATAAAATTCAAGCCCGGCGTATCATAACAGACAGCGGCTTTTGCCGCGCCTTCGAGTTAGCAATGGCTAACCAAGTGTATAACGCTCCTGCGCACAGCGGGGCTTTATATAAATGAAACCTTATAAGGAGGATCAAAAATGATAAAAAAGAAATTGGGGACACGACTTCTGTCCGTCCTCATGGCACTGACGATGCTGCTCGGCCTTGTGCCGATGACGGCACTGGCGGATGAACCCGCAGCCTCAACGGGCGCTGAGTACAGCAAGAGCTATACCAGCACCGATTTTTCGGGCAAGTTCATCAGCTCTATGGAATACAGCGTCAGCACGACCGACAGTAACGGCGCCAAGCTGGAAGACGGCAGCGGCGAGATCAGCATGATCGAGGGCACCGGTGAATGGGTCGATCAGGTATGGACCCGCACCGATCGCTGCAAGGAGTGGACGAAGATCATCGGCCTGCTTCAGGATGCAGGCGTCAGCGTTGACTCCCGCTCGACCATGGTGTTCGACCTGTCCCTGAAGGACAGCAGCGGCGAAGCCATCAGCCTCGACGGCAGCAAGACCAGCTGCACCGTAAAGGCAGAGTGGGGCGGCGTCTGCAACTATAAGGTTTACATTTATGACGGCAGCAAGGTATACGAGGAGACCGAGGGTACCCATGAGAATGCCGACTATTCCGAAGTGTTTGCCGGTTACCACGCGGGCATCGACGAATTCACCGTTCCCGCCGGATGCAAGGCCGTTTATGTCAGCGAACTTACCCCGGCCGAGGCGCTTGCTCCCGGAGCCTACACCGTGGACGCAGACCTGACGGTACTCGGCAAGAACAACCAGGTGCTCAACGGCACCCAGGTGTACCTCAGCAACCCCGACCTGCCGCCCACAACGCCCATGAAGCAGAAGGGCTACCTCGTTGTGCACGAGGACGGCACCATGACTCTGAGCCTTGACGGCTTCAACCACATTTTCAGCCAGCAGACCATCACCAGCGGCAAGGACGTTACCGTTGACGAGCTGCGCTACTTCAACCTGCGTGAGTACTGGATGGAAAGTGCCACCTCCGAATCCGAAAAGGAAGCCTTCAAGGAGATCCCCGAAAAGTGCATCGACGGCATCACCGTCACGCTCAACAACTATAACGGCTTCTATTCCTTCGGCGACTGCACCCAGTTTCCCGTCATTCTCTTCACGGAAACCGACATGTGCCTTGACCTGACCGTGGACTTTTCCTCTGCCGTCAAAGCATATGAGCGCCCCGGCGAGGGAGAGACGGCTTACAGCAAGACCTTCACCGACGAGAGCACCGGCGTTTCCGTTTTCGTCGAGACCACCGAGGACTGGGGACAGAAGCTGGATGACTCAAGCCTGAGCATCAGCTATCTGGACGAGAGCGACTCCCGCTATGAGGACGCAAAGTTCCAGATGGACCGCCTCTGTGTCCGCGACTGGTACAAGCTGCTTGCCTTCACGCTCACCGACTCCGACGGCAATGAGCTCAGCCTTGAGGGCAACTGCCAGGCCACCGTTTCCGGCGCCGATGTCAGCGGCTGGACAAATCCCGTCGTCTATCAGCTCAAGGGCGACATTGCCCGCACAAAGAACATTTCCGCCGACATCTCGGACAATAAGGCATCCTTCATCGTCCGTGATCTGGACACCGTGGCCCTCGTCGGCCGGTACTCCCGCACCGACAGCGGCATTACCAAGGGAGCGCTGCCCTTTACATGGCTGCGCTCCGAGGCCACGGATAACAGCTACAGCCTGACGGAATACATGATCGGTACAGAAGGAGCTCAGGTGGACGAAGAGTATGGCCAGACGGCCAGCAGCACTTATCTGGACTGCAAGGTCAGCACCACAATGAGAAAGACGGCAACCGAGCAGGGTGACTGCTACTATGCCCAGCTGGTAAATCCCGACAATGGCTCGAGCTTTAACAATACCTTCCGGGGTATCTCCAAGGTCGAGGTTCAGCTGCCCTACGACGTGGCAAAGCCCTATTACTACATTGTCCTGACCGACGGCACAAGCACCTATGTAAAGCAGTACACCGATACGACCGTGCATAACGGCAGCGTTTATTTTGACATTATAAACAGCTTCGGCCAGCGCAGCACT
Source organism: bacterium (assembly GCA_963650165.1). Classification (GTDB taxonomy): domain Bacteria; phylum Bacillota; class Clostridia; order Oscillospirales; family Oscillospiraceae; genus F23-B02. The sequence continues at coordinate 53,398 of CAVJKX010000004.1, forward strand.
GTAATCAGCTTCGATGACGGTACCTATGACCAGGATTGGGGTAATATTCTGCTCGACGCTCTGGCAAGAGGCTGGAACGGCGCCGTTCCATCATCCGAAAAGCCCACGGCATACATTCTCAACAGCGACAAGCTCTATGCCGGTCAGCCCTATACCTACCTCAGCAAGGCAAAAACCTATTCAGGCAAAGAGCGGAGCGATACCAACCGCGTTTATAACGACAGCGTTGTCCTGAGCGGTGACTACACCGCGAAGGATGCCGGTACCTATACCTACACCGCAACTCCCGTCGAGGGCCGCACCTGGCTCGACGGCACATCCGAGCCTTTCACCTGTGAGTGGACCATCGGCCAGAGAAACCTTACCGTCAGGTTCGCAGGTGAGACCATCCACGAGGGCGAGACCCCCGAGCTGAAAGCGACCTATACCGGCTGGGCGGACGGCGAGAGCGAGGAAAATGCCAAGGGCTTCGAGCCTGCCTCGATCACCGCTCCCGAGACCCTGAGCATCGGCAGCTATAGCCTCAAGCCCGAGGGCGGCAAGGCCGACAACTACAGCTTCTATAGGTATAGGGCAGGAAGCCTGAACGTTGTTTCCGCCGACACCAAGATCATCGATAAGCCCACGGCCGTTCCCGGCAAGCTCCTTGCCGACGGCAGCGAGAAAACCGGCGTCCTCGAGGGCGAGGGCTACACTCTCACCGGAAACACGGCCACCGAGGGCGGCAAGAGCTACACCGCCGCTGCGACTCTGAACGAGGGCTGCGCATGGTCCGACGGCGACACCTCATCCTCCTGCAAGGTCACATGGTCCATCTGGAAAGGCATTGAAAAGCCCGTTTTCGAAAAAACCGTATTCGAATATACGGGAAGCAGGATCAATCTGGATGCTGAAAACAAGTACACTTGGGCAGACGGTTATAGCTTCACCAATACCTATGCTGCGGCGGTGGGCAGCTACACGACCGAATATACACCTATCAGCTACAAGTATTGCTTGTGGTCCGACGGAACGGACGATCCCGTGGTCATCAACTGGTCCATCGTTGAACCCGCAAAGAGCGCAGACTACACCGCAGTCGACGCTGCAATCGCAAAGATCCCCGCAGACCTGAGCGTATACACCGACGAGAGCGTCAAGGCGCTCACCGACGCAAAGAACGCAGTCGTCCGTGACCTTACCTCCGATAAGCAGTCCGAGGTCGACGCAATGGCCAAGGCCATCGAGGATGCAGTCGCCGGCCTTGTAAAGAAGGACTCCGGCAGCAGCGATGTCAAGGTCGTCAGCACGAGCATCGTCACGGCAAACCTCTTCGTCCCCGGTGAGCTCAATAAGCAGCTTCCCGGCGTGACCGCGTACATGACCAATCCCAACAACCCGCTCGGCGTCGTTCCCGAGGGCTACAGCAGCGTCGAGAGCAAGGCTCCCACCGAGCCCGTGAGCAATAACGCCGTGCTCACCGAGTACAGCGACGGCACCGTGACCGTTACCGTACCCGTTCCGAACCCAGTGTTCACCCTGCAGAAGATCGACGGCGGCAGCAACGCCAAGGTCATAAGCTCCGTCCGCGACAATAAGACCTACAGCTCCTCCGACGGCTCCGTTTCCAGAAACGGCCGCATCACGAGCATCACCGTTCAGCTCAAGGATAAGTCCGGCACCTATGTGTTCTCCGACTGCACCGAGTTCCCGACTCTGCTGGGCACCGATTGGAACGTTCCTCTGACGCTTTCCGTCGAGTTTCAGAGCGTTACTCCCGTTGAGCCCACAAAGAGCGCAGACTACACCGCAGTCGATGCCGCTCTTGCAAAGATCCCCGCAGACCTGAGCGTATACACCGCCGAGAGCGTCAAGGCGCTCAACGACGCAAAGAACGCGGTCGTCCGTGACCTCGCTGCCGACAAGCAGTCCGAGGTCGACGCAATGGCCAAGGCCATCGAAGACGCGGTCGCCGGTCTTGTGAAAAAGACCGATCCCGAACCTACCCCCGACGTGAAGAAATTCAGCGATGTTCCGGCCGACTCTTACTGCGCAAAGGCAGTCGATTGGGCAGTGGCAAGCGGCGTGACCAAGGGCACGACCGAGACCACCTTCTCTCCCGACACAGCCTGCACCCGCGCCCAGGCCGTAACGCTTCTGTGGCGTGCAGCCGGCTGCCCCGAGCCGACGCTCACTAAAAATCCCTTCACCGATGTAAGCAGCGATTCGTTCTGCTATAAGGCCGTGCTCTGGGCTTACGAAAAGGGCATCACCCTCGGCACCACGGCAACAACATTCGCACCCAATGCGGCAATAACCCGCGCACAGGCTGTCACCTTCATGTACCGCGCAGCCGGTTCCCCGAAGGTGAGCGGCAATAACGTATTCACCGACGTTGACAGCGGCTCGTTCTGCTTCAGCGCAGTGCTCTGGGCAGCCGAAAACGGCATCACCCTCGGCACTACGGCAGCGACCTTCTCACCCAATGCGGGCTGCACCCGCGGCCAGCTCGTGACGTTCCTGTACCGTCAGCTGGATAAATAAGATTACCTGCACCAATGCCACCCGTGCGAAAACACGGGTGGTAAAGGTGCATCAGGAAAGGAAATTTCAATGAAGAAAAAACTGCTGGGTCTGCTCATGGCCTGCGCCCTGATACCGGGGCTCGTTCCGGCGCTGCCCGCCGCAGCGGAGCAGACCTACACCGTCACGGCAAACCTTATGGTTCCGGGCGAGCTGAACACCCAGCTTCCAGGCGTGACAGCCTATATGACAAACGGAAATAACCCGCTGGGTCAGGACGGATACGAGGCCAAGGCTCCCACGGAGCCCGTGTACAATAACGCGAGCGTTACCGTAGCCTCCGACGGTACGCTGACTTTGACCGTACCGCTCCCGAACCCGGTGTTTACATTGCAGAAGATAGGCGGCTGCTCCAACGCGGATATTCTCTCCGCGCCCCGCGACAGCCGGACCTACACCTCCTCCGACGGCTCGACCTCGCGGCAGGGACGTATCACAAGCCTTACCCTGAAGCTGAAAGATCGCTCCGGCACATATATATTCAACGACTGCGTAGAATTCCCGACGCTGCTGGGCGTGGACTGGACGGTGCCGCTGACGCTCAGCGTCGATCTTTCCTCCGTTCCCAAGGCAGCGGAAAAGGAGCCGAGCCCGACTTCGGCATCGGAGGTCAATTATGATAAGCTCAAGGCAATAATTTCCACTGCGGAAAAGGCCGCATCGAGCGCCCGCGTTTCCGCCGACGGCGCGGACGTAAGTCCCTCGAAAACCTGGGTGACGCAGTCGGAGCTCGACGCGCTGAACAAGGCGCTCGGCAGCGCAAAGAGCGCCGTTTCCGGCAAGAAGGATCAGCCGAGCGTCGATGCGCAGACCGATGCGCTCAATGCGGCATATCAGACCTTCCTTGCCGCACAGAAAAGCGGCAAGGGTCAGCCGACCGATCACCTCGGAAAGACGCTCAAGCCCGGCAGCTACACCGTAAGCGCGAACATCTGGTTCAACAAGGCCGACACCGGTCTGCCCCTTAATCCGCATATCACAAACGGCACCTTCCCGCCCATGAACCCCGTGGAGGGCAACGCAAAGCTGACGGTCAACAAGGACGGCTCGGCAACTGTAGTCATCCCCGTGTGCATAAAGGACAGGGTCATGACCGTCCGCGAGCTGCACGGCCTGAACCTTGCAGACGTCAGCAAAAATGACGACGGCGCGATCACAGGGATCACCGTGAAGCTCGATAAGCTCAGCGGCGACAGCACGGTCGTGACCATGCAGGGCGATGATATGACCGCCGATATCTGGATGGGTGACCTTGCAATGACCATTTCGGGTCTTGACAAGGAACACACCTGGCCCTTTACCTTTGAGATCAATCTCTCGAATGTCGACACTACCGACGGCGGCAAAATGCCGGTCGTGGAGCTTGAAATGCTCGATTCCTCCGCGGCTGCGGGCGCGATGGCGGCTGCCGGAGTCAATACCGACATATCGGACGAGGATGCGGACGACGGCTCGGACGAAGAAAGCAAAACCGAAAGCCGTACAGGGATCATCGTCGCTGCCGTTATCGTTATTGCGGCGGCCGCAAGCGGCTATGCCCTCATAAAGAAGAAAAAGGAGAACAAGCAGTGAAGAAGAAATTACTTGCCCTCTGTCTGGCTGCGGCCCTGACTCTGGGGCTTGCCGGCTGCGGCGGCTCCGGGACCGGCAGCAGCGCCGCGCAGGGCAGCTCCGAGGCGACAACGGTGAATGTCGGCCTTATCATGGGACCGCCATCCATGGGCCTCGGCTGGCTCATACACGAGGCGGAAGAGGGAAACACATATAACGACTATAATTTTCAGGTTGCGGGCGTTGACTACTCGGCCGTCTCCGCTTCGCTCAATCAGGGCGATTACGATATTGCGACACTGCCGTCCAATGTTGCGGCCATTCTCTATAATAACCCCGATATGAAGGAGCAGGTGAAGGTCATCAGCATCGGAAACCTCGGCCTGCTGTATGTCCTGACCACCGACGACTCGATCGACACCATGGACGATCTCAAGGGCCGCACGGTTTATTCCATCGGTGAGGGCGGACCTCCGGAGTACACCTTCGAGTATCTGCTTGAGCAGTACGGCCTGTCCGACGACGTGAATTTTTCCTTCCGCGCAACGCCCTTCGAGGTGCTGAACCTGCTTCAGGAGGAGGAAAACGCCGTCGCTCTGCTGCCCCAGCCCTTCGTTGAGGTCGCAAAAATGCTCGTTCCGGGTCTGCGCGTTGCCATAGACGTGAGCGACGCGTGGAACGGCGTGAACTCCGACAGCGGAGTGCAGTCGGTCACCACGGTTACGGTCGTGCGCACCAAATTCCTTGAGGAGCACGAGCAGGCGGTCAAGGAGTATCTGGAGCTTTCAAAAAAATCGACCGACTACTGCCTCGAGCATCTTGACGAGGCCGCGCAGTGGACGGAGGATTACGAGACCTTCTTAAACCCTGATATCGCCAGGACCGCCATCCCTGAGTGCAGCATAGTTACCCTGACAGGGCAGGAGATGAAGGACATTCTCTCGGGCTTCCTGCAGATCATATACGACTCAAACCCCGATGCCGTCGGCGGCAGAATGCCCGATGACAGCTTTTACTACATGCCTTGATGCAGCATGGATGAGAGGTGTATTTCATGAAAAAATTAGGAATTGACCTGGGCACTTCTACCGTGAAGCTCGTGCTCAGCGGCGACGGCGGCAGCGAGCTGTGGTGCGGCCTGCATCACGGCCGCGTGGTGCAGACACTGCTCGAGGGGCTCAAAAGCATGCAGCTGCCCGAGAGACTTTGCGTCTGCGTGACCGGCAGCAACCGCAATGCCGTGCTGTCGCTGTGCCCGCAGCTTTCACAGATCGAGGACATTCCGGCGATCGTCTCGGGCACGGCAATGCTCGCTCCCGAAGCCGGCTGCGTTATAGAGATCGGAAGTCAGAGCGCACGCTTCATTACCGAGCTGCACGGCAAAGCCCCGCGCTTTTCGGTGAACGAGCACTGCGCGGGCGGCACGGGCTCGTTTTTTGAAGACCAGATGTCCCGCCTCGGCCTGAAGATCGAGGATTACTCGGGGCTTGTCGCACAGGCCTGCGAGATACCCAACCTGTCCGGCCGCTGTGCGGTTTTCGCAAAGACGGATATCATCCACCGCCAGCAGGAGGGCGTTCCGAAGCAGGACATTCTGCTCGGCCTGTGCTATGCCATGATCCGCAATTATAAGGCGACGATAGTAAAAAATCTGCCGCTTGAAAAGCCCGTGGCCTTCTGCGGCGGCGTGACGCTCAACAGCGGTGTCGTGCGGGCGATAAAGGATATCTTCCGCCTGACTGACGCTGAGCTCATCGTGCCGGAAAATGCCCGCTTTGCGGCCGCCTGCGGCGCGTCTCGTGCGGCGGAGCATGTAACGGAGACGGAAAAGCTCCTGTCGGCACTTTCTCATGGCGAGGTGCGGTGCAGTCAGGAGCTCAGCCTGCCCGGACTCGTTCTGGCACCGGGCACCGATCTTTCCGAGCCGCACTGCACGGAGCAGATGGCGGCAGACGGCGCGTTTATCGGCATCGATATAGGCTCTACGAGCACCGACCTCGTGCTCGTCGGCCGCGACGATACACTTATCGACTTTCAGTATCTGCGCACGGCCGGCGACCCTGAGGGCGTTGTCCGCAGCGGGCTCAAACGTATACGGGAGAAATACGGCGCTTTTCCGGTACTCGGCGTCGGCGTAACGGGCTCCGGCCGCGAACGCATGGGACGGATGATGGGCGCGGACGCCATTCGGGACGAGATCACCGCTCAGGCCCGCGCGGCGAGCCACTGGGTGCCGGAAGCAGACACCGTGTTCGAGATCGGCGGTCAGGACAGTAAGTATATATCGCTCAAAGACGGTCAGGTGGTGGACTTCCAGATGAACAAGGTCTGTGCCGCCGGTACCGGTTCCTTTGTCGAGGAACAGGCCGCACGCATGGGCATCCCCATTGCCGATTTCGGGCCTCTCGCTCTCGGCGGTACCCGCCCCTGCGATCTCGGCGAGCGCTGCACGGTGTTTATCGAGACGTCGATCGCACAGGCAGAGGCACAGGGCGCGTCGCAGGCGGATATCGCGGCGGGACTGTGCCACTCAATCGTTAAAAACTACCTGCACAAGGTCGTCGGCGGAAAGCCCGTCGGGCAGCACATCGTACTCCAGGGCGGCGTTGACTATAATCCCGGCATCGTGGCCGCCTTCCAGAGCGCCTACGGCGACCGCGTGCGCGTATCGCCCGTGTTTTCCGTTTCCGGCGCGTTCGGCGCGGCTCTGCTCGCAAAGGAGGCCATCGGCACGGCCCCCAGCGGCTTCCTCGGCTTTGATTTTCCGAGGGAAGAGCGCAAGATCGCTGCCACAAACGAGGAGATACGCCGCAACAAGGCTTTCTACCGCAAGGCCGGTCAGCTCGCGGTCGAGGACTACGACGGCAGCATCGACCCGATGAAAAAGACGATCGGCGTGCCGCTTACGCTCATCATGTTCAAATTTTTCCCCATGGTGAACGCATTTTTCAAAAATCTCGGCTTTAACGTGATACTGTCCCATGCAACAAACGAGGAGACCATCAGACTTTCGCAGCAGTATGCCCAGGGCGAGACCTGCTACCCCGTAAAGCTCATTTACGGCCACATGATGCAGCTCGCGGAGCAGGGAGTGGACTATATCTTCCTGCCGTCCATCCACACCATACGGCACCCGCACTCCCACGCGGTGCACAACTATGCCTGCCCATATATGCAGATGGCGGCCAAGGCGGTGTTTGACACGCTGGGTCTGGAAGAGCGCGGCATAAAGCTTCTCAGCCCCATACTCGACCTTGACCTCGGTGCGCAGATGATGGGACTTGCCATGCTCAACGTGGGCAAGTCGCTGGGCTTTTCAAAGCCGCGCTGCCTGCCGGGACTGCTCAAGGGCGCAATGGCGGTCAGGAAATACACCGAGGGCGTGGAGGGACTCGGCCGCGAGATGCTGGCATCCCTGAAGCCGGAGGACAAGGTGCTCGTGCTCATCACCCGCAACTACGGAATTTCTGACCCGGTGCTCAACATGGGCATTCCCGAGATCCTGCTCTCGCGCGGCTACAAGGTCATGACGCTGGGGCATCTGCCCGGCATGGACCTTGATATCTCGGCCGATTATCCGCATATGTACTGGCCCTTCGGCGACCATGTGCTGTCGGGCATAAAGCTGATAGCCCATCACCCGAACCTGTACGCCGTGTATCTCACCAATCACGGCTGCGGCCCGGATACGCTGCTGTCGCATTTAGTGCGCGAGGAAATGGGCGATAAGCCTTACTTGCAGATCGAGGTGGACGAGCACTACTCGCGCGTTGGCGTTATCACCCGCGTTGAGGCGTTTTTAAACAGCCTGTCCCACCGTCCGGCCGCGGAGCTGCCGAAGAATTTCAATATTCTCGACGTGGCGATGCAGCCGACGAATATTCAGGCAAAGCCGGATAAAAACCGCAAGCTGCTCATTCCCGACCTCGGTGCATACACGCCGTATCTTGCGGAGTATTTCACCCGTCAGGGCATAAACGCCGAGGCTATGCCGCCGTTTGACAGGAAAACGCTCGCTCTCGGCAGGGCCGAGATGAACTCCAAGGAATATCTGCCGCTTCCGATGCTCGCGGGTGCCTGCCTTCAGGCCTTTGAGAAAAACGGCGGCGATGGCGGCCTTCAATTCCTCATTCCCTACGGCTACGGCGCCGACGCGGACGGTCAATATGCAAGAGCCGTGCGCTCCATCCTTGACAGGAGAGGTTATACTGAGTGTGGGATAGTCGCTCCCATAACGGAGGAGCTTTCCGAAAAAGCGGCAGACCCCGAGCTTCTCATGCGCGCCGTACTTACGGGCGATCTTGTTTACGCTCTGCCCGCAGAGCGCCGCAGCGAGCTCACGCCGGAGCACATTCTTGACAGGGACGGGCTGCTCGCCCTTGCAAAGCATGTAACGCCTGACCCGCATGCACTGGCGGCGGTCGGAACGCCTATGTGCCTGACGAGCCTTGACGAGGGCATCCTGTCCGCGCTCGAGAGAGAGGGTAAAACCGTTCGCCGCATGCCGCTGAGCGAAATGCTGTGGTTCTTGTGGCGTGATAACGGCAAGCCCGCCGACAGAACGCTGCTCGACGCCGTTTCGGCGGAAACCGGCCATGCCGGCCTGTTCTCCGATAAGCCCGAGGAGCTGTTCACCACGGCGCAGGCGCATCTTGACGGCTTTGCCGGTGCGAACGGACGCTACCGCTATGCGAAGGCAGTCCAAATGGGCGGGCATGCAGCGGCGGTGCTGACGCTTTCGCCGCGCTACGAAAATACCGAGACGGTGCTCAGCCTGCGCGGCATTGCGCAGAACTGTCCTGCTCCGCTGTTTGAGCTGTCGCTGGACGGCGACTGGGACGAAGCGGGCCGGTCGCGGCTGCGTTCGTTCCTGTATTACTGCTGAAATAATTTTCGGAGGAGATAAAAATGAAGAATTTCATCAAAAACATTGACCATGAAACCGTACTGAAGCTTACCAATCTCGTGGAGGTCCAGTCCGGCCAGGTCGTAAGCAAGACACTCGCCCAGAACAAGGCCGTCAGCATTACGCTGTTTGCCTTCGACAAGGGCGAGGAGATCAGCACCCACGAGTCCGTCGGCGACGCCATGGTCACGGTGCTCGAAGGTACGGGACGCTTCACCGTGGCCGGTATTCCCCACATCGTCAAGGCTGGGGAGACCCTCGTCATGCCCGCGAATATTCCCCATGCCGTCTACGGCGAGGAGGCCTTCAAATGGCTGCTGACAGTCGTTTTCCCCAACGGCTATGAAATCTGATCGATGATAAGAAATGCACCGGCTCGGGAAGACCTCAAGCCGGTGCATTTTATTTGTGTGTTAAGCCAGGCAGCGGGAAAGACTGCCGCTTTCGATGATCGAGCGCAGCATTTCCGCAAAGCCTTCGGGGTCGCGGATCTGATACTGCATGTGGTTATAGCCCTCGAATACGGGGTAATTGCCGCAGGGATAGGCCGCCATGACCGCGTCACGGTATTTGTAATGCTCCTCGACGCTGCCGAACTCAAAATACATGCGCCTCTGCAGCTCCTCGGGCAGCGGCGGGAAGGGCTTGTCCTCAAGGCTCTCGGCCAGCTGGCGGCGGAGATCACCGTAGCTCAGCGCCTTTCCGGCGACGACGAAATAGGGCTTTATCGCCTCATCATCGCACCAGAGTATCTTCTTGAGCGTCCTGCCCTTCGACCAATAAAGGCTCTTTATCGCAAGATACAGAAACGGCGTCATTATCCGCCTCAGCGGCAGCGATATCTGCGCAAACTGCCCGCCGTCAAAGAAAACGTGATCAACGGGTATTTTGGCGCTTTTGAGAAACGCCATGGCAAGATCGACGCCGATGGAGGACGCGACGACGAGCGCAAGCCGCGAAACTCCGTTTTTCCGCAGAAACTCACCGACCTGACGCACTTCGTCGGCCTTGCTTATGTATCTCTGCCCCTCGCAGCAGACCGTCGAGGTCGGCATGATGCAGAAATAATGCTCCTGCAAATGCTTTGCGACCGGCTCGCTGCTGTCACCCGTTACGCCCATGGCATGGAAAAACAGCACGGCGGGCTTATCCTTATTACCGAGTGTTTTGAATATCATAATATCACATCATCAAGTTAGCAGCTGCTAACTTCTTCACTGTCAAAAAGCCGCATTTCTGCGGACTGACAATATTATACCGCGCTTTTTGAGCAATTGCAAGAGGCGGAGAGGCCGGAAACTGCTTTGAGTCAAAAATACCGCCGTGATCGCATGATCACGGCGGTATTAATTTTGCTGTCAGTATTCGAAGCTGCCGCGGTAGACCTCGGTTGCGTCGCCGAGCAGGGATACTCCGCCGTCGGTGTAGCACACGGTCATTTCGCCGCCGAGCAGGCTCACGGTAACGTTGCTGCCCTTGTCGCAGTAGCTGGCCTCACAGGCCGCTATAACGGCCGCACAGGCGCCGGTGCCGCAGGCAAGCGTCTCGCCGCTGCCGCGCTCCCACACGCGCATACGCAGGGTGTTCTTGTTCACAACGCGCACAAACTCCGTGTTGATCCTCTCGGGGAAGGCGGGGGAGAACTCGAAGGCGGGCCCGATCTTATCGAGCTCAAGCGCGTCTATCGCGTCGCAGAACACGACGCAGTGGGGGTTTCCGACCGCAACGCAGCTTACGAGGTATTCCCTGCCGCCGACGGTGAGCGGATAGTTTATCATCGTCTCGCCGCTGCATACTGCAGGTATCTTCTCCGCGCGAAGCTCCGCGGTGCCCATGTCGACAAGGACGGAATTGACCTTGCCGTCGCGCACGAACAGGCGCAGGCGGTGTATGCCGCTGCATGTTTCGACGCTGATATACTCTCTGCGGATATAGCCCTCGTCGTACATGTATTTGCCCACGCAGCGGATATTGTTTCCGGCCATTTTGCCCTCCGAGCCGTCGCGGTTGAACGAGCGCATTTTCACGTCCGCCACGCTTGAGCTTTCGATGAGCACTATGCCGTCGCCGCCTATGCCGTAGTGCGGCTGGCAGAGGCTTACGCACAGCGATTCGGGGCAGCTTATGCTGTTGTCGAAGTTTTCAATGAAGATATAGTCGTTGCCGCAGCTGTGCATCTTCGTGAAGCTGATGCGCCTGCGCCATTTGCGCATGGCGTTTATATCGACAAGCTCGGTGCTGCTCTGGCTGTAGCGGCTCTCCATCATCTGCGCAAGAGCGTTTGCCGTGTCGAGCGAAGTCAGGCAGGGGATGCCGAGCTGCATCGCGCGGCGGTGCAGGGAGATGTAGTCGCCCATAGTGGCGTCCTTCACCGCGCCCGTGTATATGATGTAGCACAGCTCGCCGCTTTCCATAAGGCTGTACAGCTCGCCGCTTTCGGTCGCGTTGCGCACGGACGTTACCTCTATGCCGAGATCGGCTATGGCCTCGGCCGTGCCGACCGTCGCGTACAGCTTCATGCCCATCTGATAGAAGCGTCGTGCAAGCGAGATAATATCCTGATAGTCGCTCGTTTCAACGCTCAGCAGAACGCCCGGACGGCTGCCGCCGTGCAGGGACGGAACGCGGAAGCCCGCCGCGGTAAGACCCTTGAACAGAGCCTCTGCCAGCGTCTTGCCTATGCCGAGCACCTCGCCGGTGGACTTCATCTCGGGGCCGAGAATGGAGTTTGCGTCGGTGAGCTTTTCAAAGGAGAATACCGGCACCTTTACGGCGAAATAGGGCGGGGTCTGATGCAGTCCGCTGCCGTAGCCGAGCTCACTGAGCTTTGCACCGAGCATGATCTTCGAGGCAAGATCGACCATCGGCACGTCGGTCACCTTGCTTATATAAGGCACCGTGCGCGACGCGCGGGGGTTAACCTCGATGACGTACAGCTCGTCCTGATAAATGAGGTACTGGATGTTTACAAGACCCTTTGTGCCGAGCGCGAGCGCAAGCTTCTGCGAGCAGGCGCATATCTTGTCAAGATCCTTGTCGCTGAGATTGTAGGGGGGATATACGGCAATCGAGTCGCCGCTGTGCACACCGGCACGCTCGATATGCTCCATGATGCCGGGGATAAGCACACTCTCGCCGTCGGAAATGACGTCGACCTCGATCTCCGTGCCGGGCATGTACTTGTCAACGAGCACAGGATTTTCGATGCCGCCGGAGAGTATGGTCTTCATATACTTCTCGGTCTGCTCCGGCGAACGTGAAATGGTCATGTTCTGGCCGCCTATGACGTAGGACGGGCGCAGCAGCACAGGGTAGCCGAGCGTCTGCGCGGCGTCGAGCGCCTCCTGAAGGCTGTTCACGCCGAAGCCCTTGGGACGGCTTATGCCGAAGCTTTCGAGCAGCGCGTCGAAGCGGCTGCGGTCCTCGGCAATGTCGATGCTCTCTGCCGAGGTGCCGAGAATTGCGATGCCGGACCTGTCGAGAAACTGCGTCAGCTTTATTGCCGTCTGGCCGCCGAAGGCGACGACGACGCCCACGGGGTGCTCGACGTTTATGATGTTCATGACGTCCTCCGGCGTGAGCGGCTCGAAATAGAGCCTGCCGGCGGTGTCGTAGTCGGTGGAGACGGTCTCGGGGTTGTTGTTTACTATGACGACGTCATAGCCCATCTCGCGCAGCGTCCATACGCAGTGCACGCTGCTGTAGTCAAATTCAATGCCCTGGCCGATGCGTATCGGTCCCGAGCCGAGGACCATGACGACGGGCTTTCCGCTGCGGGAGAACGAGCGCGCCTCGCAGACCTTTTCGCAGCAGGAATAGAAGTACGGCGTCTGTGCGTCAAACTCCGCGCCGCAGGTATCGACCATTTTGTAGCTCATGGCAAAACCGGGCAGAGCGTCCGCGCCGCTGAGCCTCTTGAGCGCGTCGTCCGTGTAGCCGAGGTGCTTGCCGCGCGCGTAGAGCTCATCGCTCATGCCTGAACCCAGCTCCGCCTCGTAGTCCGCGAGCACCTTCAGCTTATTCAAAAACCACAGGTCGATCTTGGTTATATCGTGTATCGTTTCAAGCGCAATGCCGCTCTTTATCGCCTCGAACACCGTGAAGATACGCCGGTCGTTCTGCTCGGCAAGGCGTTCGATGACGGGCTTTGCGTTCAGAGGGGCAGCGTTGAGCGTGTCAAGCGATATCTCCGCGCCGCGCACGGCCTTCATAAGCGCCATCTCGAAGCAGGGGGCTATCGCCATGACCTCGCCGGTGGCCTTCATCTGGGTGCCGAGCTTGCGGCTCGAGCCCGCAAACTTGTCAAACGGCCACTTGGGCAGCTTGACAACGACATAGTCGAGCGTGGGCTCGAAGCAGGCGCAGGTCTTGCCGGTTATGTCGTTTTTTATCTCGTCGAGCGTATAGCCGAGAGCTATGCGCGTGCTGATCTTTGCAATGGGGTAGCCGGTGGCCTTCGACGCCAGAGCCGAGGAGCGCGAAACGCGGGGGTTTACCTCGATGACGGCGTACTCGAAGCTGTCGGGGTTGAGGGCAAACTGGCAGTTGCAGCCGCCGACGATGCCGATCTCGGATATGATATCCAGCGCAGCCGAGCGCAGCATCTGGTATTCCTTGTCCGCCAGCGTCAGCGCGGGAGCCACGACTATCGAGTCGCCCGTGTGTATGCCGACGGGGTCGAGGTTTTCCATCGAGCAGACGGCAATGACGTTGCCCGCGCCGTCGCGCATGGTCTCAAACTCGATCTCCTTCCAGCCGGAGATACATTTTTCTACGAGTATCTGCGTGATGGGGGACATGTCAAGGCCGCTTTTTGCGATAATGCGCAGCTCGTCCTCGGTTTCCGCAATGCCGCCGCCGCTGCCGCCGAGCGTGAACGCCGGGCGCACGATAACGGGATAGCCTATCTCTGATGCTATCTTCAGCGCGGTGTCGAGGTCGTCGGCCGTTGCCGAGGGGATGAGCGGCTGTCCCATCTTCTGAAGCGTTTCGCGGAACAGCTCGCGGTCCTCTGCCTTGTCAATGGCGTCTATATCCGTGCCGAGCAGACGCACACCGTATTTTGCGAGCGTTCCGTCGCGGCTGAGCTGCATGGCTATGGTAAGACCCGTCTGACCGCCGAGACCGGCCAGCAGGCTGTCTGGCCGCTCCTTTTCGATTATGCGCGCAACGGTCTGCGCCGTGAGCGGCTCGAGATATATCTCGTCTGCAAGCTGCTTGTCGGTCATTATTGTCGCGGGGTTTGAGTTCACGAGAACGACGTTTATGCCCTCCTCGCGGAGTATGCGGCAGGCCTGCGCGCCCGCATAGTCGAATTCGGCTGCCTGACCGATGACGATGGGGCCCGAGCCTATGACCAGTACCTTGTGTATGCTCTTGTCCTTAGGCATCCTGCGCACCTCCCATCATGGCCGTGAAGCGGTCGAAAAGAAATTCCGTGTCCTTGGGGCCGGAGCAGGCCTCGGGATGGAACTGCACGGTAAAGCAGTTCATGCCGGGGTATTCCAGGCCCTCGCAGCTTCCGTCGTTTGCGTTTGAGAATATCTCGCGCGCCGTGCCGCGCAGGCTTTCGCTCACGACGGCATAGCCGTGGTTCTGGCTGCTGATATACGTTCTGCCGCTGTCGGGCGCATGTACCGGCTGATTGCCGCCGCGGTGGCCGTACTTGAGCTTTACCGTTTTGCCGCCCATGGCAAGCGCCGTGAGCTGATGCCCCAGGCATATGCCGAACACGGGCATTTTGCCGATAAGCTTCTTGAGCTGTGCAATGCAGAATATGTTCTCCTCGGGGTCGCCGGGGCCGTTTGAGAGCATGAGCCCGTCGTGCCCGCCGGCAAGTATCTCCGAGGCCTCGGCGGTGCAGGGGTATACCGTCACCTCGCAGCCGCGCTTACTGAGGCAGCGGATGATATTCTTTTTCGCACCGTAGTCTATGAGCGCGACCGAAAAGAGCTTTTCGCCCGCTGCCGGAACGGTGTATTTTTCCTTGCAGCTAACCTTTTCGACGACTCCCGTGACGGCGTATGCGTTTATACCGTCAAGGCTCGACGGCACGGCGGAGCATATGCTCGCGTTGACGACGCCGTTTTCGCGTATGAGCCTTGTTATCTCGCGCGTATCCACTCCGCAGATGCCTGGGATGCCGTTATCCTTCAAAAACTTATCCAGCTCATACTCGCTGCGGAAGTTCGACGGCGTATCGCACAGCTCGCGCACGACATAGCCCTTCGCGGCGGGAGCACCCTCAAAATCTTCGGGAATAACGCCGTAATTGCCGATGAGAGGGAAGGTCTGCATTATTATCTGTCCTGCATAGCTCGGATCGGTGAGCGTTTCAAGATAGCCGACCATGCCCGTTGTAAATACCAGCTCGCCGGTGCTGTCTCCTGCCGCGCCTATGCGCCGGCCCTCGTAGACCTCGCCGCTGCCGAGCACCAAATATGCTTTTTCCATAGCGCCCCTTTATACCAACGTCGCCGCAATAACGGCCTTTATCGTGTGCATCCTGTTTTCGGCCTCGTCAAAGACGATCGACTGCGGCCCCTCGAATACGCCGTGGGTGACCTCCATGCAGTCGAGGCCGAACTTCTTCTGTATCTCGCGGCCGGTCTCGGTCTCGAGATCGTGGAATGCCGGCAGGCAGTGCATGAAACGGCACTGTGCGCCCGCGTTTTCCATGAGCTTTTCGTTCACCTGATAGGGCAGAAGCTTTGCGATCCTGTCCGCCCAGACCTCCTCGGGCTCGCCCATGGACACCCAGACGTCGGTGTAGATAACGTCGGCGCCCTTCGTCGCGCTCATGGGATCGCTGTCAAACTCCAGAACGGCGCCGGTCTCGGCGGCAATGGCTTTACACTGCTCTACGAGCGCGGGATCCTGGAAATAGCCCTCGGGAGCACAGGTGACAAGATGCATGCCCATCTTTGCGCAGCCGACCATCAGGGAGTTGCCCATGTTGTAGCGCGCATCGCCCATGTATACGAACTTGATGCCCTCAAGCTTTCCGAAATGCTCGCGTATGGTAAGGAAATCGGCGAGTATCTGCGTGGGGTGGAACTCGTTTGTCAGTCCGTTCCACACCGGCACGCCCGCGTACTTTGCCAGCGCCTCGACGCGCTCCTGACCGTAGCCGCGGTACTCGATGCCGTCGAACATGCGCCCGAGCACGCGCGCGGTGTCTGCAATGGACTCCTTCTTGCCGATCTGCGACGACTTTGGGTCGAGGTAAACCGGATGTATGCCGAGATCGGCGGCGGCCACCTCAAACGAGCAGCGCGTCCTCGTTGACGTTTTCTCGAAGATCAGCGCGATGTTTTTGCCCTCGCAGATCCTGTGCGGCACCCCTGCCTTTTTTTCGGCCTTGAGCTTTGCCGCGTATGTGAGAAGCCAGTCGATCTCGGCGGGAGTGAAATCGAGCAGCTTCAGAAAATTCTTGTGATAAAACGGATTCATATTGCCCTCCCTATAAAAATTACAAAACCTTTGCCAAAAACGAGCGCAGACGCTCGCACTTGGGTGCGCCGAATATCTCGTCGGGCGTACCCTCTTCGGCGATAACTCCGCCGTCAAGAAACAGTACGCGGTTTGATACCTCGCGCGCAAAGCCCATCTCGTGGGTAACGACGACCATCGTCATGCCGCTCACCGCAAGCTCCTTCATAACGTCGAGCACCTCGCCGACCATTTCGGGGTCAAGCGCCGAGGTGGGCTCGTCAAAGAGCATGACGTCCGGCTCCATGCACAGGGCGCGCACTATCGCAACGCGCTGCTTCTGGCCTCCGGAGAGCTGATTGGGCCATGCGTCGGCGCGGTCGGCAAGCCCTATGCGCGCCAGCAGCTCCATGGCCTTTTTCTCGGCCTGCTCCTTCGTTGCCTTTTTGAGCATTATCGGGGCGCAGGTGAGATTGTCAAGCACCGTCATGTGCGGGAAGAGGTTGAACTGCTGGAACACCATGCCCATCTTCTGACGGTGCTTGTTGAGAGCGATGCTTTTATCCGTGAGCTCGCAGCCTTCGAAGAGAATGCTGCCGGAGCTCGGCTTTTCAAGAAGATTGAGGCAGCGCAGAAACGTCGATTTGCCGGAGCCGGACGGGCCTATGATGCATATGACGTCGCCCTTTTCTATCTCGAGGTTTATGCCGTTTAAAACCTGCATGCCGTTAAAGGACTTGCACAGATCAGTGACGCGTATCATTCTTCGACAGCCTCCTTTCGACCCTGCCCAGAAGCTTCGAGAGAAGCAGGACGAGCAGGAAATAGGTGAGCGCTACGATCAGCAGGGGATTTACCGCGTCATAGGTGTTGTTCCTGACGAGGTTTCCCGCACGCGTGAGGTCGACGACCGCAACATAGCCGGCAACGGCGGTCTCCTTGAGCAGAGCTATGAGCTCGTTGCCGATGGCGGGCAGGATATAGCGTATTGCCTGGGGAAAGATAATCTTGCGCGTTGCCTGAAGCCTCGACATGCCGAGGCTCCGTCCGGCCTCCATCTGACCGACGTCAACAGCGTTTATGCCGCTTCGTATGAGCTCGGCCATATATGCGCCGGAGTTGATGCCGAAGGTCAGGATGCCGACGGTGATGCCGTCAGCCTTCGTGAGGATGATGAAAAAGAAGATAAGCAGCAGAACGACGACGGGAACGCCGCGGATAACCGTGACGTAAACGTCGCACAGCCATGCCAGGGGCTTGAGCGCCCCGACATCCTCAGAACAGTATTTGATCACCGCTATAAGCATGCCGATAACGACGCCTATGAGCAGTGCTCCGAGCGTGATGACGATGGTGTTGCCGAAGCCCTCGAGCATCAGCTTCCAATAGTTTGTATCGATAAATGTTTCGCGCAGCTTTGCAAGCCACTCGGTGAAGAAAAGCATGTATACGCCTCCGCTTGCTGTAGTTTTCAAAGCGTGTTTATTTTACACGCTAAGGGTCAGAAGCCGTGCTTCTGACCCCGTAAGCCTGTGTTTTGTATTTGGTTTTACGAATTTGCGGGGGAGGTGTACGGTGCGTCATACTTCTCGAAGATGGAAGCGATCGTGCCGTCGGATACGAGCTCGGACAGAATGGAGTTTATCTCTTCGACGAGATCCTCGCTGCCGAAGCTGAATGCAAATGCGTAGGGCTCGGTGGTCATTGCCTCGTCGAGAATGACGAGCTTGCTGCCGCCGGCCGCGTTGTAGACCTTGACCATGTCGGCCGCCGTGAGGTCATCGATGACCCATGCATCGACCTTGCCGCTGGTGAGCGCGGTCTGCGCGTCGCTGTTGGCCGCAAAGGAGCTCACGTCATAGCCGTTTTCCATGCAGAAGCTCTCAGCGGTGGTGCCGGTCTGAACGGAGATCTTCTTGCCCTCAAGGTCAGCCTTGCAGGTGATGTCGCTGCCCTCGGTGACTACGATGGCCTGCGCCGCGAGGCAGTAGGGATCGGTGAAGAGAACGTTCTTCTGGCGCTTCTCGGTGATCGAGATGCCGGACACGCCGACGTCATACTTGCCGGCCTGAACGCCGGGGAGGACGGAGTCGAAGTCCATCTGGTTGATCTCGAGCTCGACGCCAAGCTTTTCGCAGATCAGATTGAGTATCTCGATCTCGATGCCGTCAACGCTGCCGTCATCGGAGAGAGACTCGAACGGGGGAAAGTCGGGGCTGGTGGCTATGGTGAGCTTGCCTGCCGCCTTGACCTTTTCAAGCGCCGACTCGCTGTCGCTGCTGCTGCCGTCGCTGCCGCAGCCTGCGAACAGGGCGCATATCATCAATACGGATAAGATAAGAGCAATTGTCTTTTTCATGCTTCCGTGCATCCTTTCAAAACATTCTTCACATAGTTTATCTGCTCCCGAAGCTTTGCCGGACCGCCGTCGCTCGTGCGCCTTTTCACGCACTCGACGAGGTCTATGGCCCCGTACACGTCCTGATCGAACAGGTCGCTGTACTTTTTGTAGCTTTCAATGGGCAGCTCCTCAAGAACCGTTCCCGCCTTTATGCAGTCGCCGACTATAGAGCCGACGATCTTATATGCGCTGCGGAAGGGGAGACCCTTTACGACGAGATAGTCCGCAAGGTCGGTCGCGTTTATGAAGCCCTTCTGCGCGGCCTTGAGCATCACGTCGGGCTTTGCGGTCATGGTCTTTATCATGCCGGTCATTACCGGCAGACACATCGAAACTGTGTCGCAGGCGTCGAACACGCCCTCCTTGTCCTCCTGCATATCCTTGTTGTATGCCATCGGAAGGCCCTTGAGCACGGTCAGCATACCGATAAGGTCGCCGTAAACGCGTCCGGTTTTTCCGCGGATGAGCTCCGCCATGTCGGAGTTTTTCTTCTGCGGCATGATCGAGGAGCCGGTAGTGTAGGCGTCGGAGAGCTCGACAAAGCCGAACTCCCAGCTCGTCCAGAGTATGAGCTCCTCGGACAGACGCGACAGATGCATCATGAGTATCGACAGCGCGGCGAGAAGCTCGGCGCAGAAATCGCGGTCGGAAACACCGTCGAGCGAGTTCATGCATATGCCGTCGAAGCCGAGAGCCTTTGCCTCGGAGCGCCTGTCGGTGGGATAGGTCGTTCCGGCGAGGGCGCAGCAGCCGATGGGACTCTGATTCATGCGCCTTCTGCAGTCGGAAAGCCTGTCAAGATCGCGCAGCAGCATCATGGCGTAGGCCATCAGATGATGCCCGAAGGTTATCGGCTGCGCTCTCTGCAGATGGGTGTAGCCCGGCATTATCGCGTCGCCGTATTCCTCGGCTCTGCCGCACAGAGCTTCGATGAGCGTTTTTATCTGCTGCGATATGCCCTCGCACTGCCCGCGCAGGTACATTCTCAGGTCAAGCGCGACCTGGTCGTTCCTGCTGCGCGCCGTATGCAGCTTTTTTCCCGTGTCGCCGAGCCGCTCCGTGAGCACCTGCTCGACGAACATGTGTATATCCTCGCATGTGAGGTCAAATTGCAGCCTGCCGGAGTCAAGATCGTCCAGTATACCCTGAAGCCCGTCTATAAGCGCCTCGGCGTCATCGCTGCCTATTATGCCGGCAGCGCCGAGCATGGCGGCATGAGCCATGCTGCCGGTGATATCCTGTTTGTACATCCGGCAGTCAAAGGGGATGGACGAATTGAAATCGTCTGCCAGACTGTCGGTGCTGCCGTCCGTGCGTCCGGCCCAAAGCTTAGCCATGCTCTGTCACTTCCTTGTTGTTTTCTGAGTTGTGCGCCGCAGGAGCATCAGAGCTTGCCCTGCTCGCGGAGTGCCTCGACCTTGGTCGGCAGACCCCAGAGGTTAATGAAGCCTGCTGCCTGAGCCTGATCGTAGTCGCTCTCGCCGAAGGTGACGAGCTGCTCGCTGTACAGGGAGTAGGGGCTGGTGGTTCCGGCGGGGATGATGTTGCCCTTGTAGAGCTTGAGCTTTACAGAGCCCGTGACGTACTTGTTCGACTCGTTTGCAAAGGCGACGAGCGCATCGGTAAGAGCGGAGTACCACTTGCCGTTGTATATCTGATCTGCCATGACGACGGCGAGCTTTTTCTTCTCGTGCAGGGTGTCCTTGTCGACGGTCAGCATCTCGAGCTGCTCATGAGCAAAGTAGAGGATCGTGCCGCCCGGTGTTTCGTATACGCCGCGGTCCTTCATGCCGACAAGGCGGTTCTCGACGATGTCGATGATGCCGATGCCGTTTGCGCCGCCCAGGGCGTTGAGCTTTTCGATGATCTTGCTGGCCTTCATCTTCTCACCGTCGACCGCGACGGGAGCGCCCGCTTCAAAGTCGATGGTGACATAGGTGGGAGCGTCGGGAGCCTGCATCGGGGAAACGCCCATTTCAAGGAAGCCGGGCTTGTCGTAATCGGGCTCGTTTGCCGGATCCTCAAGGTCAAGACCCTCATGGCTCAGGTGCCACAGGTTCTTATCCTTGGAGTAGTTGGTCTCGCGGCTGATCTTCAGAGGAACGTTGTGAGCCTCGGCGTAGTCGATCTCCTCGTCCCTGGACTTTATATCCCACTCACGCCACGGAGCGATGATCTTCATGTCGGGAGCAAAACGCTTGATGGCGAGCTCGAAACGGACCTGGTCGTTGCCCTTGCCGGTAGCGCCGTGTGCAATTGCGTCCGCGCCCTCGGCGATGGCGATCTCGGCCAGCTTCTTGCCGATAACGGGACGTGCAAATGCCGTACCGAGCAGGTAGGTCTCATACTTTGCGTCCATCTTCATTGCGGGGACGATGACGTCATCGACCATCTCGTCAACGAGATCGGCGACGATGAGCTTGCTTGCACCGGTCTTTATTGCCTTTTCCTCAAGACCCTCAAGCTCGTCGGCCTGACCGACGTTGCCGGCGACCGCAATAATTTCGGGATTGTTGTAGTTTTCCTTCAGCCAGGGGATGATGATGGAAGTATCAAGACCGCCGGAATATGCCAATACGACTTTTTTTATATCCTGTTTATTCATTGCACAAGTGCCTCCTTGAATATTTATGCACTTATTATACATCCGGATGCATGAAAGTCAAGCTTTTTCCGCGTATATATTCATAATTATTAAATCTGACATATCAGTGCCCGCTCCGCTGCCGCCGTTTGTAGAATACGCACATCAAATACCCCAAAGAGCTTTGAAAGTTTACAAAATGCGGTGGAAATACGGCGGAGAAGATGGTATAATCATGCCGTAAATGCAAATCAGATAATGAATAAAGGAGCATAATTATGAAAAAAACCGTCACGGCTGCGCTGCTGACCATGCTTATGATATTCAGTCTGTGCGCCTGCTCGGCGAATAAGACCGTTGTGCACATAACGCTTGAAGACATGGACAGCCTGACCCTGACCGAGATCCCGGCCAACAGCGTGAACTTTTCCATATCCGATAATACGATAAACATCACAATAGAAAAGGACGGAGACTACAGCTTCACCGTGGAGGATGAAGACGGTCAGGAGCATTCATTAACGCTGCGGTATCAGGACGGCGAGGCGTGCCTGCTTTACGATAACGACATTAAGGCCAGCCTCACTGTCGACTGAGCCGCGCACGGTATATAAAGATAAAAAACGGTGAAGATCGAAGCAGATCCTCACCGTTTTTCGTTTAAAATGTAAGCTCGTCAACCGTTGGGATGAGCTTGATGAGCCCGTTCCTGTAAAAGTCGATAAGCTTCTCGCGGTCCGGCTCGTTGCGGCGTATGGTGCGGCGCAGCAGGCGCATGTAGCCGACGAGCTTTGCCTTGGTCTCGACCTCGCTTATCCTCTCTGCGTCCTCGGTGCCGAGATACATTGCCAGCGCTCTGTGCCAGAACTCAAGAGATACCTCACGCGAAAAGCCGAGGAAGTCCTCGATCGCGGAGTGGTCGAGCTCAGAGAAGCCGACGTAGGCGTTGAACATGGAGCCGAGCTCAAAAATGGGATGCCCCATGCAGAGCGTGTCCATGTCGATGAGCAGCGCTTCTCCGTCGCGGACCATGATATTGTTGCTGTGGTAGTCGCCGTGCATCATCGTGTGACGCTCGGGAACGGCCTGCACCATGTCGTACAGCTTGCTGCCGAGCTCCGCGGGCAGATGCTCGCGGTCGAATGCCGCCCAGCCGAGTGCGACCTGCTTCATATCCGGCATTTCGCCGGGCTTAAGCTCGGTCGAATGTATCTGCTTGAGCATGTCCACATAGTATTTGAGCGGCTTTTCAAGATGCTTGGGGTCATTTTTTATGAGCTCGGACAGGGAGGAGGCCTCCAGCAGCTCCATGACGGTGCCGTAGCTTTCGCCGATGCGCACGACGTCATAGGGGATCGCCGTGTTGATGCCGAGCACAAGCGCCTTTCTTGCAAGCTCGCGCTCACGCTGTATCTCCGGCAGAGCGTCGGGATTGAAGTAGAGCTTTACGATCGTTTCAGCGTCATAGCGGTAAACAGCGCCGTTGGAGCCCTTGCCGATGAGCGCACAGCCGTCAACCGACAGGCGGCGGTAGGCCTTCTTGACCGTCATCATCTCGGTAAAGCCGGTCATGTCCAGAATTTCGTACACCTCGGGAGATACGTTTATCACGGCAAGCCCCGGCTCCTCCTTGCGCAGGCGCAGCAGTATGCGCAGCCCGGCGCTCGATATGTACTCAAGCCCCTCCGCGTCTATGACGACGGAGGCCTCAGGCGCTGCCGCGCGTGCGGCGTTTACCTGCTCTTGCGCCTCGGCCGCGTTCGATGCGTCTATGCGGCCGTTGAGACAAACGGTCAGCACGCCGTTATTTATATGATATGTAAGCAGCTGATTCATCTTTATACCTCCGCAAAGATCATTTCTATAAGTACATTAAGTTCCTGCCATGCATGCGTGCCGTCAAGCTCCCGTATGCTCTCGGCAATGCTGCGGTAGTACCACGCCTGCTCGGCGGGGTCCTTCTGATTGAAGGCCAGCCATACGCCGTCGCCCTTCTCCTTCCAGACACGGTATATCGAGCGCATGTTCGCAAGCTTGTCGCCGAGGTAGAGTATCTTTACATCAAGATCCTTTGTTTCGGCGAGTATGCGCAGAGACTCCGACTTCCGCGCCTTCCATGTGCTCTCGGCCGGGAGCGGACGCATTTTGTCCTCCGTCTCCGAGGCCACGAGCTCGGCGACTCTTTTTCCGAAGCGCTCCTCGACCTCGCGCATGCTGACGCCGGCATCCTCCACAACGTCGTGAAGCACCGCCGCCGCGATAACGTTCTGATCGTCGGTCATCGTGCCGACGATCACCGCCGCCTCCATGGGGTGCAGGATGTACGGCGCCGAAGACTGCTTGCGGCGCATTCCGTCGTGAGCCTCCGCCGCAAAGATAATGGCTCTTGTCGCAAGCTCCGTCATTCGATCACCAGTATATCGGCAAAGCCTGTCATATCCAGCACGTCCATCACCTCGGCGCACACGCCGGTGAGCTTCATCGTGCCGCCGGAGTGGTTCATCTTCTTCTGCGCAACGAGCAGCACGCGCAGTCCGGCCGAGGAGACGTAGCTCAGCTCCTTCAGGTCAAGGATAAGGGCGGTCACCTCAGACGGCAGCGAGTTTATCGCATTTTCAAGCTCCGGCGAGGTTATGGTGTCGAGCCTCCCTCCGATATGAAGGGTCATGGTTTCGTTTTTCCGTTCGGGATCGATAGTCATTTATTCGGACTCCTTTCCAGCTTCTTGGTCATCGTGAGTATGTTTTCGCCGTTTTCGCGGGCGTAAGTTACGGTGTTCATCGTCTGCTTTACGATGTAGATGCCGAGGCCGCCGACCTCGCGCTGCTCGGCGTCGAGCGTAATGTCGGGATCGTCCTTTGCCAGCGGGTCAAAGGCAATGCCGCTGTCGGAAATGACGAAGGTTGCGCTGTCGGAGGCGTCGTCTATGCTTATCGAAAGCCTGGCCGTGCCGTTTCCGTCGGGGTAGGCGTAGTGGGCGATGTTCACGAAAACCTCCTCGATGGCGACGCTCACGGCGATCTGGAGCTTCATCGAGCAGCCAGCCTTTTCAAGCTCGCCCTCGACAAAGCCGAGAACCTCGTGAACGTTCTCCTCCTTAGCGTCGAAAACGCGCTCGAGCCCGGCGGAGGGGCCGTGAAAGTCCATGAGCAGCATCGTTATATCGTCAAACTGCGGCGCGCCGCCGGCAAAGCTCTGCAATGAGAGCCGCAGCTCCCGGAGCATGTCCTCGGTGCCGCAGTGCGTGTGGGAGTTCAAGAAGTCCCTGAGCCGCTCCTCGCCGTACAGCCGCTTGTCCGTGTCCGTCGTTTCCGTAACGCCGTCGGTGTACAGGAACAGGCGGTCATCCGGCTTTACGGTAAGGCTGCTCTGCCGGTATTTTATGTTGTCCATTCCGGCCAGAACAAGGCCGCTTCGCTCGCGCAGGTATTCAAATTCGCCGTCGGCTCTTTTGAGCAGCGGGGGATTGTGGCCTGCGTTCACATATGTGAGCTCGCCGGTCTTTATATCGAGAACGCCCATCCACGCCGTAACGAACAGACCCGCGTCGTTTCCGTCGCACAGGAGCCTGTTGACCGTCGTAAACACCTCCGATGGCTCCTGCCCCATCTGGGTATAGTTTTTAATGAGCGTTTTCGTTATGACCATGAACAGCGCCGCCGGAACGCCCTTGCCGGATACGTCCGCAACGACGAGGGCGAGCCTGTCCTCGCCGATCATGAAGAAGTCGTAGAAATCGCCGCCGACCTCCTTGGCCGGATGCATGAGGGCGTACAGGTCAAACTCGCAGTGCTCGGGGAAGGGCGGGAAGATGCAGGGCAGCATGTGCGCCTGAATGTCCGACGCAAGCTTGAGCTCTGCGTTTATGCGCTCCTTTTCGGCCATGACGCTCTGAAGATTGTCAACATACTTTCCGAGGTCGCGGATCATTGACATGTACGAGCGCGCAAGCTCGCCGACCTCGGTGGAGTCCTGCGCATATTCCTCGCATTCGCTCAGCAGCCTGCTGCGCTGAATATCCGTCGAGTGGCCGGAGTAGTAGCTTCCGGCGATCTTTGCAAGCTTCTCGATCGGGCGGGATATCTTCCTTTCGGTAAAGCGCATGAAGCCGATCGAAAGAGCAAAATAGGTGTTCATGGCAAGCGTCTCAAAAAGATATATTTTGCCGAGAACGCTGATGCTTCCCGATCCGAATCTGTCGGTCAGGTAGACGGCCGTGCCCACGAGCACGCAGATGCACAGACCGGTGACGAGCGTGTTTAGTATCATCCGCTCGTTCATTGAAAAGCGCACGGGCTTTGTCTCGCCGTCCTCCTTCAGGTTTTCAATGTGCCGCTGAAGAAGGCTGCCGAGTATCATCAGCGGAGCGCCGAACAGAAGCCCCGCGTCAAAGCTGTTTATGAAAAGATACAGGTTATCAAACGAGATGATATCCGAAACGTTGTACGCATGATTGAGTATGCTCGTAAACAGCACCGTCAGGAGCGCGTTGAGTGCCAGCAGCAGGCAGAACTTGAGTATTCTCGACACGCTGTCGAGCCTGAACTCCCGTCCGCCGCGCTCGCGGTTTATCTTTTTCCAGAAGAAATACGCGCACATGGCGTAAAGTATCTGCAAAACGCTGTTTATCGCGGCATACAGCAGCTCATAGCCCGCGCTCAGGTCGCAGACGAGATTGCCCGCCGCGCAGCCGAGCGCCGCCGGCCAGCCGAAGATCATTCCGAGCACCGGCGTGAGCGCTGCCGTGGGGCGCATCTGAGTAAGCTCCGATGCCGCCGCCCAGAGCTTGAACGGCGCCGTGAGCAGTATGAACAGCAGCATGTTCATTGCAAACACGAACAGTACCGCACGCTTTTTCGTAAGTTTCATTTTCATCGGGGGCATTCTCCTTTGTCTGCCTGCCGGGCAGATGGATTGAGGATTATTTTTTCTGCTTTGCGAGGGGAACCGCGGGGAACATGCTCAGGCTTTTCGTCATTGCGACGGTGAAGAGGATAACGCCGGAGACGGAAAAGAGCTGCAGTCCCCAGAGAGTTTTGACGACGCCGACAAGATCGATCATAATACCGCCGGCAAAGCTCGCTATCAGATAGCCGAGCGTCAGGGCGCTGCCCACGATCGACTGACCCTTGAGAAATTCGCTCTCCGGCAGAGTATGCGCAACAAAGCGGACGCCTGCCGGAACGTAGACAGCATAGCCGGCAAACTGCAGCAGCTCGGCCGCGTACAGCAGGTAAACGTTCGGCGCGAGCATGATGGCAAAGTTCTTTGCCGCCCACATCCAGCCGACGAAGATGAGGAGCCTGCGGTTTCCGATGTTGTCGGCAACGCGGCGGTACAGAAGCATTGCCGGAAGCTCAGTCATTGCGGAGATGAAGGTCGCAACGCCGAGATTGGAGCTGTCGCCGCCTATGCGCATGATGACCTGAATAAGATAGGTATCCATAAAGCCGTTGACCGTCGCAAGGCACAGCACACCGGCAAAGAAAATGTAAAACTGCGGATACTCCTTCATGAGTATCTTCTTTTCACCCGGCGTTACGCTGCCCGGCTGACGCTCGGCAACGTTCGGCGCGTTGAAGGCCGAAACGGCAAAGCACAGCAGGACGCAGGGGATGATGTACAGCCCCGGCAGTATGTCCGGTGTGAATTTCTGTATCAGCAGGCCGGTGACAAGGCTCGTGAGCGAAAAGGCCATCGAGCCGCAGCCGCGCGCCGCGCCGAAGTTGATCCTCGTGCCCTGCTCGTGATAGCCGCGGTAAAGGGAGTTTACCGACGACTGCATCGAGGAATTGAGCGAGTATACAAGAATGTATACAATGCAGAAGCCGATGCCGCCGAGCGGGAGCAGCAGGAGCGCCGCCGACAGCAGCACAATGAGTACATGCACGGCGCACATCACCCGTCCCAGCCGTATGCCGGTGCGCTGGACGAATGAAGCCGTAAGAAGCTGAAAGCCCGCCGAGCCGAGGTTGCTCAGACCGAGTATGACGCCTATCCTTCCGCTGCTGAAGCCCCTGTCGAGCAGATATGTCGACGCAAAGCAGGCTACCAGAGCCAGCGAGCAGAAATACAGCACCTGAATGACCGCATAGAACACGGTCGCGTTTTTCCTGTTTACAGATATCATGCCGCCGATGTCCTTTTATGCACGCAGGAAGTCGAGGCAGCGCTGCCTGTAATCGGGGGCCTCGTCGTATACGCCGTGGCCGTAGCTTTTATCGTAAAGATACAGCTCGCAGCCGAGAGCCGCGGCGATCTGCTCGGAGCCCTGCGCACCGACGACTTTGTCACCCTCCGAGCCTATAACGAGCACGGGGCACTTTATGCCGGAAAGCTCGTCGTAGCAGTTAAAGGTCTTGCAGGCTTCGGCAAGAATTACAAAGCGGGCGTATTCCTCGTCGCTTATGCCGGCGTTCATGGATATGAGCGTATCGCGGTAGCTTGCGAGCGTTGCCTCGGAGTAAACGTTATCGACAAAGCTCTCTAAAAGCTCCGTCTCCTGCTTTGCCTCGGCAAGGCTTATCCATTCGTCAACGAGCTTGTCAAAGCCGTCGTTCGGCTTTGCGAGAGTCGAGCCGAGGATCAGCTTATGCACGAGCTCGGGATGGTCGATGGCAAGATACTGCGCCATCATGCCGCCCTGCGATGCGCCGAACACATCGGCGTTTTCGATGCCGAGGGCCTTCATAGCCTCTGCTGTGTCGGCCGCCATATCGCGGACGGTGTAGCCCTTATGTATATCCTTTGCTCTGTCGAAAAGATACACCGTGTACTCCCCGGCAAAGTCCTTGTATGCCTCGGCGATGGCGTCGGCCGAGCCCATTACGCTGTGGATAGACAGGCCGGGCAGTATAACAAAGGTCTTTTCGCCGCTGCCGAATACTATATAATCCATTTCCATACCTCCGGAAGAAACCGTTTTTACGCTTGCCGCAGCCGGAGCGGCGGTAGGCTCCGCCGTGGGCTCGGCTTCATTGCCGCTTTGGCAGCCTGTAATGCCGAGCAGCAGCAATAAGGCCATAAGCGCCGAAATAAGCTTTTTCATTGTTTGCTCCTTTGAGGGCCTGCTTACTCGGC
Source organism: bacterium (assembly GCA_963650165.1). Lineage (GTDB taxonomy): Bacteria > Bacillota > Clostridia > Oscillospirales > Oscillospiraceae > F23-B02. The sequence continues at coordinate 81,913 of CAVJKX010000004.1, forward strand.
AGACCCGCGCTTTTTAACTATTACAATAACGACAGCCGCTATGACGACCACAGCTGCAGCCGCAATGGCGATCGTCTGCGAGGAAACCGAGGTGGAATCGGAGCTCCGGCTGTCCTGAACGTCGGGCAGCTCGCCGTATGCGGAAGCGTCAAGCGTCACGGTCAGGGGATCGACCTGCTTGAGCTCGTCGATGACCTCGTGCGTCTCGGGATTTCTGCCGTTTTTCATGGTGTTGCTGTTTTTGCTCATGTACCAGCGGACGTCGTTGAGAAGCTGACCTGCATCGTCGAAGGCCTTCTCCTGAACCGAGTTGCAGTAATCGGTGATGTACTGCTTTGCCGCCGCACCGTCATCGAGCGAGGCCGCCGTCTTCAGAACGGTCTGCATGCTCTCGGTCATGAGCGTCTCCGCCTGATGCCAGTATGCGCGCACGGGTTCGCCGTAGATCTTGTATGCGTTTTTCTCGACGCCGAGCGTGTTGAGCTCCTTGAAGCGGTAGTAGGGATAAAGCTGCGTGTCGAATATGCCGGCCTCGTCGGCGGTCTGACTGCGGGCGTAGGGAGCGCTTATGCTCGTCGCGGCGTTCGATACGGGAACGAATACGCCGTACAGCGCGGGACCCGTGCTCTCCCATGTCACGCAGGACATGTCCGCGGGCAGATCGGGGTATATCTGCGCAACGTGCACGCTCAGCGCGGTGTCGGTCCCGATAACGCGCATGTCCGTGCGGCCGGTCTCGTCGGGGCTGTATTCCGTGCCCTCATAGCGGTTGCGCATGATCTCCATAACGTCGAGCAGCGAGACCTTCCCGTCGGGTGCAAAGCACAGGGGATAGAGCGCCGTCTTGTCGTAATCGCCGTAGGCGGAGGGAGCCATGAGCTGATGAGCTATCCATGTTCTCATGTGGGAGTAGTTGGTCACGACCTCGCTGCCGGAGTAGGTAGCCAGCAGATTGAGCTCATTGTTTTCGCCGTACACGGCAAAGCCATTGTCCTTTGCAAGGCTCTCGAGCTCCTTTGAGAGTATGCAGTCGTCGTAATCGGACACGTATTCAAGCGAAAATTCGTTTCCGAAGGCGCAGACTTTGTCGTCGGGCAGCTTTACTGCGGCGTACTGGCGGCCGGTGTACATCTCGACATACCAGGCCTCCTTCTGATCTGCGATGAGTGCGATGTTTACCTCGCTGCTGCCGTAGGTGTCGATAAGCGACAGCAGGACCTCAACGGCCTCTCTGGCGTTTGCGCTCTGGCAGGTCACGAGATCGACGGCCGTGAACTCGGACAGGCCGTGCTCTATGAGCGGATCGGCCTCGAGTGCGGCGGCGTTTGAAAACGATGTAATGGACATTATCATCGCAACGCCGTATTCGTTCGTGCAGACGGTCGCGTCGCTGCCGAGGCCGTTGGCGGCCGTGGCGCTCGCCATCCATGGCGTGGAGGTGTAGCGGTATGTGGTATCGGGGAGAGCCGCAAACACCGTTTTGTCGTTATCTACCGGCATCGTTCTTCCGGGTTTGTTCTCGACGCGCTCGGTGATGGTAACGTAGTTTGCCCAAACGTCCTGATAGTCATTGGATTTGGCCATTATAACCGTGCCGTCGGCACTGGCCTTTGAGCCTACATACACCGCGGTGCAGGCATAGGCTTGAGCTGCGCCCGCGCATATGAACGTAAGCGCCAAAGCGATAGAGCATATCCTGCGCAGAAGTCTGTGTCTTGTTTTCATTTCTCCGTTTCTCCTTAATGTGTTGTATTTATATCGGCTGTCAGCCGAGGCTCAGACCGTTTACCAGAATGTATGCGGTAAATGCACCGGCGAGTATAAGTGCAAGCAGGATGGATACGAGCCGGTATTTCTTTTCCTTCTGGATGTAAAAGCTCATTATAAATATGGATGCAAAGCAGACGATGCCGCTCAGAAGATGATGCGGGAAGCTTTTGAATGCCTGACAGAGGTAGGATACGCCCATAAAGGCCTGTATCGTGTTGCCCAGACCGAGTATAACCGCACCGAGCATGTTCTGCTTTTTGCAGTAATACGCAATAAAGCCGCCGGGCAGGGTGAGGAAGGTCGCGGGAAGCCATATAGTGCGGTAGTAATACCATGCCTGACTGACGGTGAGCGGCCCGAACAGGATCTGAACTATGTATACCAGCGGCTGGCTTATGAGGAAGAACACAAAGCATTTGAGCATTGCCTCCCGGTTCTTATCGCAGTTTACAACGATTATAACGGCGAAAATGACCCACCATTCGTAGGCGATCCCTATGTCCTGAAACGATGTTCCCTCCAGTGCGTCTGCCAGCATGACGATACCCGTGTAAACGCCTGCCGCGGCCGCAAACAGGATCACGGTGAGCCAGCTCATTTTCAGGCCGCCGTACAGCTTTTTCATGTATGTCCTCCGAGATACAGCCCCGCACCGGCCTTTCAATAACGCCCGGTCACGGAGCAGATGTTTTTAATTAAGTCAGTATATCAAATAAATACCGAATAAGCAATAACGCAGCGTTAATTATTAATCAAAAAGCGGTAAAATGATAGTGGCTATCCGTAAGCCCTGCTGATATAATAACATTTAAATAAATATATTAACGGAGAGAGCAATATGAAGATAAGAGTATTTCACACCGGAAGGGTCAGGGCGTCGCCGTATCTGCCCTGCGGCGGAGGTGCATAAAGCCCTGTCGGATAACATAATATCCGCAGCCTTAATTTAACAATTTTACACTACAGAAACAAAAGATACACAAATTAAATAACAGCCCGAAAAATTTCGTTAACAAAGCACGGTTTGACGGAATTTTTTTTGATTTTCTATACAAAAATTATGGAATTATTACATATATGGTGCTATACTGTATGAGCATTATGTAAAGTAAATAATTATTTTTCCCGAGGCGCATTATGAGCTATATTGAGAAGAGAATAGACAGTGAGGAAATGTACCGCGGCGTCATCGTAAATGTACGTCTTGACCACGCCGAGCTTTGCGACGGAAGGATCGTCAAACGCGAGGTCGTCGAGCATCCGGGCGGCGCAACGATACTGCCGATCGACGACGAGGGCTATTGCTACTGCGTGCGTCAGTTCCGCTATCCTTACCAGAAGGAGCTTCTCGAAGCGCCGGCAGGCAAGCTTGAGCCCGGCGAGGATCCGCTTGAGTGCGCCGTGCGCGAGCTCTCGGAGGAGACGGGCTTTACCGCCGACGAGATCATAAGCCTCGGAGAGGACTACACCTCGCCCGGTTTTTCGACCGAAACGCTGCACATCTATCTCGCCCGCGGACTTCACAGGGGAGCCATGCACCTTGACGACGGCGAGTTCCTGAGCGTTGAAAAGCACCATATCGACGAGCTGACGGAGCTTGTCATGGACGGTACGATCGCCGACGGCAAAACGGTCATCGCGGTTCTGAAGGCAAAACGCCTTCTGGACAGTGAAAAATAGTTACGATTTGTTTACATTGCTAATTGCCTCGGCATACGCGCTATGCTATAATAACAGACCGGTGATATAACACCGACGAAAGGTGCAATATATGGAAAAATACGTCATTAACGGCGGGAAACCGCTTCAGGGCGAGGTAGATATAAGCGGAGCAAAGAACGCGGCGGTCGCCATAATTCCGGCGGCGCTGATGGTGGACGGCGTATGCCGCATAGAGAATATGCCGCAGATCAGCGACACAGATATGCTCCTTACGATACTGTCTCAGCTCGGCGCCGAGGTCAGGATGATCTGCCCCGGCACAATAGAGATCGACAGCCGCAGCGTTCATTTCTGCGACGCTCCCTTTGAGCTCATGCGCAAGATCCGCGCGTCGTATTACCTCATCGGCGCGATGCTCGGCAGGTTCGGCAGCGCAAAGACGACGATGCCCGGCGGCTGCAATTTCGGCGTGCGCCCCATCGACCAGCATATAAAGGGCATGACGGCGCTCGGCGCCGACGTTGACGTGCGCAACGGCTTTGTCTATGCCGAGGCGGCCGACGGCAGGCTGCACGGTGCGAAGATATATCTCGATAAGGTCTCCGTCGGAGCCACGATGAATATAATCCTCGCGGCTACCATGGCAAGCGGCAGAACGATAATCGAAAACGCGGCGAGAGAGCCGCACATAGTTGACCTTGCAAACTTCCTCAACTCCATGGGCGCCGATGTGCGCGGCGCGGGCACCGATACCGTCAAGGTAAACGGCGTCGACAGACTGCACGGCGGCAGCTATTCCATTATTCCCGACCAGATCGAGGCGGGGACCTATATGGTCGCGGCGGCTGCAACCGGCGGGGAGGTCCTTGTAAAGAACGTCATCCCCAAGCACCTCGAGTGCATTTCCGCAAAGCTGCGCGAGACGGGCACCATCGTTCAGGAGTACGAGGACTCGGTCCTTGTCAAGGGCAACGGACATCTGCGCAAGGCAAACGTAAAGACCCTGCCATATCCCGGCTTCCCGACGGATATGCAGCCGCAGATGGGCGCGCTCCTGTGCATGGCAAACGGCACGAGCGTCATAACCGAGGGCATTTACGATAACCGTTTTAAATATGTAAACGAACTGCGCAAAATGGGCGCGGATATTCAGGTGGACGGACGCATCGCCATCTTCGAGGGCGGCGCGAAGCTCACTGGAGCGCCCGTCATGGCCTGCGACCTCAGAGCGGGCGCGGCAATGGTCATCGCGGGACTCTGCGCAAGCGGCATTACCGAGATAGAGGATATACATTTTATCGAGCGCGGCTACGAAAACTTCGTCGGCAAGCTCAAAAAGCTCGGAGCGGACATCAGCATCGTCACATACCCAGACGAGCCGGATCTGCTCGAAAAAGTTGTATCGGCAGGATGATAATATAATATGCGTATAGTAACTTTCGCCAGCGGTTCTTCGGGCAATTGCAGCCTCGTTTCTGAGGGCAAAGCGAATATACTTATAGACGCGGGGATATCCATGCGCAGAACGGCTGCCGCTCTTGCGCAGCTCGGACTTGCTCCGCGCGATCTGTGCGGAGTGCTCATAACCCATGAGCACTCCGATCACATTTCCGGGCTTCCGATGCTCATAAAGCATCATGACCTGCGTATATTCGCTCCAAAGCCTCTATGCGAGGAGCTCTGCCGCATAAAACCGGAGATAAAGAATAATTTAAATTACATACCCGAGGACGATAAATTTGAGCTCGGCGGCATCGAGATCGGCTGCTTCCGGACGATGCACGACGCGGCCTACAGCGTCGGCTACCGCTTTTCGGCGGAGCAGACCCTCGGCTTTGCGACCGACACGGGCAGCATAAACGACGAGCTTCTCGGAGGACTCGAGGGCGCAGAGCTTGCGCTTATCGAGGCAAACCATGATATACAAATGCTCAAGAACGGCCCGTATCCGTACTATTTAAAACGCAGGATACTCGCGCCTACCGGGCATTTGTCCAATGACGACAGCGCTTTTCTTGCCGCTTATCTTGCATCTCACGGCGCAAGGCATATAATATTGGGGCACCTGAGCCGTGAAAACGACACGCCGGAGCTTGCTCTGAACGCGGTCAGAGCCGCGGTTTCGTGCGAAAACGTGCAAATTAGTGTCGCTCCGGCAAATAATATGCTTGCAGTCGAGGCGGGTGAGAGGGTACAATGCTGAATATAAGGATAGTGTGCGTCGGAAAGCTCAGAGAGCAGTTTTATATAAGTGCCTTTAACGAATACTCAAAGCGGCTCTCGGCCTACTGCAAGCTTGAATGTGTTGAGCTCAACGAAACAAAGCTGGGCTCCTCGCTGTCTGATAAGGAGATAGCCGCGGCTCTGGATAAGGAGGCTGCGGACATTGAGCGCGCCGTCGGCAAAGACGCCTATGTCATCGCCATGTGCATTGAGGGCGGACAGCTTGACAGCGAGGCCTTTGCCGAAAAGATAAATTCGCTTGCCGTGTCCGGCAGGGGGAGGATATGCTTTGTCATAGGCGGCTCCTTCGGCATATCGCCGAGGATAAAGCAGGCGGCGGATATGCGCCTGAGCATGAGCAAAATGACCTTCCCGCACCACCTTGCGCGCGTAATGCTCGCAGAACAGGTCTACCGCGCCTTCAAGATAAGCGAGGGCTCGAGATATCACAAATAACGGAGGGAACAATGGACGAGAAAGCAAAGCTCGAATGGGGCAGACGTATTACGGGCGAGCTCCTGGAAAAGTGGCCGAAGGACGAAAACGGCGAGCCTGTCGAGCCCGTTTTCCTCACTCACTGCAAATGCCTTGACATCAATGACGAAATGATAGTAAACTTGCTTGAGGCGTACGGGATCCCGTGCATCAGGCAGTATCCGAACGACGGCGACTTCGGCCGCCTGATACTCGGAACGAGCGGCACGGGCGTTGAGATATATGTCCCGAAAACAATGTATGAGGACGCTGTCAATTTAAGCGAAGGGAGCGCAGAATATGACGAGGAATTATAAGGAAGAATATCAGCGGTGGATGGACAGCCCCGCACTGAGCGAATCCGAATGGGAGGAGCTCCATTCCATAGCCGGCGACGAAAAGGAGATAGAAAGCCGCTTTTTCGCGCCGCTCGAGTTCGGCACGGCCGGACTGCGCGGAACGATGAAGCTCGGCCTGCATCAGATGAACGTGCATATCATCCGCCATGCGACCCAGGCCTTTGCAAACGTCATTAAGGCCGAGGGTGCGGAGGCGATGGAAAAGGGCATCGTCATCTGCTTTGACTGCCGCAACAACAGCGAGCTTTTCGCGCACGAGGCAGCCTGCGTCATGGCGGCAAACGGCATACATGTTCGCATTTTCGACGCTCTGCGCCCCACGCCGGAGCTGAGCTTTGCCGTGCGTTATTACGGAACGACGGCTGGCCTGAATATAACGGCGTCGCACAATCCCAAGGAGTATAACGGCTATAAGGTCTACTGGTCCGACGGTGCGCAGCTCCCGCCGCAGCACGCGGAGGCCATCGCCGAGCAGATGAGCAGGATAGATATATTCAACGACTTCGTAAGCTGCGATTTTGACGAAGCCGCCGCGCAGGGAAAGATAGAGCTCATCGGCAAAGAGACCGACGAGGCGTATCTTGAAAAGGTGCTCGGACAGGCGATCAACAGGGCCGTCGTCGAAAAGACCGCGCCGGAGCTCAGGATCGTATATACTCCGTTCCACGGAGCGGGCTACAGGCTCGTGCCCGAGGCGCTGCGCAGACTGGGCATTACTCAGCTTTACCCCGTGCCCGAGCAGATGGTCATTGACGGAAACTTCCCCACGGTCGAAAGCCCCAATCCCGAAAACCCCGAGGGCTTTTATCTCGCGGTCGATCTTGCAAAGAAGGTCGGCAGCGATCTTATAATCGGAACGGACCCCGATTCCGACCGCATCGGCGTGATGGTGCGCTCGGGCGCAGACTATGTGCCCATTACCGGCAACCAGCTCGGCGTTCTGCTGCTTGACTATGTCATAAACGCGCGCAGAGAGGCCGGTACTCTGCCGGAAAACGCGGGCGCTGTCAAGAGCATCGTCACGACCGAGATGGCAAAGACCGTCGCGGAGACAAACGGCGTGCATTTTGAGGATACCTTTACGGGCTTTAAGTTCATGGCCGAGCGCGTCGCGCAGTGGGAAAAGGCCGGAAGCTATAAATACATCTTCGCCTTTGAGGAAAGCTACGGCTATATGATGGGTGACTATGTCCGCGATAAGGATGCCGTGACGGCGTCGATGATGGTCGCGGAGATGGCGGCTTACTATCACGATAAGGGCATGAACCTCAGCCAGGCGATGGAGAGCCTGTACGAAAAATACGGCAGATACGCCGAAAAGACCCTCAACCTCGTCATGCCCGGCCTTGACGGCATAGTCAAGATGAAAAACCTCATGGCAAACCTGCGCGGGAACCCGCCCAAGAAGATAGCCGGAGTCGAGGTGTTCAGGCTGCGCGACTATTCCGACGGCAGCATAAAGGTCCCCGAGCTCGGCGTTATGGGTCAGACCCCGATAAAGGGCTCGAACGTGCTTTACTTTGAGCTTGCCGACGCGACGAGCTTCATAGTCCGCCCATCAGGCACGGAGCCCAAGGTCAAGGTCTATATCCTCTGCAGGGGCAAGGATAAGGCCGAATGCGATGAGAAGATCGCAAAATACTCCGAATATGCGGAAGGTCTGAGAAAATGAAAGATAAGCTCAGTCAGCTTGCAAAGCTGTTCGGCACATTTGCCGTCATAGGCGTCACGACCTTCGGCGGCGGCTACGCAATGCTGCCGGCACTGCAGCGCGAGGTGGTCGAAAAGCGCCGCTGGGCCGACGACGAGGAGGTCATGGACTGGTACGCCATCGGCCAGTGCACACCCGGCGTTATCGCGGTCAACACCGCGACCTTCGTCGGTCAGAAGCAGGCCGGCGTTATCGGCGGCATAGTCGCAACGCTCGGCGTCGTGTTCCCGTCGCTTGTGATCATAACGATCATCGCGGCCTTCATTCAGAATTTTGCGGACCTTCCCGCCGTGCAGAGCGCCTTTGCCGGTATCCGCGTGTGCGTGTGCGTGCTGATCCTCAACGCGGTGGTAAAGCTCTGGAAGAAATCCGTCGTGGATAAAAAAACGCTTTTCATATTCATAGCGGTGTTCCTGGGCAGCGTGTTTCTGGATATATCGCCGGTCATATACGTCATTGCCGCGGCGGCGGCCGGTATTATCGTCAAGGAACTGGAGGCGCGTAAGTCATGATATATCTGCGCCTGTTCTGGGAGTTTTTCAAGACCGGTCTCTTCGCCGTCGGCGGAGGACTGGCAACGCTCCCGTTTATCTATGACATGTCCGACCGCACGGGCTGGTTCACCTATCAGCAGATAGCGGACATGATAGCCGTGTCTGAATCCACGCCCGGCCCTATCGGCGTGAACACCGCGACCTACGTCGGCTATATAACGGGCGGCCTGCCCGGAGCGCTCATAGCAACGCTCGGCCTCGTGACGCCCGCCATAGTCATCATACTCATCATCGCCACCTGCCTTAAAAAATTCAGGGAGAACCGCTTTGTTGACCACGCCTTTTACGGGCTGCGCCCCGCCTCTGCCGGACTTATCGCGGCAGCGGGCTTTTCGGTGGTGCTCATAGCGCTCGTGCAGGTCGATGCCTTCAAGGTGAGCGGCAATTTCGCCGACCTTATCTCATGGAAGGGCCTGCTGCTTGCGGCGGTGATATGGGTGCTCACAAACCTTGTGAAGAAAACAAAGGACCTGCATCCGATATTCTATATCGCGGCCTCCGCCGTCGTGGGAATACTGGTGTTTTAAAAAATCACAGCCGCGCCGAGCAGCGCCATGGCAGCTGCCGTAAGCGCAGTGCAAAGCCGTCCGATCATGTATCGGGCGGTTTTCATTTTCATTCCGGCAGTTATGGCGAAGGTCTGAAAATGAACGGAAAAGCCGCCCCAGGACAGGATAAACGCCGCAAGCGCGAGGTTTACGGGGCTCATGCCGAGCCCGGCCATGCTCCCAATGCCGTTTCCGAGCTCGAATATGCCGTACAGTAGCGCGCGGCAGAAGCCGAGCTCCGCGCCGAGCCGGTATGACAGCTCGGAGGAAAGCATCCGGATCACGCCCATGCCGTCGAGCACGCCGCCAAGCGCCGAAAACGCAAGCACAAAGGCGCACACGCCGATCACCGAGTCTGCCGAGCGCTTTACCGAGGCCGTGAATGCCGCAGAAAAGCTCACGGGCGCAAAGATATCGCCGTCATAGCAGACATCGCACTGCGCCCTCGGGCAAATTATGAGCCCGAATATGAGCGCTGCAAGAATGTGCACGGCGTATAAAAAGAAGCCCGCGGCGGCCGATGAGAACACGCCGATACCGGCGGCACCGATGATGAACGCGGGGCCGGAGTTGTTGCAGAACACGGTGAGCCTCGATGCCTCGCTTCGGCTCACGAGCCCCTGAGCGTACAGCCGCGCAATGTACGCCGCACCCAGCGGGTAACCGCCCGTCACGCCTATTATGAATGCCGACACGCCGTGGCCGGAGATGCCCAGCCTTGCGCCGAGCGGCGCGAGCGCGTTCGATACGAGCTTCGATGCACCCAGCTCGCCGAAGAGGCTGACCGCGATGAAAAACGGCAGCAGCGAGGGGATTATCACCTGCGCACACATGACAAGTCCGTCCCTTACGGCCTCGGCCGCAGCCTTCGGGAAGATAAGCAGCGCGGCGAGGATACCGAGGGAGGCGAGAATATACAGCGGCTTTTTCAAATCATCAGCTCCTTGTCCATGTATTAAGCTATGCCCTCCGGCATAGGTTTAGACTGCGGAGGTGAGCCGATATGAAAGCAAAACGGAACGCGGCCGGGCTTCTTGCCGACAGATTCGATATCCCGGCCGACGCTCTGGGAGCGGTGAAGCTCAGCCTCTGCGGAGAAAGCCGGCTTCTTATCGAGAACCACCGCGGCATAATAAGCTGCGGCGAGAGCCTGATCGAGGTAAGCTGCGGGAAAACAAAGCTTGCCGTGCGCGGCCTCTGCCTGCGCCTTGAAGCCATGACCGCCGGAGACATGCTCGTCTCCGGCAGAATCACTGCATTGGAGTTTGAATGATGAGAAAGCTTTACGATCTTGCCCGCGGAACGGTCCGGCTCGAGGTCAGCGGTGCGCAGCCCGAGAAAATACTCAATTTCTGCGCCGGACGCGGCATAGAGTTTTGGCAAACAAGCCCCCGCGAGGATTTTTCGATCAGTTTTTCCGCATATACCTCCGACTGCGCGGCGATCATGTCGCAAAACGGTAAAAACGGTCTGGAGATAAGGCTCCTCGGCGAAAAAGGCGGCAGGAAGCTTTTCCGCAGCGCAAAAAGAAGGGCGCTGCTCATAACGCTCGGCGTTTTGTGCATAGTGCTTGCGGCCGTATCCTCGCTGTTTCTCTGGAGCATCGATATAGAGGGCAACGATACGCTCAGCGATGCGCAGATACTGCGCGCACTTGCCGACTGCGGCGTTGAATACGGTGCGTTCTGGCCCTCGCTGTCGTCGGACACGGTGCGCAGCCGCGTCGTATCCCAAATGCCGGAGATCGCGTGGCTGAGCCTGAACGTGCGCTCGTCCAGGGCGCAGGTCGTCGTCCGTGAGCGCGTGGACAGACCCGAGATCGTAAACGAAAAAGCCCCCTGCGATATCGTTGCGGCAAAAAGCGGAGTCATAAGGCGCATGTCTGTGCTCGAGGGCGAGAGCGCGGCGGCACCCGGCAGCGCCGTCGTGCAGGGCGATGTGCTCGTGCGCGGGCTCATGAGCAGCAAAACGGGAGATGCGCGCAATGTGCATTCCATGGCGCAGGTGATAGCCGACACATGGTACGAGATAAGCGCCCTGACCCCGCTGACCGAGGAGCAAAAATGCGGAAAGCTGCGCACCGACACGGCTTTTTCGCTCGTTATCGGGAAAAAGCGGATAAATTTTTTCTCCGACAGTAGAAATAAATACACAAGTTGTGATAAAATAAATAAATTAAGGTACATATCCCTCGGCGACGTGTTCACGCTGCCGGTCGGATATGCCCTTGAGCGCACAACGCAGTACGAAACAAGGACCGTTCATATCGACGAGAACGAAGCCGTCGGGAGACTGAAGGCGACGCTCGGAGCGGAGCTTCGGCGCAGAATAAACGGCGGGCAGATCGTCTCGGAGGAATACACGGTCTCAAAAACGGAGGCCGTGCTCACGGTGACGCTGCGTGCTCAGTGCACAGAGAATATTGCCAGGGAGGCAAGCTATGATTGAAAGAACGATAGAAGTCGAAAGAATGGAGCATGTCATAAGCGTGTTCGGCTCCTTCGACCGCAATTTGAGCATAATCGAGTCCGAGCTCGGAGTGAAGGTGCTCGACCGCGACGACAAGATACACATCTGCGGCGAGGAGGAGAGCGTTATGAACGCCGAAAAGGCCATAAACGGGCTCCTGACGCTTGCCGCCCGCGGCGAGAGCATCGACGCGCAGAACGTGCGCTATATCCTCAAGCTCGTTTCCGAGGGCAAGGAATCGAAGATAAACGAGCTTGCCGGAGACGTCGTATGCATAACTGCAAAGGGAAAGCCCGTAAAGGCGAAGACCCTCGGCCAGAAAAGCTACTGCGACGCCATTGCAAACAATACCATAACCCTCGGCATAGGCCCCGCCGGAACGGGCAAGACCTATCTCGCCGTCGCGGCGGCGGTCGCGGCGTTCAGGGCCGAGGAGGTAAACCGCATAATCCTGACACGCCCCGCCGTCGAAGCGGGCGAGCGCCTCGGCTTCCTGCCGGGCGATCTGCAGAGCAAGGTCGATCCGTACCTGCGCCCGCTGTACGATGCGCTGTTTGACATGCTCGGAGCCGACACCTATCAGAAATACCTCGAGCGCGGCAATATCGAGGTCGCGCCGCTTGCCTACATGCGCGGCCGCACGCTCGATGACAGCTTCATAATCCTGGACGAGGCGCAGAACACCTCGCGCGAGCAGATGAAAATGTTCCTCACGCGCATAGGCTTCGGCTCCAAGGTCGTCATAACCGGCGATATCACGCAGATAGACCTGCCCGAGGACAAGGTCAGCGGCCTGAAGATAGCCATGAAGGTGCTCGACGGCATAGAGGATATATCCATCTGCCGCCTCACGGGAGCCGACGTCGTGCGTCACAGGCTCGTTCAGAAGATCATAGAGGCCTATGAGGTCTACGATAAGAAAAATCCGCCGGAGCCTTTAAAAAAGCCCGGAGCATACAAGAGGAAAAAGCAATGATAAAGCATGAGATATATGTAAGCCGCGAAAAAAGCGGCATGGGTCACAATAATGCGGCCGCGCTCATAAAAAAGGCCGCCGCAAGAGCGCTTGCGGCCGAGGGCGCGGACAGGCCCTGCCTTATAAGCGTCATGCTCACCGACAATGAGGGCATACGCGAGACGAACCGCGACTTCCGCGGCATTGACGCCGCAACGGATGTGCTGTCGTTTCCCCTAAACGAGCTCACGCCCGGCAGCTTTGATCCGTCCCTGTGCGACACCGACCCCTATACCGGAGCGGTCATGCTCGGCGACATGATGATATCTCTCGAGCGCTGCGCCGAGCAGGGCGGGGAGTTCGGCCACGGCTTTGACAGGGAAGTGAGCTACCTCACGGTGCACAGCGTGCTGCATCTTCTCGGCTACGATCACGTCGATGAGGGCGAGATGAAAAAGCAGATGCGTGCAAGAGAAAAAGAAATTATGGGAGACATGTGACATGATAACAAAAACAGCCATGATAACGATATGCGGCCGCCCGAACGTCGGCAAATCAACGCTCACGAACGCCCTCGTCGGCGAAAAAATAGCCATAGTGTCCAACAAGCCGCAGACGACGCGAAACCGCATAAGCGCCGTTGTCAACCGCGGCGATACGCAGTTTATAATAATCGACACGCCGGGCTTCCATAAGCCGAGAACGCGCCTGGGCGACTATATGGTGAACGTCGTGAAGGAAAGCGTCGCCGATGTTGACGCCGTGATGCTCATCGTCGAGCCCATTGCCAACATAGGCCGTCAGGAGGAAGAGCTCATAGCCCGCATAAAGGAGACCGGCGTTCCGGCGATACTTGTCATAAACAAGATAGACACCGTCGAAAAGCGGGAACTTCTGGAGGTCATGGCGACTTATTCCGCGGCGCATGATTTTGACGCCGTTATCCCCATGTCGGCAAAAAACGGCGAGGGGATCGACGAGCTTCTGTCGGAACTTCAGAAACACGCCCAGCCCGGCCCGCAGCTTTTCCCGGACGACATGATATGCGACCAGCCGGAAAAGCAGATATGCGCGGAGCTCGTGCGCGAAAAGCTGCTTTTGTGCCTGGATAAGGAGATACCGCACGGAACCGCCGTCGAGGTAACGCGCTTTACCGAGCGCGATAACGGCATCATTGACCTCGACGTGACCATCTACTGCGAAAAGGCCAGCCACAAGGGCATAATCATCGGTAAGCAGGGCGCGATGCTCAAAAAGATCGGCGAGCTTGCCCGGCGGGATATCGAGGCGTTTATGGGAACGAAGGTGTTCCTCCAGACCTGGGTAAAGGTCAAGGAAAACTGGCGCGACAGCATGGCGCAGCTGCGAAACTTCGGCTTCACGGAATAATTACCACACATACTCGCCGCCGTGCTCTGCGATAATAATATCGGAGGCGGCGCAGATGACAAACGATACAGTGTGGCAGATATTTGCCGAAACAGGCGACCCGATGTGCTGGCTCATGTACAGGGCGTCGGAGAAGCGGAATAAGAAAAAAGCACCGGCGGAGGATTCGCCTTCGCCGGAGAACTGAGCGGTTACATATGTTTAAAACGACAAGGGGCCTCATCCTGCGTGAGGTGCGATACAAGGAGGCCGACAGGATACTCACCGTCCTGACGGAGGATATGGGCAAAATGACAGTCAAGGCCCGCGGAGCGCTGCGCAAAAACAGCAAGAACTCGGCCTCGACGCAGCTTCTGGCCTTCTCGGAGCTTACGCTGCTCGAGCGCAGCGGCTTCTGGTCTGTGAGCGAGGGCTCGACGATAGAGGAGTTCAAGGGTCTGCGCACCGATATAACGGCGCTGTCGCTGGCAAGCTATTTCGCCGAGTGCGCCGAGGCACTGTCCGAGGAGGGAAACCCCGATCCGCTGCTTTTGCAGCTTGTGCTCAACTGCCTGTTTGCCCTGTCAAACGGCCTGTATCCGCAGACGCATATAAAAGCCGCGTTTGAAATGCGCCTGATGGCGCTCTCCGGCTATGAGCCGAACCTCACCTCCTGCTGCGTTTGCGGCTCGTCCGAGCCCGTATCGCCGCGCTTCAGCCCGCGCAACGGCGTAATATGCTGCCGCGAGTGCAATAATGCGCAGGTGCAGGCAAATTACGAGCTGTGCCCGGCGTCGCTGCAGGCGCTCAGATATATAGTCTACGCTCCGGCGCGGAAAATGCTTGCCTTTACGCTGCCGGACGATGCACTCGAGCGTGCGTCAAAGGCAGCCGAGGCATACCTGCTTACTCAGACGGAAAGAAAATTTTCCACTCTCGATTATTGGAGACAGATAAAATAATGGATTTCTACGAAAAATCACTCAACATACTGGAGCTTCCGGCGGTGCTCGATATGCTCGCCGCGGAGGCCGTTACGGAGGGCGGCAGGGAGGCCTGCCTGAAGCTGCGTCCGAGCGCGGACAGGCTCGAGGTCAGGAACCGCCTTGCCGAGACGAGCGCGGCAAAGGAAATGATGGTCGTGCGCGGCAGCCCGTCGCTGTCGGGCGTCAAGGATATCCGCCCCTCGCTCAGCAGAGCGGATCTCGGCGGAAGCCTGAATACGATCGAGCTTCTGAATATTGCCCGCGTTCTGCAGTGCGCGCGCCTCGTAAAGGGCTACACCTCCGACGATAAGCTCGGCAAAAGCTGCATCGATCATCTTTTTGCTGCGCTTCATGCAAACCGTTTTCTTGAAGAGAAGATAACGGGCTCCATCGTCGGCGAGGACGAGATAGCGGACGCTGCATCGCCCGAGCTTGCCAATATCCGCCGCAAGATCCGCGCTGCCGGCGCGCGCGTGCGCGACTGCCTGCAGAAGATCATCTCCTCGCCGTCCTACGCGAAGGTTTTGCAGGAGCCTATCATAACGATGCGCTCGGACCGCTTCGTCGTTCCCGTCAAGGCCGAGTGCAAGGGCGCGATACCCGGCCTTGTGCACGATATCTCGGCCTCCGGCGCCACGCTTTTCATTGAGCCCATGGCCGCCGTCAAGGCGAATAACGAGCTGCGCGAGCTCACGGCAAAGGAGAAAACGGAGATAGAGCGCATCCTCGCGGAGCTTTCCGCCGACTGTGCCGCCCATGCCGAGGACATAGCCTCGGATTATTCCTATCTTATAACGCTCGACGGTATATTTGCCCGCGCAAAGCTCTCGTATAAGCTCGGCGGCATAGAGCCTGAGCTGCGAGACAAGGGCGTCGTGCTGCGACGTGCGCGGCATCCGCTGCTGCCGAAGGACAAGGCCGTGCCCATAAGCCTCGAGCTCGGCGAGGACTTTGACACGCTTATAATAACCGGACCCAACACCGGCGGCAAGACCGTCACGCTCAAGACCATAGGCCTGCTCAACGTCATGGCGCAGTGCGGCCTGCATATCCCCGCCGACGACGGCAGCGGTGTTCCCGTGTACGGGCATGTGCTTGCCGATATCGGCGACGAGCAGTCTATAGAGCAGAACCTTTCCACCTTCTCGGCACACATGACGAATATCGTGCATATCCTGAAGGAGTGCGGCGACGAGTCGCTTCTGCTGTTTGACGAGCTCGGCGCGGGCACCGACCCCACGGAGGGCGCGGCGCTTGCCATTGCCGTCATAGAGCATGCACGCAAAATGGGCGCGGACGTTGCGGCAACAACGCATTATGCCGAGCTCAAGGTCTATGCGACGAACGAAAGCGGCATCCAGAACGCATCCTGCGAATTCGACGTCGAGACGCTCAGCCCGACCTACAGACTGCTCGTCGGCGTTCCCGGCAAATCAAACGCCTTTGCCATATCCGAGCGGCTGGGGCTTTCCAGGGAAATAATCGACGACGCCAAGGCGCGCATCGGAGTTCAGAACGCAAGCTTCGAGGCAACGATAGAGAAGCTTGAGCAGACAAGAGCGCTGCTCGAGCGTGACAGGGCCGAGACGGCAAAGAAGCTGCGCGAGGCTGAGGAAAACGCGAAAAAAGCGGCGTTTCTGCGCGCGGAGCTCTCCGTTCGGCTTGAAAAGGCCGACGAGAAGGCCCGCCGCGAAGCCGAGCGCATAATAGCAGAGGCCCGCGAGACGGCGGAGAGCACCTTTGCCGAGCTCGACGATATGCGCCGGAAGATAAACGAGGATGAGCAGGCCCAGGAGGTCAACCGTGCCCGCAGCGAGCTGCGGCGCAGGCTCAACGAGCAGCAGGGCAAGCTCAAGGCCAAGGAGCCGGAAAAGCCGAAGGAGGAGAAGAAATCCGCCCGTGAGGTCAGAGCCGGCGACACGGTCGAGATAAAATCCATGGGCGCAAAGGCCGAGGTCATAGACGTTAATCCCGACGGAACGCTCAACCTCCGAGCCGGCATTATGAGCGTCAGGCTCAAGCCCGAGGACGTGTATCTCATCGAAGGCGGCGCCGCAAAGCGGAAAAAGCAGGGCGTTACCATCTCCGGAGGCAGTGCGCCGCGCGCGGCCGTGAGCCCGGAGATAGACCTGCGCGGCATGGAGAGCATAGAGGCCGTAAATGCCGCCGAGCAGTATATAGACAGCGCCGTTATGGGAAAGCTGAAAACCGTGACCATAATACACGGCAAGGGCACCGGAGCCCTGCGCACTGCCGTCCAGCAGATGCTCAGGCGCAACAAAGCCGTGAAAAGTTTCAGATTGGGTCGTTTCGGCGAGGGCGAAAGCGGCGTGACAATAGTCGAATTGAAATAAAAGCAATCGAGAAAATTTATTAATAATGTGTAAATCTACGAAATAGACAAAAGCAGTTGACCTTTTTTAAATAATTTGCTAAAGTAGAGTAAACTTTTGTGATCAAGAGGAGTGGCGAGAATGGTAACCAAAGAAGTAGTTATTAATAATCAGGTGGGACTCCACGCAAGACCTGCTACTTTCTTTATTCAGAAGGCTAACGAATTCAAGAGCAGCATCTGGATAGAGAAAGAGGACAGACGCGTTAATGCCAAGAGCCTGCTCGGCGTTCTCTCTTTGGGCATCGTCAAGGGCACTGCCGTGAACCTTATTGCAGACGGTGCCGACGAGGCAACTGCTGTCGATACGCTTTCCGAGCTTATCGCATCCGACTTTACCGAGTGATATAAAGAACGAAGCTAAGGGCGTGTTTTTAACACGCCCTTATTCGCTATACAGGGAATAATGTTGTCATGAAAAAAGAAAACAGAGCGATACTGGAAATGCTCATATGCGCTTCGCTGTGGAGCATTGCCGGCATATTCATAAAGCTTATACCGTGGAATTCCTTCGTAATATCCGCGCTGCGCAGCTTCTTCGCGGGCCTGACGGTGCTTGCATATATAAAGCTCAAGGGCTACAAAATAATAATCAACCGCCGGACGCTTGTCCCCGGTGTGCTGCTGGGCATAGTGTATATCGCCTTCGTAGCGGCCAATAAGCTCACCACCGCGGCAAACGCCATAGTTCTGCAATTTACGGATACCATATTCATAGTGATTTTCTCGGCGCTGTTTCTCGGCCAGCGCTTTAAAAAGCGCGACGTTATCGCCGTTATATGCACCTTTGCCGGCATAGCCATGTTCTTTCTCGACCAGCTTGCCGACGGATACCTGCTGGGCAATTTCGTCGCCATCTTTGCCGGAGCCTGCCTCGGCGGAATGTTCATAACCATGGGCAAGGCAGAGCCGCCCGAGCGCTTTTCGGCGATGCTCATAGGGCAGATCTTCGCATTCCTGTTCGGCCTGCCGTTTATCATAACGACAAAGCCGGAGTTTTCCGCGCTGCCGGTGCTGTATATAATCATTCTCGGCGTTCTGCAGCTGGGTATACCGTACATTCTCTACGGCAGAGCTGCAGAGCACTGCCCGCCGCTTGCGTGCAGTCTCCTCGGCGCCGTGGAGCCGCTTTTAAACCCAGTGTGGGTGCTCATATTCGACGGCGAGAAGCCGGGGCTTTTCGCGTTTATCGGCGGTATTATCGTTATAGTGTCCGTAACGGCATGGTGTATTGCCGGAAGCAGGGACGGTGAGGGATCGGATGCGCGAAAAGCTGCTTGAAAAAGCAAACAGGCTGCCGCTGCTGCCGGGCGTTTATATCATGCTCGACGCGGCGGGGCAGGTCATATATGTAGGCAAGGCCAAGAAGCTCAAAAACCGCGTGACGAGCTACTTCCGCGGCTCGCACCTGCCGAAGGTCGAGGCCATGGTGCAGAAGGTCGCCGACTTCAACGTCATCGTCGTAAACTCGGAGTTTGAGTCGCTGATCCTCGAAAACTCGCTTATAAAGCAGCATCAGCCGCATTATAATATCCTTTTGAAGGACGACAAGGGCTATCCCTTTATAAGGCTGGATAAAAAAGCGCCGTATCCGCGCTTTACCGTCACCTCCGCCGCAAAGAAGGACGGGGCGGTGTACTTCGGTCCCTTCGGAGGGCGCAGCGTTACGCACGATATAATCGACGCCGCATCCAAGGCTGTCGGCCTTGCGACCTGCTCAAAGCGCTTTCCGCGCGATATCGGCAGAGACAGACCCTGCCTGAACTACCACATGGGCAACTGCCGCGGCTGGTGCAGGGGAGAGCTCACGCAGGAGGAATACCGCCTCGCCGTCGAACAGGCCTGCCTCATTTTAAACGGACGCACCTCGGAGCTCATAGAGGAGCTCACGGCGAAAATGACCGAGGACGCAGAGCAGCTGCGCTTTGAGGCGGCGGCCGAAAAGCGCGACAGGATAAGAGCGATACAAAGCGTTTCAAACAAGCAGAAGGTCATAGCGACGGCCTTTTCCGATACCGATGCCGTCGGCTTTTCACGCGGCGCAAAAAGCTGCTTCGTCGTTCTGCATTTTAACGGCGGCTCGCTCACGGGCAAGGACTTTGAGCTCGTTTCGGAGCCGCTTGAGAGCGACTGTGAGGCTGTCTCGGCCTATATCCGGCAGTATTACGCCCTGCGCGGCACGCTGCCGAAGAGCATACTCCTGCGCGAAATGCCGGAGGATGCCGAGGCACTCGGTGAGCTGTTTGCGCAGATATCGGGCCACAGAGTGAGCATGGAAGCGCCGCAGAGGGGCGACAGGCTGCATCTTGTAGAGCGCGCGGAAATGAACGCGTCCGAGGAGATACTGCGCGCCACCACCGCCCAGCAGCGGCGCAGAAGTACGCTGCTGTGGCTTCAGAAGTCTCTGGAGCTGCCGGAGTACCCCGAACGCATCGAGGCCTTTGACGTGTCAAACCTCGGCGATACGGGCATCGTGGCGGCAATGACGGTGCACCGCGGCGGCAAGCCCAGCAAGAAGGACTACCGAAAATTCAGGATACGTGATCTTGAGATACGCGACGACTATGCAAGCATGTCGCAGGCTGTGTACCGCCGCTTTGCGCATTTGAAAAACGGCGACGGCGGCTTTTCGGAAAAGCCGCAGCTGCTGCTCATCGACGGCGGCATGACCCATGCCGCGGCGGCCGAGAAAGCGCTCGGTGAGCTCGGCATAAGCGTGCCGGTGTTCGGCATGGTAAAGGATGACCGGCACAGAACCCGCGCACTCGTCACAGGCTCCGGGCACGAGATATGCATAAACGGTAATCCCGCGGCCTTTGCGCTCATCGGAAATATCCAGGAGGAAACGCACCGCTTTGCCATTGAATATCAGCGCTCGCTGCGGAACGAGAGCTTCGGTTCGGAGCTCGGCTCAATTCCCGGAGTGGGCAGCGTCAGGAAAAACGAGCTGCTGCGGCACTTCAAAACGCTCAAGGCGATAAAGGCCGCAAGCGTGGACGAGCTGTGCGCCGCCGTTCCGAGGAACACGGCGAGGGCGGTTTACGAATACTATCATAAAAACGAGGATAAGACATGAGAATAATAAGCGGAACAAAGCGCGGCAAAAAGCTCAGAGAGCCGGACAGCTATGATATACGCCCTACGACCGACATGGTCAAGGAGTCGATGTTCAACATCGTCCAGTTTGACATTGAGGGCAGGCGGGTGCTCGACCTTTTTGCCGGCACGGGTCAGCTCGGCCTTGAATGCCTCAGCCGCGGCGCGAAGGAGGTCACCTTCGTTGACCAGAGCAGGGAGGCCATAGCCATTGTAAAGCAGAATATAAAAAGCTGCGGCTTTGAAGCGCGCGTCATCCAGAGCGACTCGATAGCCTTCCTTGAGCGCGGCGCGAAGTTCGACCTCATACTGCTCGATCCGCCCTATGCGACAAATCTTATCGACAGAGCGCTGCAAATTATCAATTCCGTTGACATCTTGACGGAAAGTGGTATAATTATGTGCGAAAGTGGGCGCGAAAAGCCCATGCCGGAGATGAATATGCCCTACTTTAAGTGTAAGGAGTACAACTACGGCAAAGTTAAGCTTACTACTTACAGCAGGGAGACAAACAAATGAGTCTTGCAATATGCCCCGGCAGCTTTGACCCCATAACGCTCGGCCACCTCGATATCATCCGCCGCTCGGCGAAGATATTCGATAAGGTTATAGTGTGCATCATGTTCAATTCAACGAAAACCAAGCCCATGTTCACTATAGACGAGCGTGTCGAAATGGTGAAAAAAGTGGTAGGGGATCTTCCCAACGTCGAGGTCGACACCTCCGACGGGCTGCTTGCCGAGTACGCAAAGCGCTTCGAGGGCGCCGTGCTGGTAAAGGGAATGAGGGCCACCTCCGATTTTGAATACGAATTTCAGATGAACCTTATCAATAAGAAAATAAATCCCGCGCTTGAAACGATGTTTCTTGCGGCAAGCGAAAAATATACGTTCCTGAGCTCATCCGTCGTGCGCGAAATGGCGTCGTACGGCGCCGATCTCTCGGGCTTTGTCCCCTGCGAGATCAAGGAAGAGATAGCTCGGAAGGCTAAGTTATGGAGGCATTGATATGAGCGAGAAAAATGTTGAGGTAATGGACCTTATCGAGACCCTGTACAACATGGTGACGGAGGCCTGGGGCGTTCCTCTCGGAAACGATAAGTGCATCGTCGAGAGAGAAAACGTTCTGGAGATACTCAATGAGATAAAAACGCGCATCCCCGTGGAGCTTGCGGAGGCAAAGCGCCTTGTGTCCGCGCGCGACGAGTTTATCGGCAACGCAAAGCGCGAGGCGGAGTCGATCCGCAAAAACGCTGAGGATAAGGCCCGCGCCATGCTCGAGGAGCAGGAGATCGTGCGCGTTGCAAAGCAGCACAGCACGGAGCTTGTGAACAATGCCGAGTATAAGTCCAAGGAGCTGCGCCGCGTTGCAAACGAATATGTCGACGAGATACTCCGCCGCACGGAGGAGACCGTAGGCGCCGCCCTCAAGAGCATAAACCAGTCCAGAGCCAGCTTCCGCAGCCTCGCAGGCTCCGCGGCTCCCGCGCAGCCCGTAAGCCAGGACGAGGAAGAGTAAACAATAATACAAAGCCAAACGGAGACACGAAAACGTGCCTCCGTTTTTTGCGCGAAAATTCAGGCGTCACCCAAACGGATGACGCCTGAACTTAGGGAAGGAATAAGGAAGGAGAATAATGATTGGTAAAGCTGATTGAGGGGTATCCGGAAGTCCGGGGCATCTGAAACCCGGACCTCCGGAATATATGGGGGAAGAGGATAAAGAGAATAAGCTGTATCAGATGAGGTTCTTTTCCCTGAGCTCGGCTATCTTTGCGTCGTCGTAGCCCAGAATACCCTTGAGTATCGAGTCAGTATCCTGACCGAGCTTCGGAGCGCCGCGCCATACCTGGCCGGGGGTGCCGGACAGCTTGGGAACGATGCCGAAAGCGGTGATGTCCTTGTCGAGGGTCTGATCGTGGTATTCGATGAAGTCTCCGCGGCTCTGATAGTGGGGATTCTCCAGGCAGTCCTTTGCGCCCATTACGCGGCTGCAGGGAACTTTGAATTTTGCCATTGCGTCCTCGATCTCCTGTGCGGTGTGAGCTGCGCACCACTCGATGACCTTTGCGTCGAGCTCGCGACCCTTTTCGGAGGCGACGGCCTCGATGCCGGAGGAGCAATCCTTGTAGTTGAAGTACTCAAGGTCGAAGCCGAGTGCCTGAATGGCTCTCTTGTAGACGCCGGGGCCGAATGCGCCGACCGCAACATCGTAGCCGTCCTTGGACTTGAACAGACCGTAGGGCTGGAACGCCGCGGACTTGTTGCCCGAGCGGCCGTTCTGGCGGCCTGCCATGGTGTAGGAGGTGTACAGGTCGCAGCAGTAGCTTGCCTGGACCTCGAACTGTGCAACGTCGACTACCTGACCCTTGCCGGTCTTGAGGACGTTGATATATGCCGCCAGCACGCCGAATACGGCTGCGTATGCGGAGGTGAAGTCGTTGAGCCAGGGCTTGCCGACGACGGGGTCGCCGTCCTTTTCGCCGTTGAGGCCCATCCAGCCGGAGAATGCCTGACCGATCATGTCGTAGGAGGCTCTGTCGCAGTACTCGGGCAGACCGCCGAATGCGGGGTTGCCGTAGCCGCTTATGTGGGCGATGATCAGACGGGGGTTGACCTCGAGCAGATCCTCGTCGCGGATGCCGAGCTTCTCGAGCCAGACCATGTTCTCCATGAACACGTCGGCTTCCTTGATAAGGCCGTAGAACAGCTCCTTGACCTCGGGGTGCTTGAGGTTGAGCTCAAGGGAGAGGGAGAGCTTGTTGCGTCCGTCCTGCGCCCAGGAGGTGCTGACGACCTTGTCGTCTTCCTTTGCGAAGGGGGCGAGAACGCGGAGCGTGTCGCCAACGCCGGGACGCTCGATGTGGATGACCTCTGCACCGAAGTCAGCCAGCAGAGTCGCGGCGAAGGGCATTGCTATGAGAGAGCCGGTGTCTATAACGCGCATTCCTGCGAAAGGACCGTATCCGGGAATAAGAGATTTACGTTCACTCATTTTAATTAGCTCCTTTTCAGATAATTTTAAAAGCGTTTTTTACTTTCTTTTCTTTATCTCCTCGATTATTGCCGGCACGAGGCTGCGGTAATCGGCAACGGCGCCGTAGTGGGAGATATCGAAGATGGGAACGCCGGGGGTGTGGTTGATGCTGATGATGCACTTGGAGTTCTGCATACCGACCTGATACTGAACGGAACCGGAGATGGCGATGTTTATGATGTGATCGGGCTTTACGGTAGCGCCGGACTGACCGATCTGCTCCTCGTGGGGCAGCCAGCCGTTATCGACCAGCGGCCTGGAAGCCGCGACCTGACCGCCGAGAAGCTCCGCAAGCTCGCCGAGCATCTTGAGGTCGTCCTCGCTCTTTATGCCGCGTCCGCCGCAGACAAGCAGATCCGCCTTGTCGATGGGCTCACGGTCGGAGACCTTCTGAGTTACCTCAAGGACCTCATAGCAGTCCTCTGCGCAGACGCTGACGCTCTCGGTGATGACCTCGCCCTGACGGCTCTCGTCGGCCTCGAGGGGAACGAACATCTTGGGACGCACGGTCGCCATCTGCGGACGGCACTCGAGAATGACGATGTGAGCCAGGATGCTGCCGCCGTATGCGGGAGTGGTCTGGTAGAACACGTCGTCCTCGTCGTAGCCGAGGTCTATCGCATCGGCGGTGAGGCCGGTCCTGAGGGAGACCATCACGCGGGGAGCGAAATCGCGGCCGAGGCTCGTTGCGCCGTAGAGAATGATCGAGGGCTTGTACTTTTCGGCAAGCTTGGTCATTGCCTGCTGATAGGGGCGTGCGCTGTAGCTCTCGAGCGCGGGATCCTCCGCGACGATGACCTTGTCGGCACCGTGTGCGATGAGGGTCGAGGCCAGAGCCTTGACGCCGTTTCCGAGAAGAATCGCGTAAATGTCCTCGCCGTTGTGAGCCTTCAGCTCCTGAGCCTTAGCCAGAAGCTCGAGAGTTACGTGGTTGAGAACACCGTTCTGCTGCTCGGCAAATATCCATATGCCTTTGTAATCTTCCTTTGCCATATCAGCACCTCCTCAGACAAGATGCTCGCTTGCGAGCATATCAACGAACTGGACTGCCATTTCCTCGGCAGAGCCTTCAAAGTATTTGGTATCGGTATTGCGCTTGGGCGGCTCGAAAACCTTCTTGGTGGAGGAGGGGGAGCCGGGGATGCCGGTGCGGGTGGTGTCGGCCTCGAGAGCCTCCGCATTCCAGACCGTTCTGGGCTTTTTGAGCGCCTTCATGATGTTGATGGGGGTCGCGTAGCGCGGGGTGTTTATCTCGCCGCATACGGTGACCAGTGCGGGGAGCTTTGCTCTTACGCGCTGGGTGCAGTCCTCAAGATTGCGGTCGCATACTACCCAGCCGTCCTGCACGTCGATGCTCGTTGCGAGGGTGATCTGCGGGATGTTGAGGTAAGCTGCGGCTGCGGGGCCGGTCTGTGCGGTGTCGCCGTCAACGGCGTGGCGGCCGAACAGCAGCAAGTCGTAGTCGCCGATCTTCTCGGCGGCCTTTGCGAGGGTGTATGCCGTTGCGAGGGTGTCCGCACCGCCGAATGCGCGGTCGGACAGCAGGTATGCCTCATCGCAGCCGAGAGCAAGGGCCTTTTTCAGCACGTCCTCAGCCTGCGGGGGACCCATGCTTATCGCAGCGACGGTAGCGCCGTACTTTTCCTTGAGCTGTATCGCCGCCTCAACGGCGTTCGCGTCGAGGGGGTTTATCATGCTCTGCACGCCCTCGCGCTTGAGGTTGCCGGTTTTGGGATCGAGCTTAACGTCGTCCGTATCGGGAACCTGCTTGACAAAAACCAATATCTTCATTTCGATCTCTCCGATTCAATTACTTTGCGAGGACAGCGCCGCTGATGACCATGCGCTGGATCTCGCTGGTGCCTTCGCCGATCTCGAGCAGCTTTGCGTCGCGGTAGAAGCGCTCGACGTGGAACTCACGGCTGTAGCCGTTGCCGCCGAGGACCTGGATGCACTCGTCGCAGATCTCGCAGCACCACTTGGAGCTCATGAGCTTGAGCATTGCGGCCTCTACGGTGTGGCGCTGACCCTCGCTCTTCATCTGGGCGGTATCCCATACCATCAGATCCATTGCGCGGATCTTTGCCGCCATGTCGGCGAACTTGAATGCAACGCCCTGGTACTTTGCGATGGGCTTGCCGAAGGTGACGCGCTCGTTTGCGTAGTTCTTTGCGACCTCCATTGCATGCTGCGAAAGGCCGGATGCAATAGCGCCGATGGAGATGCGCGCGCCGTCAAGAGCCATCATTGCGATCTTGAAGCCTGCGCCTTCCTTGCCGACCAGTGCGTCTGCGGGAAGCTTGATGTTGTCGAAGCTCAGCTCGCAGGTAGCGCTGCCGCACATGCCCATCTTGTGCTCGAACTTACCGACGGTCAGACCCTCCGCGTCCTTGGGGACGATGAAAACGCTGATGCCCTTGGCGCCCGCTTCGGGATCGGTCTTGGCCATGATCAGGTAGTAGTCTGCAACGCCGGAGTTGGTGATCCACGCCTTGCCGCCGTTGAGAACGTAGCTGCCGTCGGCCTGCTTTGCGGCAACGGACTTGATCGCGGCCGCGTCGGAGCCTGCGTTGGACTCGGTCAGGCCGAATGCGAAGATCTTGCCTTCCGCCGCGAGGGGGAGGTAATGATTTTTCTGCTCCTCGGTGCCGTGAACATAGATCATGTCGGCAGCCAGCCAGTCGGCGTCAAGGAACAGAGCAACGGAAGCGCTGCCCTTTGCGATCTCGTTGATGACGATCTCGCTCATGACTGCGTCACCGCCGCCGCCGCCGTACTGCTCGGGGAGGTGAATGCCCATCAGGCCTGCTTCGCACAGCTTCTTATGAACGCCCCAGTCAAAACCGTTTTCGTCCATCCATTTGTCGCGGGGCTCGACCTCGTTTTTGGTGAACTCTCTAACCATGTCACGGATCATGATCTGCTCTTCTGTGAACTTGAACATTTTCTTCAGGCTCCTTTTCATAAAAATAATGTGTTACATAACAGTTCGTACTTTGTGGGATATTTAAGGTTTAACTGTTACAATGCTGTAACTACTTGAGGAATACAGCCTGCTGCCAGGCCAACCCTTTTGCTGTGAAAATAATAACATGACTGCAACAGAGTGTCAACACCAAAAACAAAAAGTTAATCGTTTTCGGCTTTCTGCCATATTCACGTCCAAAAATTAGCAAACGAGGGGCAATATTCTACAACAGATTACCACTGAATAGGGTGCTCAAAAAGAAAGTGTTTTATTCTGTTATAATATTAACTTGAAATTTATGAACAAATATCTGAAAATGCTTGCTATAAGCGGCTCTTGTCGGTATAATAACCGTACAGATATAAAAGGGCGTGGGATTTGCAATGTCAATAAAAAATGAGCTGATACTGTCATATATAAAAGAGCTTGAAGCGGGGACGAAGATATCCGTCCGCCGCCTGGCCGACACGCTGGATGTGAGCGTCGGCACGGTGTACAAGGCGATAAAGGATGCCGAGGCGCAGGGCCTTGTCGTAACAAAGCCGAAATCGGGCACGTTCAAGATAGATTCTGACGTTTCCGGAGACGCAGAGCCTATAAGCTTAAAGCGCGCGGCGAAGCTTCTCGGACTTACAATGATAATAGACCCCTCGGATGCCGACAGGATGATCGGCCGCATTATAATATGTGACGGCGGCGAGGAGCAGCTGCGCAGAACTCTGTCAAAGAACGCGAAGGATAATATAAACGTCCTGTGCATGGTCGGCGACAGACCGGATATGCAGTCGCTGATCATCGAGCTTGGAGCAAACCTCATGCTCACGGGCGGGGCGAGCGCGGCGCCGCTCACGCTCATGTATGCCGAGCGCAGCGGACGCGCGGTTATAAGCGCCCTGCAGGACAGCAGAACGGTCATGCTGCTGCTCGAAAAGCTGCGCACGCCGTTTACCGAGAGCCCGGATGAGGCTCAGGCGTGGATGAAGATGCCGCAGTACCTGTACAGCAACGACGTCGTTGCCGACTGGCACAAGCTCTGCGAGGATATATCCATCCAGACCTATCCCGTTGTCGACGAAAATCTTCGCCTGTGCGGTGCGCTTGACGTTCCGAGAGCCTTTGCGGCAAACCCGTCGCAGCGCATATACGGCATTCTGCGCCCCGACGGGCAGTGTCTGCACTTTGACTGCGAAACGCCCATGACGAAGATAGCCGAGGATATGCTCATCTCCGGCAACGGCATCGCGGCGGTGACCGACGGCGACAAGGTCAGCGGAGTCCTGGACACGAGCGACGTTCTTCGTTATTTCATGTTCTCCGGCCGCAGCGGCGGAGTGCCGATGTTCGAGTCCTTTCTCGAAGCGTCGGACGTTTCGGAAACGGAGGGCGAGAAATATTATAACATACGCATACCCAACAGGGGACTGGCCGATCCCTCGGAGTTTACGCTGCCGGTCGTGCTGACGGCGGCACTGCGCCACGCCGGCGAGATACTCGGCGAGGGCTGCGTTATCGAAAGCGGAACGTTTTTTGCGTCAAAGAGCATCGGCGTTCACGAAAGCCTCATGCTGTCCAGCAAGCTCACGCGGCGCGGCGAGCTCGGCTGCACGCTCGAGGAGGAGATATTCGACGACAGCTGCTCGTATACCAAGGCCATACTCATGTTTACGGCAAAGCAAGGAGAGTAGAAAGCGATGTATTTATATAATGAAAGGCAGAAGGCACTGAAGGATAAGACCGGCCGCTTTGTCCGCGAGGAGGTCATGCCCTCGGCTCAGGAGCTCGATAAAAACGGAGCCTTCCCGGCGCAGCTGATAAAGCGCTGCGGCGAGCTCGGCCTCGTGTCGCCCGAGCTCATGAGCGGCGGCAGCTACAGAGCCTCGGATATGTGCGTCATATTGCAGGAGCTTGCACGCGGCAGCGCCTCGCTTGCGCTCGCCCTCGTTCCGCATATTCTCGCCTGCGATATTATGAACGCGGGCGCCTCGCGGAAGCTCGGAACGGAGATCCTCGAACCGGCCTTCGGACTCAATAAGCTCATAGCCTATGCCATAAGCGAACAAAGCGGCGGCTCCGATGTCCTCGGCATCAACACGACCGCCATACGGCTCGGCGGCGAATGGGTCATAAACGGCTCTAAATCGTGGATAACGGCTGCCGGCAAGGCCGACGGCTATATAATAGCCGCGCGCACGGCGCTCACGGGCCGCAGCCGCGACATAAGCCTTTTTTACGTCGATGCCCAGGCCGAGGGACTGACTGCCGACTCAGGCTCGCGCATGATCGGGCTCAACAGCTGCCCGACAGGCCGCCTTACTTTCAATAACTGCCGCATACCGGGCGAAAACATCATCGGCGAGGAAAATCAGGGTTACGCGCTTTTAAAGCCCACGCTTCAGCTCGGCCGTCTTGCCGTGGCGTCTATAGCAGCCGGAATAGCGGGCAGAGCGCTTGAGCTTGCAAACAACTACTCGACCGAAACGGGCAAGTACGGCCGCAACCTCTCGTCGTATCAGGGCATCGCCTTCATGCTTGCCGAGATGTACGCAAAGCTGTCTGCGTCGGAATGCATGATATTCTGCGCGGCGGAGCAGTATGACGCCAAGGACCGCCAGACCTCGACGGATATTGCCGCGGCAAAGCTGATGAGCACCGAGCTTGCCTGCCAGATATGCAAGAGCGCGCGCCAGATCCACGGCGCAAACGGCCTCTCCTCCGATTTTGAGGTCGACCGCTGCTTCCGCGATTCACAGATGCTCACCATCGCCGAGGGTACCTCGGAGATATGCAAGATAATAATTTCAAACGCCGTTATAAACTCGGCGGGAAAATGAGCTCAGGGCAGTACCCGTTTCACCGAAACTGGTACTGCCTTTTTCTGCGTGTCACCAAAATGTTCTTGAATTTTCTCCTGCCAGCCTCTATAATCAAAAGTGAAGTGGTGCAAAGTGGTGCAAAGTGCATCGAATTTGCGTGAAAAAACGGAGGTGAGCGCGTTGACAGGCGAATACAGGCACAGCATCGACAGCAAGGGCCGGGTGTTTATCCCCTCGAAGCTGAGGGACGAGCTTGGCGACGTGTTCTACATAACGCTTTCCATGGACGACTGCCTGTCGGTGTACAGCGCGGAGAGATGGAAGGAGTTTTCCGACAAGGTGAACGCCATGAGCTACGTCAAGCAGCGGAAAATGCGCCCGCTTTTTGCGTATGCCGCGCGGTGCGAGCTTGACAGTCAGGGCCGCACGCTCATTCCGGCGCATCTGCGCGAGTATGCGCATTTGACGAAAAGCGTGGCCGTGATCGGCTGCAACAACCATGCCGAGATATGGGACGAGGCAAGCTGGACCAAGCTCTCGGAAAACGAGATAAGGCCGGAGAATATAGCGTCCGTTATGGACGAACTGGAGTTTTGATATGCCAAACGAAGCAAAGCATGTATCGGTGCTTTTAAACGAATGTATAGAAAACCTTGATATAAAGCCCGACGGGATATACGTTGACGGAACGCTCGGCCTCGGCGGGCACTCCGAGCAGATATTAAAACGCCTCGACACGGGCAGACTGATAGGCATCGACCGCGACGAGAGCGCGATACGGCGCACGGGCGAGCGCCTTGCCGCGTATGCGGATAAAATGACGCTGGTGCACGGCAATTTCTGCGACGTTTCGCAGATACTCGACGAGCTCGGCATCGATGCGGTAGACGGAATGCTGTTTGACCTCGGCGTATCCTCGCCGCAGCTTGACGAGGCCGAGCGCGGCTTTTCGTACATGAACGACGCGCCGCTTGATATGCGCATGGACAATACGAGTGCTCTTACGGCGTACACCGTCGTAAACAACTGGGACGAGGCGGAGATTACGCGCATCCTGCGCGATTTCGGCGAGGAGCGCTACGCACGGCGCATAGCCTCGCGCATCGTCGAGAGGCGCGGCGTAAAGCCCGTGGAGACTACGCTCGAGCTTGTTGACATCATACGCTCGGCCATGCCGGGCACCGCACTGCGCGAAAAGCAGCATCCGGCAAAGCGCAGCTTCCAGGCGATAAGGATAGCCGTCAACGACGAGCTCGGCGCGGTGGACAGAATGATGAAAACGGCGCCCGACCGGCTCAAAAATGGCGGAAGGCTCTGCGT
The DNA here is from genome assembly GCA_963650165.1 of bacterium. Lineage (GTDB taxonomy): Bacteria > Bacillota > Clostridia > Oscillospirales > Oscillospiraceae > F23-B02. The sequence continues at coordinate 112,617 of CAVJKX010000004.1, forward strand.
CATAAGCTTCCACTCGCTTGAGGACAGAATAGTAAAAACGGGCATAGCCGCAAGGGAAAACGGCTGCACCTGCCCGAGAGAAGCTCCGATATGCATCTGCGGCTTTAAGCAGACGCTCCGGAGCGTACACAGAAAACCCATAGTGCCGGATGAGGATGAGCTGAAAAATAATCCGCGCGCGAGGAGCGCAAAGCTCCGCGTCGCCGAAAGGGTGTAGTGCTCATTGAAAGGCTCCGGCTGCGAATATCAATACGGCTCGAAAAGGAGAAAACGCTCAGGGCCGCGGGATAAAGGCCTGCGCGGCGTGATGCCGGCGCTGATGACCGTACTGCTTGCGGCAGCCGGCACGGCGCTGCTCATACTGTCGCTTTTCATGCGTGCCGAGCTCACGGAGATAAACGATAAAAACGTCGCTCTCGGACGGGAGGCGGAGACTCTGCGCGAGGAAAACCGCCGCCTGCGCATCGAATATGAGTTCGCGCAGGACTTCGGGGAGCTTGAAGATAAAGCAAGAAGCCGCCTCGGGATGAACAGTGCGCTCCAGCGCAGGGCTGAGATCATAGACACGCCCGCGCAGGACAAGGCGGTAATCATAGCCGATCCCGGATAAGCTGCATATTTCACATGGCAAAAATATAGTATGTACCAATATGTTTTTGCCGGAAGGAGCAGCTATGCGAAAAAGCAAAAGCAAAAAGACACAGAGCAGCCCGAACAGGACAATGCTGCGCCGCACACTCTTTCTCACGGCAGTGTGCGGCGTGCTTGCCTTTGCGGTGCTGATAGGGCGTCTGTATATCCTGCAGGTGCGCGACCACGATAAATACGAGGAGCTTGCGATAAGTCAGCAGCTGCGCGAAACGGGGAGCAGCGCCGAGCGCGGAACGATATACGACTGCAACATGAACATCCTTGCGATGAGCGCGAATGTGGACAATGTCTATCTCAGCCCCGCCGAGATCGAAATGTACGGCGAGGACAGGGAACTGATCGCGGATAAATTATCTGCGATACTGGGGCTCGAACGCGAGGATATACTAAAAAAGACCGAAAATACCGGCTCGTGGTATGTCACGGTCGCACGCAAGGTCGAAAAGGAGACTGCCGATAAGGTCAGGGAGTTTAAAAACGAGTATGAGCTCAAGGGGGTACGCCTTGAAAGCGACACCAAGCGCTATTATCCCTATTCCTCGCTTGCCTGCCACGTCATAGGCTTTGTCGGAACGGATAATTACGGCCTTGACGGCGTGGAGGCGCAGTACGACTCTGCCCTGAGCGGAACGCCGGGGAAGTATATGCGTCTAGCAAACGCCTACGGGACCGATCTTCTGTTCGACAGCTACGAGGGCTATACGGGTGCGGAAAACGGCCTTGACCTTGTGACGACGATAGACCTCACGATCCAGCATTACGTTGAGAAGTCCCTGTATCAGGCGGTGGAGGACTACGATATCCGAAACGGCGCGGGCGCCATAGCGATGGACGTGAATACGGGTAAGATACTCGCCATGGCATCCATAGGCGGCTATGACCTCAATAACTTTCTCGACGTGAGCGACGAAGCCCAAAGCGCTATAGACGCAGCCTCCACGCAGGAGGAGAAGGACCGGCTCCTTGCCGACGCCCAGCGTCTGCAATGGCGCAACAAGACCCTGTCGGACACATACGAGCCGGGCTCGACATTTAAAATAATAACGCTGGCCATGGCGCTCGAGGAGGGCAAGGTCAGCCTTGACGACAGCTTTTTCTGCGGCGGCAGCGTTCAGGTGCCGGGCAGAACGAGCCCGGTGCGCTGCTGGAAAACGGCAGGCCACGGCTCGCAGAGCCTCACGCAGGCGGTGCAGCACTCGTGCAATGCGGCCTTTGTCAATATCGGCCTGCGCGTCGGTGCGCAGACGTTTTATAAATACTGCGACGCCTTCGGCTTTCTTGAGCTCGGCGGCGACAGCTCCCGGCAGCTCACGGCAAAAACGGGTATAGACCTCGGCGGCGAGAGCGGCAGCATCTGGTGGAGCGAGGATACGTTTTACAGCGAAAAGAACAAATCCCAGCTCGCCGCGGCCTCCTTCGGGCAGACCTTCACAATAACGCCGCTTCAGCTTATAACGGCGGTGAGCGCCTGCGTAAACGGCGGATATCTCATGCAGCCCTACGTCGCGGAAAGTTTACTGGACTCGGACGGCTCTGCGGTGTATAATCATAAGCCGACGGTCGTGCGCCGGGTCATAAGCGAGCAGACCAGCAAAACGGTTTGCTCAATTCTCGAGCAGGTCGTCGGCGATCCGAACGATGGCACGGGGCGCAATGCCGCCGTCGCCGGATACCGCATTGGCGGAAAGACCGGAACCTCGGAAAAGGTAAGCTACGAGGCGCAGACCGGACAGAAGGATTATATAGTATCCTTCGTCGGCTTTGCCCCGGCGGACGATCCGCAGATAGCGCTGCTCGTGCTGCTCGATTCTCCGGGAAGCGGTTCGGGCGTCTATGTGTCCGGCGGCCAGATGGCGGCTCCCACGGTGGGCAGAATGTTTGCGGATATCCTGCCGTATATGGGCATAGAGCCCGAGTATGACGATACTTCCGAAACGGCGGACAGAGCGGTGCCCGGCCTTGCGGGCCTCGGCCTGGACGAGGCAAAGCAGGCGCTCGAAAATGCGGGCTTCGGCTGCCGCGTCATAGGCGAGGGTGATACCGTGACGGCGCAGCTCCCGCTTGCGGGAACGGTCATCGCCGGCGGCAGCACGGTCATTGTATACGCCGGTGCAGACCCGTCGGCGGCGCTTGAGACGATGCCGGGCATAAGCGGTCTGAGCTACGCCGAGGCGGTGAAGGAGCTCGGCAGATACGGCGTGTTCGTTCACAGCAGCACGGTAGTGCGCAATGCGGATGCCCAGAGGGTATTTACACAGAACGTAAAAGCGGGATCGGATATAAAGCACGGAACGGTCGTCGAGGTGACGCTCGTCTCGGATGACGAGAGCATTCTCGGACGATACTAAAGATATGAGGGTGATAAACACATGAAACTATCTGAGCTTTTGAAGGACATAGAGGTACTTGAAATGCACGCCTCGCCGGACTGCGAAATAAGCGGCGTGAGCTACGATTCGCGCAGCACAAAGCCGGGCGACGTGTTCGTCGCGATATCGGGCTTTTCCGCCGACGGATACAAATACATCCCCTCGGCGGCCGAAAACGGCGCGGCTGTGGTCATATGCGACAGAGCGCCGCAGACGGATATACCCTATGTGATCGTCGGCGACTGCCGCAGGGCGCTGGCTCTTGCGGGCCGCAACTTCTTCGGCGACCCGGCGGGGAAGATGCAGATCATCGGCATCACGGGCACAAACGGCAAGACAACGACCACATATCTTTTAAAGCATCTTCTTGAGGAAACGCTCGGCGCCAAGGTCGGCCTTATCGGAACAAACGGCAACATGATAGGCAGCGAGCTCATTCACACAGAGCGCACAACGCCAGAGAGCCTCGAGCTCCACAGGCTTTTTGCCGATATGTACGCCGCCGGCTGCACCCATGTCGTGATGGAGGTCTCGTCCCATTCGCTGGTGCTCAGCCGCGTCGCCGGAATCAACTTTGCCGTCGGCGCGTTTACGAACCTCACGCAGGATCATCTCGATTTCCACCACACCATGGAGGAGTACGCGCAGGCAAAGGCAATGCTTTTCCGCAACTGCCGCACCGGCTGCATCAACATCGACGATGCCTGGGCGGAGACCATGACGGAAAACGCCTCGTGCAGGCTGCTGACATATTCGGCGAAGGGCAGGGCCGCGGACCTCACGGCGCGCGATATAAAGCTCTCGGCAAAGGGAGTTTCCTTCACGGCCTGCTTCGGCGGAGAGACCGCTCCGGTGCGCCTTGCCATACCGGGCGAGTTTTCCGTATATAACGCGCTCAACACCGTAGCCGCGGGCCTTGCGCTCGGCATAAGCCTTAACGACTGCGCAGAGGCCATGGCAACGGCGCACGGCGTTAAGGGACGCATGGAGCTCGTCCCGACAGACGGCGACTATACAATAGTCATCGACTATGCGCACACGCCGGACGCACTTGAAAATGCGCTCCGCGCACTGCGCGCGGATCATGACGGACGCCTCATCGCGCTTTTCGGCTGCGGCGGCGACCGCGATAAAACAAAACGCCCCATAATGGGGGCCATAGCGGCGGACAACGCCGATTTCGTCATCGTCACCAGCGACAATCCCCGCACGGAGGACCCGCAGACGATAATCGACGAGATACTTAAAGGGCTCGAGGGCAAGGAAACCGGCCATGTTGCGATATGCGACCGTGCCGAGGCGATAAAATGGGCGATTGACAAGCACAGGGCAAATGATGTAATATTGCTTGCCGGCAAAGGCCATGAGGACTATCAGGTCGTCGGTCACGAAAAGCATCATATGGATGAACGTGAGATAGTCGCAGAATATATAGAGAAGAGGAACGGGAAATGACTCTGAAGCTCACCCTTGCGCTGGTCATGGCGTTTATAACCGCGGTAATAGTCGGAAAGTTCTATGTGCCGTGGCTCAGAAAAATTAAGGCCGGGCAGGAGATAAAGGAAAACGGGCCGACCTGGCACATGTCCAAGTCCGGAACGCCCACGATGGGCGGCGTCATATTCATAAGCGCCTGCACCCTCGTATGCCTGACCGTCGGCTTTGACTCGATGCGCAGAGGCGACTTCACGCATATATTCGTGCTGCTGTTCGCGCTCGTTTTCGGCGCGATCGGCTTTCTTGACGACTGGGAGAAGCTGCGCAAAAAGCAGAACCTCGGTCTGAGCGCAAAGGCAAAGTTCCTGCTGCAGCTTGCTGCGGCGCTCGTTTTCGTGCTGCTGCTGCGCAGGCTCGGGCATCTTTCGACAAATCTCTATATTCCGTTCTGGAACGTAGAGGTCTATATCCCAGAGGCACTTTACTTCATCCTTGCCGCGTTTATAATCGTCGGCACGGTAAACGCCGTCAACATAACAGACGGAGTGGACGGCCTTGCAAGCGGAACGAGCATACCGGTATGCCTGTTCTTCGCGGCGGTGAGCTTTCTCTGGGGAGATAAGTACCTGTCGCTCGGCATATTCTCGTCGGCGCTCCTCGGCGGACTTATGGGCTTTCTCGTATATAACTTCAACCCCGCCCAGGTGTTCATGGGCGACACGGGCTCGCTGTTTCTCGGCGGAGCGATAGCGGCGCTGGCCTTTGCCTACGATATGCCGCTTATCCTTATAACCGTCGGCATTGTGTATATCATCGAAACGCTTTCCGATATCATTCAGGTCGGCTACTTCAAGCTCAGCCACGGCAAGCGCGTTTTCAAAATGGCGCCGTTCCATCACCATCTCGAAATGGGCGGCTGGACGGGCAAAAAATGGAAGGAAAAAGAAATATTCGCACTTTTCACTTCCGTCTCCCTTGTTTTTGCAATAATTTCATTCATAGGAATATATAATCGTTTCCAGCTCTGATAACGGAGGGAAGGCCTATGCAGTACGGCGGCGCCGGGCTCGGAATAAGCGGAACGAAGGATAAAACCAAGCGCGCAGGAGTGGACATATCATTCCTCGCGCTTGTTATGATACTTTTGACTGTCGGAGTTACCATGGTGCTGTCGGCAAGCTTTGCCCGCGCGTATTACGATCCTGGCGGCGTCACCGGCGGGGAGCCTGCATATTATTTTGTCAGGCAGCTTGCCTTCGCTGCTCTCGGCGTCGCGGCCATGATCCTGTGCTCGCGCCTGCCGGTGGGCTTTTACAGGCGCTTTTCCGTACCGCTTCTCATAGCCTCGGCCGTACTGCTCGCACTCGTACCGCTTATCGGCACGAACGCAAACGGCGCAAAGCGCTGGATAGGACTCGGAGCGTTCACCGTTCAGCCCTCGGAGATAGCCAAGATCGCCGTTATACTGTCGTTTGCGTCAATGATATGCTCCCGCCGCGGCCGGATGACGAGCTTCCGGCACGGCATACTGCCCTTTGCGGCAATACTTGCCGTCATTGTCGGGCTTCTCGTTCTGGAGCCGCATTTTTCGGCGTCGATCATAATGATCGTTATCGGCGGCGCGATGCTTTTTCTGGGCGGAGCAAGACTCGGCTGGTTCATTGCCGCCGGTATGGCGGCGGCAGGCGGCATAGCCGTGCTGCTGACGCTTTTTCCGTATGCCTCGACGAGAATAACGACATGGCGCGACCCCTTCGCATCCACCTCGGACGAGGGATATCAGATCGTCCAGTCGCTGTATTCCATCGGCTCCGGAGGACTTACGGGCCTCGGCCTGGGGCAGAGCAGGCAGAAATATCTCTATCTGCCCGAGGAGCACAACGATTTCATTTTCTCCGTCGTGTGCGAGGAGCTCGGCTTTATCGGCGCGGCGCTGATACTTACGCTTTTTGCGCTGCTTATAATACGCGGCTATTGGATAGCCCTGCACAGCAGGGACAGATACGGCTTCCTGGCGGCGGCCGGAATAACCACGCTGCTTGCCGTGCAGGTCATACTCAATGTTGCCGTCGTTACCAATCTTGTACCCTGCACGGGTATCTCGCTGCCGTTTTTCAGCTACGGCGGCACTGCGCTTTTAATGCAGCTTGCCGAAATGGGGATAGTGCTCAGCATATCCCGGGAGATACCGGCAGGACGTGTGGGAGGATAGAAAAATGAGAATAATATTTGCCTGCGGCGGCACGGCGGGACATATAAACCCGGCGCTTGCCGTAGCCGGACGCTTAAAAGAGCTGATGCCGGACAGCGAATTCCTGTTCATAGGCGCGATCGGACAGATGGAGTCCGACCTCGTTCCGCGTGCGGGCTATAAGATAGAGACCGTGCGCGTCAGGGCGCTCAGCCGCGAAAAGACCCTCGGCGGGCTTTTTCACAACATAAGCGCCGCGTGGCATCTTGTGCGCTCTACGATAATAGCAAAGAAGATAATCAAACGCTTTAAGCCCGATATCGTCGTCGGCACCGGCGGATACGTCTGCTTTCCGGTCCTCAGAGCGGCGTCACGGCTTGGTATACCGACGGCCGTGCACGAGAGCAACGCCTGCCCCGGGCTTACGACCAGAATGCTCGCGGATATAGTCGATACCATAATGCTCGGGTTCGAGGAGAGCCGCAAATATTATAAAAACCCCGAAAAGACCGTCGTCACCGGAACTCCGGTGCGCGGGGAGTTTGCGGCGTATTCCAAGCAGAGCGCAAAGGCCGAGCTCGGCATAGCTATGGATAAGCCGCTGGTCGTTTCGGTGTGGGGCTCGCTGGGAGCGGAGAATATGAACACCGCGATGTGCAGCTTTATCGAGCTTGCCGGAAAAGCGCCGGGCTTCACGCTCATCCACTCGGCCGGCGTCGAGGGCTATGAGAAGATGGTCACCCGCCTGCGCGGGACCGTGCCGGATTACGAGAAAAACGGCATGGACGTGCGCGAGTATATATACGATATGCCCCGTGTCATGGCGGCGGCGGATCTCGTGCTGTGCCGCGCGGGAGCCTCGACCATATCGGAGCTTACATATATGCACAAGCCCACGATATTCGTGCCCTCACCGTATGTTACAAATAACCATCAGTACAAAAACGCAAAGGTCGTCGAGGATGCGGGCGGTGCGCTCATATTCGAAGAGGGCGCCTTTGAGCCGCAGGAGCTGCTCGACGCGGTGAAGGATATACTGTCCTCGCCCGATAAGCTCAAAGCAATGTCCGCGGCGATGGAAAGCCTCGCAAGGCCGGAGGCGACCGATATGATATGCGGCAAGATCCTTTCGATCCTTTCGGAAAACGGCAAATAACAAAAAATCACCTCGCAGCATAGAATGGCATGATCAAAGTTCTTTCTGCGAGGTTTATTTATGGCAATATGGCATTGCAACGGAGGAAAACGCCTTGAGGGAGCGTGCTTTGTGCAGGGCGCGAAAAACGCGGTGCTGCCCATTCTGGCGGCGTCGGCCGTCTGTCCGCTCGAGACCGACCTGCTGAACGTTCCGGAGCTGAGCGACGTTTCCGCGTCCCTTGAGATACTGCGCACTCTCGGCTGCACGGCCGTGCAGCGGGAAAACGACGTGTACATAGATTCGCGCGGCCTGAGCTCCGATACCGTGCCGCGCGGCATGATGGAGAGCATGCGCTCGTCGGTGCTGTTCATGGGAGCCGTTCTTGCACGCTGCGGCGAGGTGCATCTGACGCTGCCCGGCGGCTGTAAGCTCGGCGCGCGGCCTATCGACATGCACCTTGACGCAATGCGGGCGCTCGGCGCATCGGTCGAGGAAAACGGCTGCGAGATCGTGTGCAGGGCGGCTAAGCTCAGGGGAGCGCACATACGCCTTCCGTATCCGAGCGTGGGAGCAACGGAAAACGCGATGATAGCCGCCTGCGCCGCGGAGGGGGAGACGGTCATAACGGGCGCGGCCCGTGAGCCGGAGATCGTCGATCTTCAGGAATACCTGCGCAAGGCGGGAGCCTATATATCCGGCGCCGGAACGGGCACCGTGAGGATATCGGGCTTCGAGCCGGAAAAATGCGTCGGCCACCGCGTGATACCCGACAGGATAGCCGCGGCAACGTTTTTGTGCGCCGCCGCGGCCACGGGCGGGGATATTGAGCTCCGCGGCGTTGATTTAAGGCAATTTTCACGTCTGCGGCACTTCCTAAAGCAGGCCGGCTGTGATATAATATCGTCGCAGCGCAGCGTGAGACTGATATCCGACGGCAGGCTCAATGCCTTGGGGCGCGTCCCGACCGGCCCGTATCCCGAGTTTCCGACGGATATGCAGCCGCTTCTGATGGCGGCGCTTCTGAAGGCGCGCGGCAGGACGGATTTTATTGAGAACGTCTTTGACTCGCGCTTCGGCCATGTAAAGGAGCTGCGCCGCTTCGGCGCGGATATAGCCGTTGACGGGCGCCGGGCCTCGGTCTGGGGCGTGCGCAGTCTTACGGGAGCCGTAGTCGGCGCGGGTGATCTGCGCGGGGGAGCGGCAATGCTGATCGCGGCGCTCTGCGCGGAGGGCGGGAGCCTGATCGTCGATCCGGGGCATATCGCCCGCGGCTATGAGCATCTTGACCACAAGCTCCGTTATCTCGGAGCGGATATATATTTGGAGTTGTAAAAATGGCGAATACAAATGATTATTACCGCAAGCGTGAGGATCCGTATAAGCCGAAGCTCACGCGGAACGTGAACCGGCCGCTGACGTTTTTCCTCGTCATAGTCGCGCTCATATTCATAATGAGCGTGTTCTTCAAGGTCTCGCGCATCGAGGTCACGGGAAACTCTATCTACAGCGACGAGGAGATCATACAGGCTTCCGGCATAACGGAGGGCGATAACCTGTTTTTCATAAACGGTATCGCCGCCGGAAGCCGCGTCGCCGTGAAGCTTCCGTATGTGGATTCGGTCAGTATAAACCGCGGCCTGCCGAACCTTGTTATCATCGAGGTCAAGGAGAGCAAGGCCGTCGGCTGCCTGAAGGTGGGGGACGAGCTGTGGTCCGTGAGCAGCAGCGGAAAGTTCCTGAGCAGCATAACGCAGGACGACAGCGAGCACATCGCGATGATAAGCGGCGTGAGCGTATCCGAGGCCGCGACGGGCGAGCATATAAAGGCCGCCTCCGGCGAGGAGAATAAGCTTGCCTATTTAACGGATATACTTTATCAGATACAGGCGCGCGGCCTGCTCGGCAAGGTGACGGCGATCGACATGAGCGATGCCGCAAACCCGACCTTCGAGTATGACAGCCGCTTTCTCGTAAAGCTCGGAGCAATGGACAACACCGAGTATAAGTTCGGCAAAATGCTCTCCGCGGTGTCGCAGCTCACGGCCGACGATGCCGGAACGCTCGATGTCTCGAGCGGCGACAAGGTCGTTTTCAACCCGAATTAATACTTTGTTTACATAGCGGGGGAAAAAGCTATTGACCTTGAGAGCAAAAAGTTATAAAATGTTACATATCGCGAAAAACGACTGCGGCTCCTGCCGCATCTTCTAAATAACTGTACTGGAGGAAACAAAATGGATTTCAAAGCCGAAGTAGGCCCTGAAAACGTCGTAACTATAAAGGTCGTCGGTGTCGGCGGTGCCGGCAACAATGTCGTTAACAGAATGGTCAAGTCCGGAACTCAGGGCGTTGAGTTCATTGCGGTAAACACCGATAAGCAGGCTCTTGCGGTGTCCAGCGCGGATCAGAAGATCCAGATCGGCGAAAAGCTGACTCACGGTCAGGGCGCAGGCTCCGACCCCGATATCGGCAAGAAGAGCGCCGAGGAAAGCCGCAACAATATAGCCAAGGCCGTCGAGGATGCCGATATGGTATTCATCACCGCCGGCATGGGCGGCGGCACGGGCACGGGAGCTGCTCCCACCGTTGCCGATATCGCGCGCGAGGCCGGAATACTCACGGTCGGCGTTGTCACAAAGCCCTTCAAGTTCGAGGGCAAGCGCCGCATGGATCAGGCAAACGACGGCATCAAGGAAATGCTCGGCAAGGTGGACTCCCTGCTGATCATCCCCAACGACCGTCTGAAATACGCGACCGATCAGAAGGTAACTCTCGCAAACGCATTCGAGATAGCCGACGATGTGCTCCGTCAGGCCGTCACCAGCATCTCCGATCTTATCAAGAACACCGGCTTTATCAACCTTGACTTTGCCGACGTCACCTGCATCATGAAGAACGCAGGCTTTGCCCACATGGGCGTGGGCCGCGCGGCAGGCAAGGGCAAGGCCGAGGATGCAGCCCGCATGGCGGTCGCAAGCCCGCTCATGGAGACCTCGATAAACGGCGCGCACGGCGTGCTGATCAACATCACCGGCTCCGAGGATATGGGCCTTGAGGATGTCGAGGCGGCAGCAAACCTCGTTCAGGAGGCTGCGCATCCCGATGCTAACATCATCTTCGGCGCGACCTTCGACGATGCCATGCAGGACGAGATCCGCGTTACCGTCATAGCCACGGGCTTTGAGGAAGCGCCCACCGCGAAGCAGGCGGCGCAGCAGTCGGCTCCAAAGAAGGCGGAGCTTGCATTCGAAAAGCAGCAGGGCATGTACACTGCGGCAAGCGAAAAGGCCGCCGAGAAAAAGCCCGAGGAGCCCGCAAAGGCTCCCGGCGAGGAAGACCCCTTCGACAGTATCTTCAAGATCTTCAACGCCAACAGCTGAGAACATTAATAAAAGCGGCAGAGTTATCGCTCTGCCGCTTTTTTGCGTAAAAAACAGCCCCGTCGGAAAACGGGGCTGTAAAATCATTTTGATCACTTAGTAACGCGGAAGCTGCACGTTACGGGCGCTGCCAGATAGTCGCCGCCGACGGTCATGACCGTCACGGTGTAGCGGCCGGGCTCGGTCGGGAACTCGCTTGTGCCGGTATAGAGCTTGAAGCTCTTGGTGATGCCGGAGTAGACAAAGCGCAGGTTCGACTGATCGACGGCTTGGCCGTCACAGCTGAGAACGGCAACAGCGCTGTTTCCGCCCGCTGCTATTTCCGCTGCCTGCGCGGCGCTTATAACTCTGCGGTCAAGAATGGGGTTCAGGTCAATGGACGTGCCCTTGATATTAGCCTTAACGGTGAGAACACCCGTGCCGAGGCCGTTTTCGTGATTGTCGTTCATAAACGTGTAGACGATCGCGGAATATACGCCGACATGCTTGGGCGAGGTGTTGAAGTAAATAACGCTGTCATCCGTGAACTCGGGCAGCCCCTGAACGATCTCGGAGACTTTGTTGACTGTGCTGACAACATCCGGCATAAGCGACTCTAGATACTTAATGCTATTCGCAAGGTATGGCATTATAACTTTTAAATCTGCAACGCTTATGCCCTTGGTCTGAAGATCTGGGGCCTTATAGGTCCTATCTCCTACAGCTCTATTCATACCTGCTACCAATGTGTTTACTATAATTTTATAATAACTGTTCTTTGCCAATGCAGCAGACGGCTCAATGTATATATTGCCTGCCAGACCGTTCACCATTCCGTTTGCCTGATCCTTGCTTGTTTTTATTGTAGAGTATATGGTTACGTAATTTCCGAGCGAGGTCGAGCCGGAGGGACTTGTCACGGTAACAAAGTCTTTCGGAGTTTCGCCGGCGTAGATGCTCTTGGAATTGACCTTGACATCAGTCTTTGCTTCGTTTACTGTGACCTGCACATCAATGGCATTGCTCGCGCTGTAGCTATCATTTCCGTTGAACTGTATGGAAATGTCGACCTTGTCCGCAGCCTTTAAGGTTGACACGCCTTTTTTGTCGCATACATCCTTTCTGCCTGATTTTACGGTAAAATCGTCGACAGTGCAGTACTGCGGCAAATTAGACTCTTCAAAATCGACGAACTCGTCAATGAGGAGCTTTTTTATATAGTTGCCGTCAGTGCTGTAGTCAAACGATACGCGATCCTCGCGCTCACGCTGAACGAGCGTTGCCTCCTGCTTTTCAGTCGTGCTCTCATCTCCGTCGGCGAAGGCCGCGGGGGAGACGGCCGCTGCCTGCGAGAGCATCAGCACCGCCAGCAGGCATGCCAAAAACCTTGCTAATCCGTTGAATCTTTTTGCTTGCATTCTGTTTTTTTACCTCCATAAAATTTGCTCTTTTGCCGGACAATGTGTACAAAATCAGTACAGTAGTATACAAATATCCGGCTGACTGTATATAGTGTAACAGCTTAGCAAACAAAATGCAATACATTTACGAGGAATTGTTGGATATTTTACAAACTTTTGTTACAGCATTGCATATATTTCAAAGCTCCGGCTCCTGCACAAAAAAACAGGGCCCGGCATTTCTGCCGGGCCCCGGTTTCACTGCGGTAAATTTAGTTTTTTATCGCTCTTAATTGCCCGCGCTTTTTGCGCCTATCCTGTTTGCCGCAAGGCAGATGAGCACGGTTATCGCCATATCGGGCAGCGTGTTTCCGACGGCGATATCGACCTGCATGAGCAGGCGGTAAATGACAAAGCCGACGAGCCATATGACGAGGTTTTTAACGCAGAAGGAGCTGCCGTCGGCGTTTTTCTTCAGAATGAAAAAGTCCGCTATCTGAATTGCTATCATCGGGGCAAACACGGAGCCGATGAAGTACAGGAAGGATGTTATATCCGAAAGCGGGAGGAATATGGCGCCGAGCGTACCGATAACGGTCGCGGCTATCGCCATGTGCCTGCCGTTTATTTTTTTCGAAAGCGACTCGCTGGAGATACCCGCGGAGTAAGCGTCGAGGAAAGTCGTTGTGACGGTGGAAAAAACAACGATCAGAAGTCCGCCGATGCCGAGACCCGCCTTGAGCATTATCTGCGCTATATCCGATTCCGAGGTGAAGATGGCGGTTCCCATGCCGATGATGTACATCCAGCAGCTCACAATGCCGTAGGTAACGGCGCTCGCGGCCGTTGCTTTTACGGGCTGCTTTGCCTCGCGCGTATAGTCGCTTATAAGCGGAAGCCATGAAAGCGGCATGGCGACCGACAGCTCGACCGCCGCGCCGAAGCTCATGCCCTCGCCGCTTATGTTCAGCACATTGCCCCTGCCGAAGATGAGAAAGCTGAGAATGACGGTCAGCGCAAAGAGCGCCGCCATGGCAACGGTGTTCACCTTGCCGAGGTTCTTGATGCCTATCACGATCCAGAGGACGATCAGTGCGCCGATTATCACGCACCACAGCCAATTGCCTATGCTGAAGATGCCGTTTACGGCCTGCGCGCCGTCGAAGATCATTATGGCCGTCCAGCCTACGAGCTGAATTATATTCAGAACGGAAAAGAGCAGGGCGCCCTTGCTGCCGAAGCTCATCTTGGTCGCCTCCATGGCGCTCCTGCGGGATTTGCCGCCGATCACGCCGGAGAGGAAGAGCATGGTGCAGCCGATGATGTGGCCGAGCAGTATCGCAAGCAGGCCCTTTGTAAAGCCGAGGGGAGCAAAGTAGGTTCCGGTCGTTATCTCCGCGATGGAAACGGCCGCGCCGAACCAGATAAGTCCGTTTTCAAATACGGATGTGCGTTTTTCCTCCATCTTATTCGGCCTCCTGTGCGTATTTGCCGCCGAGGGCAAAATTGTGCTGCATGGGACCCGCGCCCCGGCCGAGATCGAGCATTGCCGCAAGCGCCTCGGAAATGTAGTCCTTTGCCCTCTGGACGGACTGCCTGAGCGTGAAGCCCTTTGCGAGGTTTGACGCAATGGCGCTCGAGAGCGTGCAGCCCGTGCCGTGGGTGTTCGGATTGTCGATGCGCCTGCCTTTAAACAGGGTCAGCTCGCCGTCCGCGTAGAGCAGATCGTTCGCGTCGCTGACGCTGTGGCCGCCCTTGAGCAGCACGGCGCAGTGATAGGTGTCGCCTATCTTCTTTGCCGCCGTTTCCATATCGCTTTCCGTTTTGATCGTCATGCCGGACAGCACTTCGGCCTCCGGAATGTTCGGCGTAACGACTGCTGCAATGGGGAGAAGCTCCTCCGTGAGCGTCTGCACGGCGTCGGTCTTCATCAGCGCAGAGCCCGAGGTCGCCACCATGACGGGGTCAACGACGATGTTCTCTGCCTTGTAATGCCGCAGGCGCTCGGCTATGACGCGGATAAGCTCGGATGAGGATACCATGCCTATCTTCACCGCGTCGGGACGTATGTCCTCGAACACGGCATCGATCTGCTGCCCGAGAAAAGCGGGCGTCGATTCCTCGATTGCTCTCACGCCGGTTGTATTCTGTGCCGTAAGCGCCGTGATCGCGCTCATGGCATAAACACCATTCATGGTCATTGTTTTAAGATCGGCCTGAATACCGGCGCCTCCACTGCTGTCACTTCCGGCAATGGTCAATGCTGTTTTCATTTTCATGTTTTCTGCTCCTTTCGCTGCCTTCGATTGATAAGGCATCAGCATTGTTTTATATTGCGGCATAAGGTGGTGCCCCCAATGTGCCGCATGAAGCTGTCAGCTTATGCTGAAGCAAACTTCCAAAATTCCTCCGTGTGTTCAAAATCGCTCAGGTAAATATCGGCCAGAGCGCGCAGCTCGTCCTGCCGCTTTTCGCTGGCATCGAACACCGCGGCCACGGCAAAGCCGTCGGCCTTGGCTGTCTTTGCCGCGTGTATGGCGTCCTCGAACACGATCGTGCCGCTGCGTCCGGCGCCGAAATAGTCCATGGCCGTTCGGAAGATCACGGGCTCATCCTTGCCGTGCCCGACCTCGCTGCATGTGAATACGGCGTCAAAATACCGCTCCATCGAGCATCGCCTCAGCGCGGCTTCGATCTGATATCTGTCGGACGCCGTTGCGATGCATGTGCGGATACCGGCCTTTTTGAGCTGCCCGAGAAAGCCGGTGACGCCGGGCTTAGGCAGGACCTCGTCGGTGTAAAAATGCTCGACCGTTCTGTTGATGCCCGCCATTATCTCCTCAACGGAAAGAGAAAGCGCGTATTCCTTCCTGAAATAGCAGGCGGTCTGATACAGGCTCAGGGCCTTGACATCCTCGCGCAGGGACGGTTTCGGCTCTGCGCCGATCGAGCGGAGGTACATGCCGCCTGCGATATCCCAAATGAACATGGAATCAAAGAGAGTTCCGTCAAAATCAAAGACGGCGCAGTCTATCTTCATGCATTCACCATTTCCTCCGAGAGCTTCCTGAGCGTGCGGCACTCGCTTTCGATATCGTCGGCCGAGAATATCGCGCTGACGAGCGCAACGCCGTCTACTCCCGTTCCGGCGAGCTCCGAAATGTTCCCCCTGCCGATGCCTCCGATGGCGACGACCGGAATGTCAACGGCATTGCAGATATCGCGTATGGTCTCCTTCGGCAGAACGTCGGCGTCGGCCTTGGTCGAGGTGGGGAACACCGCGCCCACGCCGAGGCAGTCCGCCCCGTTTTTAACGGCCTCGAGAGCTTCGTCAACGGTGTGCACGGAAACTCCGATCATCATTTCATCGCCGACCCTGCTTCTTACCTGAGCCGCCGCCATATCCTCCTGACCGACGTGAACGCCGTCGGCATGGCACCTGACGGCGATATCCACATTGTCGTTCACGAAGAAGGGAACGTTATAACGCCTGCACAGTGCGCCGAGCTCGAGCGCCTCCTTCAGAAAGGCCTCGTCGTCCAGCTCCTTTTCGCGCAGCTGAACGCAGGTAGCGCCGCCCTTCAGGGCGCATTCCACCTGCTCGTACAGGCTCTGTCTGCCGACCCAGGCCCTGTCCGTAACCGCATACAGCAGCATCGTTTTCTTATCGCACTTCATATTTTGCTCCTTTCTCCAACACCTCCGGGGTCATGTTATAGATCGCGTCTATTATATAGTTCCTGTAGCTTGCGCTGCCGTCGGCTTTGCCGAGCCTTGCGTGAGCCGTCTCGCCGGCAAGACCCATGGCGGATACGGCGGCGGCGGCAGCCTCCAGCGGCCGATCGGGATTTGCCGTAACAAAGGCCGCCGTCATGGCGGAAAGCTGGCATCCCGTTCCCGTAACGGAGGACATCATCGCATGTCCGTTTCGTATGCAGTAGGCCGTATCGGCGTCGGCTACGATGTCTATGGCTCCCGTGACGGCGATAACGGCTCCGGCTGCCTTTGCAAAGGCTTTTACAAAGGCGACCGCTTCATCCAGATTATCCTCGGTAACTCTGTCGCTGATGTCGGCGTCCACTCCCTTGGTCGTGCCGCTTCCCGATGCCAGAGTTTTGATCTCCGAGATGTTGCCGCGAATGACGGTAAGCTTCAGCTCTTTCAGAAGCCGCAGAGCGGTTTCGGTGCGAAGCCTCGACGCACCGGCACCGACGGGATCGAGCACGACCGGGTGCCCGAGCTCGTTTGCCTTTTTTCCGGCCGTGAGCATCGACTCTATGGTGCGGCTGTTGAGCGTGCCGATGTTGATGTTCAGCCCGCCGCAGATGGAGGTGATATCGGCGACCTCATCCGCGTCGTCGGCCATTATGGGCGACGCGCCGCAGGCAAGGACGATGTTTGCGCAGTCGTTTACGGTCACATAATTGGTTATGTTGTGTATCAGCGGACACTTTTTCCGCACATTTTCAAGCTCTTCGAAAAACATTTTTCTCCTCCTCAGCGCTCAAGTGAGCTCTGCATTTTATCAAGCACGCCCGCTTTTTTCAGACTGTATATCAGAACCGCCGAAATTGCGGCGCCGCCGGCCGTTGAGATAAAAAACGGGATGATATACGCATAAAAAGCAAGTCCGGCCGCGCTTTGGCTCATGAACAATATTGCGACAGGGTATGCGCACAGGCCGCCGAGAACGGCCGTGCCGAAAACCTCGCCGAGCAGCGTTCCTGATATGTTTTTCGTCTTGGCGTAAACCAGACCGCACAGCAGCGCACCGAACATGCTGCCGGGGAAGGCCATCAGGCTGCCGAGCCCGAGAAGATTGCGTATAAGCGAGGCCGTGAATGCCGCGGCAACTCCGTAGCCGGGGCCGAGCAGCACCGCGCACAGTATGTTGACCATGTGCTGAACGGGCGAGCATTTGCTGCCGAAAACGGGGAAGGAAAACAGGCTGCCGACAACTGCAACGGCGCACATAACGGCGGCCAGGGCTAATTTCTTCGTGTTTGAATTTTTCATTTTGATATCATCCTTTGAATAAATTCGGAAACGGCTGTATTCAGCGGCGCTTCCGGCAAAAGCTGCGGCCGATGCCATGAAGGCCGCACGGAAGTTCGGTCGATGCTTTCTGGCATCCTCTCACGCCGGAACACGGCTTCCCATCGCTGATATACAAGGCTCAGGGCGCTCCCCCTCAGCCCGCCACATAAGTGGATCTCGTTTCCTCCTTCCTCAAAAGACAAACAAAAAACAGGAGAATACCCTTTGCGGCATTCTCCTGCTACGGAGCGACAGTGCTTCCTACGGCGGCATTATCCACATCAGGTATAAGGGTCGAAGTTGGTTTACTTCCTCTCAGCCTGCAATAACAAGCTCCCCTGTATTAAGTTCGTTTGGTATTGTACTCTTGTTTGCGCAAAAATACAATAGCTTTTGCAAAAGCTTTTGCAAAAAAACTTCAATGTTTCCATGGCAAATTTCTTCCGGAAATGTAGGAGTTACAATGATGAGAGACAGATAAGAAAAAAGGATAGCGAATAGGCGA